>PBRQ01000032.1 GCA_002725995.1 Gammaproteobacteria bacterium
ATTCTCGTTGTGCCACATGCAGGACATTGCCTGTGTCATCGAACAGCATGGCACGGGAACTGGTTGTGCCTTGGTCTATGGCCAGCAGTTGAGAGGTTTTTGTCATCAGACTATCAATCATCTTTCAGAAAAGGTACAATATCAGACATAAAAATACAAATAAAAACTAAAAAGAACATTCCCAGGGAATATCATGCCTCTACGAACGCTCTGGCACAACATCTAGGAGGACAGTCGGTGAAGCTTAACCCCAGACAGCGACAAATTCTTCAGATCATCCAGATTAACGGCTCGGTATCGGTAACCGACATAGCCAAGAAGTTTTCAGTCACCACCCAGACAGCTCGACGTGATATCGCGGAGCTTTGCCGTCAGCAGCTGGCAGAGCGGCATCACGGGGGTGCGATGCTGCCGAGTTCCAGTGTCGAGAATATCGCCTATACCGCGCGCCAGACCCTGAACGCGGATCCTAAAAGACAGATTGGCCGTCTTGCCGCTGGACTGATTCCAGAAAACGCATCTTTGTTTATCAATATAGGAACAACAACTGAGGAAGTAGCAAAGGCGCTCAGCGGGCACAAGAAGCTCAGGGTAATTACAAACAACCTCAATGTGGCCAGGATCCTTGCAGATAATCCTGGAATCGAACTGATTGTGACCGGCGGGTTGGTGCGCAGCCGCGACCGTGCTGTGGTGGGTGAGTCCGCTGTGGATTTTATTCGGCAATTCAAAGTTGATTTTGGCGTGATTGGAGTTTCAGGAATTGAAGGGGATGGCACGTTGCTGGACTTTGATTACCGAGAAGTCCGGGTGGCCCAAGAGATCATCAGAAATTCACGCAACGTGTTTCTGGTGGCGGATCACAGTAAGGTTAATCGTAACGCGATGGTCCGGCTAGGCCATTTTTCTCAGGTCTCTGATTTTTTTACAGATATCACACCGCCACCGGAGTTAAGAGCGGTGCTGGCGGAATCGGAAACCCGGCTTCATGTTGCAACGGCTAGTGATATCTCGGAATGACCCTGCATGGTCTGATCCCATAGGGCGCGATGGTCAGTAGCCCACCCCCTGTGGTTTCTGATTAGAAACAATACGTGAATCAACGAACAGAGCAACTGAGCCAGGCTTCAGAACAGGCCTACGATGTGCTGGTCATCGGCGGCGGGATCAACGGAGCGGCCAGTGCTGCGGCACTGTCTGGCGCCGGGGCAAAGGTTGTGTTGGTGGACAGCCGCGATTTTGCCGGTTTCACCAGCAGCGAGTCATCCAACCTGATCTGGGGCGGGATCAAGTACCTTGAATCCCTGGAGGTGGGCCTTGTCCGTCAGTTATGCATGGGGCGCAACGAACTGATGCGGGCCTACCCGCAAGTTATCCAGGAGACCCGCTTTTTTACAGCCATTGAGCGAAAATTCCGCTTCCCGGCGCGATTTTTCTGGATCGGTGCCTGGCTCTACTGGCTGTTGGGCAATCGATTCACTGACAAGCCCCGTTACCTGTCCCGCAAGGAAATTAAGTCTGAGGAGGCGATTGTTCGGTCGGACAGCCTGGGTGGCGGACTGATTTATTCAGATGGCCGATTGGTCGATGGGGATGCAAGGTTTGTACTGAATCTGGTCAAAAGGGCCATCGATTTCGGCGCGACGGCAGTTAACTACCTCACTGTCTCTGGGGTGCAGCGCCAAAAGGATGGTACCTGGGCTGCCACTGTCGTCGATGACATAACGAAGCAGGAGTCCCGCGTTGTGGCCCGTTATCTGGTCAATGCAGCAGGGCCGTTTGCTGATGAGATCAATCTGCAAGCCGGCTTTGAGTCCAGCACCCGGCATTTGCTCTCAAAGGGTATACATCTGGTGGTCGATCGTGTCACAGACAGTAACCGGGTGCTGACATTCTTTGCAGATGATGGCCGCATGTTCTTCGCGATCCCATTGGGAAACAAGACCTGTATTGGGACTACCGATACGCGAGTCGAATCGCCGCTCACCGAGGTCACCAATGCAGACCGAAAATTCATCCTTGACAATATCAACGCATGCCTCAACCTCGGAACACCCCTGACCCAGGATGACATTCTTGCCGAACGGTGTGGTGTGCGTCCTTTGGCCGTGGCGCGGTCCAAGGGACGTAGCGAGGGGGACTGGCTGAAGTTATCACGCAAGCACGTGCTAGAGACAAGCAGCGAACTGGGCATGGTCAGTATATTCGGCGGTAAATTGTCAGATTGCCTACGGATTGGTCGTGAAATATGCGAGACCTTGATCCGACTTGGTTGTCAATTGGAAATGGGCCAGTGGTATGGCGAGCCGGACCGACAATCGCGCGACCGGTTCATGGCCCGATCAGCCGAGGCCGAGGGGTCGGTGGAACCGCCAGGGGGTCTACCGTGGGATCGACTGTGGCGCACCTATGGCAACGACGCGATGGAGATACTGGAATCAGTCCGGTCGGACAAAAAGGGTGGTGAGATCGTGATTGGGCCTGAAAAGATCTGCCGGGCAGAACTGGAAATGATCCGGGGCCAGGAGATGGTGGTGACGCTCGAGGACTTTCTTCGACGGCGAACCTTGCTGGCCCAGACTTACAACTTCCACGAGCTGGCTGCCATGCCGGAGATCCGGATTGCCTGTGAAATCTTGTTCGGTATCGAGGCTGAGCAGCAGTACAACGACTATTTCGGGGCAGATCGTGGGGTCAACCGATTGGAATGGGGGGTAGGACCGATTATCTAGCGATCAAGCTAAATGCCGGCACAGTGCGTATTTGGGTTAGCAAAACGCCTGATTCAAATAAATTGGACAAAATTTCTGTTTAAAAGTTTGAAAACTCGAAAAGATCTATTTGTTGTAAAATGTTCGTAATGAGTTCGAAAAAGTTGTAAAATGTTGTTGAAGGTTGTTTTTGATGTTAACCTTAATTCCCACATCTGATTTCAGGGAATCAAGACCTAGAAGGAGGTTTCACGATGCAGTTAAAAAGCCTAGCGGCGTCAGTCAGCTTGGGGTTGATGATCGCTTCCAGTGGTGTCCAAGCGGGATCTGCTGAGGCGACTCAGTGGGTCAACGACGAGTTTCAACCGTCAACGCTCACGGCGGCAGAACAGCAAGCCGAAATGGCGTGGTTCATTAAGGCGGCTGAGCCTTTTAAAGGGATGGAGATCAACGTCCTGTCAGAGACGATTCCAACCCATGAGTATGAGTCGAAGGTGTTAACCAAAGCTTTTGAAGAGATTACCGGCATTAAGGTTAATCACCAGTTACTCGGTGAGGGCGAGGTGGTCCAGGCCGTACAGACCCAGATGCAGACTGGGCGGAATCTGTATGATGCCTACATCAATGATTCCGATCTCATCGGAACGCACTCCCGGCTTCAACTTGCGGTTAATTTAAGCGATTGGATGGCCGGTGATGGTGCCGATGTGACCTTGCCTACATTGGATGTCGACGATTTTATCGGTAAATCTTTTACCACTGGTCCGGACGGAAAGTTGTACCAGTTGCCCGACCAGCAATTCGCAAACCTGTATTGGTTTCGCCACGACTGGTTCCAGCGTCCGGAACTGAAGAAACAGTTTAAGGACTTATACGGGTACGAACTCGGCGTGCCGGTTAATTGGTCTGCCTACGAAGATATCGCTGAGTTCTTCACTGAAACTGTTAAAGAGATAGACGGGGTCAGGGTTTACGGCCATATGGACTATGGCAAACGTGCCCCGGATTTGGGCTGGCGGATGACGGATGCTTGGTTATCCATGGCCGGTGCCGGGAGTAAAGGCCTGCCTAATGGCGTGCCGGTTGATGAGTGGGGAATCCGAATGGAATCCGGCTCTTGTAACCCGGCCGGTGCATCAGTGTCACGTGGTGGCGCTGCCAACGGTCCCGCGGCGGTCTACGCGATTCGCAAGTGGGATGAGTGGTTGCGCAAATACGCCCCTCCGGGCGCGGCAAGTTACGACTTCTATCAATCGCTCCCTGCTCTTTCACAGGGCAATGTGGCGCAGCAAATCTTCTGGTATACCGCCTTCACTGCTTCGATGGTGGCGCCAAAAAGTGCTGGCAATAACACGGTAGATGAGAATGGAATCCCATTGTGGAGGATGGCGCCATCTCCGCACGGCCCCTACTGGGTTGAAGGACAAAAGTTGGGCTATCAGGATGCCGGTTCGTGGACACTCTTCAAATCAACTCCGGTTGACCGACGTAAGGCGGCGTGGCTGTATGCACAGTTTGTTGTGTCCAAGACAGTTTCATTGAAGAAAAGCCATGTTGGATTGACGATTATTCGGGACTCGGACATTAATCATCAGTCGTTTACAGATCGCGCGCCAAAACTAGGCGGTTTGGTTGAGTTTTATCGATCTCCAGACCGTGTCCGTTGGTCACCGACTGGGGTGAACGTTCCAGACTATCCAAAACTGGCTCAAATCTGGTGGCAGCAGATTGGGGATGTAAATTCAGGTGCGTTCACGCCGCAGGAAGCGATGGATCGTCTGGCTGGGGAAATGGATCAGGTAATGGCCCGTATGCAGAAAGCGGATGAAGGGGCTAACATCTACGGGGGTTGTGGACCTCGCCTGAACGAAGAAAAAGATCCCAATTACTGGCTCAGTCAACCTGGGTCACCCAAAGCTAAAGTCAACGAGAAGCCTCAGGGTGAAACGGTAGATTACGATCAGTTGGTCAAGCGTTGGGCCGGCAGTTAACACTGGTGTATTAGTACTACATTCCATCCGATGTTAGGAGTGGATAAGGGAGGGCTGGAGTCATCCGGCCCTCCCATTTTTCTTGTCAGATTATCAGAGCGGCAGTGGTGTTCTCAGTGATGCCGAGATCGTTACTAATTTTGTAGCCGTGATGTTAGTCTCAGACAGCGCGTTGCCTGAGATAATTCGAAAATGAGCCTGGAACTTCGGGATGTCAGCAGAACAGTTGATTCTTCTGCGCATATCCACCCTACAAGCATTACCCTGATCCCCGGGGGATTTAATATCTTGTTGGGGCCGACGCTGGCAGGCAAAACATCGTTGATGCGGTTGATGGCGGGCCTGGATAAACCGACCAGCGGACAAATATTTTTTGCTGGTGAAGATGTCACTGGTATTGCGGTTCAGAAACGCAAAGTCGCAATGGTGTATCAGCAGTTTGTGAATTATCCATCGATGACGGTATTTCAGAATATTGCGTCGCCACTTCGTCTTAATGGCGAGTCGAAGGTTGCAGTCAAAAAACGGGTTGATCAAATTGCTGAAATCCTGAAACTGGGCCCCCTGCTAGATCGATTACCTTCCGAGCTATCAGGGGGGCAGCAACAGCGAACTGCCCTTGCTCGTGCTTTGGCTAAAGATGCCAGCCTGGTTTTACTTGATGAGCCACTGGCTAATCTCGATTACAAATTGAGAGAGGAGTTGCGTGAGGAGCTGCCGCGATTGTTTGAGGACAGTGGGGCCACAGTCGTATATGCAACAACAGAGCCCGGGGAGGCGTTGCTTTTGTCCGGGCATACCGCCGCCTTGAATGAAGGGCGCATTACCCAGTTCGGGCCGACCCATACGGTCTTCCGGGATCCAAATGACTTGCTTACCGCGACCATTTTCTCGGACCCTCCGCTGAATCTCGCTAATGCAAGAAAGGAAGCCGGTGGTTTCCAACTTGGGTTTACTTCTTGGCCAGTGGGCTATTACAGCGATCTTCCCGATGGTGATTATCAGGTTGGTTTCCGCCCTCATCATCTCCAGCTGCAGTCAAATGACAATGCGGCATTGCCCATTACCGGCGAGGTCTTGATTACCGAGATCAGCGGCTCAGAGAGTTTTGTTCACTTGGGCCTGGGGAAGCATCGGTGGGTTGCCCAAATGCATGGTATCTATCAATGGGATCCCGGGCAAAAGATCGATATGTTTCTGAACTCAGCACACCTGCTGGTTTTTGACTCCACTGGCAACAGGATCCGATCGACTCATGGCTGAGATCACACTTAAAGCGATCCGCCACAGTTACCAGGCGAACCCAATTGCCCCGAGCGACTTTGCTATCCGGAGTGTTGATATTACCTGGCGGGATGGGGGCGCGTACGCGTTGCTCGGCCCATCAGGATGCGGCAAGACCACATTGCTGAATATCATCTCCGGCCTGTTGCGTCCTACGGAAGGCGCTGTACTCTTTAATGGTGTTGACGTGACGGCTCAAGACCCTGTCGCGAGAGATATCGCGCAGATATTCCAGTTTCCCGTCATATATGACACGATGTCGGTGTACCGTAATCTTGCATTTCCGCTGGTTAACCGAGGAGTTTCAGGCGAAGAAGTTGACAGGCGGGTTAAGGAGGTTGCCGGCATGCTGGATCTGAGTGAAATGCTGAATCAGCGTGCAGTTGGGCTGACGGCCGATAACAAGCAGAAAATCTCGCTCGGGCGAGGCCTGGTCAGATCAGACGTTAATGTAATTATGTTTGATGAACCTCTGACCGTGATCGATCCGCACCTTAAATGGAAGCTCAGGTCTGAACTGAAGAGACTGCATCAGCGCGTCGGTTTTACCATGATCTATGTCACTCATGACCAGACCGAGGCACTGACATTTGCCGATGAAGTGGTCGTCATGCATGAGGGCGATGTTGTTCAGGTGGGCACCCCCCGGGACTTGTTCGACAGGCCAGAACACACATTCGTAGGTCATTTTATTGGCTCACCGGGAATGAATCTGATGCCATGCCAGATTGTTGATGGTAAGCCCATTGTGGGGCACTCGGAGATTCCGGTAGACCGCTTTTTTGCCGATCATGATAAGGGCAACGGTCTGGAGTTTGGAATAAGACCAGAATGTATTCACCTTGATCCGGCGGGGTTTCCGGTTTCGGTCATGCGCATAGACGATGTTGGGCGCTATCGCATCATCCGGGCAGAATTCGAGGGTCAACCACTACAGATTCTTGTCAAAGAGGAAGAGTTGATACCAAGCGAGAACCTGCGTATCCGTTTCGATCGTAGTTCGATCCAGATTTACAAGGACGGCTGGATTGTGGATAGAGGGGTGGCTAAATGATTGATCGAGTGTCGAACCAGAAGGCCTGGCTCATGGTGTTGCCAGTAATTCTATTGGTTGCATTTAACGCCATCATTCCTTTGATGACAGTGGTCAATTACTCGGTTCAGGAAACCTTTGGCAACAATGTATTTTTCTGGGAAGGAATGAAGTGGTTTGAAGAAGTATTGAGATCCGAGCGTTTCCACGCTTCTCTCGGTCGCCAAATACTTTTCTCTTTTACCATCCTGATAATCGAAGTCCCCCTTGGCATCTTGGTTGCGCTGAATATGCCAAGGCGGGGTATAGGGGTATCTATCTGTCTGGTACTGATGGCGCTCCCGCTGCTGATTCCATGGAACGTTGTGGGAGCAATGTGGAATATCTTTGCACTACCGGATATTGGGTTGCTGGGCCGGGCAATCAACGGCATGGGGATTGAATACAATTTCACACAGAATCCCGTGAGTGCGTGGCTCACGGTTGTAGCAATGGATGTATGGCATTGGACATCGTTGGTCGCTTTGCTTTCGTACGCCGGTCTGTGTGCGATACCGGATCCGTATTATCAGGCCGCAAAGATCGATGGCGCAGGCCGCTGGCAGATATTTCGGCACATTGAACTGCCAAAATTAAAGCGGGTGCTGACCATCGCCATTCTGCTTCGGTTCATGGACAGTTTCATGATCTATACAGAGCCGTTCGTCCTCACGGGTGGAGGGCCCGGCAATACCACGACCTTTCTGTCTATTGATCTGGTCAAGATTGCGCTAGGACAGTTTGATCTGGGTCCAGCCGCAGCAATGTCCCTGATTTATTTTCTGATCGTGTTGTTGCTTTGTTGGGTGTTTTACACCCTGATGATGCGTAGCGAGAGCAACACCTCATGAAAACCAGATCGACCATCATCGTTACCGTATACATCGTGTTCCTGATGCTGCCTATCTACTGGTTGCTCAATATGTCCTTCAAGACAACCAATGAGATTCTGGGAACCTTCAGCCTTTGGCCCGTGGAATTTACCTTAGAGAATTACATAAAGATATTTACCGATCCCACTTGGTATAACGGCTACATTAATTCTTTAGCTTATGTTTCACTTAATACTGTATTGTCCGTCAGTGTGGCTCTTCCAGCAGCCTACGCGTTTTCACGATACCGATTCCTTGGTGATAAGCATTTGTTCTTCTGGTTGTTGACTAACCGAATGGCGCCACCGGCAGTATTTGCGCTACCTTTTTTCCAGTTATATTCCGCGATCGATTTGTTTGATACGCATATCGCGGTCGCGCTATCACATTGTCTTTTTAATATCCCCTTGGCCGTTTGGATTCTGGAAGGATTTATGTCGGGGATTCCAAAGGAATTGGATGAGACCGCTTACATTGATGGCCATTCCTTCTGGCGATTTTTTCTGAAAATCTTTGTGCCAACCATTTCCGCTGGAATTGGGGTCACCGCTTTCTTCTGTTTCATGTTTTCATGGGTGGAGATGCTGTTGGCAAAATCGCTGACTGCGGTTGCGGCAAAACCAATAGCGGCGACGATGACTCGTACGGCAAGTACTGCGGGCTACGAACTTGGATTACTGGCAGCTGCCGGTGCTCTTACTATTATTCCAGGTGCAATCGTCATTTACTTCGTGCGCAATTACATTGCTAAAGGTTTTGCGCTGGGGAGGGTATAGGGTATGTTGCTTTCCTGGATGGCATGGACTCTTCCGACTGCGCTATTCTTTTTGTTTATTGCTCTGTCTTTAATCGCGATGGTCGTGTGGGAGCGATATCGGCCAGGCGGGGCGCCACGATATGGCGTGCTTGGCCTGCACACAACCCGTGGTGATCGGCTCTTTATCAGCCTCCTGGGAGCAGGGTTCATCTTTCTCATATGGCTGGGCGTGTTTGGGACACCGTTATGGGCTCCGTTAGGCATATCCTTGGTCTACGGAACTGCTGTGTTTCGTTGGGTCTGATGTTTGGGGAAATCGGATAATCTGCGGTCTCACTGCCGGGGCTGCCTCAGGGTTGATCTGGCTCCTCTTTTCGTTCATGGCGAATAACCGAGCGCTGTTCACGCCAACGCATGTCACGCAGTTCTTGTCGAGCAGGCACGGTGGTACGAGTTCGCAGAATGCGCTTTGGCCAGTAGGCAGAGCAGTGTTATCGTGACTGCCTTGAGAAACCCCACGAGAGGCACAAGACCATGACTGATGCAGTTTCTTCTCCCGATCCGGCTGTGCTGCCCATAGACGGCACGGTTGAGGAATTTCCGGTGCACCGGATTTACTGCGTTGGGCGCAACTACGCGGCCCACGCGGTAGAGATGGGGCATGATCCGGATCGGGAGGCGCCGTTCTTTTTTCAGAAAAATCCAGACAACCTGGTGACCGGCGACAGTTTCACCTACCCCGCACTCAGCAATGATGTGCAGCATGAAATCGAACTGGTGGTAGCGCTCAAATCTGGGGGATCGGATATCCCAGCTGCACAGGCAAACGAATGTGTGTTTGGCTACGCGGTCGGCCTGGATATGACTCGGCGTGACCTGCAGGGAGAAATGAAACGTCAGGGCCGCCCCTGGGAAATTGGCAAGGCCTTTGAGCAGTCTGCGCCGTGCTCACCGATCATGCCCGTATCCCGAATCGGTCATCCGAGTTCTGGTGCGATCTGTCTGGAAAAAAACGGCGCGTCCTGTCAGTCGGGCGACCTGTCGCAGATGATCTGGAAAGTGCCGGAGATCATTACTGAGTTGTCCCGGTATTTTTTGCTGACACCCGGTGATCTGATTTTCACCGGTACGCCATCCGGGGTGGGCCCGGTAGAGCGCGGTGATGCGTTGCACGGAACCATAGAAGGTGTTGGGGTGCTTACCGTCACGGTGGCCTGATCCGTTTTCCCAGAGCTATCATTTTCGAGACTGCAAGCCGTTTGGTCTGGGTGATTGATCCAGAACCTATGGCAATCCGTTCACCTGGCTTATCGATATGATCCGACCTGTAACGGCCAGCCAAGCGGGCGTCACACCTACGGTGGTTATACCGAAAAAATCCCTTACCTTGCGGTAAGGGGCTTTTTTTTACCGGATAAGGTCACTAATATCACCAGCCTGATTACCGGCCTTTTAATTTCTAAACGGGCGGATCGGTCCTTGGGGAGAAGCATCTGGATATTCGCTATCGACACATCAGCCTGAAAAAACGTTATCCGCTGCGAATCAGCCGCGGCGAGAGCGCAGGATCGGTCAATCTGTTCGTTACTCTCAGTCACGATGACCTGACTGGTCTGGGCGAGGCTGCACCGGGCGGTCTCACCGGGGCCAAGACGGCACAGGCGTGTGAAGATCAGATCCGATCTTTTCTGGCTGCGCACCCTGAAGCCCTGGATAACCCCTTCGATGGTGG
>PBRQ01000033.1 GCA_002725995.1 Gammaproteobacteria bacterium
CCAATCCTGTAGCTAAGAAGCGACCGGTAAAGAAAACGGCAGCCAAAAAGACTCCAAAAAAATCCGTAACCAAGACAAAAACCAAACCTGTAGCTAAGAAGCGACCGGTAAAGAAAACGGCAGCCAAAATGACGGTAGCAACCAAGAAGGCGACTGCCAAGAAAGCGATGCCGAAGAAAGCAGCTCCTAAAAAAGCAGCAGGTGGGAAAGTCAAAGTAGCCAAGGCTACCAAAGAAAAAACCGCTGCTAAGCCAAAAGCTCGCGCGAGTGACGATGACTACATGAATGAAGAGCAGCGGGGTCACTTTAAGGATCTACTGCTGATCTGGAAAAAACAACTGATGGAAGAAGTAGACCGCACGGTCACGCACATGAAAGATGAAGCAGCAAACTATCCTGACCCATCTGACCGGGCTAGTCAGGAAGAAGAATTCAGTCTTGAATTGCGTACCAGAGATCGAGAACGCAAGCTCATTCGAAAAATAGACAATACTATTGAGTTGATTGAACAGGATGACTACGGCTATTGCGAGTCCTGTGGAATCGCCATCGGCGTACACCGTCTCGAGGCTCGCCCAACTGCTACGCAGTGCATTGACTGTAAAACACTCGATGAGATGAAAGAAAAGCAACTACACGGCTAGCTTTCACCATTGCTGGGCGACCTATATTATTGACCAGCAACTACATAGGTAGATTTGCTCCATCACCAACAGGGCCACTACACATGGGATCCATGGTAACGGCTGTGGCCAGCTTCCTGGATGCCAGGAATAATGGGGGAAACTGGTTGCTCAGGATCGAAGATCTGGACCCCCCACGAGAGTCAAAAAGTGCTCCTGCCACTATCATTGAGCAACTCATCGCACATGACCTCCGTTGGGATGGTGATATCCTCTATCAAAGCTCCAGAAACGATGCGTACGCAGGGGCGTTGAACAAGCTTTTGAGTCTGGACCTTACCTATCCATGCGACTGTGCTCGCAAAAAAACACCTGCCGTTTACCAGGGGACCTGCCGCAACAAGTCAGCGGATGAAATACAAAGTCCTCACGCCTTTCGTTTGCGCCTTGACACACCTGAGGTAAGCCTTGTTGATGGCATTCTTGGCCCACAGCTTTGGAAGATTGGCAGCGAAGTGGGTGATTTCATCATTAAGCGTAAAGATGGGCTATTTGCCTACCAACTGGCGGTCGTAGTCGACGATGCATTTCAGCATGTTACCCATATTGTCAGGGGAGCCGATCTACTGGATTCAACTCCAAGGCAGGTCTGCCTTATGGAGAGACTTCATTTGTCGGTTCCTCACTACATGCACTTACCGGTCGTGCTGGGAGTTTCTGGAGACAAGTTAAGCAAACAAACAAACGCAGCCCCAGTATCAAACCAAGACGCTGCGGGCAACCTGAAGCAAGCCCTGACGATACTTGGGCAAAGCGTTCCAAAGGCGCGAGATACGATCACGCTGCTTGAGGAAGCGGCCGCTAACTGGGACCCCAATCGAATTCCTAAAAAGCACACAGTATCGCTGCCGTAGCCTGATGCAGCCATCTTCCCAGCTTCAGGACCTCACCTCGGTGTTGACTTCTTCAACCAAATCGTTGTTTAGTTCATAGTTCAGTAGCTCAGATACTAGCGGGAGAGTATGAGCCGAAAGAATATTCTTATTGTCGAAGATGAAATTGTAGTCCGATCCTCGCTCAAGAAATTCCTCGAAAAAAACAACTATAAGGTTTATGAGGCAGATTCCGTAAAAGAGGCCATGAACCAGGATCTCAGCAGATTCTGTTTGATCATTACCGACCTGAAACTTCCAGGGCCACCGGGTACTGACATTATTTCGTTAGCACCCAATACTCCCGTTCTTGTAATGAGCAGCTATCCAAACATGAAGTCAGCCGTTAACACGATGAAACTTGGCGCTGCAGACTATTTGGCAATGCCAATTGACTATGAAGATCTGTTGAACTGCATTCATGAACTCACTAAAAACCCTAACGAGGAAGCAACGGTTGCCAACATGTTGGGAACATGTGATGCCATGGTGGAGCTATTCAGCCGCATCCACAAGGTCGCTCCAACTGATTCAACTGTACTCATAGTTGGAGAATCTGGGACCGGGAAGGAACTCGTCGCCAAGGCAATTCACAATGAAAGCACACAATCGTCCAGGACAATGGCCCTGCTCAATTGTGCAACAATCCCGCAAAGTTTGATCGAGTCGGAACTTTTTGGTCATGAGAAAGGCGCTTTCACCGGCGCTACGAAGGTGCATGTCGGACTGGTTGAGGCTGCTGATGGCAACACCCTGTTCCTGGATGAAATTGGTGAACTCACCCTCGAGGCTCAAGCAAGACTTCTCCGCGTACTACAGGAAGGTGAGGTTCGCCGAATAGGTTCGGTTAAAACAAAAAGGGTATCAATCAGATTGATCGCAGCAACTCACCGCGACCTGCAGTCCCTCGTGGAGCAAAAACAGTTTCGAGAAGACCTGTATTACCGACTCAATGTCTTCAAGCTTTCCTTGCCACCTCTCAGAGATCGACAGGGTGACCTGATGTTGATTGCCGATCATGTCCTTGAACGAGCAGCAAAGAAATTCAAGAAGCCTGGGCTGGCATTCACAGAGGAATGCAGGGACCTAATCTCTCAGTTTAGATGGCCAGGCAACATCCGTGAACTGGAAAACGCAATCGAACGTGGCGCAATACTCTGTGAAGGATGCGTATTAACCCCTGATTCGCTTGCGCTGGAACCGAGTAAAGCTGAACAGTCAGGAGCCGACACCGCCATCATCGATGGCAATGTTTCTCTAGAAGACTACTTCTTGAAATTTGTACTACAACACCAGGACCAGATGACAGAAACAGAGCTTGCGCTAAAACTCGGCATCAGTCGCAAAAGCCTTTGGCAGAAACGGCAGAAGCTAGATATCCCGCGAAAGAACCCGAGGCGCAGGTAAAAGAAAAGTACCTGTGAGATCGTTGTTGTTACTAAACTACCCGCTCCATCGTAACTATAGGTAACAGTATTGCCATAAGAGCAACCGTGTATTGCTCTATCTAATTGTTTTTATTACATATTTCTAATTGGCATAGTTGCTGCTTATTATTACTATCGGAGAACAACGACAAGAATATCAATAATTTCTCTGATGACATATTCGTTGATGGGTAAGAAATTACACAGCACCGAATCAACAATAAGAAAAACAAAGCAATAATAAGAAAAACAAAGCAATAATAAGAAAAACAAAGCAATAATAAGAATAATACTGGCTCGCTGAATGGGAAAAGTCCGCTTTTCCCATTTTATTTTGGCTTCGAGAAAAGTACCACAATCCCAGTTTCTTATGGTCGCCCAGATTCGGTTAGTCTGGTAAAATCGCGCTCCAAATACCATGATTCTCAGGCAATTCTTCCTGCGCCCCCGGCCAGTGCATTTGAGCCTTGCTTACACCGCGAAGGCTTTCCCTACCCGAAGCGTTCTTAATACTTTAAATGAAGCGAACCGCTTTTGGTCTACCAATGAAAGATGATGAGACACCCCTTCCCCTCGAACACATCAGTGTAAACGCGCTGAAAGTAGTCAAGCGACTGACGGAGCATGGCTTCGAGGCATACCTTGTGGGTGGATGTGTACGAGACCTGTTACTTGGGAGGTCACCAAAAGATTTTGACGTTGCGACGGATGCGCACCCGGAAGAAGTTCGTGAAATTTTCAGAAACTCCCGCAGCATCGGCAGGCGGTTCCGTATCGTTCATATACGTTTTGGCCGTGAAATAGTTGAGGTCGCCACTTTCCGTGGCGCCCACAAAGAAATCGATGAAGATAGCCATTCAGTCGGGGGCATGATCCTCGATGATAATGTTTACGGAACCTTCGAAGACGATGTGTTCCGAAGAGATTTCACCATGAACGCGCTCTACTTCAATATTGATACCAATGAAATTCTTGATCTGGTCAATGGTCAGGAAGACATAAAGGAAAAGAGAATACGTCTCATTGGTGCCCCGGATAGCCGTTATCGCGAAGACCCGGTTCGCATGTTGAGGGCGTTACGATTCAAAGCGAAGCTGAATTTCAATATTGATGAAGAAAGTGGATCTTCGATCCGTGATATAGGATACCTGCTGCAGGACATACCACCAGCTCGTATCTTTGAGGAAGTATTGAAGCTTTTCATGAGCGGATATGGCGTAGCAACATTTGAAGCTATGCTCGAATATGAAATATTCGGCTGGCTGTTTCCCGCAACCCGACGCGCCATGGATAATACACCAGCGGAAAAACTAATACGCCTGGCACTCACAAGTACGGACAAGCGAATTGCCAATGATATGCCCGTCACCCCCGCATTTTTATTTGCAGCTTTGCTCTGGTATCCGTTTGTTGAAGACAAGATACAACTGGAGGAGGCTGGCATAACCCATGTTGAAGCATCCCATGAAGCCAGCGCAAATGTGATTGCCAATCAACAGCTTTTTACCTCAATACCCAGGCGATTTTCCGGTCCAATGAGGGATATCTGGAACCTGCAGTTTCGACTGCCCATTCGCCATAGCCGGAAACCAGAAATACTCCTTTCGCATAAACGCTTTCGAGCCGCCTACGACTTTCTCCTGCTACGCGAGGACTCGGGAGAAAAACTCGATGGCCTGGGGCAGTGGTGGACCGAGTACCAGGAAGCCGATGAAACAACAAGAGACAAACTCAAACACCAGCCGACCCACAAAAAGAAGAAGCCCAAAAGAAGGCGCCGAAACCGGGCCAACAAGAACGGAGTGAACACCAATACCAGTCAACCCTAGGCGCTTTCCCCCAACCCTGGAAGGTCAAATTATCGAGACAACGGTCAGGTCATCCTGAGCGAAGTCGAAGGATCTCGCTTTCGAGCCAGCAGACCAGATCTCTCCATTGCGACCCTTTCGACTCCCTCTGGTCCCTCAGGGCAGGCAAGACGACCCAATTTTACGATCCGAGGGAAACAAACTGAGAATTTTTCCCGATAAGGTTTCCCCTTGGCAACCACTGTGGCACATTACCGATATCAAGAATCGCAAGGAGCCTGCAATGTCCGAAGCTAAAGTCTACCCAATAAACAAAGGTGCTGAATCCAGGGCACACTTAAATAATGATCAATACCGGGCCATGTATGAGGCATCAATCGAGCAGTCAGAAGAATTCTGGACACAGCAGGCCAAGGAGTTTCTAACCTGGTTCAAACCTTGGAACACCTTGACCGAGTCAGATTTTGGCAAGGGAGAGGCCAGGTGGTTTGTCGGCGGTGAACTAAATGCCTCCTACAATTGCATTGATCGACACCTCGATGAGCGAGGCGACCAGGTCGCCATTATTTGGGAAGGGGATGATCCTAACGATGATTGTAAGATTACCTACAATGAATTACACGAAAAAGTCTGCCGGATGGCCAACGCTCTTAAAACAAGAGGTGTTAAGAAGGGAGATCGTGTCTGCATCTATATGCCAATGATTCCCGAGGCCGCATACGCGATGCTGGCTTGCACGCGAATTGGCGCCATCCATTCGGTCGTATTTGGAGGGTTTTCCCCCCAGGCATTGCAGGACAGAATTCTGGATTCTGATTGTCAGACACTTATAACAGCAGACGAAGGAGTGAGGGGGGCCAGACCCATTCCCCTAAAATCAAATGCGGACAAAGCACTAGAGAAGTGTCCTAATGTCCATACGGTGCTGGTGGTTCAGCGGACAGGCGCTGATATAGCATGGAATGACGAACGTGATGCCTGGTACCACAGCGCCATAGAAAGCGAGTCTGCTAACTGTGAGCCCGAACACATGGGCAGTGAAGACCCGCTTTTCATTCTCTACACATCCGGTTCGACAGGGAAACCAAAGGGTGTGCTGCATACTACCGGTGGCTATCTGCTGCAGGCAGCACTAACTCACAAATACGTTTTTGATTATCACGAAGGAGACATCTATTGGTGCACCGCCGATGTTGGCTGGGTAACAGGCCATACGTATATCGTTTATGGTCCCCTTGCCAATGGCGCTACTACCTTGATGTTTGAAGGGCTACCAACCTACCCAGATTCATCAAGGTGCTGGCAGGTAGTAGACAAACATCAGGTGAATATTTTCTATACGGCTCCTACTGCACTTCGTGCCCTGATGGCACAAGGTGATGATTTCGTCACTCAAACGTCAAGACAGTCATTGCACCTCCTCGGAACCGTTGGTGAGCCAATTAACCCCGAAGCATGGGAATGGTATTACCACACGGTAGGAGAACAAAAATGTCCCATCGTCGACACCTGGTGGCAAACCGAAACCGGCGGCATCATGATCACCCCCCTGCCCGGCGCGACAGCACTGAAACCCGGTTCTGCGACACGACCATTTTTTGGAGTAAAGCCAGTATTGCTGGATACAGATGGCAATGAGATTGAGGGTCCGGGCTCCGGCAACCTGGCAATTGATCGTTCCTGGCCAGGGCAGATCCGCACCGTGTTTGGTGACCATGACCGCTGCATTGAAACCTACTATTCATCCTACAAGGGGTACTACTTCACTGGTGATGGAGCTCGCCGCGATGAAGATGGGTATTACTGGATTACCGGACGGGTGGACGATGTACTGAACATTTCTGGCCACCGCATGGGTACAGCGGAAGTGGAAAGTGCCCTGGTTCTTCACGAGAAGGTTGCCGAGGCTGCGGTCGTAGGCTTCCCACATAGCATAAAGGGCCAGGGAATCTATGCCTATGTCACACTAATGCACGATGTTGAAGGCACCGATGAGTTGAAGAAAGAACTCAACCAAATGGTGCGCAGTGAAATAGGAGCCATCGCAAAACCCGATGTCCTGCAATGGGCTCCCGGTCTTCCAAAAACAAGATCAGGCAAAATTATGAGACGGATCCTACGCAAGATTGCTGAGAATGAGCTGGATAGTCTGGGCGATACCAGTACTCTGGCAGACCCGGCTGTAGTGGAGGACCTAATAGAGAACAGCCCGGTAACGGAATAAGTCTTGCCAACACTAATCCTGGTTCATGGGATATGGATGAATGGATGGGAGATGACCCTACTGGGCAAAAGATTGGAAGCAGCAGGTTACTTGACCAGGCGATTTTCATATCCAAGTGTTCACAGGAACCTCGCAGAGAATACCAATCTACTGCATCAATTCTTGACTGAGATTCACGACAGGGAGGTCCATTTTGTCGCCCACAGCCTCGGTGGGCTGTTGGTACGAAATCTCCTCAATACCTATCCTAGTGATGTACAAGGAAGAGTGGTTACCCTGGGCACTCCACATCAGGGGAGTCTGGTCGCCAGAGCCATGAGCCGTTCCTGGATAGGTTCAATGCTGCTGGGCAAAGCCCTGCCATCACTCTCAACGAAAATCCCAGCCGGTCAAGAGTTCTTTGAATCAGACAGCTCTGAATTTAACAGCCTTGAATTTGGCTGCATCGCTGGCAATAGGCCCCTGGGAATGGGAATGCTGCTTGCCAGCGTGACAAAGCCTCATGATGGCGCAGTTCAATTGACCGAGACAAAATTTAACCAGATGACGGATTACCGAGTGGTACCCAGCAATCACATGGGACTGCTCTTTTCCCGACAGGTCGCAGAAGAGGTGATCCAATTCCTCAAAGCAGGATGCTTTCTACCAGAAACTGCTCAATAGAACTCGCCACAGACACGAGAAATGTCTAGTACTGGATCATTTGCCTGTTAGGTAACTCCTGGCACCTAACCTGTAGTTTCCTCAGAGTCTGATTCTTCCGCAGGGGCATCACCCGATTCCTTTGCCGGCAACTCCTTAATCGAGAGCTTGATTCGACCCCGCTCTACATCGAGGACGATAACATCAATTACCTGCCCCTCTTTAAGGTAATCAGTCACCTTCTCAACTCGCTCCTTGGCAATCTGAGAAATGTGAACAAGACCATCCTTACCCGGCAATATTGTAACGAAAGCCCCAAAATCAGCTATTTTCGCGACCTTCCCGGTATAGATCTTGCCAACCTCAGCTTCGGCAGTAATGGCTTCGACCATTGCAACAGCGGCATCACGAGACTCTGCACCTTCACCAAAGATCGTAACTGTACCATCATCATCAATATCAACCGTGGCACCCGTTTCTTCCGTTATGGAACGAATAGTTGCGCCCCCCTTGCCAATGACATCACGAATCTTGTCTTTATCGATCTTCATGTTAACCATAGCCGGTGCATTCACGGATACGTTGTCTCGTGAGCGTCCGAGGACCTTGTTCATCTCATCAAGAATATGCAGGCGCGCTTCTTTGGCTTGCTCAAGTGCGGTTTCCATAATCTGCTCGGTAATACCCTGGATCTTGATATCCATTTGCAGCGCGGTAACACCTGTCGCCGTTCCAGCAACCTTGAAATCCATATCGCCAAGATGATCCTCGTCACCCAGAATATCTGTCAGAACTGCAAAATCATCATCCTCTTTTACAAGACCCATGGCGATACCCGCAACCGGAGCCTTAAGGGGAACACCCGCATCCATCAAGGAAAGGCTAGCTCCACACACACTCGCCATGGAGGATGAACCATTAGACTCGGTAATTTCAGAAACAACTCGTGTTGTGTATGGCCAGTCTTCAGTACTTGGAAGTACAGCCGTAATTCCACGTCGCGCCAAGCGGCCATGACCTATCTCACGCCTCTTGGGTCCACCTGAAAATCCTGTTTCACCAACACTGTAGTGCGGGAAATTGTAGTGCAGCATGAAGTTATCGCGGTAGGTTCCCTGCAGGGCATCAACAATTGCTGAATCACGCATAGAGCCTAAGGTGGTTGTTACTATTGCCTGCGTCTCCCCACGGGTAAACAATGCTGACCCGTGGGTCATAGGCAAATTACCAACCTCGACGTTAATATTACGGACGGTCCTCGTATCTCTTCCATCTATTCGAGGTTCACCAGCGATGATTGCCCGGCGAACTGTTTTCTTCTCGATACGGCCAAACACCGAGAGAACCTCATCACTATCCGGGCCTTCACTAGCGGCTAACTCACTAACCGCCTGCACGCGAAGTTCGGCAAGAAGATTCTGCCGCTCCATCTTGTCCGTTGTTTTGTAAGCTTCTGCGATGCCAGAGCCGAATTTTTCTGATACAGAATCGATCAGGACAGAATTTTCCTCTGCCGGCTGCCATTCCCAGGCATCTTTTCCGACTTCTGCTTTTAGTTCGTTGACGGCCCTGATGATCACCTGCATTTCCTGGTGAGCAAACAACACCGCGCCCAACATCTGATCCTCGGTTAATTCCTGAGCCTGTGATTCAACCATCAATACAGCTGATTCTGTACCAGCCACAACCATATCCAGATCAGAACTTTCAAGTGCCTCAAACCCTGGGTTCAGTACGTAGCCATCCTGGGTGAAACCAACTCGCGCGGCACCAATAGGGCCGCTGAAAGGAACGCCTGACAAACTCAATGCGGCTGATACACCGATCATAGCGGGGATATCAGGATCAACATCCTTATGTGCTGATATTACCTGGCAGGTAACTTGAACCTCATTCATAAAACCTTTTGGGAACAGGGGCCGTATCGGTCTGTCAATCAGGCGACAGGTCAGCGTTTCCTTCTCGGAAGGACGACCTTCTCTTCTGAAGAAGCCACCGGGAATTTTTCCGGCTGCATAGGTTTTCTCTTCATAATTAACCGTCAAGGGAAAGAAGTCCTGCCCTTCTCTTGCACTTTTTGTTGCGACCACTGCTACTAAAACAACCGTGTCCTTCATAGTAACCACTACCGAAGCGGTAGCCTGCCGGGCAATCTTGCCTGTTTCTATTACAACCTCGTTATCACCATATTGAAATTTCTTTCTAACTGAATTCATATTCTTCTCCAACTATTCCTGTTTCAGTCCGCAAAATTTTGCGACTGATTGTTATCGACGCAGCCCTAGCTTCTTAATTAACTGGGTGTAGCGTTCTGAGTTCTTGTTCCGAAGATAGTTAAGCAACTTTCTTCGTTGACTCACCATCCTGAGCAATCCTACTCTGGAGTGGTGATCACCACTGTGCTCCTCAAAATGTCCCTGAAGCTCTTCAATATTCGCTGTTAAGAGGGCAACCTGAACCTCTGGGGATCCAGTATCGTTCTCTGACGTACCAAACTCCTTGACTATTTCAGACTTTCTTGTAGCTGTTAATGCCATTTTTTATCTCCATAAAATATGCCCAAACCGTCTATCGACGGCCATCAAATTTAAGCAAGAACATCCGCGCATATTTGCAGATGCCTTACCGTCTTAATCCATTCCAACTAACCTTCTCGGTGCAATCCTTCCATCTTCCAGTATCTCTCCAATGCCGACGAAAAGCTCATCGACAGTGTCCGGCCCGGAATCGACAGATTCAGAGAAGATTCTTACCCAACCCTGTGTCGGTGCATTTGCAGTTTGAACCGGCTGGCCCTGACGCAAATAGGAAGCCGTCACGGCGGTCAACTGAACCGAGGGCCAGTGAGTTACCACCGCACTCGGAGGCAATAACTTCTCGTCCAGCACAGTCAATCCATCAGAATCACATAACTGCCTTAGAGCCTCCAGACTATAGGTTTCATCAATATCAAAAGGTCCCGACTCCAATCGTCTAAGCTCTACCACATGAGCACCACATCCAAGATCCTGTCCAATCTCCTCCGCCAGGCATCTTACATAGGTGCCTTTACTACAGAGGATATTGAGCACAACCTCATCTCGCTCACGACTCACAGTGTTCATCTCAAAAACTGTCACACGACGGCTCTTTCTTTCAACCTCTATACCCTGGCGAGCCAGTTTATAGAGAGGCACACCGTTTACTTTCAGGGCTGAATACATTGAGGGTACTTGTGATATCTCACCCCTGTATTTATCCAGAACAACTTCCATACGATCCTTTGAAATCTCCGGGAAATCGTCTGTAACTGAGACTACCTCACCATCCGCATCACCCGTGGTAGTGGCAACACCCAACTTAATAGTCGCCAGGTATCGCTTATTTGCATCGAGGAGGAATTGTGAAAATTTTGTCGCTTCACCAAAACAGATAGGTAACACACCCGTCGCCAGAGGATCCAAACTTCCCGTATGACCAGCCTTAGCAGCCTGATAAATCTTCTTGGCTTCCTGAAGGGCGCCATTTGAAGTTATTCCCGCTGGTTTGTCCAGTAATAAAACCCCATTTACGCACCTACCTCGACGGGACTTCTTCATACCCACTTTAATTCTCCGCCCCATCGTGCCTGCGCAAGTCTTCAGCCCTCGCTTCATCGATTGCCTTGGAAATCCTTGCACCACTTTCAATCGTTGCGTCGTAATGAAAGCGGAGTTTTGGTGTAGTCCTGGTGGACATCACCTTTGAAAGGTGTGTGCGCAAAAATCCACTTGCTCCGTTAAGCACTTTCTCAGCATCTGCTGCATTCGTTTCGGGGAACATGGTGAAGTACACATCTGAAAATGCCAGATCCCGAGAGACCTTGGCGTCGTTAATAGTGATCATCCCCAGACGAGGATCTGCGACTTCTCTTTGAATCAGGGTCGCCAGCTCCTTTTGAATCAGGTCTGCAATCCTGCGCCCTCTGCTAAATTCTCGTGGCATCTGCTCTACAATCGAACATTCGATTGCCTACAACTCTCTTGCGACTTCACGGGTATCAAATACTTCAATCTGATCCCCGACCTTGACGTCATTATAGTTTTTGACGCCAATACCACACTCGGTACCGCTTCTTACATCCTCAACCTCGTCCTTGAAACGGCGAAGTGATTCCAGCTCACCCTCATATATGACGATGTTGTCTCGCAACACCCTGATCATCTTGCTTCTTGACACGGTTCCATCGACAACCATGCATCCCGCAATATCGCCAAACTTCTTGCTGCTGAAAATGTCCTTCACCTCAGCTATGCCAACAATTTCCTCTCTGACTTCCGGCGACAACATACCGCTTAGTGCATCTCTTACATCATCAACAAGATCATAAATTACTTTGTAGTAACGCAGGTCAATACCATTAGCTTCAATAATCTTCTTAGCAGAATTTTCTGCTCTGACATTGAAACCAAAAATCACCGCTTCTGATGTAGATGCATAGGTGGCGTCCGATTCGGAAATACCGCCCACGCCAGAGTAAACAACGTTCACCTTAACTTCATCATTTCCCAAACTCGCTAACGCCGATATGATGGCTTCCAGTGACCCGCGCACATCTGCTTTGACCACAATATTCAACATCATGGTTTCGCCAGTATCAAAAGACTCCAGGAGGTTATCAAGGCTGATCGACGGCGTAGCCAGCCTTTCTTCTTTGGCCTTGTCTTTTCTGAAGCCAACTACATCTCTCGCACGCTTCTCATCTTTTGTGATCATGAAACTGTCACCAGCTGCAGGCGTGCCATTGAGCCCCAAAACCGCGACCGGTGTAGCTGGTCCAGCTTCGTTTACTCCTGAACCATTTTCTCTGCTAAGCGCTCGAACGCGCCCGAAATGCTCGCCGGCAACGATAATATCGCCTCGTTTCAATGTACCGTTTTGTACCAGCAGCGTGGCTATTGGCCCTTTACCCTTGTCAAGCTCTGACTCAATTACAACTCCCATGGCAGGGCCTTCTTCCACTGCGGTCAGCTCAAGAATTTCAGCCTGCAGGTTTATTGCCTCAAGAAGATCATTGACTCCCTCTCCCGTAAGCGCTGAAAGCGGTACAAATTGGGTATCACCACCCCAATCATCTGGTATGACTTCACGTGCAGCCAGCTCACTCTTAACTCTTTCAGGATCAGCGCCTTCCTTGTCGATCTTGTTAACAGCAACTACGATCGGCACGCCAGCGCCTTTGGAGTGCGCAATAGCTTCTTCGGTTTGCGGCATGACACCATCATCCGCTGCAACAACAAGAATAACGATGTCAGTAGACTGGGCGCCACGTGCACGCATTGCTGTGAATGCTGCATGCCCCGGAGTATCAATAAAGCAAATATCCCCATGCTCCGTACGCACTCGGTAAGCCCCAATATGTTGGGTAATACCACCCGCCTCTCCATTAGCTACCTGGGAATCGCGAATATAGTCCAGCAGGGAAGTCTTACCGTGATCCACATGGCCCATAACAGTGACCACTGGTATCCTTGGTTTAGCCTCATTTTCGTAAACCAGATCATTCTCAAGGGATTTTTCAATCGCATCGGCATCAATAGTCACCGCGGAATGGCCAAACTCTTCCACTACCAGTAAAGCTGCATCCTGATCAATCGCCTGATTGATATTTGCCATCACTCCAAGGTTCATTAACACCTCAATGACATCCACTGCCTTAACAGACATGCGCTGTGACAGTTGCTGTACGGTAATGGACTGGCCGATCTCTACTTCTTGCACCTGGTTTTCTGTGGGTGTCTGAAATTTTTGTTGCAGTCCTTGGGGCTTCGCGACCGCGGTACGTTTTGGTCTCGCCCCCGCCGTTAACCCCAGGGTTGCGGTCCCATCCTTGGCAGTATTTTCTGAAGCTTCATCCTCCAGAATCTCTTCTACTTCGTCCTCAAGGATTTCCTCAACTCTTCGCTTGCGATCACCGTGCTTGGATTTCTTCTGCTGAAGGTCTTCTTCGTCAAGGTCATGCCGATCCCGTTTATCTTTCCGGTCGCTGACCTTACTCTCTTGGAGGCCGTCTCCGGCGACGGCTTTCTTATCTTCAGCTTTTGCCGCAGCCTTAACCGTCTTTTCTTCTTTCGCCTCAAGCTCAGCACGATCTGCTGCCTTTTGTGCAGCTTGCTCACGCTTCTTCTCTGCTTCTGCCTCAAGCTCAGCATGTGCTGCACGGCGTTTTGCTTCTTGATCCGATGACTGGGCGTTATCAATGACTTCTACCGGCTTTTCATCAGGAGCCTTTACTTCTTCTTTCTCAACTGCACTTCGCCGAACATAAGTCCTCTTCTTACGAACTTCAACATTAACCGTCCGCCCTCGACCCGCACTACCTGCCGTCTTGAGCGTGCTAACCGTTCGACGCTTGAGGGTTATCTTTTTCGGTGCCCCGTCGGATTCTCCATGAGTTTTTTTCAGGTACGACAACAGTTCCTGTTTCTGTTCTTCACTAACAGTGTCTTCTTCCTTTTGTTGGGGTAATCCAGCCTCTTGCATTTGCAGCAATAAGCGGTCAACGGGCGTTCCTATCGTCTCTGCCAGTTTTTTTGCCGTAACGTCAGCCATTCAAACTACCTTAACTATGCGGTTGAGCCTATTTAGCCTAACCATCTTCTTCTACCCTTCTGCATCTTCAAACCAGGGCGCGCGAGCGGTCATAATTAGTTCGCCCGCTCGTTCCGAGGTCAAGTCTTCAACGTCCAAAAGGTCATCAATTGCCTGTTCAGCCAGATCTTCCATTGTCACAATGCCCATTGCCGCCAGTTGGAGTGCGGTTCGAGTATCCATTCCGTCCATTTCAAGCAAATCTGCGGCCGGCTCCAATTTACTGATTTCTTCTTCGCTGGTCAGTTCCATGGTTGTCAGCGCATTTTTCGCCCTGTTCCGTAATTCTTCTACTATGTCCTGATCAAAACCTTCAATGGAAATCATCTCCTCTATCGGGACATATGCCACCTCTTCCAGGGATGTAAACCCTTCTTCAACTAGGACGATGGCTACATCTTCATCAACATCGAGTTGCTCCATGAAGCGTTCCATAATTGAACCGGCTTCCTGTTCGTGTTTCTCACCGGCTTCCTCTTCCGTCATGATGTTGAGGTCCCACCCTGTAAGCTCGCTAGCGAGTTTTACATTCTGGCCCCCACGTCCAATCGCCTGCGCAAGGTTTTCCTCTGAAACCGCAATATCCATGCTTTTCGTTTCTTCATCTACAACAATTGACACAACTTCAGCAGGGGACATAGCGTTAATTGCAAGCTGTGCGATATTGTCATCCCAGGGAACAATATCAATGCGCTCGTTGCTAAGTTCACCAGAGACTGCCTGGACTCGCGAACCTCGCATACCAACACACGCTCCTACTGGATCAATTCGCCCATCATTGGTTTTGACAGCGATCTTAGCCCTCGAACCGGGGTCCCTGGCAGCACCAAGAATTTCAATGATTCCATCGGAAATTTCTGGTACTTCGATCTTGAACAACTCAATCAACATTATTGGGGAAGTTCGCGTCAGAACCAATTGAGGGCCGCGCGCTTCCGGTCGCACTTCTTCAAGCAGGGCGCGTAATCTATCGCCGACCCTGAATGTTTCGCGTGGAATCCATTCTTCCCTGGGGAGTAGTGCCTCAGCATTGCTGCCCAGATCCACTATTACAGCTTCACGCGTAACCTTTTTGACCTGCCCATTTGTCAGTTCGCCAACCCTGTCGCGGTACGCATCGACAACCTGGGCGCGTTCAGCTTCCCGGATCTTCTGGACAATAACTTGTTTTGCGGTCTGCGCAGCAATTCTGCCAAATTCCACGGACTCAATTGGGATTTCATAAAAATCTCCAATTTCCAGACTCGCATCCTTTTCCTTTGCTTCCGCCAGGGTCATCTGTGCATCAGGAAATTCCATTTCCTCTTCTTCATCCATCACTTCCCAACGACGAAATGAATCATAATCCCCTGTTTCCTTATCGATAGAAACACGGAGCTCCGCCTCGTCTGAGTAGCGCTTTTTGGTCGCAGATGCCAAAGCTAGCTCCAACGCCTCAATGATGATGTCTTCTGACACACCCTTCTCGTTGGAAACCGACTCAACTACTAACAGTATCTCTTTGCTCATTGCAATGTCCTAAATAGCAACATCACAAGTGGTAACTTCCCACTTGATCCCTTTACTATGGCTAGCCCTCAGATATGATATTGGCTCTCTCAATCTCTCTAAATGGAAAGAGTATCTCTTCATCTTTATCCGATCGGAGGACAACGTCCTCTTCTTCTATACCACATAACAGTCCTACGAATTTTCTTCGCCCTTCGTAGGGTTTTCGTAACATCAACCTTACTTTTGTTCCTTTGAATACTTCGAACTGTTCCAATTTGAACAGTCTTCGATCCAAACCCGGCGAAGATACCTCAAGGGTATACTTGCCGTGAAATAGATCCTCAACATCCAGCAAGCTACTTACCTGCCGGCTAACCTTGGCGCAGTCTTCAACGTCAATGCCATCATCTGAATCAATGAATATTTTCAGCACCGAGTATTTTCCCTGGGCAAGTTTTTCAACTCCCCAAAGCTCGCACCCAAGATCCTCAACAACGGGTGCAATCAATGCCTCCAACCGCTCAATCATCAACCTTGTTCCGGATACATCATTTGCACAACCTGCAAATAAAAAATGGGCATATCGCCCATTTCCGCATACTAATACTGGGCAAAAATAGCGCCCACCATTTACTGCCAGAATCTGCCAGTCTTAGCAAATTCTAATAAAAAGCCCCTTGAAAGGGGCTTATAAAACTTGGTAGCGGGGGCAGGATTTGAACCTACGACCTACGGGTTATGAGCCCGTCGAGCTACCAGACTGCTCCACCCCGCAACAACAAGGGAGCGAATTATAGGGTTGTGGCAACAAAGGGTCAACCTTGGAC
>PBRQ01000034.1 GCA_002725995.1 Gammaproteobacteria bacterium
AATGAATTTTCGCCCCTCTCTTTTTTGCATTCCTCAAGGTGGCCATGGGGTCTGCAACCGAGACAAAACTCATGTGTGAAATACGCGGGTTGGCGCCAAGGATAATCAGGAAATCCGTATGATCAAGGTCGGGAATCGGGTGAATGGTGCTGGAGCCAAAAATGGCCTCACTGCCAGCAAACTTGTTGGAGCAGTCCTGGGTTCCGGCACTGAAATTCTTTCTGATCTGGTTCTTGACCAAGAAGGACCCGATTGCCGGTCCCGCCGTGGTGTTAAAAGCCAGGGGGTTGCCGGTATAGGAAGCGAGTGATTCTGCACCATATTTTTCTCGCACGGCGGACAGTCTTGACGCTATCTCTGTAGCCGCCTCATCCCAGTTGAGTGCCTCAAAGTTCCCATCGGCAGTTTTCTTCAACGGATGATTCAGACGATCAGGGTCCCTGTGAATCTCAAGTGTCGCCAGACCCTTGTGGCATGCAAATCCCCTTGTTACAGGATGATTCTTGTCCGGTTTCAGGCTGACAATTTCATCATCTTCAATTTCGGCAACCAGGGCGCAGGAGGGTTCACAGACTCGGCAGAAGGTGTTCGCTGTTTTCATAATCGCTGTTTCCTTTCCGGAAATTGGTGTCTTCGAGCAGATACTGCAATAGAGAAGTAACGTCAGCTACCTATAACAGCTTTCTGGAACGGGCAGCCAGCGAGAAACTTAATGTCGAGCAAGATCAAGCTGGACATGTCCCTGTACAAGTCGAATACTCAACGATTCAAAAGTGAATGTCTAATTTTGGTGGAAACTTTATGTCTAAACCCATTAAACCCTGGACTCGAAAGAGCATGCGGCAAATAGCAGATTGCCGGGTTTTAAGTGTGCACGAAACCACATCCGGATCGCCAGATGGTGGTGAAGAACATAATTTCTACGTCATGGAATCCGCTGACTGGGTAAATGTAGTGCCAGTTACAAGCGAAAATGAACTCGTCTGCATACGGCAGTTTCGTCATGGCAGTGATGAGATCACGCTGGAGATTCCCGGCGGTATTGTTGATCCGGGTGAAGATCCGGCGGACGCCGCTGCTCGGGAGTGTCTGGAAGAAACCGGCTATGAAACGGGTGAGTTGGTATCCCTTGGAGTTTTGAATCCTAACCCGGCACTCTTTACCAACAGGTTACATACATTTGTTGCGCCTAATGCGAAGCATGTCGCGGAAGTCAGCAACACGTCGACAGAGCAAACCGAAGTGCAACTCATCCCTATGGAACAGTTGGCCGATTTCCTGACCTCCGGGGAGATTGATCACGCCCTGGTGACCGCCAGTCTTTGGCGGATGCTGTACTTTCTCAAGCGATAGATCGCAAAAATAGTATCAGTGGGCCTAGTACCAATATAGCAATTGGATGCACAGCTCACGCTTCATGTGACGAGGCTTGTGGCGATGGGTTTTGCCCGTAGGGTGAGTTGGTGCCTGCGCTTAAAATTGTCCATGGCTTCGACCGGTGGCTTTCTAGAATCCTGCCAGACCGAGAGGTCCTGATACCAGGTAATTAGCAGCATCTTGCCCTGCTCCGATTCCTGGTCCTGCTCTGCAAAGAGGCACTGTACTTCAGCTTCATACCCCGGCTCAAAGGTGAGCCAGGCCTCGGCGGAGAGTTCGGCGATTTTTTCGATGTCACGATTCATCACATCAAACCAGCGAAAAACGTAAACGCCTTCTCGGGTCCTTGGTGCATGGTCCGTGGGTCGCGCGGTTGGCACCAGGTTGATGGTTTCGGCCAGCTTAAATTCGTTGCCTGGGTCAAGCTGATCCTGGTCCGCGAAAGCAGTCTCAGAACTCACCACCAGGTATAGATCGTTGGTCGCCATGCCCAACAACCCCTGAAAAATGCCATAGGTAATCAGGCCCCTATCTCCAAGGTCAGGAATTAGCCTCCTGTGGACATAATCAAGCAGTTTGTTGATGTCGGGATGATTGGGATCCCTGAGCAGGTTGACTTGATAGTAACGCATAGTGGAAAAGTACCCTGTGGTGTAGGTCGACCTTATACCAGTTAGTTCTTGTCCGCAAAAAGACAAGTATTACCGACTATCGCCACCCGGTAATACCGTCAGGCAAATAATATAGCTACCTATGAAGGGATAGACCAGCTAGGCCGGTTCGCTCGATACTTGGAATTTGGCGAGAAAGGTCTAGCGCGGCAGTGATATCCCACCCTCAATGCCACGAGAGCGTACGCCACCTTTTACGTTGCGGATTTTGATGCCGCCGGAGCCATCGCTTCCGATCTCAACATCGGCGCCCGTATCCTGGATATCAATATCACCGGAACTGTCCCTGGGTATGTGAACCATGCCGGTAACCGCGCGGATATCAATATCACCAGAGCTGTCGGAAACCTCAAGGTTACCCTGCAGGTCCCGGACCTCAACGCGTCCGGATGAGTCATTGATCTCAAGGGAGGTCCTATTTTCATCGACCCTGATATTCCCTGAACTGTCCCCAATTCTGGTTACGGAAACGGCGTTTATAAGAATGTCTCCGCTGCTGTCTCTTACTATTGTTGGCAGGCCCACTGGTATGGCCAGGTTAACATCTATGTAGGCATAGTCGGCGTCGAAGTTGTCATCGTGGTAAGGAATAATGACAGTGAGTTCCAGCGTTCTACCATCCCTTTCTACATACATCCAGTGTTATCAATTCAAGCCATTGCTCCTCATCGGCGCAGGCGCGACCATTAGCGCTGACGCTGTCATTCACGCCACGCTGAATATCCAGGTATCCGGCAAGAACATTGAGTCTGAGTTCAGATATATCGGTTGCAGAGATTTCTTCCGCAATGGATTTGCTAACCCTGCAGGGGGCAGCAATAGCAGGGGCCATGCATGATGCAGGATAGCAAGGCGAAGAAGACCAGCTGTTTCATTTTTTTGCCTCCAAAAGTTAATACTTAGATGGCAATAGTGGCCAGCTGGTTTAAATCCAAATCAATATGATAACTATTTTTTGTGTAATTGGTGTCGCCGGCTGAGATGCCCAGCCGATGAGGTCCACCAGAAGCCTTGTCCGCGCGCGTGCTACCAGCTAGGCGCTGGAAGGCAGGGTATATTCCTGGAGTTTGTTTACGCGGATCATTTGCTTGATGGCGTGGACGTACGTAGGGCCAAGCTCGGAATAGTGCTGCAGCCCGTCTGTCAGGGCCAACCCCATATAGTGATTCTGCAGATTTCGCTGCTCTGAGCGAATGAGTCTCAGGTCGCGGTAGGCCCTGTGCGTATTGATGTTGTGCATGTAGGCCCTGACGCTATCCTGCACTGAATCATAGCTGGCGATCTCATGGGACAGGCCTTCGTCTCTGGATCGTGGCTTAAGGCCACAACCTGAGCTAAAGCACCAGATACCGAAGTAGTTATTAGCCTTGACAGCGAACCTGGATGTACCCCATCCGGATTCGTTGGCTGACTGTGCGAGTACGAGAGAAGCGGGCACCATGTCCACACGCTCCAAGAGTTGATCTGTATGTTGTGTGTCAACCTTGAATGGCGCTTTCATACCATACCGTTTGAACAACTGAGTCAGGTACTGGTGCTCCCCCCTTTGCAACACCATACCCTTTTCCAACCTAGTGGAGATGACCATCAGTTTAGAGCGTTCTTTGCGAATATTTGCGTTCGATTCGCGAATTAACGGTAGCATGAACTCAAAGAAAACCCGCTTTTTCTGCGCGACATCCAGGTAGGCAGAAAAGTCAGGGACTCTCTCGGTTTGTGGTTGAGGCACAACTGCTGCAGTTGTCTGCTCAACGTCTTGTGGCCCGTTATTATTCGGGCTTTCCTCGGCAGGAAATTTAGATATCAGGGGTGGAAACTGGGAAATATAAAGTACATCGCTGACTGGAAATGCCAGGAGCATTAGTAATGTAATGGGAAGCCACTTCATCGCTATGTCATACCACACAATATGGAGATAATTTCATTATATTCATTATTCCTTCATTATCAACTGGAAATCTTCACTATTTTAGCAAAATCTCCGAGTTGCCCGGTCAACGATGGTGGAGAAATCTAAAAGCGAGATCCCTCGACTGTGCTGGGGACGACCGTGGCGGGGTCATTTCGCCTGCCCGGGGCGAACGCCCGTGAGCCAAACCAATGTCATTTCGATCGAAGGGCACGAAGTGGCCAAATTAAATAGCACCTTCGTTCGGGATGACGGTAGCGCGGGTAGTTCGCACCTTCGTTCGGGATGACGGTAGCGCGCTTAACTCGCACCTTCACTCGGGATTCAGGTTACTTTGTCAGCGGTCTTAACCTTACCCAGCCATTCTCCACATCTGTTTCCCCTGTCTCATACCCTTCTTCTCCGGGCATAACAATCACCTTGGTACCAGTCAGGACTCTGGCCCGGTGATCGGGTTGATTGGCAGCAACTGATTCAATGACCTGGGAGGCTGAATCAAACTGCGCCAGGTTTTTAACCATTCTTAGGGTAGGACTCATGAGCGTCATTTCACCTGCTTCTTCCTCGCGTAGTATTTCCCTTGGCGACATCCACTTCGAATGCACGAGCTCACCATCGTCGTGGATTGGCGTCTGGTTGCCTGGCATTCGAGCAATAAAGAAGCGCGCGTCAAACCTTCGTGGCGGGCCTGCAGGCGTTACCCACCTGGCAATGTAATGCATCTCGCCAGCGTCCATAATCAGATTCTCATCCTTGATGATCTCAATGAAATTCCTGTTTGAATCGTTGATTTCGTCGCGATGCTGCTGAAATCGTTTCTCGATTGAAGGGTCAGACAGATCCAGCGGCTGTAATGTATCTTTCTGCAGTGCCAGCAGTATCCCCGCCTCTTCAAAAGCTTCCCTGAAGGCAGCGACGTAGTAAGCGAGACCTCCGGATTCCAGCCCCATGAGGTGACTGGCCTCTGCATCACTTCGGTGAATACTGATAGCCTGAAACTCGGAGGAGTCATCCGTGGCATCAACGGCACCGCCGGGAAAAACCCACATTCCACCTGCAAAAACTGTTTTGGCGTGGCGTTCCATCATGAACAGCTGCAGGTCCGGTCTGTCTCCAATGAGCATTACGGTGGCCGCTGGTCTTATCTGAACCTGATCTGGATCATAGTCATTCATCCGGTTCAAGCTACCATAGATGCAATTTCGACGTAAACATGCAAAATAGTCGGTACCTTGGCAGGCTGAAAATCATCGGTGTTGGTTGTTGATTTGTCGCGAGCGGGCTTAAGGCCCGCGACAGTGAAAGAGTGTGGGGGTGTACTTTTTCAGCAACTCGTAAAAGGAGATTGTTGTGAGACCAAGCGTTGCAGTTTTTTTACCATCCTGCTGTCTTTCAATGCGTTCGCGGCAAAGGAAATCATCCTCAAGGATGGAAGCCGAATTCGTGGTGACGTCCAATCGATGCAGAATGGCATGTACCAGGTCCGTACTGACTCCATGGGGACTATTCAGCTGAACAGTGGACAAAGATGTCCGCAGTATCGTTCCTATTGGCTCACAGGCTCCCGGAGGATCAGCAGGCTCTGGCAGCGCTTCTGCACCCGGTTCATCTTCAACAAAATCGGCTATTGACTCAATTAAATCAAACATCGTGAGAAGTCCCGGGTTGATGAGCACGATTATGGAACTGCAGAATGATCCACAGATGCAAGCGGTTCTAGCTGACCCGGAAGTCATGAGGGCGGTACAGAATTTTAACCTCCAGGCATTGAGCAGCAACCCCAAGATCAAGGCGCTGATGAAGAATGCAAAAATCAGACGCATTAACAATGCAGTGAAATAAAGACTGATTGCAGGCAGGTTTTTTCAGCCATTCTATTCTAGCAGTGGCTTCAGGTAGCGCCCGGTTTCAGACCTTTTGATCTTTATCACCTGCTCCGGTTTTCCTTTGGCGATGACCTTCCCGCCTTCCGGGCCACCACTGGGTCCGAGATCAATAATCCAGTCCGCAGTTTTGATGACGTCCAGGTTGTGCTCGATGACGGTGACGCTATTGCCGGCATTCACCAGCCGGTTCAGTACGATGAGCAGCTTGCGCACATCATCGAAATGCAGGCCTGTAGTTGGTTCGTCCAGGATGTAAAAAGTTCTGCCCGTTGCAATCTTGGAGAGCTCTCTTGCCAGTTTGATCCTTTGAGCTTCGCCCCCGGAAAGTGTTGATGACGGCTGTCCAAGGTGGAGATAGTCCAGTCCGACGTCCATCAGCAGCTGTAACTTTGTACGGATCTTCGGGTGCTCCGAGAAGTGCTCCACAGCTTCGGCTACCGTCAGGTCCAATATGTCGGCAATGGAACTGTTGCGGTACTTAACTTCAAGCGTCGCTTCATTGAAGCGCTTACCCTTGCAGTCTTCGCATTTGACGAATACATCCGATAAAAAGTGCATCTCGATTCGGCGAACTCCGTCACCCCGACAGGTTTCACAGCGACCGCCCTTGACGTTGAAGGAGAATCGACCCGGCTTATAACCGCGCATACGGGAACCCGGTAACATAGAGAAGAACTTTCTTATTTCGTCAAACACCTTGATGTAGGTAACCGGGTTACTTCTTGGTGTTCTGCCAATCGGGCGCTGATCAATAGCGACGACCTTGTCCAGTTGCTCAAGACCTTTGATCTCATCATGAGCACCTACGCGCTTGGTGGAGTTATGGAACTGCCGGGCCAGTGCCGGGTACAGAATGTCATTGACCAGTGTGGACTTTCCAGCACCTGAAACGCCTGTTACCGCGGTCATGACGCCGAGGGGAAAATCAACATTCAGGTTTTTCAGATTGTTAGCGCGGGCTCCGAGTACACTCACGACACCCGTGGCCCGGCGCCGATCTGAGCAAAATTCGATAGCTTTTTTGCCAGACAGGTAATTACCCGTAACGGAACTTTGTTTTTTCTCAAGGCTCTTTGGCGTGCCGGCATGCACAATACTGCCACCACGAATACCAGCGCCAGGACCGAAATCAATCACGTAGTCGGCGCTGCGGATGGTTTCCTCGTCATGCTCTACTACCACGACGGTATTTCCAATATCTCGCATCTTCCGCAGGGTGCGAAGCAACTTTTCATTGTCTCGCTGATGCAGGCCGATGCTGGGTTCGTCGAGAATGTAGATGACACCGGAGAGCTCAGAACCTACCTGGCTGGCAAGGCGGATCCGCTGTGATTCACCACCGGACAGGGAAGGTCCGAGTCGTTCCAGGGACAGATAGGAGAGGCCAACAGAATTGAGGAAGTTCAACCGGTTGCAGATCTCCTTCAACACCTCCGTGGCTATTTCACCAGCAGCGCCGGGAAGATTGAGATTATCAAAGAAGTGGTGGGTTCTATCTATCGTCCAGGCAGAGATATCGACGATTGTCTGACCGCCTACCTGAACGGCGGCACTTTCCGGCTGCAGTCTCACGCCATTACAGGTGGTACAGGGTGTTGAGGCCAGGAACTGGGAATACCAGCGTTTCATCCCCTCTGAGTTCGTGTTACGGAAACGGCGCATCAGTTGGTTCATCATTCCTTCATAGCGGGAATTGCTGGTGCCGCGAGTACCCCAGATTATCTTGTACTTTGTTTCTCCCGTCCCCAGCATTATTTTTTCTCGCTGCACCCTGGTCAGTTTTCTCCAGGGCTTATCCAACGGGATTTTCAGGTGTTTGAAGGCCTGGCGGTAGAACACGGATCCGGCAGAGTTTCTGTCGTCATCAATTCTACCAGCCGGTCGCAGTGCTCCTTCTCGCAGGGTCAGGTTCTTGTCCGGGACGACAAGATCCGGGTCAAAGGCCACCTGCGTTCCCAGACCGTTACAGTCATGGCACATACCCTGGGGGCTGTTAAATGAAAATGACTGCGGCGTCAGTGGAGGAAAGGAAATCCCACAGTGATTGCAGGACAAGTGCTCAGAAAAAATCTGATCTCCATTGGCTTCAGTATTGGCGATGAGCACGCCATCACCAAGCTTTAGTGCCTGCTCGACGGACTCCGTTAGTCTTTCAGCTATATCATCCTTCACTACCAGGCGGTCGATGACGGCCTCAACCGTATGCTTCTTGCGCTTGTCCAGTATTTCGATTTCCTCACTGCGCACCAGTTCCCCATCGACCCGTAAGCGGACAAATCCCTGAGCGCGCGCATCTTCGAGTAGCTCGCGATGCTCCCCCTTGCGATTGACCAGTAGTGGAACAAGGATTAGGAGCCTGCTGCCCCTTGGGTAGGCCGAGAGTTCGCGGCTGATGTTCTGCGCTGACTGGCTCTGCACCTTGCTGCCACACTGGTGACAAAACTGTTCGCCGACCCGGGCATACAGAACACGCAGGTAGTCTGATATTTCGGTTATGGTGCCGACCGTGGAGCGGGGGTTGCGGCTGGTGGTTTTTTGTTCGATGGAGATAGTGGGAGACAGGCCCCTGATAGTATCGTACTTCGGCTTCTCCATTTGCCCGAGAAATTGCCTTGCATATGCTGATAGGGATTCGACATAACGTCTCTGCCCCTCGGCATATAAGGTGTCAAAGGCCAGCGAGGATTTTCCCGAACCGGAAACACCCGTCAATACAACAAGTTTTCGCTTCGGAATCTTTACTTCTATGGAATTAAGGTTGTGCTCCCGGGCACCACGGATCAGGATGTGGTCCAGTTCGTCTGAGGCTTTTTTCATCTACTTCTTATGGCTTTAGTGATTGTTGGAATAGGTTGGGCTCGCGTCTAACTATACAGTTTTTAGGGTGGTTACAAATCTCCCAGGTAGTCAAATTGTCTTAGTTGCAGCCGGGTCTTCAACGTAAGTTCTGCCTTAATCTCGGTTTCTACTACTGCCCAGGTAGCGGGACAATCCCCACCCCATGACCAGCTGGGTTTCCAGCAACCCTCATCAGATTGCAGACTGATCTGATAGGCAAAATTACTGTTCAGAGAATCCTCAAAAAAATCAGCGAAAACAGAACCCGGATGATCGACGAGCCCGATGGGTGTGAGACCATACTCTTCCCAATTACTAGGCTCAACCTTTACCAGTCGGAATGCGTGGACCAGCAGAAGTGGAAGCATGGCTTCATGGTAATTTTCTCCAAGGGCCTGGCAATGGCACAAACGCAAATAGCACAAAAGTTCATGCATCTCCAGATCATCCTCGGCCAGCTGGTCAATTGCCTTCTCCAACAGCGACTGAACAGTGTCATTGTCCAGCTTGGTGTCGTATTGCAATAGGTACCCAAGAATTTCGGCCCCGGGATTGGCCAGAAACTTGCTAGTGCTGGCCCATTGCTCATCGAATTTCCACCAGGGTGCGTGTGGTGCATCGTTGCAGTTGCTGCTGATATTCGGCCAATTGTCGAACTGGTATTGTTGTTCCAGGAAGCTGATTGCCTGCCTAAGGATCTCGCTTGCTGGCGAAATATTTGCTTCTGCCATAATCTGGAGTGCGATGGTGGTGCAGATAACGGAGGAGTTTTTAGTGCGCGGGTCCTGTTCGAGTCCGTTGCCATAACTGCCACCAGCATTCTGGTATTCCTGCATTGCAGTCACAACCCGATCAGTTGCTCCGCATTCGAAGTGGAATGCATAGCGCTGACGTTTTAGATTGGTGCCGTTTTCATGTAGAAAATCTGCGGCCCTTTTGTGGGCGGCAGCTGGCAGTCGGCTTATCATGGTTTTTTCCAGCTGGTTTGACTGTAAGTATAGATAACCCTTACTGACAACCTTGTGTCAGTAGAGTTGAGAGAGCAACGGACTTTATCATGCGCTGGGCAGATAGATTATTTCAGCTGATGCTGTTGCTACAGGAGGGAAAGGTCCGTACCGCGCGGTACCTGGGGGAGAAACTGGAAGTTTCCGATCGGACAATATACAGGGATATCAGCGACCTGGTGGGTTCAGGCATACCTATCGATGGAGAGGCGGGAGTGGGTTACCTCCTGCGGGATGAGTATCGATTGCCGCCACTCATGTTTAACAGCGAGGAATTGAAGGCGCTGGCCCTTGGCGCTCAGATGGTCCACGCCTGGTCAGACAAGAAACTGGCCTCCACCACAGCGACCGCTATCCGCAAGATAGAATCCGTCCTGCCGGAGAGGCTCAAGAAAGAAATAAAACTGAACGCAATCAAGGTTCCTGGCTTTCAGATGTCGGAAGGGTTGAGTAATAACCTTGAAATGGTGAGGGTTGCTTCAGAAGAGAGCAAAAAACTGGAAGTCTGTTACCGGTCCCTCAGGGGAGAGGAAACAAGGAGGACCATCTGGCCTCTTATCCTGTATTTCTGGGGGAACAAGTGGACCCTGGGTGCCTGGTGTGAACTGCGTAAGGACTTCCGTTCCTTCCGTGTGGACTTGATGTTTGAGGTGGTAGATAGTGGAGAAACTTTTGCAACGACCTCGGATAGGAACCTGCAGGCCTATATTGACTATCAGGCAGAAGAATAATGGGAGAAATAGATGGCTAGTGATCTGGTAACCGGATGTTTGATTATTATCGGCAATGAAATACTGTCCGGCAGAACCCAGGATACCAATCTTGCCCATTTGGCAGTCGAACTCAATGAGCTTGGTGTCCGAATGGTGGAAGCGCGCGTCATACCAGATGTAGAAAAGACGATTGTTGATACGGTTAATGAGTGCCGGGAAGCATTCGACTATGTATTTACTACGGGTGGCATAGGACCAACCCATGATGATATTACAGCAGATTGCATTGCGCTCGCATTCGAAACAGAACTGGAACTGCATCCGGAAGTCGTCAAGATTATCGAAAGCAGGGAAGCTCCCGCCGACGTAATGGAGTCAAGAATGCGTATGGCGAGGATTCCAAGGGGTGCGACACTGATAGAGAACCCAACGGGTGGTCCGCCTGGGTTCCAGATGGAAAATGTCTTTGTTATGGCGGGTATTCCCATTGTTATGCAGGCAATGGTAACGACCTTTGGTGGGGGGCGAATTAGTGGGGGTGACCCGGTCCGGTCGAGAACCATCGGTGCCTATTTGAGTGAAGGCAAGGTTGCTGTCAAACTGCGAGCCATCCAGGAAGAGCATCCGGATGTTGACCTGGGCTCCTATCCTTTTTTCCGTCCAGATGGCTTTGGTACTAACCTCGTGATGCGTGGTACCAATGAGGTTGAGCTGGATGAAATGCTTGAGGAGGTACGGCAAATGATTCTCGATTGCGGTGTGGAACCCATAGCTGAGTGATTGAACAAATTCTGAATTACTCTGAACTCAGGTATTGAACAGTTGTTCAACCAGGGAAGTCTACATTTAGTACAGGAACAGCAATGTCCAGACTAGTAATACTTTTTACCCCCATGCTGGCCGTAACAGGCTGCAACACCGAGGTGATTTACAGCTATGATCAATAGCAGGAAACCCAGCTGATTGATCGCATTCTCGGTGAAGATGAGGCAGACATTGTCTTTGATATGCTTACCCTGTCCCCGGAGGTGCGAGAAGTCCTGGATTCCAAGATCAGTGGCGGGTGGGGCAATCGCCGCAAACTCAAGACCCTGCGCGAGCTTCTTTATGGCGAAGAACATCTAAACATTCGCTATGACGCGGCTTCAACCTTAAGTGCAACCGATACATTCAATGCCAGGGCCGGTAACTGCCTGTCTATGACCAGCCTTTTTGTCGCATCCGCCCGCTACCTGGGGCTGGATGCACATTTCCAGACCGTGACGGGGAAGCGGAGCGGTTAAAGGCGAGAGTAAAACAGTATCATGCAGGCAATCCGTACTATCACTATTTCCAGGCCCGCGTTGCCATCCGTAAAGGTCGCCTGAAAGATGCCCAGCGACACCTCAAGAAGTCGATCTGTCTAAAGCGCAACGAACCGGATTTCTATATCGCAATGGCTGAGGTCCATACTGCAAAAGGTGAAGAGGAAGAGAAATTTGAAATGCTTGAACTGGCGCAAAAATATGCAGGAGGGGTTCTACGTGCACCCACAAGGCGAATGAGTCATCGGTTCTGGACAACGACAAGTGACAGTATCTATCAACCCTGATGGGTGCCAATTTCCAATGCCTGCCCGTCAGGCCAGTACGTTCTTGCTGTCGAGTTGAAGGGGAATTCTATCGATTGAAAGGAAGGCTGGGGGGACGCCCGTATCAAAGTCACAGATCTCGCCAGTTATCTCCTGTGCCAGCATTGAACCGATCGCCGGAGCGAGTTTGAATCCGTGTCCACTAAAGCCATTTGCGACATAAAACCCCTCTATCTGCGTCCTACCAACGATAGGATGCACATCTTGGCGATTTACCGTATAAAGGCCGCAATATCCATTGACAGTTCCACGATAGGGTAAGGATGGAATGCGGTGGTGCAGGGCATGCAGCTTTGCATGCATAAAATCATCTTCTATGGTCTGCGCGTAATCACTGGGGTTGGCGACGACTTCCTGTTCATCTTCTTCAAGTGTTGAACCGAGTATGATTTGCTGTCCACGATTCTGCGTACGAAAGTAAATGCCACCCACCATGTCGCAGCAGACAGGTAGTGCACCGGTTAGTTCTGCCGGTCGATCAAGGTGCAGGACCTGAATTCGAGTAGGCTTGAGTGACCAGGAGAGGTCAAGTTCAAGTTGATCGAATACGTCATTACACCAGGGGCCGGTGGCATTGATCACGTGGGGAGCCTCAATGCTAGATCCATCCGCGAATTGAACCCCCACCGTCTTACCTGCCTGGACAAGCACCTTCTTAATCTTGGAAAGAAATTTGATCGTGACGCCTTTTTTGCGTGTCGCGCTGGACAAATCCTGCAGAGCGTTGACTGGATCAAAGTATCCGCCATCGATTTCAAGGAGGTAGGGGGCGCCTTCGTTGCAGTCGTGGGCCTCGCCGGATCGGGTGTCCGGTGTCAGACTACAGGGGTTGAGGGCAGGGAACCTGTCCTTTAGCTGCTCTGCATCAAGTATGCTACTTCGGATGCCAGCCTCCTCAAGGCGTCTGCTCTCGGAGCTAGCCCAGCTGTCACCCATATCTGCCAGCCACAGTACGCCTTCGTTTTGGAACTGTGCCAGTGGTTGCGCAGCTTCAATAAACTCGGGCCAATGGCGATAGGCGTTTATGCCATCCCTTGCGAGGAGAAGCATCTCATTATAAGAATACCGATGCCTGCACACGGCAGAAGAGGCGCCGCTGGAACCTTCGCCCAGGCTCCTGCTCTGTTCGACCACCACGACAGAGAGTGAGCTGCGTTTTGTTATCTGCATTGCCGTGCAAAGACCGATGATACCGGCACCGACAATAACGACATCAGCCTGCAGCTTCACCAGCAATACAGGTGCGGCGTGCTAAGGGAGCCAGGGAAGGGGGCGTACATTAGAGGTTGTCCGGGCTGGTGAAGTCTGAGTACAACTGATTCTCGATTCTGATGCAATGGGCCGGTTGCATTGTTTTGTCGGCCTGGGTCATAGTTTAAGATCTAGAGGAATCAGGCGGTGCCCATGACTAATTCGCTGAACGCTGATGACGCAGATCTTGTCGACACTGATTTTATCGATACAGATACAGTCCATATAGATAGGGTGTTGAGTACCACCCGCTCCGTCAGGCGGAAGTTGGACTTCGAACGGCCGGTCGAACAGCAGGTTATCGAAGACTGCATTAGTATCGCCACCCAGGCACCGGTTGGTATGGGCGGAGAAAACTGGCGTTTTCTGGTCGTCAGGGACGAGCGTAAGAAGTCACAGGTTGCAGGCGTGTACCAGGAAGTCATGCATGAATTGACCGCAGCAAGAGGTATTTCAATCAAGGCGACTCATCAGGCGCTTATGGACAGAATGCACGAGATGCCCGCATTGATTTTTGTTTGTGTTATAGGGCAGCCTGAATCATCTTATTCCAGCAATGTAGCGTTCTTTGGCTCAATACTGCCCGCCGCCTGGTCGCTGATGCTGGCGCTTCGAGCCCGGGGGATTGGCACTACCTGGACCTCGCTACTGTCAGCGCGGGAGGCGGAAATCGCTGGCATCCTGGATATCCCTGAAGGTGTCATGCAGACGGTTATGTTACCGATCGCCTATACGAAGGATGCGCGCTTGAAGCCGGCTGACCGACTTGCTGCAGGTGAAGTGACGTTTGTTGATACCTGGGGCAGTCGTTAAAAGGACAGCATAGCAACACGATCTGATGAGGAAGCACATCGGGCTGCTTATCGTGTATCCTGACGAGTCAGTATTCGAGTGATCCAGAGGAAAAGTGAATGATGCAACAGGCGCAGGATTTTCTGGATGAGAGTGAGCGGCTCAACCAGCTGGTGGCATCGCTTTCAGACCTTGACCTTGAGAAGAAAACAGCTTTTAAGGGTTGGACCATTAACCATGTGCTCGGCCATCTGTATGTATGGAACCTTGCGGCTGGTTTGTCTCTTACGGATGAAGATGCCTTTATGGTGTTTATCGGGGATCTGGGGAAATTCATGGCTGATGATGGCTCCATCAGGCAGTTTGAAGACAGGTGGCTGGATGGGCTCAAGGGGGCCGCGCTGGTTGAAACCTGGCTGACTTCCCTGCGTGAAATAGCTGCACAATTTGGTGATACTGACCCAGCTGCACGCTTGAAGTGGGCTGGGCCAGACATGAGTGCACGCTCAAGTATTACTGCGCGCTTGATGGAAACCTGGGCCCACGGCCAGGAAGTCTACGATCTGCTGGGGGAAGTGCGGGTTAACTCTGACGCGGTTCGTAACATTGTTGTGCTCGGTAACAATACCTATGGCTGGACCTATAGTGTTCGCGGCGAGGTTCCCCCTGAACCCAGACCTTGCTTGAAACTTACCGCGCCATCCGGTGATCTATGGACCTATAACGAGCCTGGTGATGGTGAGCTCATAGAGGGGCTGGCGGAAGAGTTTTGTCAGGTGGTAACACAGGTACGCAACATAGCGGATACCAATCTCAAGGTAACGGGTGATATTGCAAGGGACTGGATGTCGAAGGCCCAGTGCTTCGCTGGCGGTGCACATGCTCCACCCGAAGCGGGAACTAGAAAGACCGGCGCCTGAGGGACTACGCTTTGGAATTTAGTGCACTAACAACTATTGCGGGTATCGGCTTTCTTGGTGCGGTTGCCCAGTGGGTTGCATGGCGGGTACGCCTGCCGGCGATCCTGTTCCTTTTGCTTTTCGGTATTCTTGTTGGTCCCATACTCTCTTGGCTTGACCCCGATGCCTTTTTTGGGGACCTATTGTTCCCGCTGGTTTCCCTGTCGGTTGCTGTGATTCTTTTTGAAGGCAGCATGACGCTGCATTTTTCTGAGCTGAAAGAGGTTGGCACAACTGTCAGAAACCTGGTAACTATCGGCGCTTTTGTGACCTGGGCCATTACCAGCTGGCTGGTCCATACCCTGATTGGATTCGAGTACAAACTGGCCTTTTTATTTGGTGCGGTCGTTGTTGTGACGGGACCAACGGTGATCGTTCCCATGTTGCGTACGGTGAGACCCAACAAAAGAATTGCCAATATTCTCCGCTGGGAGGGGATTGTCATTGACCCCCTTGGCGCCTTGTTGGCGGTTCTGGCATTTGACTTCTATATCTCGACGCAGGGGGGTGATGCGATTGGCTCAATCCTCCTTCTTTTCCTCAAGATTGTCCTGGCTGGTGTGGTTACAGGTTGTGTCGCCGGGTTTGGCCTTGGGGCAATGCTCGGGCGATACCTGGTTCCTGAATACCTCCGTAGCCCGATTACGCTTCTGCTCGTGTTCGTGGTTTTTGCGATTGCTGAACATTTTGAACACGAGTCCGGGCTGCTGGCCGTTACGATTTTTGGGATGACATTGGCGAACCAGAAGGATCTGGATGTTGAAGATATCCTGGATTTCAAAGAGAGCCTGACGGTTGTTTTGATCGGCGGTCTGTTTGTCATCCTGGCTGCACGGGTCGATCTGGATGCCTTGTATTCCATTGGCTTTGACTCATTGATTCTGCTGGCCGGCGTGATCTTCCTGGCGAGGCCAATCTCGGTGTTCATTTCCTGTATCGGCAGTGAGTTGACCCTGCAGGAACGATTGCTGATTGCCTGGATTGGGCCAAGAGGTATCGTTTGTGCGGCCGTAGCAGCGGTGTTCGCAATACGACTGGTTGAGATCGGGGCAGAGGATGCTGAAATTTTTGTACCCCTCGCTTTTCTGATAATTATTGGCACGGTGGTTCTACAGAGCACCACCGCCAAATACGTTGCTCATTGGCTTGGTGTTCGCGATCCGGCGCCGTCGGGTTTCTTGATCGTTGGCGGAGGTCAGGTTGGCCGTATGCTGGCAAGGGCGCTGGATGAGCAGGAGGTTAGGGTGCTTATCGCGGATAGCGATTGGGAAAATATCAGCCAGGCAAGAATGGATGGTATTGAAACCTATTTTGGTAATCCCGTGTCCGAACACGCAGACCGTTATCTGGACCTAAGTGGCATAGGTAACCTCGTTAGCCTAACCGGCAGAACCAATTTTGATGTCGTAGCCAGCATGTACTATCGCTCCGTATTTGGCGCCCGCAATGCCTATGAACTGCCGTCGGCAGCGGAAGGTGAACAAAAGGATAAACACAGGGTCTCTACCCGGTTACGCGGACAGAGAATGTTTGGTGAGGACATATCCTACAATATGCTGCTGGGTTGGCTGACCGATGGTGCCAGTGTTCGTGTCACGACCCTGAGCGATGAGTTTGGCTTTGTTGAGTATGTGGAAACCTATGTGGAAAGATACATTCCACTCTTCGCGGTTGATACGTCCGATAGACTGCATGTTCAGACCTCAGAGGAAGAGCTTGAACCGGAAGCCGGGTGGAAACTGATTAGCCTGGTAAAGCCGGAGCAGGAATGAATGCCATGTTCCGAGTTTAGGGGGCAGGGCATTGCCTAAATTAATGGAAGTCATTATTATTGACTCATTACCAAGTTAAATGGAAGTTCAATGAGTATCCCACTACCACTAAGGTTTAAAGGCGCCCCTGGCTCCCCGTATACGCGCAAAATGCTCGCATTGCTTCGTTACCGAAAAATTCCCTATGAGCTACTGATTGGAAATCATAGGGAAGAAAGCAGCCTGCCATCACCGAAGGTGGGTCTTCTTCCCACTTTCTATTTACCCAATGATGCGGGAGAAATCGAAGCTGTTGTCGATTCCACGCCACTCATAAGAAGGTTCGAGGCGGCCTTTGGCGAGAGATATGCGATACCGTCTGATCCGGCAGTGGCATTCATCAATTACCTGGTCGAAGACTATGGTGATGAATGGCTGACCAAGGCGATGTTTCATTTTCGCTGGTACTATGAGCCCGATATTGAGATGGCAGGAAAAATTCTTCCACGCTGGCAGAGTCTCAATGCCTCGGATGAAGAGCTGTCACAGATGGACAACTTTATCCGCGAACGCCAGATTTCAAGGCTGTATGTTGTCGGCTCAAACGATGTGACGGCTCCTATTATCGAAGACAGTTACCTGCGCTTTCTCAAGATTATGGATGCAATCATTGAGAAGCAGACTTTTATTATGGGGTCCAGGCCCGGGTCAGCAGACTTTGCCGTCTATGCGCAACTGACACAACTGGCAAAATTTGACCCGACCCCGGCAGCTATTTGTTTGCGTGAGGCGCCAAGAGTTTATGCCTGGACAGATGTGGTTGATGATCTCTCAGGCCTCGCGGTAGCAGATGATTCCTTCCTGACACGGGGTGAAGCCAGGTCTGCCCTTGGCGATCTGCTGGCTGAAATAGGTCGGGTGTATGTTCCTGCCCTGCTGGCCAATGCCCGCGCGCTACAGTCCGGTAGTGATACGATGGAAGCTGAGATAGACGGACGGGAATGGACACAACCGGCTTTTCCATACCAGGGTAAATGCCTTCAGTGGATTCGAGAAGAATATAATGCCCTGGCCAGTGAGGACCGAATATCGGTGGACTCAATACTGGCAGGGAGTGGCTGTGAAGCATTGTTTGGGGAATGATTGTATGAGGGCTAATTATTTGAGGACTGATAGATGAACAGAAATATACTTAGGCTGGTCGCAAGCCTTCCCGGTATCGCCATGGGAGCCACCGGTGTCCGCTGGCTTGTTCAACCGGAAGAAAGTTCAAAAGGACTTGGTATGCCGCTGCTGGATGGTATTGGCCGCAGCACACAGATTGGAGATTTCAGTAGCTTTTTCCTCGGAATAGCCACCCTGATATTTCTTGGCATTATTCGGTATCAGGGACATTGGCTTTACGCCGCTGCATTATTTCTTGGCGCTGCGGCAGTTTTTCGTACGGCCGCGACGGTGTTCCATGGTACTGACATGGCAACCGCCTTTATTATATCTGAGATTGCATTGGCTTCCTGGCTTGTTGGATGTGGTTATCTCATAGGTAAAACAGACGCCAAAATAGGTAGCCCTGGGATAAAGCTGCGTCGCCCTGTTCAGAAACCTTCGGAAGGAACAAAGTGAAAAAGACATTTTCTATTTTTATGATTATAGCCGCAGGATTGTTACTAGTGTCCGCTTCTATTGTTAATTCAGAGAAGGGCCAGGACTTTCTGTTTCAACGACTGGTGAAGGTGGTGATGACGCCGCCAGCTGATATTGACGATGACTCCCTGCGTATTTTTGTCTGTGGTAGTTCATCGCCTTTACTGGATCTAAATCGTGCCCAGGCATGTATTGCAGTTGTGACCAGAGATCATTTCTATATTGTCGATGCTGGTGCCGGGTCGATGAGGAACCTGGGGGATTCAAGGCTGCCAATGCAACGTCTTGACGGCATATTGCTGACACATTTCCACTCAGATCATATTGCAGCTATACCTGATATGAATCTCAATTCCTGGGCTCAGGGAAGACCTGCACCGCTGACAGTGTATGGACCGGCCGGTGTTGCAACCGTTGTTGCCGGACTGAATCAGGCATATCAACTGGATCGGCAGTATCGTGTCGCTCATCATGGCGCTGATTTGCTACCAGTCGAGCTGGGTAAACTCGCCGCCGAAGTTGTGGATCCCGGGGTGGTCGTTGAGCAAGATGGGCTAACTATCACTGCGTTTGCAGTGGATCATGAGCCTGTCTCTCCCGCCGTTGGTTACCGGATTGACTACAGGGGGAGGTCCGTTGTTGTCTCGGGAGACACAATAGTGACCGATGAGATTATTGCCGTGACCAGGAACGTTGACCTAGTACTGATTGATGCACTTTCGTTGCCCATTGTGAAGGCGCTCGAACGCACAGTCGGCGAGCTTGGCATGGATAGGAACGCGCGAATCCTCCACGATATCCAGGACTATCATGCGCTCACTTCAGACATTGCGGCTTTGGCTAGTCAAGGCAGTATAAAACAGGTGGCGCTCTATCATATGGTGCCCCCTCCACGAAATTACGTTATGGAAAAGATATTCCTTCGAGGGCTGCCGGAGAATGTCGTTCTGACTGAGGATCGCATGTGGTTTACACTTCCAGCAGGCAGTAACGAAATCGAGGTGCGTTTCCCCTGAGGGGCAAGGGCAACAGGCCATTTCATGATGCCGGTCCTTTTATGACGACCTTAGGATGACGATCTTAGGATGGTCAGCCGTAGGCGGTTGCTGGCCGCGAACATACTAGCGAGAAGACATACTCTTGAGTGAAACATCTGCTGACAAAAATACCGAGGCGTCATCGCAATCGATAACATGGCGGTCCCGTGGCTGGGGCAGCTTTGTGGCTGTTGTCCTGCTGATGCATATCCCATTTTTCGTCTATCCGATATTGAGGCTGTGCGATTGGTTGCAATTTTCCCTGTGGTTAACGCTGGTGATTTTTTTCCCCCTTGCGGGCAGCCAAATAGTCAGTCGCGTATATCTTCGCCACAACCGTAGCACCTGGGCCAGGTGGTTGAGGCTGGCGGCCGATTTCTGGATGGGGGTGACTCCTATATTGCTTCTCACCTTACTGATATTTGAACCGATTGTATTTGCGGGCCTTGTGCCGGCAGAGAGCGCAGCATTGATTATCGTGGGTGTAAGCCTGCTGTGTGGCATCATTGGTTTACTGGCAGCGATTAATCCGGTGGTAAAGAAGGTAATGTTTGCCTCGCCCAGACTCAGAAATGAAGTTCGCTTCGTGCAGATCAGCGATGTTCATGTCGGCTCCAGGAGTAAGGCATTCCTTGAGGGGGTTGTGGGGAAGATCATTCAGCTGGAACCTGATTTTGTTTGCATCACCGGCGACTTCATTGATGCCGGTGGCGTTCTTGAGAGTGACATAGGTTCCCTCAATCTAATAGAAGCTCCCGTATTTTTCTGCACGGGTAACCACGAAAAATATGAGGATCTGGATGAAATAGTCAAATTGCTTACCAGCCTTGGAGTGACGGTCCTGCGCAACGAAACCGGCAGGTTCAGAGAAGACGTGCAGGTCATTGGCATTGATGATATGGAGGACGCCTTGCAGGTAAAGAATCAACTTCGCCATATTGATGTGGATGAAAGCGCATTTACGTTATTGCTGTATCATCGGCCAAGGGGTTTGGTGGATGCTGCCAAGGCGGGTGTTGACCTGATGTTGTGCGGGCATACGCACAATGGCCAGATAGTACCATTCAACCTGTTGGTGAACCGGGTTTTCGACATGGCAAAGGGAATGTACGAACATGGTGACACTCGACTTTACGTTTCTCAGGGTACGGGTACATGGGGGCCTGTTATGAGACTGGGAACCCAGGGCGAGATCACACTATTCGAAATCAGCCCAGAGTAAGTTTGTCGAAGCTAATTCAATACAACAGATGGAGTAAAGTGCATGTCCTCAGATAGTTTTCGCAAGGAGACCCGAAGCTGGCTCGAAGATAATTGTCCTGCGTCCATGCGTACGCCAATGCCGTTGCAGCAAATACCGGGGGGTGGCAGGCGGGCTACCTACAGGAACCCTGAAACCAAGGTATGGATGGATCTCTGTGCAGAAAAAGGTTTCACGGCACCAACCTGGCCGAAAGAATATGGTGGTGCCGGGTTAAATGCCTTGGAGGGCCGGATAGTACGGGAAGAGATGGGTCGCATAAATGCCAGGGAACCACTGGTTGGTATGGGGCTGGCGATGATCGGTCCTGCGCTGCTGGAATTTGGCACGGATGAGCAGAAAGCTGAGCACCTGCCAAAAATATCCAGTGGGGAGGTTTGGTGGTGCCAGGGATACAGTGAGCCGAATTCCGGATCAGACCTTGCAAGCCTGCAGACCAGTGCAGTTGCTGATGGTGATGAGTACATCATTAACGGCCAGAAAATCTGGACTTCCGGCGCTGACAACGCGGACTGGATCTTCTGCCTGGTGCGAACTGACCCGGCTGCACCCAAACATAGTGGGATTACTTTTATACTCTTCAGCATGGATCAGCCTGGCATTAGCGTAAAACCAATAAAATTGATCAGTGGCATGTCGCCTTTCTGTGAGACTTTCTTCGAAGATGCCAGGGCGTCACGAAAGAATGTTGTTGGTACCATCAATGAGGGCTGGACCGTCGCCAAGCGGTTGCTTCAATATGAAAGAACGATGATTGGCAGCATGGGGAGTGGCAATCAGTCTTCGCAGTCCCTGGAAGATCTTGCCGCAGAATACATTGGTATGGAGAACGGCAAGCTGGCTGATGAAAGTCTGCGTCGAAAAATAATTGAGCATTCCATGAATAATCGCTCATTCGGTCTAACGGTCCGGCGCAGTCTGGAGGAATCAAAGTCAACAAAGGCACCGAGTTTTGTGTCGTCAATGTTCAAGCTTTATGGAACGGAGCAGAACAAGATCAAACACGAGCTCATGCTGGAGGCGATGGGGTTGCAAATGCTTGGTTGGGAGGGAGATGGGTTCAGCAGCGATGAGATAGCGAAAACTCGTGCATGGCTGCGAACAAAGGCAAATTCCATCGAGGGCGGGACCTCTGAGGTCCAGCTCAATATTGTTGCCAAGAGAGTGTTGGGGTTACCAGACTAGTCAGTCTGGGGGAATACAGGGAGGAATTTATGGCTAGACTAGCAGCTTTGCACGGCGTAACCGTTCTTGATCTGGGGCAGATCTACAATGGTCCCTACGCAACATTCCTGATGGCAATGGCAGGAGCGAGAGTGATAAAGGTTGAATCTCTCCTGGGTGAAACATTGCGGGGCAGGGGGCAGTTCAATACCGGAACCTATGCCTTCGCTATGCTAAACCAGCAAAAAGAGTCCATCACCTTAAACCTGAAAACTGAAAAAGGAATCACACTTTTTAAACAGCTGGTTAAACAGGCAGATGTCGTTTTGGAAAACTTCGGCCCCGATACTATGGAGAGTCTTGGCCTGGATAGCGAAACGCTTCTCGAGATTAACCCGCGGCTCATATACGCGGCGGGGTCCGGATACGGGCGGTCTGGAGAGCAGCGTGACTACCTGGCCATGGATATTACGGTGCAGGCGATGGCAGGTGTTATGAGTACCACTGGCATTGAAGATATGGCGCCATTGAAGGCAGGCCCGGCAATCTCTGATTTTTTTGGTGGCATCCACCTTTATGGTGCCGTAGTCACAGCATTGTTGCAGCGCGACAAAACAGGTGAGGGAATCGTGCTGGATGTGGCCATGCAGGATTCAGTTTTACCAACCTTGGCAAGTGTCATAGGTGCTTACTATTTTCATGATATGGAAGTTCCTCCCCGGACCGGCAACAAACACTCTGGGCTGGCGCTGGCACCATACAATGTGTATCCCTCCCTGGATGGCTACGTTTCCATTATCTGTATTCGTAACAGTCACTGGCGGGCGCTGGTCAGCGCAATTGGCAGGCCAGAACTTGTGGACGAAAAGAAATACGAAACCATACCCCAGCGTGCTGAACTGATGGATGAAGTTGATGAAATAGTGAGTAGCTGGACATCTACCCGAAGCAAGGCGGAAGGGCTAAAGGTTCTTCAGGAATGTGGTGTTCCAAGCGCGATGGTAAGGGACGTTGGTGAAGTTCTGGCGGACTCTCATTTACATGATCGTGGCATGTTGCGGGATGTAAAACACCCACTGCTGGGGGATGTCACCTTACCTAGTTCGCCCATTAACATTGCGTTCGGGGATACCGGAGAACCAGATATGGAGCCTGATCTGGGAGCGAGCAATGAGGCGGTTTACGGTGAATTACTTGGGCTTGGCGCGGATGAACTGCAGGCGCTGAAGGCGGAAAGAATAATTTAGTTTTCCCTTTGGCTAGCCTACATCCAGCATATCGGATACCAGAGCCTTCCATCGTTCTATGTCAGTATCATTGGATTCAAACCGGGAGAATCCAATTCGGAAACCCTCGGTCTCCGGGTCCGGTCGCTGCCACTTTACCCCGGCCACCAGAAAAATGGGATCCGCATCCTTAAGGTCGATACACAACCTGAATATCGAGCCAGCGGGCATCTCATCATCGACGACTACCTGCAGCCCGTTTGCAGACAGATCTAGTGAGTTGCACATGAGTACATTGCTAGCGTTGTTGCTGTCAGAAGCGAGGATTTCAATAAATATTGTTGCCTCGGTTTCTACTCGGGTATCTACCGGTCTTCATGATCCTGTGAGGTCACCATAGCTCTTATTCCTGTCCTGGCGTAGTTTGGTCACTACCTGTGCCAGAATGCCTTCGAATTCAACTCCTCCATCGTCTATTACTCCCTCTCCTGCAACCAGTAGCTGTACCAGTTTTTTTGTCGAATACTCTCCTATCTTGACTCCCGAGCGGCTGACAAAAATCATCTTATCTACTGCAGCAATTTTAACCGCCAGCTTGCACTCTTCCATCACGCCGTCTGCACCAGGAAGCTTTAACCAGGCTCCAACATTGAGTGCCTTTACTGTTCCGGTAAGTTCTTCCACCTTCTCAATGTTTTCTTCCTTTGCAGCTTCCTCACGGGCATTCGTGAGTCTCTCCTCTCTTTCTAGTTCCTGTTGTTCTTTTTCCAGGGCCGCAGCTTTTGCCTTTGCAATCGCTTCTTTGCTGGCGGCTTCCTGCTCAGCCTCTTCACGGTCGGCCTCCACCCTGTATTCGGCTGCCTGTTTCCGATCCTTTTCAAACTTTTCAACCAGCCCCTGGTAGTAGGATGTGAAGGTTGAAGTAAATACTTCTTCATGCGTCAGGGGCTTAATAACACTGGCTGGAAAATAGTAGGCTAGTTCATCGAAACTCTTTTCAAGCACTTTCATCCCGTTGCAGTTTGTGAATAGAAGCTGCTGTATATCTTCGATCTTCAAAACAAGTTTGATTCGAGCACTCACCTTATCTTCTTCAAAGGTGAACCACTGGCCTGGTTGCAGGCTGTTGACTTTTTTAAGGAGGATTCGGCTTACTGAAGTTCCCTGGCCGAAGGCCTGCTCGCCGGTCTCGATGAGGGAAAAGTCTTCATATTTAAGTTCCTGCTCTGAGATCACCGTGACGTGTTCGCTTTCAATGTCCTCTAGTGCGGCTTCGCTGCTTTCTGTCTTGTGCTCGAGCGCTACGAGGAGTTCACGAACTTCATCCGGGATGTGCTCGATGATGCGGTACAGACGCTGTTTTTCCTTTTGCAGGGATTCTTCATCTTCACTTTCAAATGGCTGGTAGGTCCAGACAATGGTTTCTGTCATTTTGACCGTTTGAAAGCACTCCTCGCTGTTGAAACCCTTTGTCAGAGCCAGCAATTGAATGGAGTCATACCATGGCCCCTTGAGGAATTCGATTATTGGTGGTGTGAGCTTTTTGCCGTTCATCTCCTTGTTGATCATTCGTGCTGTCATGATCATGCTTTGCTGTGATATCAGAATGCTAGTTTCAGAGGCAATAAGGTGCTCTTCAAGTTTGCTTGTTCTTTTCTGCTCCTCTTACAGAAAAGCCTGCAGGCTTTCCTGTTGCTCTTTGAAGTTGCCTGGCTCACTCCGGATTGAGGCGACTATGTTACTGACCTCGCTGATTAGTTTATCCCCCGCCCTGCACAGGTCTGAGGACCAGCCGACCCCCGCGCTGACCAGCAGATCAAGAACGGCAAGAATTGAGTATTCTTGCTTTTCGAGCGGCAGGTTAGAGTTTTCCAGTAATTGACAGGCTAGTTCAGGCATAACCAGCTGAAGCTGGTCATTGATTTGCTGGTCAACATCGATCAAGTTAGAGATTAGGCTTATACAGTCATCGGCGGATTGTACGGTTGCCAGTTCGGCATCTCCAAACACTGAATCCTGGCTTGTCTCAGCTACCAGTTTAAGAAGATCTGGTTTGCCAGAAAGCCTGTCCTCTGGCATATCCCGGAGCGACTGAATCAATTGCTCCTTATCGGCATTGGCGACCGCACCCTCCGACTTGATGTACCGATGCTTCAGCGCATCTATCACTGTGCCCGGTGCTACCACCATACCTAAATAGAATCAAACAGTTGGAACTTGATATTAACAACATCGATGCACAATCCATAGTGGTTCATGGATCATTGTGTATCTTGTTATACTAGCATCCATGAGATATTGAACGTCGGAGTGACCATCATCTATGAACAATGGAAAAGCGAGCCCAACCTCCCATAACTATTTTTCCCAGAGACTGCGGCTGCACTACCTTGACTGGGGTAACCCTGATGCACCTCCCCTGTTGTTAGTTCATGGCAACCGTGACCACTGCCACAATTGGGACTGGGTAGCCCAGGAACTGTGTTCCGAGTACCACATCATCGCACCGGACTTCCGTGGGCATGGTGATTCTGCCTGGGTTCTGGGTAGCGCCTATAGCCACAGTGAGTATGTATATGATCTGGCCCAGTTGATTCATCAACTAGATCTCGCGCCGCTGAACGTGATTGCGCATTCTCTGGGCGGTGCGGTGGCGCTTCGTTATGCGGGAACCTATCCGGATCATATTAACAAACTGGTCGCCATTGAGGGCATGGGCGGCCCCTGGTGGATGTACAAGGATAAATCCGTACATGAACGGATGCAGGAGTGGATCGAGCAAAATCGCAAGATATCCGGCCGCCTTCCCAAACGATACAAAACCCTTGAAGATGCCTACAAGAGAATGCATGAGGCAAACAGTCATCTTCGTGATGATCAGGCGCGGCACCTGACAATTCACGGCTGCAATCAGAATGAAGATGGTACCTATTCCTGGAAATTCGATAACTATACCCATGTAATGTCACCCTATGACATGAACCAGGAGCAGACCCATGAGTTGTGGGCGAGAATTCATGCGCCGATTCTTCTGGTCAGTGGTAGTGAGAGTTGGCATGCTCGGATTGCAGAGGATCCGGTAGCTCATTTCCCCAATGTCCGCCATGAACTAGTTGGTGATGCGGGGCATTGGGTGCATCATGACCAGCTCGATAAATTCCTGAGCATGACGAGAGATTTTTTCGAGGAAAGCTAGTCCGTGGAAGAGCTATTCTAAGCCGTTATTTTTGATGTGCTCTATCACAACATCTCGTACAAGTATGCCGAGGTCATTCATATGAACTGCAGTTCCGAAAGCCTTGACCGCATGCGCGCCAATAAAACTGTTGGTCGCCACTAGGTAGGTTTTTTCAGTGCTGATTGATTTGGTGCTGGGGTGTGACTCACGTTCTCGTTTCAGTAGCTTGAGGTAGTCGGACCCCTTGATTTTCAGGGTTACAAGACTATTGGCAAATGGCTCGATGTTCCATATATGCCTGGCTGTGATGGACCCAGCGGGAATTGAGTCCCGGATGCCACCACTGTTGTAGTAACCAAAGTCAGCCTTGGCAGTATGGCTAAGTACTTTTTCGAACATTGCCTGAATTTCACTGGCTGACATTTTTCGGCTGGATCGGGTGATCTCCATATCAACCAGGTCCTCGACCTGTTCTTCAAAGAAATTCACTCTGTCCAGAACAACGGGGTCTGGCAGGGGCAGACTTGCTGCCGGGATGAGCCTGCTACTAAATTGGGTCACTGAATTTTTGTCCGTATCGACGGTCAATTTCAGAAGGCCGACCTGGGTGCCATAGCGATGGGCCTGAGTAACATAGGTTGAGTCTATTTTGACAGGAGGATTGACGTAGGTGTGTGAGTGTCCCCCTATGATCAGATCAATTCCGGAAACAGCATCGGCAAGGTCCTTGTCTTCCTCGTGACCTAGGTGGGAAAGGACTACGAGCAGGTCAACATCAGATCGCATTTTCATCACTTCTTCCTTGACGACCGTTTCCGGATCAAGAAAGGTTAGACCGGCATTGCCAAGTGGCGTGATCATGCTCGGTGTCTTCTGTGTAATAACACCAATGAAGCCAATTCTTATTCCTTTGATCTCCAGGATGTAGGTGGCCATGTCAGCAATCAGATTGCCCTCGGGGTCGAGCGCGTTTGAGGCCAGCAGGGGGTGGTTGGCGGTTTCCCTGAACTTCAGAATTTCTTTGTAGCCATGATCGAACTCATGGTTCCCTAGTAGGCCCACGTCATAGTTCATCAGGTTCATCACCTCAAAGATGGGCAAACCTTTGAACATGGTTGATACAGGTGTGCCGGAGATGGCATCCCCGGCGTCCAGGAAAATAACGCGTGGGTGACGCTTGCGTTGCTGCGATACAAGTGCACTGATACGTGCCGCACCAGCGTAATTCTTTTCTTCCTTTATATGACCGTGGAAGTCATTGGTGTGCACGATGACCAATTCAAGTTGGTCCGCTGTTGTGGCTGGAGAAAAACTACCCAGGAAGAGGGTGCAGAAAATTGCCAGGCGTAAAGCATGCAGATGATTCAGGAGGGAGAGTCGACGCCTAGCCATTTTCAGGTACTTGCAGTTGCGCGTTAAACCAGTTGATCACTTTGTGGTTCTCAGCCCTGCAATAGGTGTGAGACAGGCCTTCTATGGGTCGGAATATCAGGTTTGCACCGGCAGCCTCAAGCTCGCTCTTCGCCATATATGCGGTTTCAATTGGAAACATCCAGTCGAGGGTGCCATGAACCAGGTAGATTTTCCTGTCCTTAGCAAACTGCATTTGTCCCTGCATCGGGAGATTCGGGTGCAGTACGCCGGAGAATGGAGCCAGATGTGTGAAGGGTGAATTTTCGTTTAGCCCGGCGAGGAGGCTGTAGGTTGCGCCGTCTGACATACCGGTCAGCAAAATATGTTCTTCATCGACATTGCACTGTTGTTTGACGTAGTCCAGCATGGCGAGGAGGGAGCCGAGATCAAGCTCTTCACCCATCAGTGACCAGGTGTCCTGTTGTGAAGTGGGTGCCAACAGGATAAACCCGCGTGTCCTTGCCTCGCGCAGCCAAGACCACAAAAAGTCAGCGCCATGACCGCTTCCACCATGCAAAACGACCACCAGGGATGTTTGCTCGGTTCTATCAAGGTACTCCGGCACATACAGGGTGAAGCCACCTCTTTTCTCTCTTTCGTTCTGTGCATTAAGTATCCCGACCTGCTGACCAACTCTGCCCTGGTTCAGGTTATCCAGAAGTTGCTGATTTTTCCTGGCACCGGGTTCCAGAAAGTACTGATTCACCGGCGTCATAATATTTGCTAGGGGGTAGATGAACTCCTGTGCCCGGCATTGGGCTCGCATAGCTTTCATCGCCGCGAAGGTATCGTTGTTATTTTGAGTAATGCCATTGCAGGCGCGAAGGGCATAGGCTGTTCCCTGGTGGAGGCTGTAGCGAAAGGGTTTTAAGTCCTCCGGGAAGTCCACTGCCTCGAATTTTTCAAGAGAGCCCTGTAATTCTTGTTCGTGTGGTGCAATGAATTCTGCAAGTTGATCGAACTGTGGCGGGTGCAGATTTTGCTGAACCTGTTCGAAGGCTTCCATCGTCGTGAGTAGTTTCGGTGCCAGATCAGTAATGGCGTCGAGGAGTGGGTCGGTTTCGGAAGGCATTGTTCTAACTTCAACAGTGATAAACTTGAACCTCGACTATACGTTATTTTGAAATCCTGTGACCAACTACACCTTCTATATTCCACCACCCTGCAACGAAGCGGTTGAGATTTTGTATGCGGACGAAGACCTTCTGGTTGTCAGTAAACCAGCGGGACTCTTGTCAGCGCCCGGCAGGATCGTTAAGGACAGCGTTTTGCTTCGTATGCGGGCTGAGTACCCGGATGTGGCTATAGTTCATCGCTTGGATCTCGATACTTCAGGTTTGCTGGTTTTGTCGCTTTCACAACGCGCTTCCTCTGATCTGAATCGCCAGTTTCGGGAAAGGGTCATAGACAAGGAGTATGTCGCCCTTGTCGATGGGCTTGTCGCTGAGGACACTGGTGAGGTAGCGTTGCCCATCGCCAGTGACCCAGATAACCGGCCCAGACAGGTGATAGACGAGGAGAATGGTAGGTCGGCGCTGACGCGTTTCCAGGTTCTGACGCGAGAGGACAACTGCACAAGGCTCCAACTGGTCCCCGTTACCGGTCGTAGTCATCAGTTGAGAATTCATATGGCTGCCGTGGGGCATCCGATACTCGGGTGTGATCTCTATGCGACAGAAAATGCATTCCAGCGTGCGGATAGACTTTTACTGCATGCGGTCCGTCTCGGATTTTGTCACCCGGGTTCAGGAGAAAGGCTGGAATTTGAAAGTAATTCACCTTTTTAGGGGAGCATGGCGCGAATGCAGTACTCGCACCACGCCAGGCCTTTTTCTAGGAACCTCTTTTTTCCTGCTTAGCTTTTCGCTTCTCCTTAAGCGTTCGTTGAGGTTTGGATCGATCATTTACTTTCTTTTTGTCTCTACCTTTGGCCATGACTAGTCCTCCAAAGAAGTTTATTTAAGAATAGTTTTGATACTTACAAAGTATGCTGCTTCATTGCTGTATTCATCCTCTGCTCGGTTTAGAAAGGGACATACTTGAAATATAAGCGGTAGCACGATCTTGAGTGGCGTTACTGGACCTAGCTTGCTGGTGAACGAAAGCTGCGTGAAGCACGCGCTTATCGAGCAGTTGGCCACGCAAAATGTTGCGTTATTGAGTCATGAACTTCACCGAAGGCATTCACGAGTGAATGTTTCGCATAACTAACGCTATACTTTCGTTGTGATTCTAAACCAATTTACCCATTTCTGGACATAATTCAACGATGAAGACTCTTTTTGTGACGCTTTTAGTGATGATGCTGGTGGGTTGCAGTGATCCCCTAATACTGCTCCCCGGGGGACTACTCTCGGGTGAGACGAGGGCAGCACCGGTCAAGTGGGCTGATGTGCCAGAAACCATTCAAGTGGAGACGCGGCCATCAGACCCTTACTCAATAAACATCTGGGGAGTTGGCATTGGGGAGAATCTGTATATAGCGACTGGATCCGACGGTACAAAATGGACTGACTTCATTGCGGCTAACTCGAATGTGCGGGTGCGCTTTGATACCTCCGTCTATGAGCTAGTCGCCAGTCGGGTTGATGATGAGGCCGAACGAGAGGCGGTTGGTAGTGCCTATATCACCAAGTATGATCTCGATCGCGAGGATAACTGGGTGCTGGACTCGATGATATTTCGCCTTGACCGGCGGGAGAGGAGCCGATGAAGGCTACGATGGAACAGTTCTTGGATAGCTTCAATGAGCTGCCTTACCACAAGATGTTAGGGGTCACGCTGCTGGAACATCGCCCTTCCTACGGCAAGATTGTACTGCAAAAAGATGAAAACACACCAACGGGTATTGGTGGCAGTGTTCACGGCGGTGTGCTGGCAGCCATGGTTGATATAGTCATGCTGGTCGCAATATTTGGCGATATGCGAGAGGGCGAAGAACCAGCGGGTACGGCGGAACTGAATATCAACTATCTACGCCAGACCCATGGTGAGCATATCTATGCCGAGGCCAACGTGATCAAACGTGGCCGGCAACTGTCATTTGTTGAAGTCAGTATCACTGATGATGATGACCGCCTCTGCGCCAAAGGTCAGGTTCTGTACGCGTTTCGCACCTAGCCTGGATACCTCGTGAGGACTAGCGCCGGCCCAGGCGCTTCTTCTTGTTCTGCACATAGTCCACGAGGATGTATTCCCCGAGGTTGTGGGGGTCGGTGTAGAAGACTCGTCCCCCATTTATCTTTGTTATCTGTTCAACGAACTCTTTCAGATAGTAGCTCTGATCCAGCATGAAGGTGTTGATGGTGATATTCCTGGTTGTGCATTTGCGAATCGCCGTCAGTGTCTTACCGATTGTTGCCGGTGTTGGCGGGTAGGCAAATACTGGCCGGCCATTTTCCAGGTGGGCGGTGGGTTCCCCATCAGTAATCATCAAAACCTGGCGGGTTCCCTGTTGGTGTTTGGCCAGTAGTTTCTCTGCAAGTATCAATGCATGCTGCATATTGGTGCCCAGCAAATAGTCGTCATACTGAAGATAGGGCAGGTCGTGAGCTTTAATCTCTTTCGCAAAAGCTGAAAAACCAACGACGTAGAGGCTGTCTCGAGGGTAGGTAGTCGAAATGAGATTATGCAATGCCATGGCAACCTTCTTTGCAGACTGGAAGGAACCTCTCAGTGCCATGGACCATGACAGGTCCACCATCAATACCGTTGCGGTCTGGGAGATTGATTCGCTGCGATAGATCTCGAAGTCTTCGGTTTTGAGTTGAATGGGGGCGCCAGGCCCCTCTCGATCAAGTGCATTTCTGATCGTCCGTGACATATGCAGTTGGAAGGGGTCACCGAACTCGTAGGGCTTGGAATCCTCGATTCGCTCCCCAAACCTGCCCTCCTCAGGAACCGCATGGTTGCCAAGGCTCTGATTTTTTAGGCGGCGGTAAATTTCACCCAGTGCCTTTTGACCTAACGAGCGAGATCCGCTCGGAGTTAGCTCATGTTTGTTGCCATCCTTGCGTACGTAACCTGCTTTCTCAAGGACCTCCAGCATCTTCTTCATTTCCTCGAGGTCCTCCCTTGCTTCTTCTCCGAGAAGCTCCTCGATTTTATTTTCATCAATGGCGTCGATCTTGCCATCATACTGGGCGCGCTGCATATCCTGTTCCATGTCATCCAGTTCTGTCATCTCACGCATCAGTTCCATGGCAGCCTGCAGATCAATTTCTTCACTGCCGGAGAAACCGTAGCGCTGGCCATTTGGATTAAGAAAGTCCATTTCTTTTGCTAATTTGGCCAGCTCTGACTCCAGTTCAGGGTCACCAAACTTGCCGGACATCAGTTCCTGCAACTGTTGTTGCTGTTCCGGTGACATGGAGTTGAACAGGGATTGGGTCGCCGCCATTTGCTGCCGCATCTGTTCCAGCAGCTCATCGAGTGATTTTGGCGGGTTGTCACCAAACATGTCGCCATAATTGTCCATGAACTCATCGAAACCAGGATCTTCACCGGCAATCCTTTTCACCAGCATGTCGTTTAGATCCTTGACCATATTCTTCATGCGCTTGATGTCACCGTCGGACATTTCCTTAACCATTTTTTCGATATCTTTGAAGAAAGATTTCGTCATGGCCTGGCGGAGCTGTTCGATGAGTTTCAGGAATTTCTTTTGAGCATCGGTATTGAGGAATTCATACTCCTGCAGTGCTTTCACTCTTCCTGCAGTGTCATCCGGCAGATCATTGATAAACTGCCTGTTTTGCTCACCGATATTACCCAGCACTTTACCGCTGAAATTATCGTTGCCCGCGTCGCTGGTTTCTGGATTGCTGTTCTGGCTGTCCTGTGAGTCTTCCTCCGGTGGTCGATCAGTCGTCAGGCTGTTTTCCAGGTCCTGCATCAGGTCGTCCATGAATTTTGCGGATTGATCGTCAGCTTTGTTCTGGTTGATCCAGTCGTCGATGGTCTCTCGCTCCATGCCAAGGATCTCATCCAGCTGTTTCTTGATATCCTCCATGACACTTCCCATATCGAAGCGGTCGAGGCGTTGTCTGCGCTGCTCTTTCACCTGTCGCATGAGGTCGCGCAGACCCTTGATGTAGTTGCCATCGGAGGTTTCCATGCCGCGCTGCATCAGGTATCGCATGGCTTGTTCCAGGTCGCCAAATTCCATCAGATCTTCGGATATGGCGGAAAGGATGTCATCAGCATCCAGGTCACCTTTCTGTGACCCATCCCAGTTGGAATAGCGGATCAGAGACGTAAATCGGTTAGCCATGAACGGTACCTTTTGTCACCCAGTCCTCAAGCGAGAAGGATACTGGGTTAACCGCGATAGGTGGTTCGACCTCCCACACGGTCCTTGTTAAGTAACTGGTTGATGTGCAATCCCTCGAATATAAACTCTGCTGCTGACGCACGTACGGCGGGGTTTTCCGTATTGGCGAGCTTGGCCACCGGTCCTTCAAGGCCTTCTACGCGCCGGATAATGTCCTGGTAGTCAGCTGAGGGTATTGATTCGCCCGTTGTCACATGTAGGCCTTCGTCAAACTGCTGGGAAATAAGTTCTGCTTCTTGAAGATCGGCGAATCTTGAATACACCGCTTTGATGGCATCGGAAAACAATTTGTCCATGATTTTATCTTCTCTTCCTTCTTCCATCGCTTCAAACTCAATTTTGCCCTGCAAAGAGGGTACGACAAAGGGTAAATCGGAGATTCTCGGCACTACATCCTGCTCGCCGGTCCGAATGGAACGCCTGAGTGCGTTTGCCAGAAGCGCCTCATAGTTGGAAACCGAAGCCCTCACCGATACGCCTGAGCGCTGATTGATATCCGGAGACTTCCGCGCCTGCTGGGTGATTTCTGCAATTATCTGGGACATGAAGGAGGGTACGATTTCACGATACTCCCCCAGGTCCAGACGTTGCTGTTCCTGTTCCATAATAGCCACCTCTTCGAGGATGGTCTCTGGATAGTGAGTGCGGATCTGGGATCCATAGCGGTCCTTGAGCGGCGTTATGATGCGACCCCGGTTCGTATAGTCCTCCGGGTTGGCCGTTGCAACAATCAGAATATCGAGATCCAGACGCACCTTGTGTCCGCGGATCTGGATATCGCGTTCTTCCATAACATTCAGCAGGCCCACCTGGATTCTTTCCGCCAGATCCGGTAGCTCGTTGATAGCGAATATACCCCGATTGGTGTGTGGTATAAGTCCGAAATGCAGCGCCTCCTCATCGGAAAGGAAGCGGCCTTCAGCAATCTTGATGGGATCAACTTCACCGATGAGATCTGCAATGGTGATATCGGGGGTGGCAAGTTTCTCACCATAGCGCTGATCACGATGAAGCCAGTGGATTGGCGATTCGTCCCCCATCTCATCAATAAGTTTTTTGCCTTCGGCGGTGACCGGTGCGAGTGGGTTCTCAGGTACTTCCACGTTTGAGAGAACCGGGGTGTACTCGTCCAGCAGTGAAGTGAGCCCGCGAATAATTCTGGACTTCGCCTGGCCTCGCTCACCCAAAAGGATGATATCCTGACCCGATAGAATGGCGTTCTGGAGTTGAGGTACAACCGTATCCTTGTATCCGATGATGCCAGGGAAACCCTCGTCTTCCTGCCGAAGTTTGACCATGAGGTTGCGGCGCATTTCTTCTCGAACCGGGAGGACCTCATAGCCGGAAGTTTTAAGTTCACCTACTGTTTTGGCGTCGGTCACGTTTACCTCTTGATCCTTGGGTTAGAAGCAGCGCAAAAGCTGTCAATACCAATATAAACAGTTTGCGAACCCAGGTTGCAAGCACATTTGCCTATAGTGGGAAGCCACGTCAAAGGTGTGATTGCCGGACCGGTAAGGGCTTGTAATAATGAGGTTTCAGGGATTCAAGATTAAGGAAACCTCCCATGCTGACGAAAGGTGATGACTACCCATTACATCAAACGCCGGAACCTGTGGCCTATGTTGGTGCCAACAGGAATTTTTATGACCGGTTCTTCTACAACGGCTATAACAAATCAGGGGAAATTTTCTTTGCCGCTGCCATGGGAGTCTACCCGTACCTTAATGTAATGGACGCAGCCTTCTCGGTAGTGGTTGAAGGTGTGCAGCACAATGTCTATGCATCTAAGAGCATGCACATGGAGCGTCTCGATACAAATGTTGGTTCCATCGGCATTGATATTGTAAAACCATTGGTGGAGCATCGCCTGACTTGTGATGACAAGGAAAACGGTATTGTTTCGGACCTAGTTTTTACTGCCAGCATGCCTGCTCATGAAGAGCCACGGTTTACCCGAAGGGCAGGCACCCAGGTCGTGATGGATATTACACGCTTGATGCAAAACGGCACCTGGTCCGGGTGGATTGAGGTTAAAGGCAAACGCATCGAGATAAGGCCTGCAGAGTACAGGGGAACTCGTGACCGGTCATGGGGAGTTCGCGTTGGAGTCGGAGCGGGGGATGTCCAAACTAATCCCTATGCGCCAGAATTCCAGTTTTATTGGCTTTGGAGTCCAATGGTGTTTGATGACTATACTGCACACTATTTTGTTAATGAAGATGCCTCTGGTGATGCATGGAATCGCAATGGCATGATTTTCCACTCCGGCGGTGAAGCCGAACAGGTGCAGGCAACTTCAAGCAAGCTTCAGTTTCTTTCAGGGACCCGTCATGCTTCCAGCGCCGAAGTGACCTTCATCAAAAGTTCCGGTGAGGAACTGAACTTCAAGATTTCCTCGAAGTGGCACTTCTATATGAAAGGTATCGGTTACAGCCATGAGCGTTTTGGTCATGGGTCATATCATGGAGAGCTTGAAACAGGCTATGACGAGTTCGTGACTGCCGACGTGGGGCCTGAAAACATTCATATCCAGGCCATGTGTGATGTTGTCTGTACTTCAAGTGAAGGCGAAGCAAAGGGCCAGTGTGTGCTGGAACAATTGATCGTCGGTCCCCATGGTCCTTCAGGCTTTACTGACGTGCTGGACTTTGCGCCATGACGATAACGCTTGCTGAAGTTGCTGAGAAAACTGCCGTATACCTGGCTGCGAAATGGCAATGCCAGGTTGACGTTACGAATATCATGAAGATATTCGGTGGTGCCTCAAGGGAAACCTATCGTCTGGAAGTGGTGGCAGATGGTAATTCACGGGGGCTGATATTGCGCCGGGATCCACCGACCTCCCTTATCGATACGGAGCGTGAGTTGGAATATGGCGCCTACGCTGCCATCTATCCCACAGATATTCCCGTACCAGAGCCGCTGTTTCTCGAAAATGACACCAGCATAATGCAGCAGCCCTTCAGCATTATGGCGGCCGTCGATGGTGCGGTCACCGATGTCACGACCCTCAATGAGGAGCAAAAGGGACTGATTGGGCGGGAAAAATGGCAACTGTTGGGTTCCCTTGCGATGAAGGATCCCATTGGCCTGGGCTTTGACGAATTCATGGAAGTGCCGGAACTGGATCAGTGTGCTGCGAAGCAACTCGCCTACTGGGAAAAGGTCATCTTGGAGGATGAAATTCATCCTCAATCGATCGCACATGCCGCTATCCGCTGGCTAAAGAACAACCTGCCACCACCTGCACAGAAACTTTCCGTCGTTCATGGCGACTATCGCAGCGGGAACTTTCTGTTTGATCCTGCTGCTGGGATCAAGGCAGTACTTGACTGGGAAATGTGTCATCTGGGTGATCCCCTGGAGGATCTTGCCTGGTCCCTTGATCCACTGTGGAGTTGGGCTGAACCTGAAAATGCTGGGGGCCTTCTTCCACCTGGTGAAGCCATAAGGCTATGGGAGGAAAGCAGTGGGCTTGCCCTGGACCCGGGTGTATTCAAGTGGTGGCGGGTGTTTGCATCACTGAAAGGACTTGCCATCTGGATTTCCTCATCGGAGGACTTTCAAAACGGGGAGGGCAAGGACTCCATTCTGGCCATGGCTGGCTGGTTAATGACGGACCGGCAGAATCAGATTCTGCTCAATTACCTATCTCCCCATTCGGTCGGAGAATGGAAGGGGGGAATCACATGATTCCAAATACCGATAGTGCATTACGGATGTTATCGCAGCGGTTGATGATGCAGCTTCTGCCTGACATAAAATCAGAATATAACCTGTCCGACGGCATGCTGCTGAGCATGTTGATGATGGCCGTCGCTGATGAAGTTGCAACGGGTATTGATACTCGTATGAAAGATATTGCTGAAATGAAAGGGTTGCTGGAGCAGGGGCGTGGCTATCACGATGCGGGGAATCTCATTAGTGCCGAGCCAGACAGTTTCTCACTCAAGGATGTTAATCAGTTGCATGATGATTTGACGCGGCATCTCATAGAGTTACACGCACGGGTCGAAACAGCGGGGACTAGCGAAGCATCACAACTGGTGGGTGATATCTGGTCCTATCTAGAAGCATACACGGCTCGTCACGCCATCACTTCCCTGGGGTAGCTATTCCGGATTGAAGAATCGGGTACCAGGTTCTGCAATCCTCCAGGAGGCTTAGGCCGCGCTATTCGTAAGCTTTTCAAATCAGCCTGGTTTGTTACCGACAACAATCGCCCGACGTGGTGCAGGATATCCTTCCACGGTCAGTGAATGATCATCTGGATCAAGAAAATCAGCGAGGGATTGGAACTCCATCCAATCTGTTGTTTTTTGTTCTTTTGGACTCGTGATATTCACGTCGACGGTTCTAACGTTTTCAAGTCCAACCCGGCGCAATAGGTTTTCTAGCGCATCTGCGCTGGGCAGGAACCAGATATTGGACATTTTCGCATAGCGATTTTCCGGAACAAGTATGGTGTTTTCATCCCCCGGGGCTATGAGTGTCTCAAGTACTATCTCGCCGCCATCCCGGGCAAAGCTCAACAGTTCACCTATGTGATCGACGGGTGATCGTCGGTGGTAAAGGACGCCAAGGGAAAATACCGTGTCAAAAGAATTGAATGCGGGCAGATGCTCTCCCCTTAATGGCAGGAGGTGCGCGTTGTTGGGCGGCAACAGGTTTTGTATTAGTTGAAACTGGTAGAGAAATAAGCGCGTTGGGTCTACACCGACCGCTAGCTCTGCGCCACTCCCGAGCATACGGTAAAGAAAATATCCATTCCCAGTGCCAATATCTAGGACATTTCTACCTGTCACGGGAGTGATATGCGGTTGCAGGCGATCCCATTTCCAGTCGGAACGCCATTCGGTATCAATGGGGACGCCGAGGATCTGCCATGGACCTTTTCGCCATGGCATAAAAGCTTTCAGCTGCGATGTGAACAGCTCAATATCAAGTTCGAGGGAGCTGGGCTGAGTCAGGCTGATACGACCCTCGTCAAGCTTGTATTGTGTAACTTCAGTTGTTGGCATCCCGGCAAGGGCGGCATCCCACTCGCGGCTCCTGCCATGTTCGTCACTTTCATAGTGATCCACCAGCGCTGCTCGTAGGGCCACATGATGTTCTGCAAGGGGAGACTCCCTGGTCGTAGAAAAGAAATTTTCGAAACTGATCATTCCGATATAGGGGAGTCATTGAGTTTAATGTAGTCTGTCAACATCTCCCATGCCGGGAAGGAATCCGATACCAGCCTAGTCAATAATACCTGGGCCAGTATGTAGGTCATCCTGTGTATCCACATAGAAAATACGAACAGCAATAGTGGGACCGAGTAGGTCGGCGAAAGAAGAAAGTCGCAGGCAACTGCAATCCCCAGCGCAATGGTTATGCTTGGCCAGTCACCACCCTCGGCGGTCAGCCCCGCAAGGATAGTCCAGAAAATGCCGATTGCCGGAACAGTAACCGCGGCCCACCAACCCGAGTTGTTGATAACGACTAGCCCACATACCAGAAGCAATATCGGGGCTGCAGTGACACCCATCCACACCAGACCTTTTTGCCATAGTACCGAGGAAGCCGTTGTGTTCCGAATAGAAGAATTGTTAGTGTGAGTGAAAAACTGACGGGATACCCGTCGAGGAATACATATCGATGCCTGTCCACTGCTTAGCCGAGTCCGGACCTGGGTGAATTCTTCTTCTGTCAGATGCTTCTGCATGATTCCTGTTCCACGGGGTTGCCTATCTTATTGCCAGAAGTGACACAAAATTAAGACAACTCACGCAGGGTTCGATGCTTGAAAATCCTGCAGTTTTTAGCCAGTCGATATGTTGGTCTATTGTCTTGGGAATCAGCACCTTTTCTAGAGAAGCTCGTTTTTGTGCGATTTCAAGATCACTATAGCCATGGTATTTCTTAAACTCGTGATGTAACTCGGTCATGAGTTCCTGCCGGGCTGGGTCCTCGAATTTAATTTTCTCGGATAGTATCAGGGCGCCGCCCTGAGTCATGCCGTCAGCGATGCATTTGATCACTGCCCGTCGATCTCCATTGTCAATGAACTGCAGCGTAAAATTCATCACGACAACCGAAGCATTTTCAATAACCGTGTCCTGCACATTTTTCTCGATGATTTTTACGCTAGCCTGGCTATGGTCCAGTTGGAGGTTGTGCCGGCACTTTTCTACCATGGCGGTGGAGTTATCTACTCCTATTACGTTGCAGTCACTAGGGATATTCTGTCTTAATTTGAGTGTAGAGGCGCCGAGGGAGCAGCCCAGATCATAACAGTTCGTACCTGCCTGTGCATACTTGCCGGCCAGGACGCCAATCATATCCAGCAATAGGTTGTAGCCGGGAACTGATCTCTGGATCATATTTTCAAATACGTCTGCCACCTGGGCATCGAATTGAAACTCATCAATTCTTCCCCTGGGCAGCGAGAAGACGGTGTCTTTCCGGGTAACCATTTTTTCTTCGATGTGTATGGCGGTGAAAAGCGCTATTGTAGTTGCTTCTCTACTCAAATACAGGTGTTGAGGTCCGCTTCTTGTGCACCAGAGGAAGAAGGAGGGGGTCAGAGCTTGATTAATTGCCGTACAGAGCTAAGATTGAGGTGAATTGTGCTGCATCGGCTGAAAGTGAATCTCGAGATGCTTGAACGACTTTATAGAGTTTAAGAATATGAGCCTAAGAATTTTGCGAGTTAATACAGCGGGGTTTCCCCTTGAATGGTTGAGCTGGCAGGAGGCGGTTTGCCTGCATGCCAGGGAACTGGTGAGCTGGACCTATGGTGAAGAGGTGATGGAAGTTCATGGTGGCCATTCAAGGTTGACTGGCGAACAGACGGTGATGACCCTCAATAGCATCATGGCATGCAGAGGTAAGGTCTTCACCAAGACCAGAGTGGAACCACCGCTGACTAACAGGGCACTATTTCGAAGAGATCAGAATGTGTGCTTGTACTGTGGAAATGTTTTCAAGGAATGTCAATTAAGCAGGGACCACGTTCACCCGCTATCCCGTGGGGGAACCGACAGCTGGACAAATGTGGTTGCCTCCTGCAAGCGCTGCAACACCCGTAAAGGTAACCTGCTGATCGAAGAAAGCAGTTTGGAACTGCTTGCCTTACCCTACTGCCCTAACCATGCGGAATATCTTGCACTAACCCATAGCGGACGAATTCTCGGTGATCAGATGGCTTTCCTTCGCAGACAGTTTTCGTCCAACGGTTGTTTGCTGGCTGACAATGCCAGATTAGCTGTTGCAAATTGAGCATTCCTCAAAAAGGGAGCTATCATTGTCATCAGGAAGGTTTGAGGTCAGCGCAGCGCCCTCATGCCTGCGGGAAGTGTTAAACTTTTGCGATTGTTTTCTACCAGACCTGTTTTTCTAGAATCGTGTCAGAACAAGAAGATCAGCTAGTACCTGCTTTACCCACAATCAAACATTGCCCCAATTGTAGTGCCGGATTGCATGGGCAGTTCTGTTATTCCTGTGGCCAGAATCAGAAAGGCATCGACCGATTCTTTATCAGTATCATCAACGAGTCATTTGAGAACATTTTTAGTTCTGATTCCCGGAGTGCAAGAACACTTTTCTATCTGCTATTCAGGCCAGGCCACCTGTCTGCTGAGTACTTTTCCGGTCGCCGTGCCCGGTACATTCCGCCCTTAAGGCTGTATCTGATCACCAGCTTGATTTTTTTCTTCATTCTATCCATACAGACTAGCTTTAATTCAGACATAACTTTAGTAGATCCTAGCAAAGAGGCTAATCAGGAGCATAGGAGTCTGGAGGCAGATATCGATGGCTTGAACTTTTGGTTTTTGAGCGATGAAGAAAATCAGAACCTGACAAAAACCATCAAAGATCAGCTCGAAAAGGCACAGGCACGAATTGAAGATAGTCCGGGGGAATTTATCGGTAAATTCATGGATCTTGTGCCGCAGGTCATGTTTTTTCTTCTGCCGCTATTCACGGTGCTTCTAAAACTATTCTATTTCAGCTCCAACAAGTACTACACCGAGCATCTGATCCTTGCTGTTCATAACCACTGCTTTCTATTTATAGCCTTGCTAGTCAGTAACCTGTTTGACTTATTTGGCGATACATCTTTGAAGTATGTGACGGCGCCAGTCGATGTAGCTGTCAGTATCTGGATCCCGGTTTACATTTATCTCTCACTATGGGTGTTCTATCAGCAGGGGTATTTCATAACGGCCGTGAAATACTGCTTTCTGGCTGTGTTCTACTTTGCTCTTTTTGGCGTTGGCGCTTCGCTTGCAATGATCTGGGGTGTCATGACACTGTGAACTCAAGTGATTGGAATAAGATCTGGTCAAAGCTTGGTATTGGCAAAGAACTGGTTGAAGCCTGCACTTTGCCATTGCAGGATAATGCAGTTGACCTTGTTTCAGCAGGGACGGATGCAACCGGCCGAGAACAGTTTGTCACGCCCATGACCCTGCAGTGCTGGCAAGAAATGGAGGCAGCTGCTGGAAGCGATGGTATTGGCCTGCTCATAGTATCTGCATACCGGTCGGTCGAATATCAATGCCAGCTTATTCAGAACAAACTTGATAAGGGGCAGCAGATTGATGACATCGTCAAGGTGAATGCGATACCAGGGTTTAGTGAACATCACAGTGGTTGCGCGATCGATATCACGACGGATGAATGCGAACCACTTACGGAAGCATTTGATCAGACTTCAGCTTTCAGATGGCTGGAACAAAATGCGGCAGGGTTTCGATTTGCCATGACCTATCCCCGGGATAATTCCTACAACATTATCTATGAACCCTGGCACTGGGCTTGTCTGGAACATAGCCCGCTTTAGGTCTCCACCTATGGCGTTGGCAATATGTCAAAGAATTCAGGGACCGGGTCCGTATAGTCGCTCGTTTCGATGTCTCTTACACTTGCCAGCATCGGTCCCGACCAACAGGCCTTTAGCATAGCGGCGACATCCTCGTTGCTGCCGGAGAAGACAGCTTCCACTGAGCCGTCACTGCGATTTCGAACCCAACCCAGCAGCGATCTTTTTCTCGCTTCAGCCTGGGTCCAGTAGCGGTACGAAACCCCTTGCACACGGCCATAAATCATCGCGTGAATCGTTAACAAGCTTCTATTCGCACCGGAATAGATTTGTGCCACGGCGTTCCGGCAAATTTGTCCCTGTCCTCAAATGAGGTGAGTTCATTTGGGGCAACACCAGTGATTTCCCAGTCTCCGCTCTCGCCGGTGGAACCCAGGCCGTAGCCATTTGGCAAGGAGACGTATCCACGCATCATTCTGTCCGAGACCTCGACCAGAACATTTGCATCACCAGTTTGGGTGGTGATCGTTGCCCTTGAGCCACTGCCGAGGTTGAGTCTTGCCGCATCTTCCGGGTGTATCAGCAGGGCACCCTCGGCGTCCTTGCGTCGCCAGTCCGGGTCGCGAATTATGGTGTTGGCGGTGAATGCGCGGCGTTCACCCGCTGCCATGAGGAAAGGATATTCGCTGCTGGTCTCATCGCTTGCTCCAGCCTGCAGTATGCCTATTTCTGCCAGTAATTCCGGGTTGGATAGATTTACCTTTCCATCGCTACCCAGTCGTGACCAGGTATCAGCCCATTCTTCGCTTAGTATTATGGCACCGGAAGAACTGTTGATAATTATGTCAAACAGGGCATTACCAAGTCCCTGACCCTGGTCGCTGATACCCGCCTTTTCAACAGCGGTCTGTTTCTTTGCAGCAAGCTGCTGCGCCAGGGGCCATAGCCCTGCTGCGGTTTCCATACCCTTTGGCAGGTGCTGTCCAAGGGTGCGGTAGAGGAGGGTGGGAGCAATATCCATCAGGGCAGGGTCTTCTGCTATGGCTTTGAATACCTGTTCCTGAAAGCTGGCCATTCCCTCATCAAGTGCGGCATTCAAATTGCTGATGAGATCTTCAGGGATCACCATCATCTTTGTCAGCAGGCGGCTGTGGATTTCCGCTTCCGTAAGCAACCCTTCCGGTACTTCAAAAAGAGGTTGTCGCAGGTGAAAGTGGTTGTTGGGAAATTCAAAGTTGAAGAAAGCTGCTTCTGCTTTTTCGTACTGATTGGCTACTGGCAAAACATAGTCCGCTTCACGTGCGGTTTCGGTCATGGCTACATCAATGACGACAGAAAAATCCAGCCTGCTCATGGCTTGACGGAATTGTCTACTATCTGCGACCGAGTGAACCGGGTTAGCGGAATCAACAATCATTGCTCGAAATCGGTTGGGGTGATCGGTAAGGATTTCTTCAGCAACCGAGTTACAGGGAATCAACCCCGAAATAATGGGTGCGCCGGTAACCGGCGTTTTACCGTGGCGCTGCCCCCCGCCAAGTGAACCGATGCCTAGGGGGACATAGTTGGTGCCGGGCCTGCCAAAATTCCCCGTTGTTACCCAGATTAGCCGCTGCAGATATGAGACCAGGGTGGAATGACGGTTCATCTGGACGCCCAGGTCTTCAATCACGGCCACCCGGTCTGAATCGACTATCAGTTGGGCTACTTCCTGGATCTGTCTGACTGAGACGCCACTGATTTCCGCAAACTCAGGTATATCGATGTCACCAAGTACCGTAAAGAGGTCTTCGTGACCCTTCACCCGGTCCTGCATAAAGCGTCGGTCATACATTTCCTGCTGTACCAGAGTCGCTGCTATTGCCGCGAGCAACCAGGCATCGCGAGCGGGCCTTACGGCGAGATGGATGTCCGCAAGCTCTGCAGTTTCGCTTCGCTTGGGGTCAATCACTATCATTCTGCGGTCCGGATCTTTGTTTATTTCTCTCAACGTCGCCCTGGCTCTTTGGATTCCGTGGGAGTGCCAGGGGTTCTTGCCAATGAAAATGGCGAGGTCACAGTTATCCATATCCGGATGTGCCCAGCCTCCGAACATCTGATTGCAAACCCAGAACTCTCCTGTCTTTTCCTGGGCCAGGGCGTTGGTTCGATATTTGACTCCCAGTGCAGCATTCGTTGAACTGGAATAAAGGCCGGGGGTGTGATTCCCCTGGCCACCGCCGCCATAGTAGAAAATCTTGTCACCGCCAAATTCGTCTCTTATGCCGGTAAGCTTGTGTGCAATTTCAGAAAGAGCCGTATCCCAGTCGATGGAATCATAGCCACCGGCTTCATTTCGTCGCATCGGCGTCAGCAGGCGATCTTTAGCGTTCAGGTAGTAGTTGAGCCTTGATGCCTTGTTGCACACATATCCCTTTGAGAAGGGGTGGTCCTCATCACCCTTGATGCGCGTGAATTCATGTCCGTCCTCACCACCCAGTTGAACCTTGATGCCACAGTTGTTTGTACACAGGACGCAGCAGGATATTTTCCAGTCAGACATGGGGATTCTCCCTCTCGTGGGTGATGAACCGTGATTGTGCAAGCATCATTGGCAGCAAGTAATAGAGGAGACCATTTTCGGCGTTGCAGTGCTTGGCTATTTAGCTCAACTCCAGTCCGGCAAGAGAACCTTCATCGCGCCATTCCCTGAGTATCTTGAAGAATGCCTCCGATCCAGCACCATAGTTTGAGTCCTGCAGTGCTCGTTCCTGCGGTTTACCTTCGTTGTTATAATAGCCTGGCGTGCAATCGGCAAGAAATTTCTGGCTGTCCCTGGCTAGCTTGATGATAGTGTTGATCCACTCCGTTTCGGCTTCCTCGCTTGCCTCAACGATTCGCTGGTTGCCATCCAGGCAATGTTTGATGATGTAAGCGATGTGTTTGCTCTGTTCATTCAGTGCGTGCGGGTAGTTCGGCGTAAAGCCTGTCTGTATGTGCCCCAGCATAAAGATGTTAGGAAATCCGTGGCTCTGCATACCGTGGAGTGTTCTGGCACCTTCTGACCACCTTTCGGTCAAGCTGGCCCCTTCTCTTCCATAGATTTCATAACCGGATCTACGTGAGTAGCCAGTACCGACTTCAAACCCGGTTGCAAATACAATGCAGTCCAGCTCATATTCAATGCCATTGGCTACTACACCTGTCTCGGTAATGCGGTCAATGCCTTGGCCGTCGGTGTCAATCAACTCGACGTTGGGGCGGTTAAAGGCTGGCAGGTAGTCATCGTGGAAACAGGGTCGTTTGCAAAATTGTCTGTAGTAGGGTTTAAGATGTTCTGCAGTACCCTCATCTACAACCGTATCATCAACACGCTTCCTGATCTGTTCCATCTTTTGAAAATCGGCTAGCTCCATCTTTTTGCTCATGGCGCCAGGAGACAGGTCTGGTTCACCCTCTTTCTTTACCAGGAAGAGCAGGTTTCGAATGATATCTGTCCAGCCATCCTTAACGAGGTCTTCTTCTGCGATGCCACCTGTTACCAGTATGTTGAAATTATCCATGCGTTTCTGGTGCCAGCCTGGTTCAAGGCTGGCGACCCAATCCGGATCAGTAGGGTGATCGTTGCGCTCGTCTATAGAAGAAGGTGTTCGCTGGAAAATACATAGCTGTTTCGCCCCCTCAGCCAGGTGCGGGACACATTGCACGGCAGTCGCACCGGTTCCAATTACCCCAACACGTTTGTCTTTAAGTCCTGTCAAGCCGCCATCTGCGGTACCACCCGTATAGTCGTAGTCCCAGCGGCTGGTATGAAAGGTGTGCCCCTTGTAGGCGTCGATGCCTTCTATCCCAGGCAATTTGGGTCGATTGAGCGGTCCGTTGGACATAATGACAAAGCGTGCCTTCATCTCATCGCCACGATTGGTTTGGATAGTCCACCGGGCTATTGATTCATCCCAGCGCACTTCTGTGGCCTCCGTTTGGAAGCAGACGTCGTCATACAGGTCGTAGTGCCTTGCCAGCCGTTGGCTGTATTCCAGGATGTCCTTGCCATCGATATACTTTTTAACCGGCATGTAACCGATTTCTTCCAGCAGGGGCAGGTAGACATAGGACTCTATATCACAGGCTGCACCCGGGTACCGGTTCCAATACCAGGTTCCACCGAAATCACCGGCTTTTTCAATCAGCCGGATATTGTCTATGCCATTCTCTCGCAGCCGCGCGGCGGAAAGCAGGCCGCCAAAACCGCCACCAATAATGACAATGTCAACCTCATCGTTTAGCGGTGCACGCTCAATCTTTGTTTCAAGGTAGGGATCATCCACGTAGTGGGCGAAATCACCTTTGACCTCAATATACTGGTTGTTGCCGTCCTCACGGATGCGCTTGATTTTCTCCATGCTGTACTTCTGGCGAAGCGCATCCGGGTCAAACGTAAGTCCAGCTGCCTCTGTTGGCTCGGTTGATTGGTTAGTCATAATTAGGCGTGCCTTTTTTCAGGGTTAATTTCTGCCGCTAATTCTTCTTCAGATTATCATAGTATGGCATTTCAATCTCACCATCCTTCTCTGTGGCTTTGGTGATCTTCTCACCAGTAGTATCACCCATTTGAGCCTCAAGGTCAGTGATAATATTGATGCAAACGGGCTGGCCGGTAGCGAGGGCGCGTTCCACCGCAGGGCCAACATCTTCGGCTTTTTCAATATACTCGCCCTGGGCACCAAACCCCTGTGCCACCTGCTCATAGCGGGCATCAGCGAGGGTAGTGACCACAAGGCGATTGTCGCCGTACATGGACTGCTGGCTGTGTACACACATGCCCCATGCCTTGTTGTTCAGAACAATGGTAATAATCGGCAGGTTGTGTCTAACCATGGTGTCGAATTCCTGGATATTAAACCCGACCGATCCATCACCGGTGATGACCACAACCCGTTTATCCGGGTTGGCAACCTGTGCGCCGATGGCAAAGGGCATGCCTATACCCAGGCAGCCAAGGTAGCCATGGGTCATGAATTGGCCGGGGTTCTTGCTATAGGCCGCCATATCAGCCCAGATAGAAGCTTCACCACCGTCTGCACAAATGATTGTATCGTCGTCAAGGACACTGACGATTTGTTTTACAGCTTCGTAGGGGTGCAATAGGTTTGTCTTCTGTATAGCGGGGTCAAAGGCGTTTTTGTGCCACTGACTTAGGCCATGAACGGCGGTCGACCAGCCAGACCAGTCAGGCCAGTCGGTTTCTTTCGTTTTGTCGAGCATTGCGACCAGAAATTCGCGGCAGTCTGCCACAACGGGTATGTGTGCGGGTCTTAGTCTGCCGATTTCAGGACCGCTGGTGTCAACCTGGATAATCGTGCAGTCATCAGATGGGATCTTTCCGGGTCCCAGCATGCCTGGTTCCGTAAACATGCCAAACCTAGCGCCCAGCATAATTGCTACGTCCGGCGTACCCACCCCCGCTGCCTCTGCTACCTTGATGTTGGTATGGGCGTTGCCGCACAGTGGATGATCTGTTGGGATCATCCCCCTGCCTTTCCCATTAGAGTAGATGGGGATGCCGCTGCGTTCGGCAAACTCGCGCAATTCCTTAGCTGCTTTTGAGTAGAGCATGCCACCACCACAGATGATGGCCGGTCTTTCTGCCTTGAGAAGTGCGGCTATTGCCTCCTCCGTTCTACTTGCGCTGGGTGCTGGGGCTGAAAGGGGGAGAATTGAGTCGGGAATCGGGGCTTCATCCGGGTCGACTCTGTTGAACAATACATCAATGGGTATTTCCACCAGCACAGGACCAGGTTGTCCATCGACGGCTTCTCTTATTGCGTGGCTGATGAGGTGTGGAATTAATTCCGTGCGGGTAATCTGCATACCCCACTTGGTTACTGGCTTCGCCATGCCAACCTGATCGAGCCCACCCTGTAGCGGCCAGCGCTCAGCGTCTCGCAGGGGAGCAGCGCCGATAATAAACAGCACCGGAGTTCGGTCCAGGTAGCACTGAGTAATTGCGGTCAGTATATTGGTGTATCCGGGGCCGGCGGTTGCGATGGCGACACTGACTCGACCCGTTTGCCGGGCATAAGCATCAGCAGCATGACCCGCGGTAGCTTCGTGACGTGTATCGATCAGCCGGATGTCGTGATCCAGGCAGGCCTGAAAAATGGGATCAAGGTGCCCGCCATGCAGGACGAACATGTCCTTTACATCTGCATTCTTAAGAGTTCTTACACAGAGTTCGCCGCCGTCAATTGTCTTTGCCATCTCAATTCCTGTTTATCTAGAAGGTTTGCCCTCAATCCTATCAAGGCGGGAGCTGGGAAAATCTGACTTGAATCAATCTTGAAGTTAGATTACCTAGCTATGGGTGCAGGGGCAGTTCAGAAAATATATTTGATCTCGGGCAATGCAAAGTCACTAAAGAAGGATAGAATCCCGCCCATGAAAATTTCAATAACTGAAAAATTCGATTTGTACCTGTTTGCCGATACAGCACTATTCAACCTTGGCTTCAGGCCTTTCTTTCTGGGTGCGGCTACCTACGCGATCATCGCCATGTTTGTCTGGTGGCTGCAGTACTCTGGTTTCGTCCAGGCTGATCACCTGACTCCCGCCTGGCATGCTCACGAGATGATATTCGGCTATACTTTTGCCGTGATTGCCGGGTTCCTGTTGACGTCCGTGCGTAACTGGACTGGTATCGATACGGTATCCGGTGGCCGCTTGTGCATTCTTTTCTCTTGCTGGGTACTGGCAAGGCTGGGCAATATATTTGGTAGTTATGAGTTTGCAGCTCTGCTGGATCTTGTCTGCATGGTAATGTGCACTTGGTATATCGTTGTACCTATTGTTCAGGTTAAACAGCGTCGACAGATTGCAGTCGTTGGGATTGTCTCTGTTCTGCTGCTTGCTAATGGCCTATATTATTCAGGGCAACTTGGCCTGGTGGGCAACGGAATTTTTCTGGGAAATTACCTTGGTCTTTATCTGGTGCTGGGACTGGTGCTGATGATGAGCGGAAGGGTGGTGCCGTTCTTTACCACGAGGGGGGTTGAGGAATCTGTGGAGATTCCAACCTATCTTTTGCTTGAGGCAACCAATTTTATAACCTACGCCGTATTCGCTCTCGCGATTCTCGTTGGCCAGGAGATCGGACTTGCCGTTGAGCTGGTTAATGGGCTCGCTGGGTGTCTTTTCATCCTGAACCTGCTTCGACTTGGGAGCTGGTACACGAAGGGGATCTGGCAGAAACCTCTGTTGTGGAGTCTGTTTCTCTCCTACGGGTTTATTACATTGGGCTTTGGTCTGTATGCATTGGCATATTTTGGCTGGTTCAGCGTCTTTATCCCGATTCATGCGCTTGTCGTTGGTGGGGTTTCACTACTCACCTTGAGCATGATGGCGCGGGTATCCCTTGGTCATACCGGGCGCAGTATTCATGAGCCTTCCCAATGGGTAGTATTTGCCTTTGGGATTCTGGCCATCGCGGCGATCACACGGGTTATTATGCCGATCCTGCTGCCTCAGTATTACCCCCTGCTGATACAGGTGAGCCAGATTCTGTGGATGATTTCATTTGCGCTCTTTTTGGTGGTCTATGTTCCGGTATTGGCTTTGCCGCGAGTCGACAGTCAACCTGGTTAGCTCCCTGATCCAGAGGCGTGCACAATTGTTGGCTATTCGGTACAGAAACCGCTTTTGCCTGCCCTGAATTTCTGGATATTTCAATATGTCCTGGGCTGTGCCAGTGAATGATCTGGTCTGCGTACTGGAGCAGATCCGGGTTGTGGGTGACGAAGATACATGTGATGCCTAGCGACTTGAGGGTTGTCATGATTTTATGTGCCCTGATGGCATCTATATGAGCAGTACCCTCGTCGAGAAAAAGAATGCGTGGTTCCGTATACAATGCTCGAGCGAGCAACAATCGAGTGAGCAGAGCAGGGCGAAAGACCCTTGAAATGGTGCGACAAGGAAATGAACTGGAACCTCCTCACGAGATTGAATATACTGCGCGACCCATCCTTACCAGGGATGGGTACAAGCAATTTTGGCAGAATACTGCATTATCCGCCCATAGCTCAGCTGGATAGAGCACCAGGCTTCGAACCTGGGTGTCGGGAGTTCGAATCTCTCTGGGCGGGCCAAATAAAGGCCCCAACAGGTCACTAAGGGGAATGTGTCTAATAAACCCCGATTTGTCTAATAAAATTGGGCAAAGGTGCTCTGTCCGTCGTCAAACAAATGGAACAGATGAGCATCTAATTTAAGGGAGTGTTCTGCTCATCGGTTTTCATCTTACGCAGCATACCGTTGATAATGC
>PBRQ01000035.1 GCA_002725995.1 Gammaproteobacteria bacterium
AGAGCGCAATCAGGAAGGCTGCGTGAACTAATGGAAAACACTTACAGCGCTGCCCAAGAAACGGGGTCCACTTCTCTGAATCGTTTGCATAATAGCTCAGCAAGGAACTTATTTTGAGCCCGGAAACTACTTCATTGGTATCGGTATCTGCTTCCTCCATTAGTCGGGTCGGATTGCGGGCACTGTCAGTGTGATGATGGAAAAAGTGCATAGGCGTGATCAAATTAGGCCCGGACACTTACGATGTGATTAATGTATCCTTTGCTACAAATCCTGCTTTGAGTTGTAGGGCACGTTGGCCCCATTGCCGCTGGGGCTCCAGTAACTTCTCTATGAACAGGACGTCATATCTAATACTTTAAAGGAATATCATGTCTAACGAAGATGAATTGATAATTGAACAAATCCAGGTTGGACCGATGCAAAACTTTGCCTATATAGTCGGATCGAGCAGTTCACGGGAAGTGGCGGTAGTTGATCCGGCCTGGGATATAGCGGGATTGCTTGATGTTATCAATGAGCGAGGGTACAAACTGGTCGCTGCACTGGTTACTCACTATCATCCTGATCACTGCGGTGGTTCATTCGGGAGCAACAACGTTAATGGCGTGGCTGAATTGCTGGAAACTAATCCGGTCAGGATCTACACCAACAAGGTTGAGGCTGATGGGCTGAAGAAGGTCACAGGGATTTCAGACAATGATATGAAGAAGGTGGAATCCGGGGACAAACTCAAAATTGGTGATATCGAGATAGAATTTCTACATACACCAGGACACACGCCAGGTTCCCAGTGTTTCATGGTCAAGCAAACACTGGTTTCGGGCGATACGCTGTTCATAGATGGCTGTGGGCGTGTCGACCTGCCGGGTTCAAGCTCTGAGGACATGTTTCACAGCTTACAGAAACTGGCGACCCTCCCGGACGATACCCTTCTCCTGCCCGGCCACAACTATAGCCAGGTCCCCCGAGCCACGATGGAAGAGACTAAGCGCATCAACACTTACATGCGGATCAACGACCTGGAAACCTGGCAGATGATGATGGGGCATTAGTTCAATTTTGCGAAGCAAACTCGAACTACTTGCGAAGCAAACTCAAACTAGCTCGCGAAACAAATGCTAATGACTTGTGAATCTCCGGATTGAGGAGCCACTCTCTTCAATCCTGGCAATCGACTCAAGTAACGAGTCAACCCAAGCGGCTAGTCGAAAGTTATCGCTTGCATCCACAGAGAGGGCTTATATTCTCCAGGTGAACCGTCCATGGTACGGCCGCGCCATCCTTGTCGCGGCTTTTAGCCTTACAAATTCAAATCCTCTCTGCGGATACAAGCTAGCATGCGATGCAAGTCAGAAGTGTGCATTTCCGGACGTTCTTGGAAAAGGAATTACATCCCTAATATTTTCCATCCCGGTGACGTAATTCAGCAACCGCTCGAATCCCATACCGAAACCAGCGTGGGGCACAGTGCCATATCTGCGTAAATCACGATACCACCAGAGGTCTTCTTTCATAACATCGCTATCAAGGCGGGAGTCCAGCACCTCAAGGCGTTCTTCCCTCTGACTGCCGCCAATGATTTCACCAATACCTGGTGCCAGTACATCCATGGCGGCGACTGTTTTTTCATCGTCATTCAGACGCATATAGAAAGCTTTGATTTCTCTTGGGTAGTTCATCACGATGACCGGCCTGCCTACATGGGTCTCAGTCAGGAAACGTTCATGTTCGGATTGCAGATCCAGGCCCCACTCCACTGGGAACTCAAATTTCTTTCCTGATGAATCTAGTATGTCGATTGCTTTCGAGTACTCCATACGTTCGAACTCATTGTCAATCACTGACCTGATTCGCGTGATGACATCCTTGTCGATGCGTTGTTCAAAGAAGGCCATATCATCTTCACAGTCATCCAGTACCTTCTGTAGCACATGGGTTAGAAGGTCTTCAGCGAGATCAGCATCGTCGTTCAAATCAGCGAAGGCGATTTCCGGTTCTACCATCCAGAATTCCGCCAGGTGCCTGGATGTATTTGAATTTTCAGCTCTGAAGGTTGGGCCGAAGGTGTACACCTTACTCATAGCCAGGCAGTAGGCCTCCACATTTAGTTGCCCGGAAACAGTGAGATAAGATGCTGTGCCAAAGAAATCCTGCTCGAAATCCACACTACCATTGTTGATTGGCAGATTAGCGAGATCGAGTGCGCTTACATGAAATAATTCCCCGGTACCCTCGCAATCAACGGCCGTGATAATAGGCGTATTGATCCAGTGAAATCCGTGATCATAGAAGTAGTTGTGTATGGCATTGGCAAGGCTCGTCCTAACTCGGGTTATTGCACCGAAAGTATTGGTTCGTGGCCGAAGGTGTGAGACTGTCCTGAGATATTCAAAAGTATGCCGCTTCTTGGCTATGGGGTATGACTCAGGGTCATCTACCAGACCAATGACTCTAACTTCAGTTGCCTGGATCTCCACCGACTGCCCTTTTCCCTGTGACTCTACCAGTTCGCCGCTAATGCATACGGCACTTCCCGTGGTGATCGCCAAAACTTCAGTCTCGTAGTTTGGGAGGTCGTTGGGGACAACGGCCTGAATTGCATCAAAGCATGAACCATCATGGATAGCGATAAATGAGATCCCGGCTTTCGAATCCCGCTTGCTGCGAACCCAGCCCTGAACCGTCACAATCTGACTGACCGTAACCCCACCTTTTAGCATCGAAACAACGCTTGAACCTTGCATGGTAAAACCCGGCTAGTAAAAGAGCGCCATGATAGCAAAGCCGGCGGGGCAAGGCAGAGATTTTAGGGTATGTTACTAGAGCACGATGGGTACTGAAACCAGGTTCAGACAAGTGGATAGTGCAACGATCTTGGGTTCATTTTCGGATTGGAATGTACTGCGGGTACACCTAGTGCACGGTCCCGAACATTCATCAGCTTTCCCGACAGGCTATATTGCCTGATAGTATTGGACCCGATTTTGGCCCTTGCATAGTCAGGCTATCGGCCATCACCTCGATGAATTAGTTGGCCTGCTCTGTATACTTGAATTCAATCTCACCCTCAAGGTAACCCTCGATCGGTTGATTGCCAAAGTTCACTGCACGGCCGTGAGCCAGTGCTTCCCTTAGCGGCATCTGTTTGTACTTGACCAGGTATGCCACCCAGAGGTGAGATGCGCGCTTTGCGCTATTGCAGTGAAGCAGTACTTTCCCTTTGCTCTCCTCAAGTGCATTCGCAAAGGAAGCTAGCATTGCAGGGCTGTGTGGGTGTTTCTTGCCACCCGATGGAATGTGAACATAGCGAAGACCGAGGCTTGCGGAGATCTTTACTTCGTCTATAGGTGTCGACCTGCGGTTTCCCATTTCCTCGTCGGTGCGAAGATTGATAACAGTTGTTACGCCCTCAGCCTTCAGTTTTCGGAGTGCATTCGCGTTTAACGGTTGTCCGGCTATGTAGAGGTTTCCTGTTTTGGCAATAACGCCACGATAGCCGTTTGAGTCAAGCGTCTGCGGCAGGGGTACTTCGGCAAATAGAGGTGCGCTCAAAATTAATAAAAGGGTGAAGCCTGTGATATTGTATTTCATGCTGTTACTCCTTATGAGCGCCAAGTGTTGAGGGCCGCCTGAAGGCTATAAGGGCAGCCAATAGCCCAATTGTATAGAGTAGTGCGCCCAGGATGAATGCCAAATCAGGGACATTGAGGAATTCGTAAACGGACCAGCCGATGACCGGGCCAAATAGGGCACCCAGGTCAGCGGCGGTGGCGTAACGGGCAAAAACCCTTGAGCCGCGGTGGCTGGCTTCAGCAGAAATAACAGTGGTGAGGGTAGTACCACAAACAAAGAATATGATGATACTGGCTGAAAGAGTCGCAAGATTATTGTTCATGGCTAGCAGCAGCATGGCCATGATACCAACAATAAAACAAAGGGGTGCGCCGATGTGCAGGCCGGAGCGATCAATCAGTGCGTCATATATCGGTGCGCCAAGGGTGTCCAGAACCCAGCGGCAGCCCAGCAGCAAACCATTAAGGGTCGCGATACCGACCAGAAAACCGAACAGGTCGACCTGCTACCCATATCGACTGAGTAGAATAAAGCCCAGGGTTGACATAAGTAGTCCTGGCCCGACGCTGCCGATACAGAAACCACAAATTAGCAAGGCGTTGTGTCGTGAGTCGGTCTTGTTTTCTTCCCACTTTTTATTGTGAGTGCCCATTAGTTGGGTTTCTGACGACAATGCAAACGGAATGGCGAGAAGTTAGCCGACGCAGAAAACTGTCATGGTGTTGGTGAAACCAATCCAATCAAACAATATCCCGCCCAGGACTATTCCCGTGACGCCACCAAGACGGGAAATCCCATTGTAGTGTCCCATCATTTGGCCCCGATCCAATGGATCGCTGGTCAGGGCAACACCCATAACGCTGATGTGGCGGATAAAGGACCAGCACAGGGCCCCAAAGGCAGCGGGCTGTGAGCAGGATGAAGAATGATGAGGAGGTTGCATAGACCGCTGTAAGTAGTGCACCCACAGCCAGGCTTCCTGCTAGCATCAGGTGTGGCGGATATTGTCCCGTCATACGTTCAGCCAGGTGATTGGTAAAAAGACGTATCAACCGGTTAGCCGATAGTAAGATCCCCACCTGGATTGGCAATAGGCCAATATCCTGAAAGTATAAGGGCAGTAGTGCGTACAGCGCCTGATCTCCCAGCAGCGAAAGCGCAGTGCAGGTGGCAAGAAAGACCGTTGTGCGGGATGGTTTCTTAATCAAGGAAAGCCTGGAAGCCCGCCTTAGGTAAGGCCTTGCTCATCTGCATGAGCTGACGAAGTTCTCTCTCCTGTCGAACGCTTCCTGTAGATCTTCCTTCGGATGAGTGAGGGACAGGCGCACGAAATTCCTGGTGATCGCACCGAAGCCTCCGCCTGGCAGGAAAGAGACGCCCTGATTGTCCAGCAGGTCAGATGCAAACGCCTGCCCGTCTTCTGAAATATCGGAGACATCAACCATCAGGAACATCCCGGCTTGCGGCTTGGTACATCGCAGCCCATCAATCTGCCTGATACGTTCGAGGGCATAGTCGCGTCTTGCCTTGTATTTGTCGGTAATGGATTGGATGTAGTCGCCGTCATTTTGCATGGCGAAGGCTGCTGCATCCTGGATAAACTGGCACCAACCAAAAATGGTGGCAGATGTGAAGTTGAGAAATTTCTCAAGAACATTGACCGGCGCAACTGTCCATCCTAATCGCCAACCCGTCATGGCGCGTGACTTTGACAAGCCGTCGACGACAATGACGTTCTCCAGATTTTCTGCCGCAGTTCTTGCAGAGATATGTTTTTGCTCGAATGTGATCATGGAATAGACTTCATCGCAGACCAGCCATATATTTTTTTCAAGGAATCATCTTGCTAGGGACGCCAACTGATCTGCCGGAATCATGTTTCCAGCAGGATTGCCCGGAGTGTTAAGTAACAGCATCTTCGTTTTGCTGGACATTGCCCTTTCAATTGCATCTGAATCAAGCGTAAACCCCGCCTCGATATTAGCTGGAACACTGATGATATTGGCACCTATAGCCTGAAATATACCCCGATACCCCACATAGGCTGGTTCTGTAACGATGAGTTCATCATCGCCGTCGAGCAGACATGTAAGTACGCTGAATATTGTATTGGTAGCGCCAGGGAAGATAATTATTTCGTCGCTCGAAGTGAGCCTTCCACTCGCCCGTGTTTCAATGTTGGCTATTGTCTTTCGCAAATGCAGTTCCCCATACCAGGGGAATAGTGGGTACAACCATGATATAAACTGGTAACGGCATGTTCGACGACTCGAACTATGGTACGTAGGTCGGGGTCGCCAACTGACATCATGAGAATGTCCTCACCCTGTGCCTGACGTTCCAATACATCGCTGTGAACTTTCCAGAGGTCAGTTCCGGTTTCTGAAAGCAGGCTGCTGGCAAGACTGAATCTTGGCTCAAAACTCATGTGACATTCCTGCTAGTTTTCGGTTCAGTTGCCTTCCAGACACCTTGAGTTGTTCGGTCTAACTGTTCTGGATTTCTCCTGCTGCTATTTCGCGCAGCTTACGCTTGTTGATCTTTCCTGAAGCAATCCGTGGCAGGGGTTCGGCTACAACCTTGAAATAACGCGGGATCTTGAATCGTGCTATGTGCGCTGAGAGAAATGCTTTCAATTCATCCAGGTCGATCACCGATTGCGAATAGATGGTGGTGCCGACCTCTTCTCCCAATCTGTCATCTGGTACAGCATAAGCGCTAGCTTCCAGAATAAGCGGGTACTCAAGCAATGCGGCCTCAACCTCAGCACAACCAATATTCTCGCCACCGCGAATCACCAGGTCCTTGATGCGATCTACTATATAAAGGTAGTCCTCATCATCGATGTAGGCAACATCGCCGGTTTTGAGCCAGCCATCTACAAATACCTCCTGGTTGGCTTCAGGCCTTCTCCAGTAACCCTGGATAACGGAAGTACCACGTATTCGCAGTTCACCGCGCTCACCCTGGGGCAGTTCATTCCCGCTCTCGTCAAAGACGGCGAGGTCTAGTACAGCTGAGCAGCGACCTGAACTGCCTGGACGTTCAAGGTAGTCCTCACCGGCAATGCCAGTGCCGATTGCATTTGTTTCCGTCATTCCCCAGCCTGTGCTGGGCAAAGCATTGGCAAAAGTTTTGGCGATACCTTTTACCTGCTCCGGGGCCCGGGCTGCACCGCCTCCACCCACGGCCGCCAGGGAGCTAAGGTCCCGGTTGGTTTTTTTGGCAATTTCTATCAGGTCTCCGGTCATTGCTGCCGGTCCAATAAAGGATGTAATTCGCTCCTCTTCAACCAGCTCCGCAGCCAGCTGTGGGTCCCAGCGATACATGGAAACGATCAGTCTTTGTTGGCGATAGGAGCCCAACATGACAGCATGGGAACCCGTGGCATGAAACAGCGGAACCGCTAACAGAGTTACAGGGGGGTAGGAGGGGCTTTCGAAATCAAAATCCATTTCAATTGCCGATGCCAGCAGATCCAGCTCCCATGACATCAGGGCCGTAAGTATATTTCGGTGGGTGGATAGTGCGCCTTTTGGGTGGCCGGTGGAGCCTGATGTATAGAAAATCGTGGCGTTGTCATCTGGATCAATTTGTACCTGGGGCATCTCGCATCTGGTCATCCCTTCCACCAGATCATCAAGTACGGCAATATCATCCGGCAGCGGCTTATTCGGGCGGACCGCAATCACATCCATCTTCAGTTTCTGATAGACAGGTAATACCCGGTCAATTCTTTCCTGGTCGGCAAACAACAAACGAGAACCACTATGGTCAAGGCCGTATTCCATCTCTTCGGTCAACCACAAGGCATTCATGGCAACTGCGATGGCGCCGATAGATGTCACGGCGTTAAATGTCATGACCCATTCAGGATAGTTTCGCATCGAGATAGAAATCCTGTCTCCTTTCACAATCCCATAGTCATTTATCAGCAGAGCCGCTATTTGAGATGATCGCTGATAGACCTCTTCGTAGGTATAGCGCTCGTCTTCATAGACGAGAAAGGGTGTATCGCTGCGATTATCAGAATACAGCTCCCGGAGCGTAGCGGGTGCATTCTTGAATACCCTGCATGGATAACTGTTTATATCCAGCTGTTCAAGTTCGTGGAGCTGTCCGGGTTCTGTGAGTTCACTGAGAGCTTCTTGTCTTGTTATTCTCTTCCCGTTCATAGGTCAGATAGCCACCGTTGAGTGTTCAAGCCAATGCAGATCATCACCCGCTAGCAGGGGTGACAATTTTTTGTTTACCTTTGCATGATACTCGTTTAGCCAGCCAATCTCAGTTTCGGTCATCAGATTCCTGTTCACCAGCCGCAGGTCAAAAGGGACGAAGGTAAGCGTCTCGAAGCTCAGCATCGAATCAGGCCCTTCAACAACAATCATCAGGTTCTCGCAGCGGATGCCGTAGCAGTCCTCCTTGTAGTAGCCGGGCTCATTGGAGAGCACCATGCCGGGAAGCAGCACAGCGCCTGCATCGAAGTTCTTGCTGATTCTCTGTGGCCCTTCATGCACGCTTAGGAAACTACCGACACCGTGGCCAGTTCCGTGATCATAGTCGAAGCCTTCCTGCCAGAGAAATTGTCTTGCCAGCACGTCAAGCTGCGTGCCGTTGGTATCCTTTGGGAATATGCAGGTAGTAAGCGCAATATGTCCTTTTAGAACCAGGGTGAACATGCGTCTGTGCTCATCGCTTGGTTCTCCTATTGCCACTGTTCGGGTGATATCAGTAGTTCCGTCGAAATAGTTACCGCCCGAATCGACAAGGTAGAGAGAGTTCATCTCCAGTTTCGCTGGTGTTCCATTCTTATGATTGTAGTGACACTGGGCTGCATTGGCTGCGGAAGCAGATATGGTATCGAAGGAAAGATCATGGAGTTTTTCGGCTTCCCGGCGAAAGGATTCCAGCCTGTCAGCCAGCGTAGCCTCATCATGGAGTGCCGAGTTGGAAACCTCATGCTCAATCCAGGCAAGATAACGGGATACAGCAGCACCATCACGAATATGACAGTTGCGCGCTCCAGCAATTTCTATGGCGTTTTTTTGCGCCTTTGGCACAAGAACTGGGTCTTTTTCGGCAACAATTTCACAGCCGTGCTCCATACATCGTAGTACAGAAAAAGCGTTCGTTGCCGTTTCGTCGATTAGAACCTTCGTGGAATCGACGCCCATTAGTCGAAGGGCATCCGAGATCGTGGGTTCCTTCTGAACGGTTACTCCTTCACCAACGTGCTGTAAAAAATCGTTTGGGATTTTGCGGGCGTCAGTAAAAAACGTCATCTCTCCATTTTTTGCCAGTATCGCGAACCCCAGTAGGACAGGTAAGCATGGGATATCGGAGCCTCGAATATTGAGCAGCCAGGCAATGGAATCCAGTTGAGTAATTAGAGCGACGTCACAGTCGTTGTCTTCAATTATGGCGCCAATACGTTCACGTTTACTGCTGCTGTGCTCGCCGGTAAATTCTTCACCCAGCAATAACGCTGGTTTGGGTTCGGGGGCAGGTCTGTCGACCCACAGGTTGTCGACTGGGTTGTCCTCAATTTCGATCAGAGAAATTTCAAGAGGTTCCAATAGGTCCCTCGCAGACTTGTATGAGGAGTAGGAGTGTAGCCTCGAGTCAATTCCCACTCGTGAGCCTTTTTTTAGTGTTCTTGCTAGCCATTTAAAAGGTGGGTCTTCAATTAGGTGATGGAAGTCGAACAGGCTACCGGACGCTTGTTGCCGAACCTGGATGCTATAACGGCCATCGACAAAAATGGCCGCATGTTCCTTGAGGATAATAGCCACGCCAGCGGAACCAGTGAATCCGCTGATCCACCTTAATCTCTCGTTGTGTTCCGGGACATATTCACCGAGGTATTCATCGGTCCTGGGGATCACCAGGGCGTCCAGTCCGGCTGCGATCATTTCTGCTCGTACGGTGTGCAACCGTTTTTCCACGTCTTTCATGCTGGCTGTCATTTCATCTAACAAGCTGCTGTATCCTTAAACTCAGTCAAAATTCAATCGATTCTTGTCCAACTTTACCACCGTGACCTAGAGAGATGCATATTAATTACCAGGAAATCACCAGTATCAAGACCTGACCCTTGCTACTTGCTAAATTTTGTTTAACATCATCATCTGTAGCGGCGATTTTGCTGCTGCAATCTTAGAGGAGATAGTTCGAGACCTGGCGACACGCACAATTGCAGTATTTTTTCTTTTGCAACTTACAGGTTATTTATGGCTAAAAAGTCCCGAGCACATTGTTCACTAAACAAAAAACGACAATCAGAAGGGAGACAACACAGATACCAGAGCAACAAACAAAAAGAAAATCGTTTCGAAACGGCGGATATTTATATGCTGCATTCGAACCGAGCCCACCTGGAAACAATCTATTCTGCTCCAAGGTCGCATCGACCGCTAGAAGCTAAAACACCCGCACAGAAACGATACATCACCGCCATCAGGAACAATTGCCTTACTTTCGGGATCGGTCCTGCTGGTACGGGTAAGAGTTATTGTGCTGCGGCGTTGGCAGCAGAAGCATTGGAGGCGGGGCGAATCGAAAGAATCATCCTGACTCGACCAGCGGTAGAAGCGGGGGAACAGCTTGGTTTTTTGCCCGGAGCGGTAGATGAAAAGTTTTCTGTCTACATCGATGTTTTCAGGGACCTCCTTGACGAGCGCCTTGGTTCAGGTGTTGTTGAATATAACTTGCGTCATGGAAGGATCGTTGCAGCGCCGCTGGCCTTTATGTGTGGAAAAACATTCGGCAGGGATACATTCGTGATATTGGATGAAGCGCAGAATACTACCGTCGGACAGATGAAAATGTTCCTGACCAGAATTGGGGAAGGCTGCAAGGTTGTTGTTAACGGTGATGTTTGTCAGAGCGATATCAGAGGCGCGAATGGGCTGGCGGATGCCATTGATCGTGTCCATGAATTGGCAGATGTGCGTGTGCACCAGTTCAACCGTGATGATATTGTTCGTAGCGGCCTGGTCAGGGCCTTGATAGATCGATATGAAGTTGATGGCTGAAATGTCAGGTCAGTTATTTAACGAGCTTTAGTCCCGAGGGATCTGACGTGAGATCTGATGTGAGATGTAAGTGCCTGAATATTCAATCAGTAGTAGGCCGCTCCTGAAAGAAACGGTACTCTTGGTTCCTCATTGAAGGATCCAGAATTACCCTTGGCGACCCAGGTGGAATGATGAATCAAGTAAGCGAAAATACCGGAACCCTCCTCGGTCATCCGAAGGGGTTGTTCGTTCTCTTTTTCACAGAAATGTGGGAGAGATTCAGCTATTACGGTATGCGGGCTTTGTTGATTCTATATCTCACCAAGCATTTTCTTTATGGAGATGCGCAGGCCGGACTCATATTTGGTAGCTATGCCTCACTTGTGTACGCCATGCCAGTTCTTGGCGGGCTGATTGCTGATCGCTATCTCGGGTTCAGGAAAGCCATCACGTTTGGTGCCGTTCTGCTCGTGTGTGGCCATTTTGGAATGGCATTTGAAGGGCCTGCAGCTGCTCGAGTGGAAGGTCAGGGCGCGCTTGTGAGGAATGACATTTACAATCAGATATTCTATCTGTCCCTAGCCTTTATCGTAGTTGGTGTCGGATTTCTGAAAGCCAACATCTCTACAATTGTTGGGCAGTTGTACGATAAAGGTGATCCTAGACGTGATGCGGGTTTTACCATCTTCTATATGGGTATAAATATCGGAGCGTTGGTGGCGACACTGCTATGCGCTTACCTTGGCGAGAACTATGGCTGGCGGTACGGATTTGGGCTGGCAGGTATTGGTATGTTGATTGGTCTTATCACTTTTCAGTCTGGCCGCAAACATCTGTTAGGTTATGGGGAGCCGCCTTCTCCCGAAGTGCTGGCCCAACCGGTATTTGGCCGCTCGTCGCCCACTGGCACGGCGCTGCTAAACAAGGAAAGAATAATCTATGTGCTTGGGGTGCTGGCGGTGATTGCCGTCTGGCAGGTCATTCAACGAACTGCTGAGTTGGGTTTGATGCTGTCGGTGTTTGGCCTTGCCGTAGTAAGTTGGGTAGTCTGGTTCTCCGTTTCAAAGTGTGAGCCAAAAGAACGTGATCGCATGCTGGTTATGTTGGTACTAATCGCACTTTCTGTCATGTTTTGGGCGTTGTTTGAACAGGCAGGCTCGTCTCTGACCCTGTTCACGGACCGAAACGTTGCCATGGGGAATATTTTCACTGCTGGAATGTTCCAATCGCTCAATCCGCTGTTCATCATAATCTTCGCACCGGTGTTTGCGGTTCTGTGGGTTGTATTGGATCGCAAGAAACTGGAACCATCGACTCCTGCAAAATTTGGGCTCGGTATTTTGCAGGTTGGGTTGGGTTTTGCAGTGCTGGTTTTTGGTGCGAGTCAGGCAGGCCCTGATGGCAAGGTGTCTGTCATCTGGCTCGCGCTTATGTACTTGCTTCATACTACAGGTGAATTGTGCCTTTCACCTGTTGGCCTCTCGATGGTCACTAAGCTGTCTGTGCAGCGGGTTGCAGCCATGATGATGGGCGTCTGGTTTATGTCCAGCGCCTTTGCTGCTTATGCTGCCGGTATGATCGCCGGCCTGATGGCGATAGGTGAAGATGGTGCCGTTGTTGAAACGGGTGTCGCATCCCTCGCCGTATATGTTGGTGTGTTTGAGAAACTGGCGATAGTTGCGATCGTGCTTGGGATCATGGTACTCATAGCATCGCCGTTTCTGAATCGCCGTATGTAGGCAGACGTACTCTTGGTTCAGTCAGTCGCAAACCCCTGTTCAATCCATGAATCGATTCCACCAATCATCGGGTAAACCTTGGGTATCCCATTCCTCTTGAGCTTAAGTGCCACACGGGCACTTGATGCCTCATCGGGTCAGTTGCAGTAGATAACGATATCACTCTTTTTTGGTATTTTGTCCAGGTGGCGTTCTATGAATTCCATCGGCACTCGAACGGCGGTAGGCACCATTTTCGGATGCGAATTGAATTCGTGATCTTGACGCAAATCAATCACGTGGACATCCTGATTCGAATTTAGCAGTTCATTGACTTCACTGGGTTCAAGCCTGCGCATGCGCAGGGAGCGTAAGAAGATTTGGCGTTGTACCAGTTTGCTTCCAATGTATAGTGCCATCGTGGCAGCAAGAATATACCCCGCCAGGGCACCGAGCTCAGCAAACCTGTGTGCAACTAATTCTATCTCCGTATGAAATCAGGTGCCGATACCAGCAAGTAGCGAGACCCAGATCAGGGTCCCCAGGGTATCCAGTACCAGGAACAACGCGAGATTCATTTTGGTCATGCCCGCCATGGGTGGCGCCAGGGTTGCCATACCGGGGACAAACTTTGCGACAAGCAGGGAGAACACGCCAAGTCTGCCAAAGGTCCGCTCCGTATTGCGCACGCAGAAGTCATGTTCAAGGGATATGCTGCACAATAGGTTCAGCACCTTTCCACCTTTTATCCGGCCAAGCCAATACCAGAAAAGGTCGACAGGTACTGCGGCCAAGATGGCCGTCAAAAAAATAAGCGGTAGGGATAGCTCACCAACGCCAGCAAGCGCACCTGCAGCAAGTTCTTGGATGGATGAGAATATCTTCTGATCGATTTCATGGATTGCCGGGAAGTAGTTGAACAGCCAGAAATTGTAGAGGTCAGGCTTGTGGGTAAGTAAGACTGCCGATTGTTGACTAATGCGAGCATTTTCTTGAGGCCTTTTTTCCAGTTTCTCCAGTGATGCAGGGTCAGTATTCCCATCGATGCTTCAACAAAGTTGTCTCCGAAGGGCAGGGCTTCCGCTATCCCCTGGACACGCTTACCCGCACCCGTGTATTGGTTGAGCATCAGGGCTGATGGCTCTATAGCCAGAACTTCGCATTCAAGAGGCTCATAGGACCCGGTGCCTACGCCGATATTTGCCACCGTCTCGGCATTCCGGAGTGCCTCGTGTATATGCCTTGCAATCCTTCTGTCTTGAATCCTGAGGTTGGTATACCTCTTTCCTACCTCGTCGTACCAGTTGCTCACTGGTGCCTCCGGTTTGAAAATTAGAGCTAAAAGTACACTTGACTACTTGGATTTGGTGCTCATAGTACAAGGCTGCTTTAACCCTGGCAGGCTTTCACTACGAAATATAGATTTTCTGGTTCCAGGCAGTTAAAGTTCCTCTCCACCCGTCGGGAAGCATGAGGTCTTAACGTGATGCCAAATGGCAATCAGAACTTTTCAGATACAGTAGCGATAGTAAATGGCGGAACACGTGGGATAGGGCGAGAGATAGCAATACAGCTGGCGGATGCCGGTGCTCGCGTGGTCATCACTGGTCGTACTAAACATCAAGGTGAAAAGACATTAGCGCAACTTCATTCGAACGGAAGTGGTGATGCCTTGTTTGTGCAAATGGATGCGACCAAAGAGGCTGAAATCATTGCATTGCATGAGAAGGTCGCCGCAACCTTTGGTGGTTTCGATTTTGCTGTCAATAACCTTGGCGTCGAAGATACACCCCTGGGTACGATCGACGAAAGTTCCGAAGCGGTTTTTGATCACTGTGTGTCTATCAAGGCGAAATCCGCTTTTCTGGGTATGAAACACCAGGTTCTTCATTTTAAAGAGGCGCAAAAACCGGGCGCAATTGTCAATATGTCATCAATGATCGGGCTTGGAGGGCATGCGAATGTCCCGGCGTACACAGCTGCTAATGGTGCCGTTCAGGCGCTGACTAAGTCCGTTGCTATGGAGGTTGCGGATATGGGCATTCGAGTTAATTGCGTCTGTCCTAGTGCGATCGATGATTCTCCTATGCTGCACAGATTTACTGGCGGCAGGGATGGATCCGATACAGGTGACGAGGGTGTTGTTGAGGGTGAACACTACAAGGGTTACCTGGATCAGGCGCACGTTACCTACCCGATGAAGAAGCTAACCACGGTAGGAGAGGTGGCCGGCACCGTGATGTTTTTACTGTCGCCAGCAGCCAGCGCGATTACAGGGCACCTGCTCCCTGTTGACGGTGGTTTTGTCGTCAATTTGAGTCGCTAGCTAAATCGGTATTCTGTCCGCGTTAACAAATTCCTGGTCACCAAACAGTTCCCTGGCTTCTGCTCTGAAGGCCGGAAAATCACCCCTGACGATTGACCAGATTGATACGAATAAATTGCCGTCGACTTCCACATCGAAGGGCATAAATCCGAGCGGTATCACATCGAATTTGCCAGAGCTGTGCCTTGGAAGTTTGCTCTCAACATAGTCCAGGTACTCAAGGCACTTGTCTTTGCTGATCAGGTCATAGTAGGCGACTGAGTCAACATCGGTCTCGAGTACCTTAAGGATTTCACTTGGGAACAAACCGGCAGTCCAGCGAGGATTAATCTCGGTAATGACGATCTCACCCTCTTTGCCGATAAAAAAATCGATGCCAAAGTTGTTGCCGTCGCTGCTGCCGAAACCGAATGAGCGTGCGTATTCTCCGACATTGATCAGAATTTTTTCCTGATCGGAGTTCAAAGGAGGCGTGGCATGGAAGAGGTTACCGATCCAGAGCCCATCTGCGAGCAGAATCCGCCGGACGTTATCGATGCTGATGCCGGTATCCGTGATGTGCAGGTCAATCGTCCATTCCTGGTAGTAGTCGAAGGAAATCCGTTGCTGCAGGATCACCGGCGCAGAATCAGCATAGTCGTTCAGGTAGGCCTCAGCCGTGGCGATATCGTCCACCGGGGCAACATTTCGGCCGCCAGCAAAACCCGTCATCTTCAATATGACTTCGCCGTTATGTTTTTCAAAGAAGGCTTCCGCTTCCTCGTTTCCCTTTAGTGGCTGATGGGTGATTATCGTATCCGGTACTGGTATGTCAAAAGTATGTGAGTTTTCAGCAAAGTGGTACTTTGAATTCAAATTCAGATTTCTTGCCATCTCTTCTTCATTATGGTGAAGCGCTTCGTTTGAGCGGCTTACCATGAGCAGGTTGATCATCTCTACAGGCGGCAGCACCTTAGCGAGATCGTCGTAATACGTTTCCTTGGGTGCGTAAATAAGGTGGTCCATGGGGACCATATCAAGGCCGATTTTCGACAGGAGGGCATGGTACCTATTAAGAATCTTGTCGAAGGGTGCCGACTTAAAGTCATCATACATGCCGACATAGTCCTGACGCTTGCTGATCGCCATCAAGGATACCTGTTGATGCCCCAGCAAACGAACGTTTTCGTCATGATCCGCCTTTTGTTTCTCAGTCAGATTCTGCATGTCATAGAACATGGGTATGTCATCAGCAGACATTGCGTAGAGTGTCGGTTCAGGTCGGTTAGGAGCGTATGCGCCTGATTTCATATAAGACTCCTGAAAATAAGGGCGCATACAGCGCCCTTTATTATTTCTATTGAAATGTTAATTAAAATTTATATTCAAATTCTATACCGAAGTGCCTTGGTCGATTAACTGTACCAAAACTCCATAATCCTGGGCCATATACTGGTGTAGGATTAGTTGCGCTTGTTGCAGTATAGCCAGCTGCAACATCTAGGAAATGTAGAATATAATTTTCATCAGTCAAATTCTTGCCATAGAATGAAATTCTCCAGTTTTCTGATTCATAGTTAATGGAAGCATCAAGAAGACCGAAAGACTCATTACAACCTGGATTTCCAGAATAATGTCCCTCAATTCCATAGGTGTTCGCAGAAATGCAATAATTATCTTTCCAACGATAATTCAGAGAGTACACTAAATAATCACCATTGCTTAGGCTATCTTCATATAAGGCCCCTAAAGCAAGCGTTGTTTCTGGAGCTCTACGAAGAGTTAGGACACTTTTATCAATTGTGTTACCGACAGCATCAAGCACAGAGTAACTGTCATAATTAGCGTCCAAGATGCCTAAATTAGCAGTTAAGGTTAGACCTTCAGTTGGAATCCAAACTGTTTCTAGCTCAAAACCATCAATACTCACAGCAGCAGCATTTTGAACTATAGTTAAAGTTACAGCTCCATCTGTTCCAGGTAAAACAACATCTTCTTGTTTGTCTGTATAATCAACGAAGAAGAATGCACCGTTGATTTGTAAAGTATTATTAGCCCAAGTTGTTTTAAATCCTACTTCTATACTTTCAACACTTTCAGGCTCATAAGGGCCAATATTGTTAGCGCCGGTTGCTCGGCCATTCCACCCGCCAGACCTAAATCCTTCTGAATAGGAAGCATAAACCATACCGTTATCTAAATCATAAGTGACACCTACTTTAGGAGTAAAATCATCCCAACTTTGTTTTCCGGTTAAGGTTTTTGCTTCACCTGTTACAGGATCAGTATAATCATTTACAGCACTTGCATCAGCGTAACTTGGGCATGCTCCCCATGATTTCTGAATAATTCTTGATGTTTGACTATCTTGACCTGGAATATTTGATCCATACCAATTAAATACAGCTGTTCCACCTTCAGGAGTAGCAAGTGTAAACATCTGGCAAATATCTTTTTCTTCATCTATCCAACGGCCTCCAAGAGTTAAAGTTAACTTATCAGAGATGTCGTAATCAATTTGACCAAAAAAGGCAGTATTTTCAGTAGAATGAAGTGTTCTTGGTGCATCATTAAACCCACCAAAGAAATAAGTAGTTTGCCACGCATCATATTCACTATCCCAAAAATAGGCTCCTAAAGTTGCTTGTCCCCAAGAATAGTTTGCTTCCCAACGAAGCTCTAAACTTTCTTGTTCTTCAAACTGAGGTCTAGAAACTCTAAAGAGCTCAAGAGCGCTTGCATCAAATTCTTGTAACGAAGTTTCCTCCATCTCACGACTACCATAAACAAGTATGAGTTTATTATTTTCATTTATGTCATATTCGACATTAAGGGTAACGGCTTCAATCTCTACACTTGCAGTTTGTTTTGTATTTTGGAAAACAGTTCTATGAAAATCTAAATCATTAACTGTTGCGCATTCAGTAGCTAAAGGCTGTCCGACAATACCAAATAATTCGCCGGGTTGAGTAAAACACGAAACCGGACGTACACCTGATTGATCATCAATATCATCATAAGTAATTTGTATCTCTAAATTATCTGTTGGTGTCCAAAGAGCACTTACACTGTAAGCAGTAACATCAACATCACCTTCATCAGATTGTAATGTCGGATTGTAAAAATATGCTCCCCCATCAAGCTTAATGGCAGATACTTTTGTGGCTAAAGTATCATTAAATATCGCAGGGAAATTAATAGTAGCTTTAACATCTCTTTGCTCATCTTCGGCAGCAGTAACATTAATTTTACCACCTAATTCTCCAGTCGGCTTTGAACGGATAACATGAACAAGACCACCGACAGTATTTCTTCCAAACATTGTCCCTTGTGGACCACGAAGAACTTCGACTCTTTCAGCATCCCAAGTATTAAGAAGAGCTCCTGTAGCAGTAGCTAAATAAATACCATCTTGATAAACAGCAACCGCTGGATCAAAACTTTTCTCAACATCATTCATTTGAATACCACGAATAGAAATTGCAGCCGTACCATTACCAAGAATCGGATCAATGATTAAATTTGGCGAGACCCCTGCCACATCCATCAAATCTCTAGCAAAAGTTTTTTCCAAAGCTGTTGCATCCATAGCACTCACCGAAGATGGAACATCTTGTAAATTCTCTTCCCTCTTCTGTGCTGTAACAACAACTTCTTCGATGGCAGTAGAAACCTCTCTCGCTGTGGCGGCCCCAAAAAAGAACGTGCTTGCGAAAACCGCGATCACTATTTTGGATATTTTCACTATTTTTCTCCTTAGTCGGATCAAGCACTTTTGCTTGAACACCAGTTATTTTCTTCTATCACCGAGATTAGAAGGCGCTAGATCTGGAAAATATCCAATGGCGGTAACTGTCGGGCAGCTACAGGGATTTTCCCTAGGCACACTTTGCACCCTAATCAAGATAAACTTGAGAGCAGAAGGGGTCAAGGCCATGCAACACATACTGGTGGCTACAACAAAAAAAAGAATAAAACATCTAATTATTAGACTAAAGCAGGTATTTATTTCTCCTGCTTTATACTAGAATTTGATCCTCCGCATGATACCCCGTGGAGTATGCTGCCGTGTTTGGCAGCCCCTTGGATCTAATGCCTAGTAATCCGCGAAGACGGGTGTTCGCAAGCGCGTTAATCATTACAGCGAGTGCAAATCAACAATGGCGAGAAAAATCACCTCAAAACCGAAGCCCAGGCCTGCTGAGCTTGACCGGCTTGATCTTGACATACTCGAGGTATTACAGGCCGATGCAAAAGCCACAATTGCTGAAATTTCAAAGCGGGTAGGCCTTTCTCAAACACCATGCTGGAAAAGGCTAAAACATCTGCACGAGGCGGGCGTCATTACCGAGCAGGTTTCTATTATTAATCCAAGGGCAGTTGGGCTGGATGTCACAGCGTTTGTAACATTATCAGTGAAACTTAATAGCGATGATGAAGAGGCCAGTTTCGGGGATGCGATCAGAAATATTGAAGAAGTGATGGAGTGCTATTCGCTCGCTGGTGAAAAGGACTTCATGCTAAAGGTCGTGGCGTCGAGCCTGCAGAGCTTCAAACATCTATTGAGAAATACACTCAGCCAGTTGCCTGGCGTGCAGTCCATCGAGTCAACCCTCGCCCTGACCAAGGTTAAGTGTACGACACACCTACCGCTTGATTGATTAGAAGCTAATTCCCAGGTCCTGCAGCGACTTGATCATCTTCTGGTCACCGGTGTATTTCGATCAACCCTCGCTCATTACCGAAGGGGTCCGGGGCAGCGCCACAAGAGCGGTCGAATATCATGGTTGACCTGTTTTTGCTGTTAAATGATGGCCAGTCGCCGATGCCAGGGTGACCCGGGGAGCCGGTTCGCGCAAATTCTGACCAGGCGTCCATCATGTGCCCGGACAAAGCCTCCGCTTCTGGTCCCTTTCCTGCAAAACGGTCCTGGAAGGGGGCGTCGAGGCTCCCGAAGACAAAGGGCATCTCTACCGCATGACAGGCGCCGAATTCACCTCTTCTTGCGGGGGACTCCCAATTAAAAAGGTATACAAAGGTGTTTGGCTGATAGCTACAGTGATTCAAAGCAAATTGGTCAGCTGCGAGGCGTGGGCCGGTGACAGTTTGAATTGCATCGAGGAGATCCGTATTCGAATGAGGAAGATTGTGGCTGTTTCGGCTCTCTCGAAAGCCATCCACGAGGTCTAAAGCTTCCCCTCGAGTAATGCTCAGCAAAGAGGAGATAATGTTCAGCAGATCACCATCGTCAATAAGGGGCCGGTCAGGTATGACATTAAAGAGTTTCTCCTCATCCCGGTTGGTTCCGATCAGAAGCGGGATATCCCGAGACAGACCTTCTGCATTTGCGATATCGGGGTGCAGTGGAAGGCTGCCATCATGGCACACGGGTTCAAAGCGGAGCTCTCCACTAGCGGCAAGAATCTGATCTCCAGACAGGGCGGTAATTGCATCATGATCCTCTGCTTTGCAGGACATGTCGCCGAGCATCTTTTCTCCAATGTCGACTGCCGATTCCATTGTAGTCGCCTGTCCCGCACCGCTTTGCATGATCGCCTTGTGAAATAACCCCTTAGCTTTCGGCATAGCGAGCAGACAAGCGACGATATCTGCGCCGGCGGATTCACCAAATACAGTCACGTTGTCCGGGTTGCCACCGAAATATGCGATGTTGTCTCTGACCCAGCCTAGCGCTGCTATTTGATCAAGGAGCGCATTGTTCGGTGATGCACCCCATGTGTAACTTTCTTCCCCGAAACATGCGAAGCCAAGGGCGCCAAGTCGATAGTGGATTGTGACCACAATCACATCGTTGCGTTTTGCCAGGTGCCCGCCGTTGTACAGGGGCTCCGAACCTGAGCCGTGGGTGAAACTGCCGCCGTGAATCCAAACCATAACGGGCCGTGTACCATTGTCCGCGCTGGGCGTATAAACATTCAGGTAGAGGCAATCTTCATCGCAGAGGCCAGTGGCTGCGAATCCCGGAATCATGTGTTCTGTCTGCAGTGCTGAGGCAGCAAATTGCTGTGCGTTCAGCATTCCTTTCCATGGCGCCGCGTCTCCAGCTGGACAGAACCTGCTCAAACCTACGGGTGCTGCGGCAAAGGGAATACCGAGAAATGATTGATGATCAGGATGTTGGTTACCCTTTAGTTTTCCCTGTGCGATGGATACTTCTGTCATGGTTGCCTTTTCTAATAACGCCAGCGTGGATAAGCGGGTTCGATAGAATACTCAGCGACCCCATAACCACGCTCGCCCGTCTCTTCAACCTCGAAGTCAAAGAAACCCTCATAGCAGTCAAGCAGACACTCGGCATCGTTTTCGCCGCGCATCAGTCCGTTCACGGTCTGGGCGTATTTTCTCCCGGTCTTTACATGAATGATCTCACCATCGGGCAGGGTGAATTTATAGCGAAAGCTCATGGCGCTTCGCCCATCCAGTTCCAGGCGGCACTCAAGACACTCAGCATTCTGAATTGCCCTGCTGCCGTTTTTATCGGACAGGAATCCCCCGATCTGCACCTGATCGGAATCCGTTAGATTGTAGGGTCCTACCTCCGGGTTCATGAAACCAAAAGCATTGAGGTGAAAATTATCAGTCTGAATCGACGGCCAGTAGTGACTGAGAGAATCCAGCAGGGTCTGTGGCTTCTCAAATTCCCAGGGTGACCCGCTGGTGAATCTGTCTGTCCAGGAATGATCGCGATGTGAATAACAATTAATCTGCCGTCGTCCCTGCCTCGGTCCGGCCCGAACTTCAAATTCACCCTCGCAAAGCATTCCCTGCTCATAGTGCCCACCGTAGACGCCAGTTGACTTGAGCGGGTTACCGTGTATGCAGTCTTCGTAGTCAAAGACCGGGAAACGACCTGTAAAGGTTACATCGAAACCGTACTTCTCGTTGTCGGCTTGCATGCGGAGTTCTTCCTGGGGTTTGATGACCTCATAGGTCATGCGTCCACCATCGCTTAATTTGTCAAACTTGCCTATGTCATGCCAGGGCGCCTTGTTAGCCCACGGCATTGGAATGCCATCAATCACGAGGCAAGTGCTGAAGCGCGCATAACCCTTGTTGGTGACATGCATATGATTGATTCCGTGAATATCTGCTTCCCGGTCTACAAAGGAGAACCACAGGTTGTCGCTCCATAGGCCTTCTGTTCCAACTGGCGCTGGGTGTAAGTATTCGTCTTCGTCTTTGATTGTCACCGAATTATGACCTCCTATTATTCTATGGATTATTTTCTCGAACTCATTGCATTCAAATCCCGATCAGCTATCGCCTTTTGGTTGACGCTGTGTCTAGTAACCGAGAGATGCTGCAAAGCACGCAGTAGGTGGTATACCGTGATAGCAGAGGAGGATCAAGTTCGAAGGTGAAATAAGAATGAAAAGGCGCGAAAAGAGTATATAGTTTCTGCATCACTGGTTAATGCGAATATTTATTTCTCAGTATCCGTCTTGGAATCCTGTTCGGGTTAGGCTCAATAATCCCAGCGCCTATTTAGTCACCTTTGAAAGTATCACCTAAGCTTGAATGGCAAGAAACTGCTCTAATTCTTTCGACTTTGCTCGCGGCGTAAGTTGTGAAGCACATCTATTGATCGGTTCACTCAAGACTGATACATTTCTGGCTATAACGATAACTACAGTGATCAAATGGCTCAAAGCCTGACGACATTGACTGAAGTGGAGGTGTTTCATGGCTGAAGAACAAGAACTGTGGGAAGACTTGAGTGCTTTTCGCATGGACCCGGAAACTATTCAGGAGTGTATTGAAACGGCAACAGGCTGTACCGTGACATGGATGGACGGCAAGGGTCGGGCCATGGGTGTCTGGATAACGCCCGCTCTAATAGATGGCGAGGTCTGGGTGACGACAACGACCAATCGGACCAAAACCAAAGCCTGGCTCAAGGACAATAGGACGACTGCCATTTTTGGCGTTGCTGGATTGGGCTCCGTGTCGATCATTGGTACCGTAGACCTGACGGATGACCCTGCCAAGCGCCGTCGCTTTCTTGAAGTTCTTTATGAAAAGTCCTTCCAGCAGGATGAAGCGCACAGGGAAAGGTGGATGGGCTCGATGGATTCCGATGGGCGATTGGTAGGGTGTATCAAGGTCGAAAAATACATCACATTTGATGAGCGCAAGGCGTGAGTGCAACGGTCTCAATACGAGCCTAAAATAGTTCAATACGAGCCGAAAGATACTGGCCTCTGCTTTGATACCCGGACAATTCTGGAGACCCCTAATCGGGGATCACTTTGAAAGTATGACCCGGTCACCACTTTCAAGATCAACAACAAAAACCGAGTCAAGCCCCTGATCCACCACGGTTGCAATGTTGCGCGTCGGATCAATATCTATACCACTCAGGGAGTCAAACTGCGGGCCTTCCCCCTTGCCTGCACCAGAGACCATTTTGAGCTTGCCATCACTGAGGCTTAGCGCGACTAGTCTGGGTGGATTAGACATGGTGAGCAGAAGCTGATTTCTATCCCTATCCATTGCCATATCGATTGCTTCGAACAACCTTGGGCTTTCCCCTTGATGGGGCGGCATCGGTGATCTATCACCGGTGGATTTGTCGATGATGATTATGGCATTTTGAAAGATGTCCAATACATAAATGAGGTTGTTTAAATGGTCGAATTCAAATGCCAGTGGCCTCACCAGAGGGTCTCCCAGACCATGGCTATCATCGGAAAGGATTGTTCGCTGCAAAGACACAGGATTGATTTCAAGCAGTCTGCGGGTGTGGGCGTCCAGGACTATGAGCCCTTTGCTGTTGGTGTCAAATTCGATATCAAGCGGCGTAAATATGAATTGTCCTGTACCGGTACTGCCATCGGCGATGACCGTACGCTCACCTGTTGTTGGGTCAACCCTCATTACCCCGCTGAGGTCGAACTGTGTATAAACTAGGTAGATATACTTGTTTGTTGAGCCATAGGTCATTCTGACTGGATCAAATAAAGATGATCCTGAACCGGTATTCTCATCTGAAATAATGGAGCGGTCACCGGTTTGGCTATCAATTGAAATGATAGCATCCAGGCCATGGTCAGCGACTAGCAGGTGTAGCTGAACTGGGTCAATGAAAATACCAAATGGTGAGTCAACTCTATCCCCAGACCCAACTGCAACGCGGGAAGAGAACTGTCTTGCGCCTTTCTCCAGGTCAACCTGTAGGAGAGCACTTAAGCCATTGTCAGCGATAAATGCCTGTTGACCCAATAAATCTACACTCATTGCTGCGGGGGATTTGAAACCCGGGCCAACGCCAACGCTTTGGTGCGAGAGAACTTGTCGATCTCCCGTTGCCAGGTCAATCGCCATTATTGCAGCCTGCGCAGTGTCCAGCAGGATGACGCGGTTATTGAGAGCGTCGAGGTGTACGTCTCTAGGTGAAATCAGAGATGCCCCACTCCCGGTGTCGATGTCAGATATTACGTTCAATTCGAATGTTGTCAGGTCCAATTCAAGCAAGGCGTGGCGTTGGTTGTCGGCAATGAGAGCCTTGTTTCGATTCCTGTCGATTGCGACGCCTTGCGGTGATGGCAGCAAGCTTCCGTCAGGAGATGTCTTGTCAAAAATAATTGAGCGGCCTCCATCGTCAAGACTAACGGAGAACAATCCATTGATTTTGGAATCAGTTACCAGGGCTTGACTACTAAGTAAATCGATATCAAAACCACGGGGATTGCTCAGGACCGGTCCGGTACCTATTTCAGGGCTTGATAGGGTGTTGCTTTGCCCGGTGAACAGGTTGATTTCAATCAGTGCACTTAGGCTTGGGTCCAGCAGATATAAGTTGTTAGAGGTGGGGTCCAGCTTTATGGCAGTAAGTGATTGAAAACTTTGCCCGCCTTCGGTCGGCTGCTTTGTGACCAAGGTGCGATCACCATTAGCTATATCCACACTAACGAGCGCTCCCAGTCGAAAATCAGTGACCAGAGCGCGGGACTTTAGCTGATCGAACGCTATTCCAGTAGCTCTGACTAGAAAAGCATTGGAATCCAGTAGCCCAACCTGCTTTTTTGTAATTTCACCAGAAGACGAGCTAGTCAAAAAGGCGGTGATTGGTATGGAAACGCCCATGGGAATGATGGGGATATCGACTGCGCGCCATGTCTGGGTGACAGGGTCTAAAGTTGCCGTAACAGGCCTTCCTCCAGCACCAATTTCAATTTTAGCCAAATCGTTTCCGGCATCAAGGTAACGGCCCTGGACGTCGATACTGGCCCCTGAAAAATGCGCGTTTGGTGGTGGGAAATGAACTTCAAGGGCTGGTGAAAAATCGGACTGCTGATTGTCAGATATCGACGGACCATGGTCACCACAACTAACCAGCAATAGGGCAAATAGAATGAGCTGCGTTCTGGTAATCATCTATATGTTTGGCCTGGCCCAATGATCCAGGATCCTGCAAGAGCCGGCTGGCTGAAGTAACATCTTCACGTATGTTCACCGACCCTGTGTCAATTGCATGGTTGGTATCCTACAACAGACCAGAAGGCAGCTGATATTGTTTCGGTCCTGGGGGTATCCCAGGGTACGATCGTCAACGAAAACCCAGTGACAGCAAGCCTGTCAAATCTGCACCAGTTGGGTTACCTTAGGCTTCAATCCAAAAAGTATAAATGGACGCGACCCATGCGTCCATATAGCAGATGGTCGAAATGATGACGGAGCATAGCAGATTGAAAATCAATTTAAGTTGGCGGAATTGCCCCCTTTATATACATGCCTCTGTACTGGCGGTGATCGGGCTGTGCATTTCAATTTCTTCCTATGCTTCAACAGACCAGAGCTATAAAACCCTTCGACAATGGATCGACAGTCATCCATCCGTTGCCGATACCCCAACGCCGGGCCAGCACCTGACAGAAAAGGACAGGGAAAAATACCTGGAGCCACTCATTCCCCAGCCTGCCTGGGAATACTACATTTTTGCCGGTATGGATATGGAGATAGGCGCAACGGGCCACTACCCTCCGCCAACGGGCTGGGACAAGAAGCCCATATCTGAATACAAATTGGATGAGCGGGGCGTACTGGTGGGTTTCACTGGTGGGAGGATTCCGTTTCCGGAGATCAAGCAGGATGATCCACAGGCTGCCCAGAAGGTTACCTGGAACATGCTGTGGCGGCCCGGTACCGACAACTATGATATGCCTATGGTGACCTGGCTGCGAAGTGAAAATGGAAAGCTGGATCGGCAGATGGAGTTCGTCGGGGTGTCTGCAACCTATGCCCGTGGTGACCATAGCCTCGTACCCGGCTATGAAGAAGTCAAAAGCAAGTCGATTATGGAATTCCGCTCTCCACGCGATATGGCCGGTACCAAGAGTATGACCATCACCTATGTCGATCACTACAAGGAAAATTCTGGCTGGCTGTATGTGCCTGCACAGCGTAAACCCCGACGAACCATGTCTTCGGAGCGTACCGGTGAGACAATGGGTATGGACATGATTGGTGAAGATGCGCTCGGGTTTTCGGGAAAGCTCTACGAGAACAACTGGACATATCTTGGGAAAAGATCGGTACTCGCGACGATCAATGTCCGCGATAACCCGGAGTTTGGCGGACCACACCTGTGGGTGCCACACAAGGCACGCTGGGAAGTAAGGGAAAGTCATGTCGTTCTGATCGAGCCAAAAGCAGACAATCACCCATATAGTTATCGTATTGTCTTCATTGATGCGGAAACCAACTGGACTCACTGGATGTTTGCATTCGACCGTGAGGACGATCAGCTGTTGCGCATGAATCAGCATTTCCTCAAATACTCTGAAAGCTATGCTAGCGAAATGGCGCAGCAGGCGCCCTTTATGAAACAGGACTTTTCAAAGAACGTAGGTCACAGGGTGTTCGTGCATCTTGGCGAAACAGATATCAACGCTAAAAAGCCCCATGCTACAATGACGCATTGCTACGTTAAGAAAAGAAATTTTTCACCGGCAAGAGCCAAACAATTTTACTCCCTCCGCAACATGACCAGTGGCCGCCGTTAGTAGACAAACGCTATGATCAGACAACAGAAACAGGCTGCCCTCGCAGGTCTTCTGCTGGGTACACTATTTTTCACTTCTTCATCCTGGGGTATCGTAAATATTACGGATAACCTGGAGCTTGAGGGTTTTGTAAACGCAAAAAATGTTGTGCGTGCAACGAATTTCTCCAACGGTGACCTCATCATGCAGCGCAATACTGCGCAGTTGGAGGGGAAATACTATTTCCTGCGTGACAGCACAGCCTTTGGCCGGTTTTCAACCGGACGGCTGGAAGAGGCGACGCTGACGGTGATCGGCCGCAGTGTCTATGATTCGGTTTACGATCTAAGGGACAGTTACGACGGACTCGAAGGTAAGTCTGAATCAAAAATACGTGAAGTTTTTGTCGATATGGTATTGCCGCCATTTACCTTGAGGCTTGGACGACAACAGGTGGTGTGGGGTGAAACGGATAATTTCAGGGCCCTTGATGTCATCAATCCCCTTGACCTTAGTTGGCACTGGAGTCAAGAACCCTGGGAAGACATCCGAATTCCCCTGTGGATGGCACGGGGCATTGTTGACATTGGAAAGATCGGACCCTTTGAAGAGACTTTTGTTGAGGCCGTCTGGGTCCCAACGGATTTTGAAAGCAACAAGGTTGATACCGACCCTCGTTACCCCTGGGCCTTCTATGGTGCAGGTCTGCCGAAGGTTGCAGATTCTGTCGTTATAGGTGATCAACTCTATGACCTGGATGTTACCGTAAGGGATCTGAGTCCCAGCAGAAAGTTAAGAAACGGCCAAGGCGGGTTTCGCTTTAAGGGCATTTGGGGTGATATCGATTTCAGCCTCAACTATTACTATGGTTTTTCATCTTCACCGGGTGTAAAGGTCCGTTCGGACCTGGTTGAAATCGATGGTAGTACGCTGCATACGGTGGTGGAAACCGTAAATCCTCGCACCCATGTAGTGGGGCTGACCGCAAATTATTCTGAAGAACGCTTTACCCAGTCAGTTATTCGGCTGGAGGCAACGGTTACCAAAGGTATTCCCATTTCCATAGAACCCGGTGCGCCACTCGGGATTGACCCTGAGCAGGATCAATTTGATACCGTTAGTCAGAGTGTGATCATGCTTGGTTTGGATCGGCCGACCTGGATCAGGCCGCTGAATAAACTACGGACCTTCTTTATATCGACGCAGTTCTTCTGGCGACGATACCTGGATTATAGTTCCCACTATCAGGGTGTCTCTTCTGTGGTACCGGCGACCATCGGCGGTGTGACTGTGCCGGATCGATTTATGAGTTTGAACAACAATACGCCGGACCGTGACGAATTTGTCATCACCTTTGCTGCCTCCACAAGCTACGGTAGGGCGGGTCGCTGGAAACCAACATTCGTGTTTGCCTATGATCCACGGTCCACAGGGGCATTCAACAAGCTATCTCTGGAATACCTTTGGTCAAAACATCTCATTTTTAATGTGCAGCAGAATCTGTATTGGCGCGCAAGCGGAGATGAGCAGGGGCCCTGGTCGATCGGAGACATGTTTGGTCGTGGCGACAATCGCCGTAATGAAACCGTTTTCAATATAACCTTCCAGTTTTGAGTGATATAAAAAGGATATTCCAATGGCAGAAATAAACCGACAATGGATCGTTGCACAAGCCTCGACCAGCGCTGGCATGTGTCTGGAAGCAGAGGTTTTCGGTGTGCGCGAGGTGCCCATTCCTGAACCTGGGCCAGGACAGGTTCTGATTCGCAATCTGATGTTTGCATGTGAACCACTGGTCCATGCCTGGGTCAAGGGTGTCCCCGGCAGGATCGACGCTCTTCCTGTGGGTGCAACTATCAAGGGGCATGCAGGCGGTCAGATCGTTGCCAGTCAGCACTCCGGGTTCAATGTTGGTGACCTGGTACATGGGAATCTGGAGTGGGCTGACTACACCTTGTCCGATGGGAATGATGTCAATGGAGTACCCTTATCGCCTCGAGTTGAAGGCTTTGATCTGTCAACCAGTATGATTACGCTGGGAATGACGGGGCTGTGCGCCTATATTGGGTTGTTGGATATTGGCTCGCCAAAACCGGGAGACATAGTTGTTGTGTCTGCAGCGGCTGGCGGCATTGGCAATATTGCAGGGCAACTCGCTGGCTTAGCGGGGTGTGAGGTTATTGGAATTGCTGGAGGTGAGAATAAGTGTCAGCGTCTGGTGTCTGAACTTGGGTTTACCGCAGCGATTGACTACAAGTCTAGCGATGTTACAGTGGAGCTAGGCAGACTAGCGCCAGGGGGAGTCAACGTTATGTTTGATAACGTGGGTGGCACGGTTTTGGATGCCGTTTTACTCAATCTGGCATCCTGGGGTCGAGTCGTAGTCTGTGGTGGTATCGGTAGCTACGATAATCCCCAGATGGGCGTGTACAACCATATCCTCCTTGCACAACGAAATGGAAGCATGCATGGATTCTGGTATTCCGACTATCAGCAAAACTTTGCGAGGGCTACCCAGAGACTAGGTCAATGGTTGAAGGAAGGCAAACTCCAGGAGGTCGTTGATGTTGCCCATGGATTCGAGCAGGTACCAGAGGCGTCTCGGGGAATTTTTTCCGGGGCGAATATGGGAAAACAACTTGTTCAGATTGCTGATCTGTCTTAATGAAAGTCCGGGCTAGGAAGCCTGTTCGCTGTTGGCGGCAGTGATGAGTTCCTGACCAAAAGAAAGCCCGGAATCGTTTGCAGGAATACTGCCGGGAGTGAGTACCGTCAGCCCTGAAGCAGATAGGTTGTCCTGGATACCGGCTAACAGAAGGCTATTTTGAAAACTGCCACCGCCCAGGCAGACGGTATCCAGGTCATGCGTACCTGCCAGGTTGATTGCAAGTTCCGCGATGGTGTCAACCAGTCCCCTGTGGAAGCGGGCGGCGATCAGGTCCGCCCCCTTG
>PBRQ01000036.1 GCA_002725995.1 Gammaproteobacteria bacterium
AGTCGAACCCACCAGCCACTTCATCAGCAGCTCAACGGCTTTGAAGGCCGCACGCCCCACCGGGGACGACGCTCTCCCAAGCGTAATACTATCAAATAAATACGCTTAGGAATTCATCTCTTCTACAGGCTCCTGGATGATGCTGTTTTCAATATATCCAAGCCTCTCTATTTCGACCTTGATGATGTCACCGGGCACAAGCCATGCTGGTGGCTGCAAGGCCATGGCGACACCATCGGGAGTCCCGGTCGTTATGATGTCTCCTGGTTCAAGTGTAAATGCTGTGGACAAGAACTCGACCAGTTCGAAGCAATCAAAAATCAGATCATTGGTATTGGAGTCCTGTCGCAGGTCCCCATTTACCCAGGTCCTTAGCTCCAGGTTATTCGGGTCTCCGACCTCATCAGCAGTGACAATGGCTGGACCGAATGGGCCATGCGTATCCCAGGATTTTCCCATGGTAAAGGACATGGGTTGCCCACGCAGCTGCCAGTCGCGCACACTGACATCATTCATAATGCTGTAGCCTGCAATTACATCAGGCGCCCTGTTCCGGGCAACACGCCGACATCGTTTTCCAATGATGATGGCAAGTTCCCCTTCATAATCCAGCAGGTCGGATTCAGGCGGCCTGAACACATCATCAAAGGGGCCACTGGCGCAGGTGCTTTGCTTGGTGAAAACAACGGGGGCTTCTGGTATTTCAGCACCAGTTTCCTCCGCGTGCGCCCTATAATTCAGGCCGATAGCGATAATTTTGGGTGGCCTAAGGACTGGGCACTCAAGCCTGACAGCATCAATTGAAAAGTGTGTCGTGGAACTAGCGGCACTGGCGGCTTCGCCCATCATTTCTTCACCACCTTCAAGGAAAGACAACATGTCCTTCGGTAGTGTGGGAGCCTCCTGGCTGAGGTCTATAACGCCCTCGCCTTTCAAGAGTCCAATCCTGGTTTCACCCTCGGCCGTAAAAGTAACTAATCTCATATAGGTATCGATCTTTTGGTGTTCGCGGGTATCTAACTATAAATAGGATGATTGATCAAAATCATTAGCCCTTCTGTTGTGATCAGCCCGAATGGAAAGGTGCCTCCGATTCAGTTCATCTGGTCGACCCATCAACTGGGCGTATCTCGCTTGAATGCCATGCGGGCACGCCGCACTCTGCGACCCTACCCAACCACTCAGGATGCAAACCTCCCTGGAAAATCAAAAATGCGCTATATCATCCCTCGCAATCACTTCTTTACTCCTGTCGCTAGCCGCGCAGGCAGGTGAGCCAGAAGAACAACTGATCCAGCAGGTAACCGATGCCTATGGCGGCGATGCATTGAGAAATCTCACTTTCTACACGATTTCCAGAAAAAGCCTTGTACTTGGCAACGGGCAAAGCAGAATACCGCGAATCGACGAGCCGACAATCACAAATCTCCACTTCGCAGTTGATATCGCAAACGGTAAAGCCAGGTTAGAAAATCTGTTTTCCGGTCGTGGTGACATTTTTCAGGGCACAACGATCAATGACGGTGATCAGGGTTGGAACATTAACTACTCATCGAAGACTTATGGTGCTGCTCAGAACCCGGATGTCTACGCCTTCGCAGGCAGCACAATGCGAACCAACGATGCTCTTCTGGCTTATGAACTCAACAAGGTAAAGGACAAGGCAAAAATTATTGGTGATACTGACTACCTGAACCGGCCTCATGTGATGCTGGAAATGTCCTTCCCCCCCCCTCAGCCCAACCCTTACTCTCTATATTGACAAGGAATCACACTTCATCTCAAAAATGACCAGGATGAATCCACAGGCAGGCCTGCTTGACTATATTTTCTCTGATGTAACTGCAACTGGCGCTATCAATTACGCTACAAAGGTTAGCTTTTTCGTCGCTGGAGACACCAACCTAATGTGACTAAGGGTTATCTCGCTAGCCGGCAGTTGTCCTGTTGCGCATGAAGGAACCCAGCTTTTCTACTGCATCTTTGCCCTCAGGTATCCAGCCAGCTAGAAGCTGGAATACATGAGGCATGGCGGGCCAGATCTCAAGCACGGCATTGCCGTTTGCCTGTTTGATCTTTTCTACCAGCCGTTCTGCATCACTTCGTAACACCTCGGTGCTGCCAACATGGATCAGCATCGGCGGCAAGCCTGACAGATCAGCGAAGAGAGGTGATGCCAGCGTCGCTTTTCTGTCCAGATCACCCAGGTAATTTTTCGCAAAGAATTCTAGAGCAGCCCTGGACAACATGGGATCAGCCTTTGCATTGCCATCCATGCTATCACCACTGACGGTCAGGTCCACCCAGGGGGACATCAAGACTGCTGCGGAAGGTTGGCTTAAGCCAAGATTCTTTATATTGACAAGAACGGCAACCGCAAGACCTCCACCGGCTGAATCACCTCCAATCATCAGCTGTTCGGGGAGATAACCCTCATCCAATAACCAGCGATAGCATGCAGTCGCGTCTTCGACCGCTGCAGGGAACGGATTCTCTGGCGCTAGCCTATAGTCCACCAGCAACACCTTTAAACCCGACGCTTTAGCAAGCCGCCAGGCAATACCATGGTGACTGTCGAAGCCGCCAACGATATAGCCACCGCCATGGAAATACACCATCGCCCTGTCGGCGGAAGAGTCAGCAAAGGAAATCCACTCGCAGCTAACGCCGGAAATCTCCAACGACTCAACCTTGACATCTGCGGGGATCCCCGGCCCGAACCCGGCGGATCCTCCCATCATTTTCCTAAAACTATCGACATCATCAATGTTGAGCAGTTGCCTTTTTAGGGTACTGCGCAGCAGACCATTGATGAATTTCGCTCTAATACTCATGCCCTTTAATCCTACTCGATATCCAGGTCCTGAAACTGCAATTCATGCAACCTGAAGTAGAGCCCTTTTTGAGACAGTAGCTCTTCATGATTGCCAAACTCCTTAACCTCGCCATGGTGCAATACCAGAATCTTGTCAGCTTCTTGGATGGTTTGTAGTCGATGAGCAATCAGGATTGAAGTCCGGCCCACCATCAGCTTGTGCAGTCCATCCTGGATCAGCATCTCAGTTTCGGTATCAATACTGGCGGTCGCCTCATCAAGAACAAGAATCTCCGGGTCTGCGGCGAGCACTCTTGCAAAGGCAAGCAGTTGGCGCTGACCCTGAGACAGATTTGAACCACGCTCCACCAGTGGTGTTTCATAACCAAGCGGCAGGTCACTGATAAACCCGTGCGCATTGACGGTTTTGGCCGCGGTAATCGCCCTCTCCTCACTGATACTTGGATCACCCAGCGCAATATTGTCGAGAACGGTACCAGAGAAAATATGAAAATCCTGTAGAACAACACCAATGCGGCTGCGAACATCCGCACTTCTCAGATCATTCAGGTCAATATCATCGAGAAATATCATTCCTCTCTCAAAGTCATAGAACCTTCCCAACAATCTGATCATGGTGCTTTTACCTGACCCAGTGGCACCAACTATTGCCAGCTTTTGTCCAGGCTCAATTTTTACTGAGACATTTTTGAGTATGGGTATTTGCTTCGAGTACCCAAAATTCACATTCCGGAACTCAACCTTGCCGGCAAGACGTCCAGGCAATTCAATGGGATTCTCTGGCTCATGGATCTGTTCGTCCCAATCTAAGGCCTGGAAAATCCGCTCTCCACTTGCCATGGCCCTGAATAGCACGTTCAACTGTTCACCAAGCAATACAACCGGGGTGAAAAGCATATTCATAAATCGAGTGAACAGAATGACACCGCCAAGGGACATTTCTTCCTGCACGACCTCCCCCGCGCCATACCAGATAATGATGCCAAGGCCTATCGCAGCCAGGCTGTCATTGAAGGCACCATAAACCGTTGAAAGATTAATCGATCGATATTCCTGGCGCCGGTTCTCCTTGTTAATGTCTGTGTAGACATTGAGGTTGTGCCGCTCCCGCTGGCTAAGCTGAACGACCTGCATACCGGAGAGGTTTTCCTGAAGATTCTGATTCAAGGCGGCTACGCTGTTCCTCACCAGACGAAATACCTCTCGTGTGGCGTCGCGGAACAAATGGCTTGCGAGTGCCACTACGGGCACCAAGAGCAAAAGAATCAGCGTCAGTTCGACGCTGGTAGACAACATGATAGTCAAGGCAACAAAGAAGGGGACAAATTCACCGATGAGACTTCCCATACCACGCAACATCTCATAGAGGGCCTCTATATCATTAGTGACACGTGTCATGGTGCGGCCAACCGGGACCTTGTCGTAAAAGGAGCTGGGGCGAGTCTCCATGTGCGCAAAAAGATCCTGGCGCAGGTCGCGCAACGAATTAACGATGGCACCGACCAGGGTCAACCGATGCGCATGACCAGTGATGGCGAACAGGATTGACAGGACCAGGAAAATTAGCCCGGCAGCAAAAATAGGTGGTATCGCCAGTTGGGACTCAACCCATTGAGTGAGCTCTATCATGCCAAGATCAGGCATGAGGCTGCTGGTTTCCCCGACGATAATGTAGTCCACCAGGACCCGGCTGATAACCACCTCCATCATGACAGCACTGCAGCTCGCGATCAGTATAAGAAACGCGCTGACCAGAAGGCTAAGCCTGTAGGGGTGCAACCAGCGCATGATTCGACCAAGCAAATGCAGGTTAAGGACCGAACCGGATAATTCAGCTTCGAACAACGAATGGTCGTGAGTCTGCTCGCTCATCTCAGACACCAGCCGGGATTAAATCGGCGCTATCAAAACCAGGCGTTGAGCTGCCACCCTCAGTTTGCACCTTTTCTAACTCTGCATAGGTGCCCTGTTTTCGCAATAACTCCCGGTGCGTACCAATCTCGACGATCCACCCCTCCTCCAGAACAACAATTCTGTCAGAGTGACGCAGAGTGGATACACGGTGTGAAACCAGAATTGTTGTTTTGTCCTTGCGCAGCCTCTTCAAGCGATTGAGAATATGTTCTTCCGTTTCAGTATCCACGCTGCTGAAGCAGTCATCCAGGATGAGAACAGGTGCATTCCTGATCAGCCCACGTGCAAGTGCAGTTCTTTGTTTCTGGCCGCCTGACAAGGTCACGCCTCTTTCCCCGACGATAGTTTCCATCTGAGCGGGAAACCCTTCAATAGTATCGCGAAGTGCTGCTGCCTCAGCAGAATCCCAGATGACTTCCAGGTGTCGATCCAGGTCGTCATAGCTGATGTTGTTGCGCAGCGGTTCTCCGAACAGGAATGGATCCTGAAGAATCTGTGCTACCTGATTCCGAAGCTGAGCCAGGGGATACTCTCGCACATCGTACCCATCGAGAAACAGTTTCCCTTCCCCCACTTCCAGCAAACGTGTGAACTGCTTCAACAGGGTGGACTTACCAGACCCGATCCGGCCAACGATGGCAATTGATTCACCGGCTTTGACATGCAGGTTGATGTTTTGCAAAACGGCTTTGTCCGCTCTTGGGTAGGTGTAACTCAGGTCCCGAAACTCGAATTCGCCACGGATGGTAGCGGGGGTCTGCATCGAAGGATTGTCAACAATTTCCGGTTCAGCATCATAGATTTCAAAAAGTCGATCCGTTGCAACGGCAGCGCGCTGTACAAGCGTCACAAACATGCCAGCCATGCGAATAGGCTGCAGCAGCATGTTAAGGCAGGCGAAGAAGAACACCAGGTCACCAACGGTTATTTCGCCGTTGAGCGCAAGGTAACCGCCATACATGATGATGGTTATTTGTGAAATTGATGCAAACAGCGGCATCCAAGCCGTCATCAGTGAATTGATACGGGCCTGCTCGTAGAATGCCTGGGCATATTCATCGTTCGTCTTCCAGAAGCGCTTGATCTCATTTACTTCCTGGGCCTGAGCCTGAACCGTTCTGATACCCGATAAGTTTTCCTGGGTATGGGCAGACAGACCTGACAGTCGTTTCTGTACCTCCCGCGATGAATTCGCCATTGCTTCCGTCATCCTGTAAGCATAAATAAAGATCACAGGTAGTACGGGTACAATCAGGAGCGTAAGTACGGGTGACTTGATCAGCATGGCGCTGACGGAAAATAACGGTGCGTAAATCATGATCACCACGAAAATCATGCCAAAGGCAACTAACTTCTGTATCAGCATGATGTCCTGTATCGCCCTGGTCATGATGTCACCGACACCAATGCGAGAGAAAAAATCACTGCCTTGTACCTGCACGGAAGCATAGAGCTTTTGCCTTAAATCAAAAGACAGCGCGACACCCACCCGTCGGATTGAACGGCGTGCAAAAACGACAAAAACAAAGCGCAACAGGACACACCCGATTATTGCCAGGGTAATTTCACCGACGGAATAGGTCATGCGCTCTGTTTCGTGATTGTAGAGCAGGTTGATGACATCAACGCCCATCGCCACCAGGTAGTAACTGCTGACTTCAAACAGACGCGCCATAAAGAATGCAGCGAAACCGGCAAGTATCTGGTTGCGATACTGCCTAAGAAACGGTGCTAACCGTAGTAAAGACTTCAAACTCTCCCCTGATGCTGTGTAATCAAACATTCTGACACAAAAAGTTAATGTATACTCAGCGGCTTTTCGATTGAAGCAACCCTTTTGCTGACATGATAAACCCCATCAATAGTCTTGTTTTCTGCCTCGCATTCACTAGCGGCTTCATCATTATGTCAATTGAATTGCTGGGGGGGAGAATCCTCGCTCCCTATTTCGGCAGCAGCATCTATGTCTGGGGCAGCATTATCTCCGTATTCATGATCTCCCTTTCGATGGGGTATCTGCTGGGAGGCAAGCTGTCCACCCGCAACCCGGGGCTTCTGCCATATGGCTGCTTTTTCCTGCTGGCGGCAATCACGCTAGTCCCAGCCATCATTTATGGTGATACTGCAATGGACGCGGTATTCCTGCGTATCGAAGACCCTCGATATGGGTCACTGGTTGCATCCGGTCTCCTGTTTTTCCTCCCGGTTGCAATCCTAGGCATGATCGCCCCCTACTCTGTTCGACTATTGGTGGAAAACGCCCACCATAGTGGCCAGGTCGCTGGAGTTCTGTACTTTGTCTCCACCCTCGGCAGTGCCCTTGGCACCCTGCTTACTTCCTTCTACCTTGTATTGCTCTTTGAAGTAAATCAGATTCTCTTGACCATGGTGCTGGTGCTGGCCATCTCAGGGCTTTCCGCTGCCATCTGCGGAAAGTTGTTGAAGTAGTATGCGGATATTTTTGCTGATATTGGCAATTGCCTGGACGTCGCAAACAAAGGCTGAGCAGGTCATACACAAGGAAAAATCCCTATACCGCAATATTGTGGTCAGGGAATCAAGAAATCGCCGTTGCCTGGTTTTTGCCGTAAAGAGAGGCGATCGAAACCAAACCTGCATCAGCCTGAATGACCCCAACCGGATCGTCTTCCCATACGCCAGAATGACCTTTGCTGGTTTACTGCTACAGCCAACCCCTGCCAGGATCCTGGTTATTGGCCTTGGTGGAGGCACCATGCCAACGGTTTTGTCCAGGCTTTACCCAAAATCCACCATTCATGTCGCGGAAATTGATGAAGCGGTGGTTCGCGTGGCAAAAAAATATTTCAGCTTCAGTGAATCTGAACACGTAAGCGTTTTTGTTCAGGATGCACGCGTTTATGTCAAACGCGCTGGGTTGAAAAAAATGACCTACGATTTAATCATCCTGGATGCATTTACCGGCGACTATATTCCAGAACATTTGATGACGAAGGAGTTTCTGCAGGAAGTAAAGTCAATCATGAGTGAACAAGGCGTTCTTGTTGCCAACACCTTTTCCACTAGCCGGCTCTACGATCACGAATCCGTTACCTATGGCTCCGTGTTCGGGGCATTTTTCAACTTCAAAATGCCGATCACCAGCAACCGCGTCATCATCACCAACGGCCGGCAGCTTCCGGAATCCAAACTGATGCAGGAGCGAGCCAACAAGCTCGCCCGCAGGCTAAAAAAATACGCGGTCAAAATAGATGATTTCCCCCGGCACATGAAACGCACGAAGGATTGGAACGAAAAGGCTCGCCCCTTAACAGATCAGTTTTCACCAGCCAATCTACTGCGCGATGATTAGCCTTATTTCACCACACCATTACTGAGCAGCTTTTCAATTTCAGTGTCTGAACACCCAGCCTGGCGTAAAATTTCCCGGCTATGTTCTCCAAGCCCGGGCGCAACACCTTGAATTTGGGCCGGTGTTTCAGAGAAACGCGCTGCTGGCCTTGGCTGGCGTACTCTGCCTAAACCTGGCTGATCCATCTCCACAATAAGTTCGTTTGCCTTGATCTGCTCATCATCAAGCAGTTCTCTTCGTGTTAGCACCGGAGCCGAAGGCACATGATGATCATCCAGAACATGAAGCCAATGAGCACTCGACTTAGTGGCAATGACTTCCGCTGTCATGGCGAGCCGTTCAGCAACATTCTTGACTCGCCCGGCTGGTGTGTTAAATCGATCATCCTCCAGCCAATCCTCCTTCTCTAGTGCTTGACACATACCCTGCCATTCCAGGTCGGAAACAGCGCCCGCAGTAATATACCCGTCAGTGGTTTTGTATATTAGATCTGGTGCCAGTTGTGGCGGAGCCTTGTCCTCCCCACCAACAACCGTATAGCCCGCCATCCCCTCGGCCCAGGTAAGTGAGATCATCGCGTCAATCATGGCAAGTTTCACATGTTGCCCCCTTCCGCTTCGTTCACGCGATAGCAGTGCCGCGGTGATTGCCTGGGCAGCAGTCAAGGCAGTCGTTTTATCGGGGATAACTGTTCGAATCATCTTCGGCCTGCCCGTATCCCTGTCACGCTGTATATCTGCAAGACCAGACAAGGACTGAATCACAGGGTCATAGACCCGCTTATGCGCAAACGGTCCGGTTTCTCCAAACCCTGAGATGGAGCAGTAAACAATGCCCGGATTGACTGATTTTATAACCCCATAGCCCAGCCCCATGCGCTCGATCGCACCCGGGCGAAAATTCTGAACCAGGACATCAGCCTCGGCCGCAAGTGTCTTTACCAATTGGACCCCTGCATCAGTTTTCAGGTCAATGGCGATGGACCTTTTGCCACGGTTAGCGTTGAGAAATGACGGCGTTATGTCACTGGCACCACCCCCCATGTGCCGCACTATATCGCCCTGAAGGGGCTCCACCTTGGTTACTTCAGCCCCCTGGTCCGCCAACCACGCGGTCGCCAGTGGTCCCGAAAGAACCGCGGAGAGATCCAGTATTTTGAAACCATCGAGCGGACCCTGCATGAGAAAACCAGTTTGATTTTAAGGTTGAAACTATGTCACATTTAGCCTGACTCAAGGGAAATAGTTTATGTGCACCACCATCGGGAAAACGGTCGATTTTCTGGAAATCATGGATCGAGCTTCGGCAGCGCCAAATGACAGCGAATCTCTTGCCCAGATCATTGGACAGGTACAAGAGGAATACCTTGGAATCATACGGGAAGGCCTGTCACTGCTGGTGCAACACAAGCAGGACGAGAGCAACATCTACCTGCGCAATGAAAGAACTAAGCTTGAACTGGTGAAAGAGAGAATCCGGCAACTCGTTGCAGATATCAACAGCTGGCAGGACGAACAGATCAAATTGACTACTGAATACCTTTTCACACGTGCGCGACTGGTCGATGAGCTGCGGATGTTTCCCAATTTCACCCTCGAATTACTTGAACGCCAGACCCTCGCTCAGACCATGGCTGAGACTATTTCCTATATCGAAACGGCGATGACGGGAAATCATGATTTATACGAGCAGCTAATCAAACCACAGACCAAGTAAACGGAGCACTCTATGTCTCGCCGTGACAAGATCCGTTTGACAGAGGAAGAAATCACTGAGTTTCTAAGATCATCTAAAACAATGATCTGCGTCTCCAATGGCAGGAATGGTCATCCTCACCCCATGCCCATGTGGTTTGCTGTTGATGACGACAATACGGTGTACATGACCACCTTCAGGAAAAGTCAGAAGATCAACAACCTCAGGAGTGACCCACGGGTTTCACTTCTGGTTGAGACAGGTGAAATTTACCAGGAGCTGAAGAGTTTTCTTTTCTACACGGAAGCTGAAATTATCGATGATATTGATACCACCGTCGATGTGATGTTCAGGATATCGCTACACCGGGGTGAAGTGACGCCGGATCAGGAAAAAGCAGTGAAGGAAAACCTCCAAAGAACGGCAGGTAAACGTGTTGTGATGAAATTCCCACCCGGAAAAGTCGTCTCTTGGGACCACTCAAAACTTGGCGGCGTTTACTAGCAGCCTGCCGGTCTCAACGTTAGGCCAGTTTTGCCCACCTTAACCTTGATGCATTGCTTACAACAGTAATGGATGACAGAGCCATTGCCAGACCAGCCATTGCTGGATTAACCAACAACCCAGTAAAGGGATAGAGTATTCCTGCAGCTATCGGAATAAGCAGGATGTTGTAAGTAAATGCGGCAGTAAGATTCTGAAATATATTCCGCATCGTCATCCTGGAGACCTTAATGGCACTGCTTACGCCCTTAATACTGTTTCCTAGCAGCGCTACATCGGCGGTTTCCACAGCTATGTCAGCACCCTCTCCCATTGCAAAGCCAACGTCAGCAGCAGTTAATGCCAGGGAGTCGTTTATGCCATCACCTACCATGCCGACTTTCTCGCCCCGTGCCTGCAAATCTCTAATTTTGTTCAACTTGTCTTCTGGCTTGACCCCGGCAACGATTTCATCGAGTGATAACTGCCCGGCTATAGCCCTGGCACTGGATTCGCTGTCGCCTGTCAACATGACGACCTTGAGGCCCTGACGTTTCAAATCGGCTACAGCCTCAATTGAATCAGCCTTAAGGCTGTCATTCAAAACAAAGTGGCCAATTATTTTCTCGCCTTCTCCAACATGGATGACCGTTCCCTCTGCTTCTAAATCCACTCCCTGATAACCCAGTTCCCGCATGTAACGGATATTTCCACAGGCTATCTGTAAACCTTCAAGCTCTCCGCTTACCCCGCCACCGGGCGCAATAACAAACCCGCTAATCTGGCGGGTTTCCACTCTATTTAGCTCACAATACTTAACGATCGCACCAGCGAGGGGATGTTCAGACAATACTTCAAGGCTGTGAGCAATTGTCAGCATTCTAGCCTCATCGATGGCATGAAATTGTGAAACCTGCGGTTTACCCGTCGTAACTGTGCCCGTCTTGTCTAAAACAACCGTGGTCAATCTGCTGGCGGCCTGCAACGCCTCCCCATTGCGGATCAGAATGCCGCTGCTAGCCGCACGTCCAACGCCCACCATAATGGACATTGGTATCGCTAGACCAAGCGCACAGGGGCAGGCAATAATGAGGACAGACATGCCCGTTACAATCATGAATGAGATTTTGGGCTCGGGCCCTACCAGCCACCAGGTGAAAACCGTGGTCACCGCCAGCAAGATAACGACTGGTAAAAAGACTGAGCTGATACGGTCGGTTAGTTTGCCAATTTTCGGTTTTGAATTCTGCGCTTCCCGCACCCGCTGGATTATTCTGGACAGGGCGGTCTCGCTGCCAACCTGTTCCGCCTCAATCACGAGGCTGCCGAACTGGTTCAGGGTTCCTGAAACAACTCGATCATTGAGATTTTTTTCTACCAGAAGCGGCTCACCGGTCAGCATTGATTCATCGACACTACTTTGCCCCTGCCGCACAACACCATCAACCGGAAAAGCTTCACCTGGTTTAATGCGAAGCTGATCACCAATGTCGATCGCATCAGCGTCAACCTGTACTTCAACTCCTTCAACAATCTTGATCGCCGTCGTGGGTCTCAGACCAATGAGCTTCCTAATGGCAGCCGATGCCTTCCCCTTCGCGCTCGCTTCCATGGTCTTGCCCAGGTTAACGAAACCGATTATGAATAAAGCAGCTTCAAAGAAGAGGTGCCTTGAAGGCTCGGGAAGGAGTAGCGGGAGGACAATAACGACCATTGAGTAGAACCAGGCCGCCCCGGTGCCAAGCGTAATCAGGGTATCCATTGTTGTAGTGCGGTGAGTTGCCGCCCTGTAGGCTCCACGGTAAAAATGCCCACCCGTCACCCACATCACCAGCAGAATAGAAACGCCCGTACCAAGCCAGAAAAAGCTGTGCTCCAGACCGGGTAACGAGTCCAGCATGCTGGCTGCCATCAGGGAAAACCCAACCACCAGTGCAACCATGGATTTAAAAAGTGAAGCCCTGATTTCACTTCTCAGGAGTTCATCTTTCTGATCAGGGTTTTCTTCTTGCAGCAGGGCTGCTCCATATCCAGCCGCATCTACATGCTCAAGTATCTCTTCGATCGAGCCGGTAGTTTTAACCAGGGCAGTCTGATCGGCAAAGTTCACGGCAGCACTGACAACGCCAGGTGTTTCGAGGAGACTATTTTCAACCGCACTGACGCAGCTTGCACACGACATACCAGTGATACCAAACAAAAAAGGGATGCTGTCAGAGTTACCCTCTTGTTGTGTTGGCGCATCGTCACTTGCTGGTTGTACTTTGTCAGCCGAATTTTTTCCCAGGTCATCATCGGCAACTTCAACCTGAAAGCCGAGGTCTTCGATAACGGACCGAATGACCTGCAACTCGAATTGGCCTTTAATCTTTGCTTTGGCTGCTTCCAGGTCCACATCAACCGAGACGACACCGGAGACATCCGATAACCCGGCAGTGACCTTCGCTACACACTTGTTGCAGCTCATCCCTATAACGGGGATGGTCAGCTCTTCATCAGCGAGCTGGTGTTTACCCAGTTGGTTGTTACCCATGGTTTTCCCGTATACATTTCACAGGGTGACAGACTGTATACCCTGAAGCTGGGACAAGGTCCAGCCTGCTTTAGGGGGCTGGCAGTGCATTTTTATATTCCTGCCAATACTGATCTTTCAAAAGCCGCTTATACAATTTGCCGGTTGGGTGTCGCGGCAGTTCCTGGCTAAAGTCGATTGAACGCGGGCACTTGAGATGCGAAATATGTTCACGGCAAAAGTCGATCAACTCCCCCGCCAATTCAGGTCCTGCATCCGACCAGTCCTTCGGTTGCACGACCGCCTTGACCTCTTCACCAAAATCCTCGTTGGGCACACCAAAAACAGCAACATCCATGACCTTGTCGTGTGTGACCAGCAGGTTCTCAGTTTCCTGTGGGTAAATGTTCACACCACCGGAAATAATCATAAAGCTCTTGCGATCAGTCAGGTAAAGATAGCCCTCCTCATCAATATAGCCGACGTCCCCAAGCGTACTCCAGCCTTTTTCATGTCTCGACTCGGTAGTCTTGCCCTCATCATTGTGGTACTCGAATTCAGGGCCACCCTCAAAGAAGATGGTCCCGGGCTCACCAGTATCCACCTCAACACCCTCATCACTACAGATATGCAAAGAACAGGTTATCGGGCGACCTACAGACCCCTTGTGAGCGAGCCATTCTTCAGAATTGATAGTGACGAAGCCGTTACTCTCGGTGCCCGCGTAATATTCGTACAGTATCGGCCCCCACCACTGGATCATTTTCTCCTTTATGGGGACGGGGCACGGGGCGGCAGCGTGAATCGCACACTCCAGACTGGAAACATCATATTTAAGGCGTACACCCTCGTCGAGTTTCAGCATACGGATAAACATAGTGGGTACCCATTGACTGTGGGTAGCCCTGTAGCGCTCGATGGACTTGAGCGCCGCTTCGGGTTCAAAGTGCTCCAAAATAATACAGGTCATACCGCTCAAGATAAAAGCCATTGAAAAAGTCAGTGGAGCTGAGTGGTAGAGCGGCGCAGGACTTAGGTAGATACTCTCGTCAGTCACAGCGTACAAGATCCTGAACATTTCCACTGGCTCGTCTGCCCCGAATTCATTGTCGGGTAGTGGTTTCAGCACACCCTTCGGCCGACCCGTGGTACCAGATGAATAGAGCATACTGCCACCCACACTTTCATCTGCAATGTTGGTTGCAGGCATTTTAACCGTTGCTTCTTCCCAGGATTCAAATCCAGGGACCACGCCATCGAGCATATAAGCTTTTTCGATTTGGGGCATTTTCCCAACAAGCTTTTCTACCACCGACTGCCGGTCTTTCGACGATATAAAGACTCGAGCACCACAATCATTCACAATATACTCAACCTCATCTTCCTGCAGACGGTAGCTTATCGCCGTGTAGTAGATACCGCCGCGATGGGCAGCTACACATATCTGCAGGAACAATGGATGGTTTTCAAGGAGAATAGCGATGTGATCACCCCGCTTCAGGCCAATTTTCCTGAGCAACTGCGCCCCCTGATTAGAACCGTCCTCAAGTTGTCTGAAGGTCATTACCAGACCCGTCTCTGCCATAATGTAGGCAGGTCTGTCAGGATTATTGTTTGCAATGGTGCCAAGGTGCATCTCTGATCTCACTTGTCGCTGGTCAAAAGCGAAACAATGCCTGTGCCTTCTGCAAAACTCAAGCAGACGAACCTGACCTCTGGCTCATGGCGTTCCTGTAATCATATGTTTCTTGAATACGGCAGCTTTTCGTGGCCGGCCGTTCAAAACAAGGTTGAACTATTGCCGGTGACTGCAATCCAACGTCACTACGGGATCAAAAATGAACGACGAAAGACGCAATCACGAACGATATAACGACGAGCGACTCATACTGAACGTTGCCCGTCCCGGAATAAAAGGCTTCCTGCGTCTGAACCCCAAGGCTGATTTTGTTGACTTTTCCCTTGCGGGTCTGCAGTTCAAAAGTAAACAAGCGCTGAAACCAGGTGAGGCGCTGGTCCTCGACCTCTGCATTCACGATATAGAATTGATGGAAATCTATGGCGAAGTTGTTAGCTGCAAGCAGGAAGATAGAGGCCTCTGGTGCTGCGGTGTGAAATTCTGTTTCGAAGATAAGCGCATGAAGCGCCCAAATATCAAACGAAGCCTACTTCAAATCGAAGACAGACTCCGCTCCCTCAACCTTTACCCCTCCATGACCGCCTAAACAGCGGTATAGCCACCATCGATCACAAGTTCGCTTCCGGTCATAAAGCTCGAATCTTCGGATGCGAGAAAGCGAACACCCTTGGCAATGTCTTCCGCGACACCGAGGCGACCAATCGGGTGGCGAAGGAGCAGCATTTGCCGTAGGTCCTCCTCTGTCGTTATCTCATCGGCCACACCGACAGCACTGCGCATCATCGGCGTCCAGATAAATCCCGGATGTATTGAATTGACCCGAATTTTGTACCCCAGCGTGCCGCAGTGTACTGCAACTTGCTTGCTCAGGAGGCGAACGCCCCCTTTTGAAGCATTATAGGCAGGGCCGACACCAACACTGGCCACGATGCCCATGACTGACGAGATATTGATTATCGACCCACCTTCACCTTTCATCACTTCAACTGCTTTTTTGCAACCAAGATAGACCGCATCAAGATTGGTACTCATTATTTTTCGCCAGTCTTCAAAGGAGCTTTGCTCAATATCATCCATTCCGACTCCGCCAATACCCGCATTGTTAACGAGTACATTCAGTTTCCCGAATTTACTTGTGGCAGCTTCAACGACCTCTTGCCAACGCCCCTCATCTGTCACGTCTTGGTACATCGAGATAGCTCGTCCACCCCTTTGTTTTATGATATCTGCAGTGTGTTCGGCCGCCTCTTCATTTATGTCAGTAACGACCACACTTGCGCCACCTTCTGCCAACAATTCGCTTGAGGATTCTCCAATGCCACTGCCCCCACCTGTTACTATTGCAACCTTCTCGTCTACACGGTTCATGTCGTCTCCCGACCTGATGCAAATTTGAGTTTCCCACAGGACATTGATAAGGCGCAACTGCTCTGGACTTGCGGCGATATCTGCTAGCTCGCACAGCAACCAATTGCAAGACCTGACCCTGTAATTCCACTTTTCTTCCATATTTTGGGTGCCAGCCGGAAAAATGAAATGCAACAACATCTTGTGTTAACCCGGGTGCTGTAGCACAATATCTAGGCACTTCCCCCCATATAGATGACCAGCACATGCTGCTGATTTGCTAAAGGGGGGAAAATTAATAACAAGCAACTAGCAAGTAAAGAACAGCCGCTTTTTACCGGGTTTCTCCCCATAGAACGTGGGCACCGATACAAACATAAGAATTATAAATAGAAGGGTACAGATGGACTCAACGGCTCACAAACCAGAATTAAAAGCCATTCCAGCCAGTGTAAGCGAGATCAAGTTTCAGGAGGCCTCCCTCGACATCTGGGAAAACAAATACTGCCTTAAAACCAAGAAAGGAGAGCTCGTCGACCAGACCATGGACGACACCTTCAAGCGAGTGGCGACCGCATTGGCGGAAGTCGAGGACAAAGAGCTTAGAGAGACGTGGTATGAGCAGTTTCTGTGGGCGTTGCGCCATGGCGCAATACCGGCGGGCAGGATCATTTCCAATGCAGGTGCCCAGGAGCACAAGCCAGCGACCTCAACGATCAACTGCACCGTTTCTGGCACTATTTTCGACTCGATGGAAGATATTCTGCACAAGAATGTTGAAGCAGGTCTTACCTTGAAAGCCGGTTGCGGTATTGGCTATGAATTTTCGACCCTGCGCCCAAAGGGAGCCTATGTATCGGGAGCGGGCGCTTATACATCAGGCCCCCTTTCCTTCATGGATATCTATGACAAGACCTGCTTTACAGTTTCCTCGGCGGGTGGACGCCGCGGAGCCCAGATGGCAACCTTCGAAGTAGGCCATCCAGATGTTACTGAGTTCATTCGTACCAAACGTGAAGACGGCAGGCTACGCCAATTTAACCTGTCCCTATTGATTACCAAGGAGTTCATGGAATCAGTCAAGAACGATGGTCAGTGGCCCCTGTCTTTCCCCCTGACCAGTGCAGAACTGGAAACGGACGATGTGGACCTTTCTGACCCGACCCAGATACTGTGGAGAGACTTCCCGGTCAAGAACAAATATGTGACCAATGAAGAGGGACTGGTTGCATGCAGAATAGCCAAGCAGATAAAAGCCAGGCGGTTGTGGGACATGATCATGTCATCCACATACGATTTTGCCGAGCCGGGTTTCATTCTGATTGACAAGGTCAATGAGATGAATAACAACTGGTTCTGTGAAAATATCCGTGCGACCAATCCCTGCGGTGAACAACCCCTACCCCCCTATGGCAGTTGCTTGCTTGGCTCTATCAACCTTTGCCGTTTCGTTGAGAAGCCTTTTAGCAGCGAGGTCTCTTTTAACTGGGAGGACTTCAGCAAGACTGTTGCCATATTCACTCGGATGCTGGACAACGTCGTAGAGATAAATGGCTTACCACTGCCAGAACAACGAGATGAAATCATGCGAAAGCGACGTCATGGCATGGGCTACCTGGGACTAGGGTCGACCATCACCATGATGGGTATGAAATATGGTGATGCCGAATCAGTTGATTTTACTGAGTCAGTAACGCGCAAATTGGCGCTGGTAGGCTGGCAGACCGGGCTGGAACTCGCCATGGAGAAAGGTGCAGCCAGTATTATGGAAGAGGATTTCGAAATCACCGCTGAAATACTGAGAATTCGCCCGGAAATGGCAAATGACGGATACAAAGCAGGTGATACAGCCAAGGGCAAGGTTTTGCTTACCAAATATTCCCGCTATATGCAGCAGGTAGCTGGGCAGGAACCCGAACTCGTGGAAGCGCTGGCTGAGCATGGGTGCAGGTTCACTCACCATAGCTCTATCGCCCCAACCGGCACCATCAGCCTTTCCCTGGCCAACAATGCGAGCAACGGTATTGAGCCAAGCTTTGCTCACCACTATGCGAGGAATGTAATCAGAGAAGGCAAGAAATCGAAGGAAAAAGTCGATGTGTATTCCTTTGAATTACTGGCCTACCGGTCAATGATTAATCCCGATTCACAACCCTACCCGCAAAATGAAGATCAGAAATTGCCGGATTACTTCATCACCGCGGACGACATCACTCCGATGCAGCATGTGGATGTGCAGGCGGCAGCCCAGAAATGGATAGACTCATCTATTTCAAAAACTGCCAATGTGCCATCGGACTACCCATTTGAAGAATTCAAGGACATCTATCTCTACGCCTACGAGCGGGGACTTAAAGGTTGTACGACCTTTCGGTTCAATCCCGAGGCTTTCCAGGGTGTCCTGGTAAAAGAAGAGGACCTGGAAAACACCACCTACCAGTTTACGCTCGAGGATGGTGAAGTCATTGAAGTTAAGGGTAATGAGGAAATTGAATACGACGGTGAATTGCATTCAGCGGCGAACCTATACGATGCAATAAAGGAAGGCTATTACGGTAAGTTTTAGGGGTGTTCTAACCCTGACACACTTGTGTTCAATACACACTAGTTTACAATAACTGTATACATAAACAGTAGTTTCTGTCTTCTGAGAAGGCAGAGAAAAGATGGCGAGATACACTATGACAATCAAGATCGAAAAAAATATCGTCGACTACGGCATTAAGAAGGACGAGGAAGAAGTCCAGGCTAGGCCTGTAAGAGATTTCATGCATGAGGAAATCGCCCGGCCGGACGAGCTAAAGGGTTACACCTACAAGATCAAGACACCGCTTTCCGATCATGCCATGTACATCACCATCAATAACATTGTCTTGAATATTGGTACCGAGCACGAAGAGGAGTTCCCTTTCGAGGTATTTATCAATTCCAAGAATATGGAACAATTCCAGTGGATCCTTGCTCTGACCCGAGTTATTTCTGCAGTATTCAGAAAAGGTGGTGACGCCACTTTCCTGGTGGAAGAACTCAAGCAGGTATTCGACCCACAGGGTGGGTACTTCAAAAAGGGGGGTCGGTTCATGCCTTCCCTGGTCGCTGAGATCGGCGAGGTACTTGAAACGCATATGCGCAAAATGGGACTGATTGAAGACGAGGAGTTCAGTGATGCCCATAAGGCACTGATAGCAGAAAAAAGAGCTTCCCTTGAAGGGGGTTCTAAAGAAGCAGCTAATGCCGACGGACAAAGTCCAACTTTCCCGCCGGGCTCACAGCTATGCAAAAAATGTAACACCACCGCCATGGTCTTGATGGATGGTTGCATGACCTGCCTGAATTGCGGGGAAAGTAAATGCGGATAATCGCCCGGTAGAAGCCTTCGAATCACAGCCATTTAACTACAGCAATGAAGACTTACCTAGAGCAATTACAGTTCATATTGGAAAATGGTGCCACCCGCGCTGACCGCACCGGTGTTGGAACAACCTCCTGTTTCGGCATGCAGGCACGTTATAACCTGGCGGATGGCTTCCCCGCCGTTACAACTAAAAAACTCGCCTGGAAAGTCATGTCCTCCGAACTGCTCTGGTTTATTTCCGGGTCAAACAATATCAATGACCTGAAGAGCATCTATGGGAACAACAAGATCTGGGATGCAAACTATCAGGACTATCTGAAACGGTTGGGTCTCGACAACAACGGTGGAGACATGGGCAGGGTATACGGCAGCCAGTGGCGAAACTGGCGGAGCCATGATGGCCGGCAGATAGACCAACTGCAGGAAGCAATCAACAGCATCAAAACCAACCCTCAATCCCGCCGAATTATTGTCAACGCCTGGAACCCGGGTGAAACAGAAATGGATCAGGTAGCACTCCCTCCCTGCCACTGCTTTTTCCAGTTCTATGTGGCGAACAATAAGCTCTCCCTACATATGTACCAGCGATCAGCCGATATGTTTCTGGGTGTACCATTTAATATCGCTTCCTATTCATTGCTACTGCATATGATCGCCAAGATCACCAGCCTTGAACCCTGGGAGTTTGTGCACACAATCGGCGACGCCCACATCTACCTTGATGCTGTCGCACAGGTAAAAGAACAGATCTCCCGGGAACCACTGCCCCTGCCGGAACTGCATATCGAAGACAGAGGCCAGGCATCAATTGACGATTTTATAATGTCTGACTTCATCCTGGCTGACTATCAATGCCACCAAGCAATAAAGGCCAGGATGGCGGTATAGCCCTTGGTTCGCGACTCTCACATAAGCCAGGGACAACCTGTAATTCAACTCTAAACAGAGGCTGCACAGCCTTTTTTGATACCTGTTAAAACCCCAACAACCTCGATATAGTAGGCACAGGCTGGCGGCTGGAATCCCCAGTATTGCCGCGCACCCTAAGCCAAGGGAGGCTACTTTGGAGCAGGATGTGAATTCTGTAGATAGACCCACCAATGAGGATGCCTATCTGCAACAGCAGATGGATGACCGCGAGGCTAAATGGCACTCGGAGCGAACTGTCGTACTGCGGGTCTACAACTATTTTCGAATCATCCTGTCTTTCTTTCTACTCATTCTTTTCTACGAGGTGCCTGGCCAGACATTTGTCGGCTCCTTGTCCCCGGAGTGGTTCCAGACGGTCCTGTTGCTATATCTGATGCTCAACGTGGGAGCCGGATTTGTCATACTCGTAAGCAACGATAAACGTGTCTCCGGAATACCGGTCGCCACCTCAATCGTTGTGCTGGATATATTTTTCCTGAGCGTACTTTTATTTACCAGTGGTGGTATCAATAGCGGGCTCGGTTATTTGCTGGTGTTCTCCGTATCCTTCGGTAGTGTGATGCTCGCTGGTTCAACGTCTTTCCTTTTCCCGGCCATTGCAGCCGTTAATAGTATTTCCAGCGAGCTGTACCTACATAACACCGGAACAATTGACGATTCCCACCACCTGTTTCAGGCGGCATTGCTTGGCACTTCCTTTTTCATGGTCAATTATTTTTTCCAGTATGTCTCCAAGAAAATCTATGGAAGAGAGCAGGAGGTCGTTAGTCTTTCGACACTCTCGCAGGCTCACAAGGTCGCTGAACAATCGAGGCGGGAGCTCGAAATATCCAATTCCCGCTTCACCGTATTATTGTCTTTGACCGATGAGGGAGTCATTGGGCTAGACATGCAAGGCGAGGTGACCTTTGCCAACCCAAGTTCCTGCCAGATACTGGACATAAGCTCTGGTGATCTGGTCGGAAACAGCATCCAGCGATTTATGATCGAGATTGATCCGCACCCGGAAAACCCACGACAGCAGATCCTGGAACTGCTGGGAATCAATACTGATCTCTGCTACGACCCTGTCAAATGGCAAACAGCAAGAGGGGACTCCTTTATCGTACAGTACACCAGCCAGGCTACCATCGACAATCTGGGTGAGAGAACGGGTGCTGTCCTACTCCTGCAAAATGTTACACAGCAACGGGAGAATGAAGAGAGGATTCAATACCTCGCAAATTTTGACGACCTGACAGGCCTTCCAAACAGGACAAATTTTCAGGAAGTCGTGAAAAGTGCCATGGCCAGAACACGCAGGACAAGCCGCTCAATCGCAATACTTATTGTGGATACAGATCACACCGGCGTAATCAATGAAAAGATGGGCCATGAGGCTGGTGATCAAACACTCAAGGAAATTGCAACGCGCCTGAAATCAGCCCTCCGGGAAGGTGACATGGTTGCCAGGCTACACGGTGACCAGTTCGCCATTATGCTCGTTGACCTTGACCGCGCTGAAAATGCGGCGATCGCGGCAGATAAAATCATCAAGGATACGGCAGCCCCCATGATGATCAAAGAAACAACGCTTTCCTCCAGCGTCAGTGTCGGTATTGCTGTTTTGGATGAGGATCACCGCAATTCAGATGACCTCATCAGCGCAGCCGTATCGGCGGTAGAGCATGCCAAGGATGAAGGGCGCAGTACCTATCAGTTCTACCATCCGAAACTTCAGCAAAGAGCAGAAGAAAAGAAGCGCGTACAAATATTGCTCCGCACAGCGACTGACAATGATGAATTCGAGCTGATGTACCAGCCCATTATTTCAGTGAAGGAAGAGCGGATCTACTCATCGGAGGCACTGATTAGGTGGTTCCCCGCCGACTCAGACCCGATCCGCCCAGACATATTTATCCCCATTGCCGAAGAATCTGGCCAGATTAGCAATATAGGCTCGTGGGTACTGTCGACGGTGTCGCACCAGGTCAAGCTTTGGAAGGAGGATCTTGGCGTATACCCATCAGTTGCCATCAATATTTCTTCCAAACAACTCAGAAACAGCATCTTCCGGGAGCAGTTTCAGGCAATGATTAAGGACTATGATATCCCTATGGAGGTGGTCGAGTTGGAACTCACGGAAACCGGCGTTATGGAAGACCCTGAAAGATGCCTCGAGGAACTGCTCAAATTACATGAAACCGGCGTCAAGATCTCCATCGATGATTTTGGTACCGGCTATTCATCTCTGGATTACTTGCGCCGGTTGCCACTGGATATTTTGAAAATTGATCAGAGCTTTACCTTTGGAATTGGCGAGTCAGAAAATGACGAGGAAATAGTCCGGGTGATGATTCGTATGGCCCATGCCATGGGGCTCAAGGTGATCTGTGAGGGAGTGGAAACAAGGGAGCAGTTTGAGTTCCTCAGGGATCATGAGTGTGATCTCGTACAGGGCTACTATTTTAGTAAACCACGAACCGTGGACAAAATTACTGAACTGTTTATCGCTGAACGCGATGGCACCATAGACATTATGGCCGGTGAAGCAGGCTAACAACCAGGCATCTTCTCGACCGTAGAATCCAAAATATTCCAGGTTACTTATTTAGGTTCAATAGCTCGGGTTCAATAGTTTAGATCTAGAACTTTAAACCCTGGGCAGCATCATCTAGCGGACTAGAATAGGCTCGCGTCAGCCGGTGCAGGAATTCAAGCCCGTCAAAGAATGAATCTTGAAGAATTCTTTCGCCCCGACCATGCGCCCGGTTCTCTCCAACCACATGAAATATACCGGAAACACCATATACCGGGATCCCTGCATTGCGAAAATAGAGGCCATCGGTCGCACCGGTACTCATGGATGGAAGTACAACCACGCCGGGCCACATGCTTTCGCTTATTTGCCTTATAGGCGCCAATATTTCCTCTTTGAGTGGTGAAGGTTTACTGGCTGTCGCCTCGCCAATCGGTGTGATTTTAACCCCCTCATCGAGAACGATGCTTACCAGCGTGTTAAAAACCTCAACAGGCGGGATACCAGGCAGGATGCGACAATTGACCGTAGCCTTTGCTCTTTGCGGCAAGGCATTTTCAGCATGGCCAGCCTCAACTTCAGTGGCAACGCAGGTAGTTCTGAACAGAGCGCCATGATCCCTCTCCAGGAAAGCAACGCTTTTCTCGATCGGTGGCGTCTGCAGCAACCCCGGAACCATGGCCGCAGCATCGCTAGTCATGGTGCAGGCAGCAGCCCTGAACATAGCCCTTGTTGTCTTATTGAGGCCAAGGGGAAACCTGTAGTTCTCTATTCGAATCAGCGCCTGGGCCAACTGATAAATCGCATTATCCGTTCTTGGGCGAGAACTATGGCCACCGGGATTCGTTACTTCAAGGGTATAGGACTGGTACACTTTTTCGGCAGTCTGGACACGGTTTGTTACGTGCCTGCCCTCAGAGATAGAGCCTCCGCCCCCTTCATTAATAACAAAGGCTGCATCCACCAGTTCTCGATGCTCAGCGAGAAGGTATTGGACCCCGTTGTCCGGTCCACCCTCCTCATCTGCGGTAAGGGCAACAATAATGTCTCTATCGGGGCTGTAACCCTGCCTTTTCATCCAGATAAAATTGGCGATATGAATCGCAGCCTCATCCTTATCATCAAGGGTCCCTCGACCATAGAAATGTCCCTGCTCCTCTCGAAATGTAAAGGGATCAAAACCCCAATCCTCTGGATTTGCTTCCACCACATCCAGGTGCGCCAATAGAAGTACGGGTTTCCTGACCGGTGCCGGGCTGCGGAAACGGGCCACGAGATTGCCCTTACCAGGCGCATTGATGATGACTTTTACATCTTCAGCGGGAAATCTGGCGGCAAGCAGCCTGTCAGCCATTTTTTGTGCGGCAATGCCCGTATCTCCGGTTGAATGGGTTGTGTCTGTTTCAATCAGTTCCTTAAATATGTCAAGAGCAAGCTGTTGATGCTCTGTGCGTTCACCAGCAGTCAGTTGATTTGCCGCCACCAAAATAATCAAGAAAATGAGAAGCTTCATATCCATTCCAATTTACCTTTTGCGAAGCATAGTATTAAATCCACTTCCAGTAAATTTGCCCCTAATTCCGATTTGATAGAACATCCCTACAGCTATGACTGACTTCAAAAAAGGCCAGAGATGGATCAGCAACGCAGAACCTGAACTGGGAATGGGGAAAATTATTCGTCTCGAGCCTCGACAGGTTTCCTGCTTCTTTGAATTAGCGGGTGAAGAACGTACCTATTCACGAAACCAGGCCCCTCTCACCCGGGTCAAGTTTAACCCGGGTGACCAACTACGCACACAGGATGGCATCACCATAACGGTGTCGTCAGTCACCGATCATGATGACACCTTTATTTATCATGGCGATTACCTTGGCACCAAAACTGTAGTAATCGAAACAGAACTTGACCCGAACCTACTGTTTAGCAAACCCGCAGAGAGGCTATTTACGCACCAACTGGATGAGAACCACTGGTTCAATCTTCGCTACTACACCTTACTGCAGGCTGCACGAATGGCGGGTTCCAAAGTGCAGGGGTTGTGCGGGCCACGTGTGTCTCTGATCCCCCATCAATTCTATATAGCAAATGAGGTCGCTCACCGGTTTGCACCAAGAGTTCTGCTGGCGGATGAAGTGGGGCTCGGCAAAACCATAGAGGCTGGGCTCATCATTCATCAGCAACTTCAAACCGGTCGCGCAAGCCATGTTCTTGTTGTGATACCACCCGCCCTCACTTTTCAGTGGTTCGTGGAGATGATTCGCAGATTCAACCTGCAATTCACCGTCCTGAATGAGGAACGGTGCCAACAGATCACTGCCGACAATGCTCAAGAGTTTGATGATGGAGAGCCGTCACTCAATAATCCATTTGATGCACAACAGCTCGTTATCTGTTCGCTGGATCTCTTCACGGGCAGCGACAAGCGACTTCGGGAAGCAATCGATAGCGAGTGGGACCTTGTTGTTGTCGATGAGGCCCATCACCTCAAGTGGAGCCCGGATGGAGCTAGCCAGGAATACCTAGTTGTAGAGGCCCTATCCCATGCGGTTACCGGTCTGCTGTTGCTTACGGCCACGCCCGAACAGCTTGGCCGAGCCGGGCATTTTGCAAGGCTCCGTCTTCTTGATCCGAACCGCTATCACGACTACGACACATTTCTAGCTGAAGAGGAGAGATTCCAGGAGATCGCAAGCGCTGTTAACCAGTTGCTGGATGGGAATGGTGAAACCTGCGCCACTGCGCGCAAGCAAATACGGGCGCTACTGGATAACCAGGATGCAACTGACGACGATCAACTAGTCGATGCCGTCCTGGATCGCCATGGAACAGGCAGGGTACTGTTCAGGAATGTACGCTCCTCTGTTGATGGTTTTACCAAGCGAATCATCAGACCACATGCACTCCCCGCGCCATCTGAATATAACGACGCTGAAGGCTACTACCCTGAAACCGAGCACAACAAGTGGACCAGTTTTGACCCGCGGGTTACCTGGCTTTGTGGCCTGATCTCAAACTCCCAGGAGAAGTTTCTAGTGATTTGTGCCCACCAGAAAACTGCCCTTTCCCTGGAACAGTATCTGAAAAACAAAACGACGATCCGGTCAACCCTGTTCCATGAGAGCATGGACCTGATTGCAAGGGATCGCTCGGCCAATTATTTCTCACAAACCTACAAGGGTGCGCAGGCAATGATCTGTTCGGAGATTGGCAGTGAAGGACGAAACTTTCAGTTTGCAAGCCAGCTTGTACTGTTTGATTTGCCCCTCGGCGCCGATTTGCTCGAGCAAAGAATTGGCCGCCTCGACCGGATAGGTCAATCACAGGATGTGGGCATCCATATCCCATATATGTCCCCATCCAAAACTGAGAACCTGTTTCGCTGGTACCATGAGTCTATGGATCTGTTCTCACAGCCCAACCCCGTCGGTCAGAATATCTATGATGAATACTTTGACGAGTTCGACACTACTCTGGACATCGATGCCTTTATCGGCCGTACGGCCGATATAAACGCTGACCGCCGTGCAAGCGTAAACCTGGGGCGCAATCGTCTGTTGGAACTAAACTCACACAGACCACGAACGTCCTCTGCAATCATCGAGAATATTACTGCCCTCGAGAACAGCATGGAACTGGAGCGTTACATGGAAATGTCATTCAGCGCTTATGGCCTCGAATCAGAACCACTCGGAGATCTCGTGCATAGCGTCAAACCAACTGAAACCATGATTCGTCACACATCTGTAAGTCTTGAAACCCTTGATCACTTCCACTACCCGGAGCTTCCAGAAGAGGGTATTGCAATAACCTACGATAGGGAGACGGCGCTCTCTAGGGAAGACGTTGGATTTTTCACATGGGAGAATCCAATGGTACAACAGGCGCTTGATGTTGTGCTTACGGATGTTACGGGAAACAGCGCCATGATCGTAGTCAAACACCCTGCCCTGCAGACAGGCACGCTGCTGGTTGAGGTTCTACACCTCGTTCAGTGTATTGCACCTGCTGAAATCATGGCAGACCGATATATACCCCCTATGGTCTTGCGCTCTGTAATAACACCAGAGCTGATGGACATTTCAGGCGCCCTCGAATTCAGTGAATATGAGAACAAACTTGATATTCCCGCTGACACACTACACAAAGTCCTGGACTCACAGCTTGACGGCTTAAAGAAAATGTTGGATGCAGCCCAGGAGCAGGCTAGAAACAAGCTACCCTCTCTCATTGGTTCTGCAAGAAGTGAGATGTTTGATGATCTGAATTTTGAGATCGAAAGACTCGAACAGTTGATGAAGGTAAACGAAAATGTCAGACCTGAAGAACTTGAGTTTCTAAAGCTCAGAATGGAACTCCTGGCGAATGCTATCGAAGGAGCAGACATGAGAATGGAAGCTGTAAGGGTAATTGTTGCGGCCTAACCAGCCTTGCCCTGACAGTATAACTTCCTCACAGCCGGCGTTGATGCCGCAAGTTGTAGCGGCAAACTTGAACCAGCCCCCAAAACATTCATAGGCTTGCCAACCAGGCTCAATAGACAAATCCGGACAAGTACCAGCGGGTCTGTGTAGAATCAGCCTCTTCCACCACAAGAGACTCAATCCAGTGTCAGCAATTGTTGTCATCGGCGCCGGGCACGCTGCGGGGCAGTCAGAGTATTCCTTTGAACGTAGTGATAATCTGCGAGAAGGATAGAGATGCTTAGAAAAGCCTAAACTCTCTGAAAGGGCCTATTAATTTAGGGTAGTACGTGAACTCCCCCATCCAATTTCTCCTCTAAGAAGTTTCAATACGTTCTTAACTTTAATCGCCCGTTCTAGCATGTGTGACGTCAGCCCATACGGCACCACCTAGCCCTGTTTGCTAAGAGACACTTCTGCTAATTTAAACCGAAGCAGAGGAGTTTCAAATGA
>PBRQ01000037.1 GCA_002725995.1 Gammaproteobacteria bacterium
AGGTTGCTCTGGCGTGTATTGGGCATGATAATGATCACCTGGCACTTTACGACGAAAATCTGAAGCCGGAGTGGCAGGAAACGCTGAAGACGTACCATGTTTTTTTTAGGCAGATGGTAGCGGCGACTGTGCCCATGGAACACTTCAGCTACCATCCGAAGTTTGATTACTACGAGTCCGTCGCCAAATTAGCGGCGGAAAACCCGAACCTGACCGACGTGATCAATCTTTATATGGTCAGTGGGTCCAACGCGGGGCTGCATCGTGATGAGAAGCTTCTTAATGTCAGCAGGAACGTCAATTCAAAGGTTCATTTTGCAGAGAATGCGCCGGGCTATGGAATACCTACACCAGACACGCTGGTTTGTACAAAGGCTGAATTAACGGGGGATGGGGTAAAAGATTTCTTTGCCCGTCATGATAATCAGGTTATGTTGAAACTGCTTGGGCTGGCTGGCGCAAGGAATGTCACTGCTGTCACGAGTATTGCAGAAAGCCTTGCCTATGTTGTTGAGTATGATGATGACATGATCATCATATTGCAGGAGCAACTCTCCCTTGATCGCTTCACTGAAATGACTGTTGATCTCTTTGTTTCAGATACTGAAATTCGCATCGCAAATATCCGAAAAATATTATTCGCAGAAGGTTTGTGGGTTGGCAACCTGATTGGAGAAGGTGTGGGGCTCACTGCTGAGCAGGAGTCAATCCTGCTCAAGGTAGGAGAATATGCCCGCTCTCATGGATACACTTCTGCCGAGGGCAGCAACTGCGGTATAGACTATTTTCTTAAGGATGATGGTAGTGTGATCGTCACCGAAATTAATGCCAGGTGGACGGGAGGGCTGTTTCCGGCAGAAATTTTAGAACAGGTTGAAACGAACGGTAGAGACGCAGTTGCTTTCTTTGACCTTGTATCAATTGAAAAGCGTGCGGCGTACCTAGAATTTCTGGAACGTTATCTTGTCGGCAGCTTTGAGGGCGAATTTGCCATGATTCCAATAGGCTTTGGCTGCTTCGAAATCGATATGGAAGGCACGCCCTTCTTTTATACCTGGCAAATCGTGTTGGGTGATCTGGAAGTATTTAAGGCGACCAAATCTGCTGAACTCGGTGGTGGGGCGATGCCTACAGCAGATTTGATCAGGCTTGATTAGCCTAGGTACTACGACGGTACTGACCACCGACCTCAAAGAAAGCATCTGTCATCTGTCCGAGAGAGCAATGCCGAACGGCTTCCATTAATGCCGCAAAGCCATTACCGCCTTCGCTGACGGTTTTCTGCAGGTTATCCAGAGCCTGTTTACTGGTATCGCTGTGGCTCGCCTGAAAATCCTGTAATCGATTGATTTGGCACTGCTTTTCCTCTTCCGTCGATCTTGCCAGGGTAATAGTCGTGTCGACGGGTTCACCTTCTGGTTGAAAGGTGTTGACGCCAATAATGGGCAGTTCACCATTGTGTTTGAGAGTTTCATACTTCATTGATTCTTCCTGGATCTTGCCACGCTGATAACCTGTCTCCATTGAACCAAGAACACCACCCCTGTCCGAAATCTTCTCAAATTCTCTGAGCACAGCTTCCTCAACCAGGTCTGTTAACTCTTCCATGATGAATGAGCCCTGTCCCGGATTTTCAGTACTGGTCACACCAAACTCTCGGTTGATGATCAATTGAATAGCCAGGGCGCGGCGAACCGATTCTTCACTCGGCGTTGTAATGGCTTCATCATAAGCGTTGGTATGGAGGCTATTGCAGTTGTCATTGATCGCGAGCAGTGCCTGCAGGGTTGTCCTAATGTCGTTGAACTGCATTTCCTGGGCGTGAAGGGAGCGGCCAGAAGTTTGAATATGATATTTCAGTTTTTGGCTCTTTTCGTTTGCCCCATATTTGTCGCGCATTGCGATGGCCCATATTCTTCGAGCGACACGACCTATTACGGTGTACTCTGGATCCATTCCATTGGAGAAAAAGAATGAAAGGTTGGATGCGAAGTCATCGATATCCATACCACGTGCCAGGTAAGTCTCAACAAAGGTAAATCCGTTGGCAAGTGTGAAGGCAAGCTGGCTGATTGGGTTCGCGCCGGCTTCTGCAATGTGATACCCGGATATAGATACGGAGTAGAAATTGCGAACATCGTTCTCAATAAAATATTGTTGTATATCTCCCATCATCCGCAGGCTGAATTCCGTAGAGAAAATACAGGTATTCTGACCCTGGTCTTCCTTCAGAATATCAGCCTGAACGGTGCCTCTGACATTGGAAAGTGCAAATTGGCGTAGGACAGCATATTCGTTGTCGTTCGGTTCCCGACCTTCCTTGTCACGAAATTGATCGACCTGCTGATCAATAGCAGTATTCAGGAACATGGCCAGAATTGTAGGAGCTGGGCCGTTAATCGTCATTGAAACTGATGTTCTGGGATTACACAGGTCAAAACCACCATACAGGACTTTCATATCTTCGAGGGTGGCGATGGATACGCCCGAGTTACCAATCTTGCCGTAAATATCAGGCCGGGTTGCCGGATCGAAACCGTATAGGGTAACGCTGTCAAAAGCTGTCGACAGCCTTTTTGCCTCGGAATGCTCAGACAGTTTCTTGAACCGTCTGTTAGTTCGGGCAGCATCTCCTTCACCAGCGAACATACGTGCTGGATCCTCACCTTCCCGTTTGAATGGGAATACTCCGGAGGTGAAGGGGAATAGTCCGGGTAGGTTTTCACGTTTTAGGAATTTTAGAATTTCACCCTCGTCCTTGTAAGCGGGCATTGCAACCCTATGCACCCAACTACCAGAAAGCGTCTCACTGCCCAGGCGTGTTTTGATTTCTTTGCCCGATGGCGTTGTGTCGATTCGCTCCTCACCGATATATCCTTCTTTTACTGTTGGCCATTCACTTAGCAGCTTTTTATTTTCGTTGGTAAGTTTTTCATCACGCTGGCCTATGAGGTCAGTGATCCCGTCTATATCCTCCCCCAGCATTCTCTGTGTGCCAATCAACTGCTGACGTTCCCTGGCCAGAGTTGACTGGACTTCGGACTCGGCATGGTAGGTACGAACTGCTTCGGAGATTTCCGCCAGGTATCGCTGCCTTGCGGAGGGGACGATAACCGATCTTTCCGATGGTAGTCTGTTTTCGCTGTATGGAAGCTTCGAATCCCAGTCCCTCAGCCCCTTCTCCCGTAGGATTTTCAACAGGCCATGGTAGGCTGCAGACACACCATCATCACCAAACCGTGAAGCGATGGTGCCGAAGACGGGCAATTTTTCTGGTGACTCGCTCCATGCCTCGCGATTTCTCTGCACCTGCTTGGCGACATCCCGCAATGCGTCTTCAGCACCCTTACGATCAAATTTGTTGATCAAAACAAGATCAGCAAAGTCGAGCATGTCGATCTTCTCGAGCTGGCTCTGGGCACCAAACTCTGGTGTCATCACATACATTGAAGCATCGACAAAGGGAACGATGCCGGCATCGCCCTGGCCTATGCCTGGTGTTTCAACAACGATCAGGTCGAAGTCAAACTGACGCACGGCTGCGATTACTTCGGCCAGATACTCTGGAACTTCACCTGTTGAATGCCTGGTGGCAATGGAGCGCATGAAGATATTAGGTGCGTAGATAGAGTTCATTCGAATTCGGTCACCGAGGAGTGCGCCACCGGTTTTCCTTCGCGTTGGGTCGATAGCAAGCACGGCAATGCGAACTGAATCGCCTGAATCTGTTCTAAACCTGCGAATAATCTCATCGGAAAGTGAGGATTTTCCGGCACCACCTGTTCCCGTAATGCCGAGAATGGGGGGTGAGCGGTCTGAGCCCAGTTTGAGTGCAGCCAGGTCACCAGCGGTGATATCACGCCGTTCTATTGCTGTAATGAGTGTAGAGAGAGCTAGATAGTCTGTGGCTTCAGCATTCTCAAAGGGTATCGCGGAATCCGAAACCCCTTCGCAGCGGTTGACCATATCCTGAATCATACCAACCAGCCCCATAGCCATACCGTCCTGGGGCGAATAGATCCTGGTGATGCCATAGTCATGGAGTTCCTGAATCTCATCCGGCAGAATAACGCCGCCGCCGCCACCGAAGACCTTGATATGGCCAGCATTGTTTTCCTTAAGCATATCGACGATGTACTTGAAGTACTCCAGGTGGCCTCCCTGATATGAGCTGACCGCGATTCCTTGGACATCTTCCTGCAGGGCTGCCTGCACGATCTCGGTAACGGATCGGTTGTGCGCGAGATGAATAACCTCGACGCCAAGTGACTGCAGAATACGTCTCATGATGTTGATCGCGGCATCATGACCGTCAAAGAGGCTTGTCGCTGTGACAAATCTAAGTGGTGGTTTCTGGTTTCGTTCCTGGCTATCTTTATCGATGGATCTGATTTTTACTTCTGACATTAGATGTTCCTCTTTTTAACTTTGTGCTTGTCTAATTAGCGAATGAGTAGTGTCATGGTGTTCTTAAGGCTTTCGTGCAAGTCTCTGGTCTCGTTGATGGCTTCCGGGTTTGCCAGCCAGTAGTAGACGATTCCAATGATCGACGCACAAAATTGCGCAGCGATCGTATTGGCATCTCTTTTGCGGGCGTCAGGAATTTGGGTGTCGGCTGAAATCCAGCTGACCATGTCCAGGTGGCGGCGATTGTGAATATTCTTGATGATAGCCGCGAGCTCAGACCCGGCGTTTACGGATTCAAACCAGAGGGTGTAAAAGGCCCTGACCTGGTCCGGTGCCTCGACGCAAAATTTATAGTGTTCATCCAAAGCTTGGTGGATAGCCTTTAGCCCGGTCTGTGAGTCAGTTGCACGCTTCAACTGATCCAGCCAAGAGTCTCCAACCTGCCGGAGCACAAATGCAAACAACTTGTCCTTTGAGCCAAACCTTTGCCCAGCCAGACCCCGGCTGTAACCCGCCAGCAGACCGACTTCCTTTAGGCTCGTTGCCGCCGGCCCGTGGTCCACGATCAGTTTGACAGCTGCTTCCAGCATGCGTTTGTCGGAGATTTTTGCTCTCTCAGCCTGGGTTAAACGTCCGCCGTTCTTAAGTGCCATGATAATTCCAGAAAATTTTCAGAAGCTTTCTTCGGTTAAAGAGGCGCCCAACCCGGCGCCTTGAATAACTGCGTCCCGATAGCCGAGGTGGCGGGGCAATAGCTGAGAGAAATAGAAGCCAACAGATATCATTTTCTTCCTGTAGAAATCATTGTCTGAACCCTCGTTGATTCTATTCACCGCAAGTTCCGCTGAACGCGCCATATACCAGCCACCGGCAACATAGCCCATCATCATCAGAAAATTGTAGGAGACTGCACCAACAAACTTCTGGCTAGCCTGTGAATTTTCAATAATAAACTGAGATGCAGACGCTAGATTTTCCAACGCTTCCCGCAGTTGCTTTGCGATTCGTTTCAGATCAGGGTCATCGGAATTGTTCAGTACTGTCACGGTCTTGGAAATTTCCTCCATATAGGATGTCAGTGCTACACCCTGGTCTCGCAGCAGTTTTCTGCCGACAAGATCGTTAGCCTGTATACCCGTCGTACCCTCATAGATTGCGGTGATTCGTGCATCGCGGTAGTGCTGGGCTGCACCGGTCTCTTCGATAAAACCCATACCACCATGAACCTGAACGCCTATGGAAGTTACTTCATTGACCAGTTCCGTTGACCAGGCTTTGATGACAGGGGTGAGAAGGGCGAACCGCTCGTCAGCCTGCCGCTTCTTCTCAATATCTTCCTCGTGTGCGCGCAGGTCATAGTAGAAGGCTCCGTCGTAGGCTAGCGCGCGCATTGCTTCAGTCGTGGACTTCATATGCATAAGCATTCGCTGGACGTCAGCGTGCTGGATAATAGTAGCAGCCTCCCCGGTCTCAACGTTTCGCCCCTGAACGCGCTCGCGCGCGTAGCTGATTGCATCCTGGTATGCACGTTCGGCAATGCCAACTCCCTGTAAACCTACCTCAACCCTCGCATGATTCATCAGGGTGAACATGCAGGCCAGTCCATCACCGGGTTCACCGATCATATAGCCTACCGCGCCTTCATTTTCACCAAAGCTCATCACACAGGTTGGACTGGCGTGAATACCAAGTTTGCCTTCGGTCGAAACGACTCGTAAGTCGTTTCTGTCGGCCAGGGAACCATCTTCATTTACCAGGAATTTTGGTACCAGGAACAGTGAAAGTCCCTTGTTGCCTGGTGGTGCATCAACCAGGGGTGCTAATACAATATGAATGATATTTTCTGCCATATCGTGTTCGCCCCAGGTAATGAATATCTTCTGGCCACGAATCAAATAGTGATCGCCTTCTGGTGTCGCACGTGTTTTCAGTGTGGACAAATCTGAACCTGCATGGGATTCCGTCAAGTTCATCGTCCCTGTCCACTTTCCAGAAACCATGTTTGGCAGATAGAACTGCTTCAGCTGCTCACTGGCATGTGCAGACATGGTATCTATGGCGCCGGCGGTCAGCATCGGACAGAGGGCGAAAGAGGTGCAGGTGCTATGCCACATTTCGCAGGCCGCCAGGTGAATCATGAAGGGTAGACCCTGGCCACCGTATACAGGATTCTGGGCTAGACTCAACCACTGGTTGTCGACAAACATCTGGTAGGCTTGGGCGAAACCATCGGCAGAGATCACCTTGTCACCGTCTTGCCTGGTTCCTTGCTCGTCACCAGTTTTGTTAAGAGGTGACAGGACTTGTGCAGCAAACTTGCCGGCTTCATCAAGAATTGCGGCCGTCAGGTCTGGTGTAGCTTCGGTGAAATCTTCCATCGAATTGATGTAGGAATAATCCAGCAATTCATTGATTACAAATCCAATTTCAGGACTCGGTGCAACATAGTCAGCCATCTTCACCACTCAAGTTTTGATATAGGGTTGCAAGATACTTGCTTGAAGCAAGCAAGTCAATGCCATATTTTGATCGGCATGTTACTCTAAGTTATTGAAATATAAGGATATATAATTTCAGTCAGAAGTGTTCCCTGATCGCTGCAATAAATAGCGGTCTGGGCGGGAGTATCATGGGATACTCCATTCTCAATGGTTTCTCGGACCAGAAAGAGCAGAAGAAGTATCAGTTGAGCGAAACAGACAATAGTTTCTGGCGAAACCAACAATTCCGTGCATATCTAGGTGCAACCGCCTTCACCGGTACAGCACTTTCCATGCAGCAGTTGCTCATCAGCTGGTTGCTGGTGGGAATACTGCTGTTGCCTGCGGATCAGGTTGGATTGATTCAGGGAATGATCGGTCTGCCGGGGATTGCATTGATGCTCTGGGGTGGTGCCAGGGCGGATAAAAAGGATGCACGGGACCTGCTGGTTCGAGTTTACGGAATTGCCTGGCTTATACCGCTTGCCCTTTATGCCTGTATCAATTCCGGGTTGCTCAATATCTGGACGGTCTCTCTGTTTGGGCTAGCTATGGGTACGGCATTCGCGTTTTCGAGTCCTGCCCAGCAGGCGATACTCAATCGGGTTGCCGGTGAAGAGGTGCAGCGCGCGGTGACCGTCGCGACAGCCATAGGGTTTGTCGTCCAGATGGGAGGTTTAGCCCTCGCCGGACAAATGGAGATCGTCGGAATTGATAAGGTTCTTATGGTGCAGGCCATCAGTCTGATTCTGGGAGCCTTGGCCGTTCGCCGGATAGCCCCCAGGGAAAGTATCGACGAGTCTAGTGATGAATCAATCTGGCAGTCTGTTCTGGGTGGCCTGCGGGCATCCTACAGAAATAAGACCATTTTTCAGACGATGCTTATCAATTTTGTTTCCAGTATTTTTAATTTTGGGGCTTTTTCGATGGTAGTCCCCTTCATTATTAAGCGCGTCTATGAGGGTGATGCCATTAGCCTCGCCACTATACTGATCGTATTCTATGGCGGAGCGACGGTTTCCAATATGATCCAGTTCAAAATTATGCCCATTGCCCGCCCAGGCCTCTGGTTTCTGCTGATGCAACTTACCCGGGTGCTCATTCTTGGGTTCCTCTGGCTTACACCAGACTGGTGGCTACTCATGGTGGTGTTGTTTTTTTGGGGGACCAACATGGGGGTTACATCCACCCTGTCCCGCGCCATTGTGCAGGAGTCAGCAGAACCGCAACATCTGGCTAGAATACTGAGTGTATTCAGCCTGGGCCTATTGGGGGCAATGCCCCTTGGTGCATTGATCCTTGGATTCATTATAGAGGCATTTGGCACGATGAACGGGCTCATTCCCGCAATGGTTGCCTCACTGCTGCTATGTACGTATGGGTTTCTTTTTACCGATGTCTGGCGCTACAGGTCGCCTGGTTCTTAGTTGGTACACATCCTATTTTCCCCTTGCAGCGCGAAAGTCCGGTTCTCGTTTTTCGATAAATGCCTGAATTGCTTCCTTGTGTTCGGTTGATTCGAAGCACTGGGACAGGGCTGCCATTTCACGAGCCTGTACATCCTCAATATTGGTTTCCGCCATGTTTTGAGTAATCAGAGTCTTTACCATATTCAGTGCGGCCTGTGGATTTTCTCCCATTGATCTTGCCTTTTCATGGGCTGTATCCAGGAGGTCTGAACCGTCAACCAGCGTGTCGATTAGCCGCATCTCCATCGCCTCGGTGGCGCTGATGATCTTGCCGGTCAACATCAGTTCACTCGCCTGACCGAATCCACAGCGTGCCACAAGGTAGTGTGAGCTTGCGAGCTCCGGTACAAGGCCCATCTTGATGAATCGGCAGCTGAATTTGGCATCGCGGGAGGCGACGATGTGATCCATTGGTAAGATTTGTGTCAGGCCGACACCGACGGCAACCCCGTTAACCGCCCCCACAATCGGTTTGGATTCCCGCACGAGCCGGACCCAGTCCGCTGGCTCAGATTGACCACGAGCGGTTGTGCCCGATTCGGCCTGTGTCTGAAACAAATCTTTGACATCAGCACCCGCACAAAACCCGCGTCCTTCGCCCGTGAGAATGAAAGCTTCGATTTCGTCATCCGCATTACCTTCTTTAATCGCCTGCTGCATTTCATCGCCCATCTGGTAGGTCCAGGCATTGAGACGCTCAGGTCGATTCATGGTGATCGTCATTACTGAATCTGTAACGTCTAGTTTGATGGTTTCATAGCTCATGTTTTTTACCTGCAATGTCCGTTTGGATCAATTCTGGCAAGAAGGCTCGGGTTACACAAACTAAATCTATAGACATATCCTGCTTGACCTGTGCAGTTAGTGGGCGCCGGGTGATTCCCCAGACGAGCCCTGATATGCTCGCTCAAAATTCGAAGCGCCTGGAAGGAAACAATGTCACTGGTTGAAGAAATAGTTGCAATGGAGAGTGAAATCATCAATTGGCGCAGGGATATCCATGCGCATCCGGAGCTTGGCTTCGAAGAGACGCGTACTGCTGACTTTGTCGCTCAGAAGCTGGAAGAGTTTGGCATCAAGGTACATCGTGGCGTTGGGAAGACAGGAATAGTTGGTGTGCTAACCGTGGGCAATGAAACCAACTCTGTGGGATTGCGCGCGGATATGGATGCACTACCGATTAAGGAAAACAACACATTTAGTCATTGCTCCACGAATGGTGGTGCAATGCATGCCTGTGGTCATGATGGGCATACGGTCATGTTGCTGGCAGCTGCAAAATACCTGGTGGAGAGTAAAGATTTCCGCGGCCAGGTGAATTTCATATTTCAGCCGGCGGAAGAGGGGCTGGGTGGTGCGCAAGCGATGCTTGGAGACGGGCTGCTTGAGCAGTTTCCCTGCGATAGCCTTTACGCAATACATAATGCGCCCGGGTTGCCCCTTGCTAAGTTCGCAGCAGCACCTGGTATAAGGACTGCGGCCGGTGCTTTCTTTGATATTCGAATTGCGGGAAAGGGCGCCCATGGGGCTTTTCCTGATCAGGGAGTTGACCCGGTTGTAATAGCGGGTGAATTGATCCTGGCATTGCAGTCAGTTGTTTCACGCAATATAAGTCCAACACAAACTGCGGTCCTGTCGATTACACAGGTTCATGCGGGCGATGCCTACAATGTCATCCCAGGAACTGCTCATCTCGCCGGTACGGTGCGTACTTTTTCAATGCAGGTGATGGGGCACATTGAACAGCGAGTTGATGATCTGGTCAAAGGCATATGTGCAGCCCATGGCGCGACCGGGAATCTGGACTTTCGCACCATCTTTCATCCGGTGGTGAATGAACCTGCCGTTACTGACCTGGCAGCAGGAGTGTGTGATGAACTAGTTGGTGCGGGCAATGTCATCAGGAGCAGCCAGCCGGGTACTGGGTCTGAAGACTTTTCCTTTATGACGGAACGGGTACCAGCATGCTATCTGATCCTCGGCAATGGGGAGGACAGCTCACCACTTCATAATCATGATTATGATTTCAACGACGAGGCACTTGTTTACGGGGCCAGCTTTTTTGCCCGGATAGTGGAGGCTTCTTTAGGGGTCAAGTCCTGAAAGATGGTCTCGTCCTACTCGGAGCCACATGAGCGCTAGTTTATTTTGAGCGAATCCTTGGCGGCGTGCAGTGCTGCTCCCTCACGGAAAAGGTGTGCTGCATTGGTGTAGTTAGACAGCGCATCTGCCGCTAACATCACGGCTCCGGCGGTCCAGGTTGGTTTTTCCAGGGGCCAGATGACCTTGTCCTGTAAGGCATAGCCTGTCCAGTAGGAGCCATCCTCATCCCTGAACTGGTGCAGCCAGCCAAACAGTTCGATAGCCCTGGCATTCTCGCCAGCGGCAAGAAGTGCCATGACCAGTTCGCAGGATTCTGCCACCGTAACCCAAGGCTCATCATTTACACAGCGACTGCCCATGTCACGAATTACGAATTCATCCCACCTTGAGAGCAGGTGTTGTTTTCCTTGTCGCCCCTTTATAACGCCAGTCAGCACCGGGTAAAACCAGTCCATGGCAAAGCGGCTTTTACTATCCCAGGTTCTGTCAAAACAATCCGGGTGTGTAGTCAACGCATTACCGAGTTTGGTGCGTGCCAGCGCCCAGTCACTTACTTTGATATTCAGTTTAGTAGCAATATTGAGCGCACATTCGAAGCTCTTATAGATACTGCTGCAACCTGTTATCAGTGAGTCTTCACGGATTCCGAGCCTGGTATCTTCTGCCCAGTAGATCTGACCGTGGCTACCCTGAAGCCGAAGTACAAATTCCATTGCTGATTCAACGACGCCCCACATGGACTGCAGAAAGTCCTGCTCGCCGGTAACAAGATAGTAGTGCCAGACACCTGTTGCAACATAAGCCACAAAATTGCTTTCAGCCCGTGTCCCGTCTTCAACCTCTCCGTTCTTGTAGGCTGCAAGCCAACTGCCGTTTGGAAGCTGGTTGGTCTTTAACCAGTAGTATGCCTGTTTGGCCTCATCGTAGCGGCCGCCAATGGTCAGTCCCATTGCTGCTTCGATATGATCCCAGGGGTCAAAACATGAGTCCTCGAACCAGGGGATTGAACCATCGTGCTGCTGAATGTGAGCAATGTAGTCAACCGTATCCTTAAAATACTCTTTAGGGAAAAACCCCTTCGACACGTAAACCTTAGTCATGTTTGATCCCCGGTTTTCACAAAGTACATCACTACACTCTTCCCCATAATTGGATTTAGCAGCAGGTCCAGCCAGTAGGTCAGTTTTGGTTTGCTCATCAGGTCCCAGATCAGAAACTTGTGATAGATTTGTACTGCTTTGGCTTCACTACCTTCTCTCCAGAACAAACACTTTAGCCACCAATAGGGCACGTGTAACGAATGTGCGTGATGGCGTTTATAGTGGACGAATCCCGAGCCTTCAATATCACGCCGCAGATCACCGGCATTGAATATTCTGATATGACCTCCTTCCTCCGCATGATATTCATCGCTTAGTTGCCAGCATATCCATTCTGGAAAAAACCTTGGCACGCTGGCTGCAAATATTCCCTCCGGTTTGAGAATCCGGTTTATCTCGGTTAAGACGGCGCGATAGTCCGGGATGTGTTCCAGGACCTCAGAACATATTACCTTGTCAAATGAATGCTCACCAAATGGCAACTGGCTCCCATTTGCTATCGACATTACCAGGCTCTTTTCTGTTTTCTCCGGCTCTTCAAATTCGGCAAACCGCTCCTTTGTAGTCTGTAGGTCCTTGAGCGAAAGGTCGATACCAACAGACTCAACATTCTTCTCCATGTAGGCAGTTATGGCATGACGACCCTCTCCACAACCAAGGTCGAGGATGCGATCATTGTCCCGTAGACGCAGATGGTCAAAGTTAATAGTTTGGAGCGACACGCTCATCCTCTCTAACACCAGGCAAACCGGAGTAGAATTCCACCAGCTCCTGTGCAGCCCCTTGCCAACTGAACAACTCGACGATCCTTGCTCTGGCTTTCCTGCTGAGTTGTTCTTGTTTTTCAGGGTCAGCTAACAATTTCCTAATGGCCTCAGCGATAGCCTGTTCATTCTGAACAGGCACAATTATGCCGCTGTTACCAACGACTTCGGGCAGGGCGCCACCATCTGTTGAAATCACTGGCAAACCACAGGCCATTGCCTCTCCGGCGGGCAAGCCAAAACCCTCATAAATTGACGGAACAACGACCAGCGTTGCTTCTGCGTATAACTCGACGAGTTCCTGTGTCGTTACGCCGGAAACAAAATGCAGGTGTTTTTCAATGCTGAGTTTACCGATAAGTTTCTTGGTCTCTCCATCTTCCTTAAGTTTACCAAGCACCATAAGTTCTAACTGAGGATGGTCAGGAACAAGTAGTGCAACTGCCTTGAGCAGGTAATCCAGACCCTTCAGGGGTATGTCGGCACTGGCTGTTGCCATAATCCGGAATGATTTTTTCTTTATCTCCGGCAGAGGTTTGAACACCTCAGTGTCAATGCCGTTGTGAATCACCTTGATTTTTTTGGTGCTGATAGAAAAAGCATCAGCAATATCCCGTCGAGATGCCTTGGAAACTGTGGTCAGGTGATCGAGCTGTGGCACAACCTTTTTCTGCATGTTCAGAAACCAATGCCAGCGCCAGATCAGAATTTTGACCCTCCAACTCCTTGTGTTCTTGAGGGCTATTGCCAGATCACTGGTGATGGGATGATGAATGGTGGTAACAACTGGGATGCCCTTTTCCTGAAGTTGAAGCACCCCATAACACAAACTCTGATTGTCATGGACTATATCGTAATCAGGGTCTTCCCTTTCAAAATACTGAACAAGCCTTCTGCCGAATGTGTAGGGTTCCGGGAATCCTCCCGTCAGCATACTGAACCATTCAAAAAAATCAGTGAATGACAAAAGGTGTCTTGGGCGAAGCTCAAGGGCATGGTGGTATTTTGGTTCAAACAGATTGAGGCTGGGTAATTTTATGAGGTTTACGCGCTCATCCAGTTGCGGGTAGGGTTGACCAGAGATGACATCGACCTTGTGGCCTGCTTCGACAAGTGCCTTGCTCAAATAGTGAATGTAGATCCCTTGCCCACCGCTGTATGGATTACAGCGATAACCCACCAGGCAGATTTTCAATTTACGATCGAAAACAGGCACAGATAGGGGCGCTGTATTGTCGGCACTGGTAAGCATGTATTTCTTGTCTCAATAAATAACTGCCCTCTAGGAGACAGTGAAATTGCACCTTCTGGCTTGCTTTAGGTGCAAAAGAGCAGGGATTTTACGAATTTCGCCGGAGAATTGCCAATTTGAGAGATCTGCTGATAGTTGGCTCTGGCCGGCAAGGGTTATTTCATTTCTGGTCTAGGTTTCTGAGTTGTCCTTTACCCGGCGCAGGTCGCGTCGTTTGTCACTCTCCGTGACCTCCTTCACCTTGAACAGGGACTCTGCCTCAAGCCAGTGCTCATCCGCTTCGCGTCTCCCGGTCCGTAGGTTGGCGCCTCGTGTTCTTCTGTGAATACATTGGCATAGATATTTGCCACACATTTCTGTCCTTCCTGGGTACGGTGCAGGAAACGAACATCTTCGGATATGAAAGGTGTTACAACAACCTTCCAGAAGAACTACGGGTAGCCTGCACGCAGGTCCGCGGCGGTGGTATAGCCCATCTTTGCTGCCTGCCCGGTTTCCTTAAACTCGACAAATAGTGCTGAAATTTAGCGAATATAGGACGGATCTGCCAACTGCCCGATAAGGTCTACAGCTCTGATCAGTCCAGGAAAATCAATTGAGCCCTGTTGATCACCATCGGTTGGGACCGGAAAACGCGTTCACTCAATATTCTCGCATATTACGTAAACATCAACTGCGTCTTCCTTTCGAAGCGTTCTGAAATATACATTTTGGCGCGATCAACATGGTACGGTGTCAGGAATGCATCTGTAAAACCGGGTGGTGGAGAGATCGTTTCGTACTCGCTGTTGATCGCATAGCGCCCATTCCGATCAGCGCGGCAGATTCCGCGGATGTAGCCAATATCATGGTTTAGCAGTGAAATGACAAAGTGAACCCAGTCGGTCGCCGAAATACCCCCTTTAATCAGTATTTTCCCGCGAAGTATCTCCATGCCAACGGTGGTAATCATCATCGTGTGATTTGCATCGTGATAGGGTGCATCGCTATTGGAGATTATCTCAAGGGCGTTGCGGGTATTTGAGATCGGCAGGTGAAGATTACTTTCATACTCACCATACACATTGACATAGTGCTCATCGGTTTCATCAAGGAAAGCTTCTATCACAACAGACCAGGCGTTAAACATTGGGTTCGTTCACCTTTATTTGGCTCCAACCGCATATTGTGTCTTGTCGTTCGGCTGAGTCACGCCATATTTGGATCTGGGATGGATTCTGATCCCTGAATCCAAATGAACAATTCTGTTGCCATGTTAAGTATACTTGAATGGCACTCATTTAATAGGTCAACCCAGTGATTGAACTCAGGCACTTGAGAACACTAATGGCGCTTCGAGATACGGGGAGTCTTGTAGAGGCTGCCGACAGGCTTTTCCTGACTCAATCTGCCCTGTCACATCAGTTAAAGGACCTCGAAGGCCGCATGGGTTGTACCTTGTTCCAGCGCAAAACCAGGCCACCAAGATTCACCAGCGCTGGCCGTAGTCTGCTGAATCTGGCTGATGACATCATACCAATGGTTCGTGCTGCTGAACGGGATATTGTCAGGCTGGCGGGGGGGGAAGCGGGCCGGTTACACATCTGTATTGAGTGCCACAGCTGCTTTCAATGGCTGATTCCGTGTATAGATAGTTATAGGGGGGATTGGCCGGAAGTTGAGCTTGATCTGACCGGTGGTTTCAATTTTGCGCCACTACCGGCTCTGGTGCGTGGAGACCTTGACCTGGTCATTACTTCCGACCCGGTCGAACTAGCTGGTATTCATTATGTACCGCTATTTCGTTATGAAGCCATGATGGCGCTGGCGAAGGACCATCGCCTGGCTGCTAAACCATTTCTGTTGCCGGAAGACCTGATGATGGAGACGCTGATTACGTACCCGGTAGATCGCAACAGGCTTGACATATTTACAAACTTTCTCGACCCCCAGGACCTTGAGCCGGCTTCAGTCAGGACCGCGGAACTCACACCCATGATGGTGCAACTGGTGGCAAGTGGTCGCGGTATTGCGTGTCTGCCGAACTGGGCTTTGACCGAGTACCTTGAGAGCGAGACCATTGTCGCAACTAAACTGGGTGAGTCTGGCCTGTGGTGCACACTGTTTGCAGCGATAAGGGAAGATCAGATGAGTTCACCATTCATGGAAGATTTCCTGAGCACGGCAGTGGAGACTTGTTTCTCCAATTTGACGGATATCAAGTCTGCTGCGAGTGAACTCTGAACGACCATAAGTGAAAAGGCCCCAGGATGCATGCACCCTGGGGCCGTGTCTTACGTAGTGGGAGCAAGCTCCGAGTTAAAACAACCCGGAGGCTCCCCTAATAGACTGACTATTGATGGGATCACCTCCTTTTACATCAGGGAGCCAATTGGCATGTTCGACGGTTCCCCCTGGTTAGAACGATCGACACGATGGATATGATCCTTATCCTGAAAGCTAATTTATAGGCAGGCAGGGTAACTGTCAAAGATCGAGTGCTGGATTCAGTGCTTCTCCATTATTGTGTGATTAGAAGGCGCTAATGAATACGGACCTCATGGGATCAATACCTGGGAGGTCCAGGCTCCATCATCATAGGTGCAGAGTTGCCGATCGTGGATTCGATCCTGATGATTGAGGTCCAGTATATCGATCCTGTTTGCAGTAAGCTTAAGGCCAGAGACCATGGCCGGCGCCTGCATCTTTTCATGGTTCGTGCTTTGCTTCAGCTGGCTGATCTTATCAGTGAGGATATCGCGTGAATCTATCGGTGAACTTTGGCTTCCAAGTTCCTCATAGGCTGAATCGAGATATTTGCTGCCGTCGGGGCGGTTTTGCCAGTTTTGAATGACGATAGACTGGTCAAGTTCCTCCAGGGTTCCTGAGATTCTGTATTGGCGAAGAACGCTGGCGTACCAGATCAGCATTTCATGCCCTGTTCCTTCTGCAAACGCGGTCCACTTGGGACTGGTTTTGTTCACAAATAAGGTGAAATAGTTTTCAGCGATATCTCTTAAAACCAATGTCCTGACGGTGGCCCTGCCGTTGGCATCCGCAAGTGCAAGAAAGCAGATATCAGCGTTGGTATCTGCCAGTTTCCTTGCCTGGTCTCGGTCAGTGGAGATGGCTCGTACCGGATCCATGGAAATGTCTCCTTTTTATTTCCTGCAACTGTCGATCATTCGAAAGAGTCAGGATCAAAGTCATAGGTACCGTAGGTAAATCCGTCCGGCGGTGAATCTCTGAAGGCCATCATTTTCTCGTAGATAAAGCCGTGTGCACTGCCCAAAAGCGAGTCGAGAATCATGCCATCGTCATCGCACTCCTCTGCTGCCATGATCAGCCGTTCCATATTAAAAACAAAATTCTCACTGTGACGAGTTCTGATCACCGTGCCGTAAAAAAGCTTGAAGGCGTAATTTTCGCCGTGCAGGAAATGGATTTGCATCATGGAGCGGGAGAATACTTCGGGGTCATCCTGGTTCATTACCGCCCAGAGGTCGGCTATCTTGTCCTGGGCAACATCACCTGAACTACCGGATGCCTGACTGGACAGATATAGGAAATCCATTATAGCTCCAAGCTTTTGTTTGACGCTCTCTGCAATGCGTAGGGAAGATACTTTTCTGGCATGAAGCTCGGTAGCTTTAATGGCTTTAGATTGAATTTCAGCCTGAGCTGCGGATTTTTGAATCTCGATATATTGCATTTTAATGGCATTAGTATTCTGCATCAGTTTCTTTTTCTGCAGAAAGTATCCAATCACCAGCCACAGGAACGCGAGGGGGGGGCAAAAGCGCCCTCAAGGAAACTGCCAGGCCGCTCGATTGGTGTCTGGCCAATATTCGCCCAGCCAATGGTGCCAGCTATGTAGATAGAGAGCGTGGTCAGCCAAAAGACAGTGAGACCCATGTCAAACCCAATACGCCAGTCCAGCGTATTGGCGTCATATATCGTGAAGGGCGATTCGCTGGATTGTGAATGAGTCACTTCTTCAGAATTGCCTGGGGTGGTCATTTGTTTAATCGTGACAAGGTGAGTTATCAGTTTAACTCAAGAAAAGTGAGCGGTCAGTGAGACCCGGGCTAATTTGGTACCGGGTCGCCCTGATGCCCTGTTATACCCGCATGGAGTTTGGGCAACAGGTTCCTGAGTACCTCAATAAAAGCCAGTGGCTGGTCGAGGAAAACGTGGTGATGCGAGTCAGGAACACATTGAATCAAATCGTCACTCAACAGGTTCTTGAGCATCGCAGTTGAATCAGCTGTAAAGATACGGCTGTTCTCTCCGTAGATTATGCCTATCGGACACCGGGATTCTGCGATCATCGTTGTCGCTTCGGGTAGCTCCTCGCCCGTGCCTGCGCCCGTTTGCATCTTTGAAAACAGGGCCTGGTCGAGCTTGAAGGAATATCCATTTGCTCCCGGTGCGAGTGAGTGGCGGGCAATATAATCCAGGATAAATTGGTTGCGGCAAGGTTGGGCAGGTCGCAGGCGGAATCGCTTTGCACCTTCAGCCAGTGAGTCATAGTAGCGAATTCGGGTGCGCTGGCCTGATTTAGTGTTTGCGGCAGCAGTGCGCTGACGGCCCTCCCGAGACAGCACGGTATCGACTAGAACGGACCCCGCAAGTTCGTTCCCGCTCTCCCAGGCTGCTACCCGTGCCATGGCTCCACCAAAGCTGTGTCCAACGACGGTGGGGGACAAAAGTCCTGCATCTTTACAAACCCCAATAATTTCGCTGGCAAAGATACGAGCCTCGTAGATATCTCTGTGCTCACTGTCACCTGCGCCGCTCAGGTCTATTGCGACGACATCAAAGTTCTCAGCGAAGGCGGGCGCGATAAAGTCCCACCAGTGTGAATGTGCGCCATAGCCGTGAACAAAAAGGAGGCCGGGTTTGTTGTGTCTGGACCAGCATCGATAGTGGATATTTTTGCCAAGGATACTGACCCTGTGGTTCGTGTAGCGGGTAGATACATAGCGTTGAAACCAGGCAGGCGGCATGTGGAGTACGAATCAGGTTTCATCCTAGTATACGGTAAAAACATGGATCGGCTTGTTGTCTTCCCCCTTTGATGACTGATGTGGAGGTGGTTCTAGACAACATATGCGCTGCATTTTGAAGCGCCCTGCTTCGTGGGCGCACCAAAATAGTGCGCCCGTATGGTGGGCTGAACAGCCCTGGTGCTCCTGTATGCACCATATGTGGCGGGGACCGTTAACTTCTGAGCAACATGACCTTTCTGGCATCAACCTTGCTGAAGAGTCTGTTGATGAAGTCCTGCTCATCTATTCAAGGTGTAGCATGGCTATTTATAAAGAGCAAAATTTGGAGGAGCCGGAAGTGGAAGAGAATTCGCAAAAACCTGTATCTGAAGTCAGAGTGAGCCTTTTAGCAAGATCGCTCGTTGGGGCATTGATGTTCACTGTTGTGCCGGCTGCATTTGCCGGTGAGATCAGTTCGGGTGATACCGCCTGGATGCTTACCGCAACAGCACTGGTGTTGTTTATGACGATTCCCGGTCTGTCCTTGTTTTATGCAGGCATGGTCAGGGCCAAGAATGTGCTTTCGGTCCTTATGCAGTGTTTCTCAATTACCTGCCTGGTGACCGTTATCTGGGTCCTGTGGGGGTACAGCATCGCCTTCGGCGGGGAAGGGGAATACTGGGGCGGCCTTGGCATGATGTTTCTGGCCGGTGTAGGGGCAGAGTCCGTTTCAGGGACTATTCCTGAGACACTCTTCATCACCTTCCAGATGACCTTCGCAATTATAACTCCAGCACTTATGGTCGGTGCATTCGTCGACAGAATGAAATTTTCAGCGCTGCTGGTATTCGTAGGAATATGGGTCACCTTTGTTTATGCGCCCGTCACTCACTGGGTATGGGGGTCAGGAGGCTGGCTGGGTTCGATGGGCATTCTCGACTTTGCAGGCGGAACGGTTGTTCACATCAATGCCGGAATTGCAGGTCTTGTAACCGCCCTGGTCCTTGGAAATCGAAAAGGTTATCCGAAGACACCAATGCCGCCGCATAACCTGACCTTGTCCGTTATAGGTGCAGCAATGCTGTGGGTAGGCTGGTTTGGTTTCAATGCAGGAAGTGAGTTGGCAGCAGATGGTACCGCCGCAATGGCAATGCTGGTCACACAGGTGGCGGCTGCCTGTGCCGCGCTCGGCTGGATGATGACGGAATGGGTTCTCTACAAGAAAGCCAGTGTGCTCGGTATTATTACCGGTGCCGTGGCTGGTTTGGTTGCTATTACACCCGCTTCTGGTTCCGTTGGCCCACTGGGTGCCATGGCGATTGGCCTGTCCGCAGGGTTCTTATGTTTTTTCGCATCAACAACGCTGAAACGGGCACTGGGTTACGATGATTCACTAGATGTCTTTGGTGTGCACTGTGTTGGTGGAATTGTCGGTGCGATCCTCACGGGAGTGTTCTGCGCGGAAAGCCTTGGTGGTGCTGGATTCGGAGTTGAATCCGGGTTAATGGGCAGTCAGCTTCTAGTGCAGATTAAAGGTGTCGTGGCGACATTGATTTTCAGCTCTATCGCAACCTTCATTATTCTGAAACTAGTTGATCTCACCATTGGTTTGCGGGTCAGCGAAGAGGATGAATCAACTGGTTTGGACCAGGCACAGCACAATGAAACCGGCTACAACTTTTAACAGGGGTTGCTGCAAGGTGCTTTTCTGCACCTTGCAGCCTTTGTTAGGCGATCGACGATACCAGGTTGTTGATCAGGTTAATGATGGGGGCCGGGTAAATGCCAAACAGCAACATTGCAGCACTAATCGCTGCTACCGCCCAGCCACCCGCGAGTGGGATTTCGATTTCGCTCGCACCAGCATCCGTTCTCTTAGTCATGGCAAAGATGATCCGCAGGTAGTAGAAAAGACCTATGCCACTACCGGCGATTACTGCCAGCAGTAGTAACCAGAGTGTTGTAGTCACACCGGCGGTGAAGATATAAAACTTGCCAATAAATCCAACCGTAAGTGGGATGCCCGCGAGGGAAAGGAGCGTTAACGTAAACATCATTGCCAACAGGGGGCGGTGCCAGAATAAGCCCTCGTAGTAAGAGATATCGCCTGCATCTTTCTCATGGTCTCGCAGGGATACGATAGTTACCACACCAAAAGCACCAAGGGTTGTAATAAAGTAGGCAAAGAGAAAGTAGCTGGATGACTCGACAGCCAGTGCTTTCCCGCCAATCATACCGGCGGTGATAAAAGCCACCATCAGGTACCCCAGGTGTGCGATAGATGAATAAGCAAGAATACGTTTCACATTGTCCTGCCGAAGGGCGAGCAGATTGCCAGCCAGCATTGAAAGGATGGCGACAATAGAGAGTCCAGTGAGAATCGAGCTTGTCTCAATCAGGCCGGAGGAAGTAAAGAGCCGCAGTGTAATGGCGAATATTGCACCTTTGGAAACCGTTGCAACGAATGCCGTCACTGGCGCCGGTGCACCCTCATAAACGTCAGGGGTCCACATATGAAATGGTGCTAGAGACAGTTTGAACATAATGCCGCCGAAAATCAGCGCACTACCAGCCGCCAGAAACAGTTCACTCGTGCCGTTCTCAGCCGAACCGATGGTGGCGAGTTCTGCAAAGCCCAGACTGCCGCTGATAGCGTATATAAGGGCGGTCCCGAACAGGATGAAGGTAGAAGACACACCGGAAAGTATCAGGTATTTAAGGGCGGCCTCCAGGGTCAACAACCCTTTCTGCGGGTAACTTATCATGGTGTAGAGGGAAACCCCCAGCAACTCCAGTCCAAGAATCAGAGACGCGAAGTGGGAACTGCATACCAGGATGAGAGCGCCTAGTGTTGCCAGCAGCAACAGCATGAAGAACTCATCCTGTCTCTCCCCACGGTCCTTGAAATAGTCATAGGCCATTAGCGTTACCGCTGTGGCGCTCATCAGGATCAACCCTGAGTAAAATATGGCGTATCCGTCGAGGACAATCAGGGGCGTCACTGCGATAGGAATCAGCGAATGTGCCGGCATAAAGGCAAGCCCGGTCAGAATCAGTGCGATGACTGATATGACAACCGTTGTCATCAGATTCCTGGCGAAGGCGATCACCATCATCTGGATGAGGATCAATGCACTCAGGAGGATGTGGGGCAGTATGGCAACCAGCTGTTGTTCACTCATCTTGCTGCTCCAACCCATTCGTGTACCGGTCCAGTCAATTGATACAGGCTAGTCAAGGTGGGTTCCACCATATCGAAGACAGGTTGCGGATGAACACCGAGATAGACCAGGCCCAACATCATTAGCACCATGGTGGCAACTTCCCTTGAATCAAAATCCTGAAGATTTCTGTCTGCTGTGGGTGCACCCTGAAATACCCTCTGCATTGCGACGAGCGAGTAGACGGCTGCGACAATCAGGCCCAGGGAAGCGAATACTGTGATAGGTACATCCACCTGGAATGTCCCCATCAGGATCAGGAACTCTCCGACGAAGTTACCGAGGCCAGGCATACCCAAAGAGGCTACGATGAAAAACATCGCGATTGCTCCCATCCGTGGCATGTCTTTCCAAAGACCGCCCATTTTTGATACATCCCGTGTATGCAACCTGTGCTGAAGTGCGCCAGCGATCATAAATAGTGCCGCCGTGCTGAGTCCGTGGGCAACCATCTGCATGACGGATCCCTGCAGCGTGAGTTCTCTCCAGGCAAAAATACCAATCAGCACAAAACCCATGTGGCTGACACTGGAGTAGGCGACCAGTCGTTTGAAGTCATCCTGGGCGAAGGCCAGTACAGCGCCGTAAACGACACCGATTGCGCCGAGTAGCATCGCAACATGTGCAATTTCCATGGCTGCCTCGGGGAACAGCGGCACCGTAAACCGGATCAGGCCGTAGGCGCCGGTCTTCAGCAAAATTCCAGCAAGAAGTACGCTCGCCGCTGTTGGTGCCTGGGTGTGTGCATCAGGCAGCCACGTATGAAAAGGAAATCCCGGCAGCTTGACCACAAAAGCAACGAAGAACCCGAGCATCAGCCACCAGGCGATGTCAGGATCAAGGTTCAAGCCAACGAGATCGAAATAATTGAAGGTGAAATTCCCGGTTAGGTCTGCTGCGACAAAGACGAGGACCAGAATGGACAGCAGCATAAACAGGCCACTGATCTGCGTGAACAGGAAGAACTTCATGGAGGCATAAGCCTTGTTTTCGTGCCCCCATATTGCGATCAGGAAATACATGGGAATCAGCATGACTTCCCAGAAAAAGAAGAATAGGAATAGATCCAGAGCAACAAAAACACCGGTAACACCGGCAAGTGTCCACATCAGGTTGAATTGGAAAAATCCGGGCTGATGATCAATTTCATTCCACGATGAAGCCAGCGCCACCAGTCCGAGAAAGAGGGTCAGCGCTACCATCAGTAGGGTCAGGCCATCCAGTCCCAGCAGAAAGCTAATGCCAAACCTTGGAATCCAGGGTACCTCATAGACCAGCAACCATTGCGAAGTGGCTGCACCCAGCGGCACGCTGGTAGGTTCGAGCGAAAACAGCGGTATCATCAGCACGGCGCTGAGCAAAATAGTGATCAGCGATATCCACTTAGGCCAGTCACGATTGCTTCCTTCCGCCAGCCAGGCGACCAGTCCACCAACGAATAGAACACTAATTAGGGCTACGAGCTGCATTCAGATAATCCCCAACATGATGGCTAGAATAAATACCAGACCCGCAGCCATAGAAAAGGCATACCAGCGTAGCTGGCCCGTTTGCGTGGAGGAAGTCAGGTAGTGGAAAATTGATGTGATGTTGGCGATACCTTCGTAGACCATATCGACAATATCGGATTGGTTTATTCGAGCAATGGTTTTGTAGGGTACGACAAAAACTTTATCGTATAGCCAGTCCATTGCCCAATGGCTGAAAAAGAATTTCCGCAGGTTACTACCAATTGATGACTCCAGCAGGGAAGTGAAGTCCAAGCTCTTTCTGAGAAACATCAGGTAGGCGAGTATCACTCCAATGATGGGTACGAGCGGCGTAATGATGGCAATCGTCTGGTCGTGATGTGACTCAGTAACGACAGGGAACACGGCATCCACAGGGATATGGAACCAGCCACCAATAATTGAAAAGACGCAAAGTATGCTCAATGGCACGGCCATTCTTGGACCCGCAGGTGCAGAGGGTTCTGTTTTTGCTTCACCGAAAAAGACGACGAACACGAGTCTGAAACTATAGACGGAGGTGAGAAATGCTCCCAGTAGTCCACCGGCCCAGAACAAGGGATTCACTTCATAGGCAGCGAGAAGAATTTCATCCTTGCTGTAGAAACCTGAAGTCAGGGGCAGGGCCGTGAGTGCTGCACTGCCAATCAGGAAACTCCAGAAAGCGACGGGCAGTTTTTTTCTCAGGCCACCCATCTTGAAGATATTGTGCTCATGATGAAGGCTGTAGATAACGGCACCTGCTCCAAGGAACAGTAGCGCCTTGAAAAAGGCGTGAGTCATCAAGTGGAATATACCGGATGCCCAGGCACCAACGCCGAGCGCCAGGAACATGTAGCCGATCTGGCTGATCGTTGAATAAGCCAGGATTCGCTTGATGTCAGTCTGGGTGAGGGCAGTAAACGCGGCCATCAACAAGGTGGCAAGACCCACCACTGCGACGGCTGTCTGCACCGTCGGAGCCAGCAGGTAGAGCTCATGGGTTCTGGCAATGAGATAAACACCTGCGGTTACCATGGTTGCAGCGTGGATCAGGGCGCTGACCGGTGTAGGGCCTGCCATGGCGTCCGGCAACCATGTTTGTAGCGGTAATTGGGCAGATTTTCCAACGGCACCACCAAGCAGAAGCAGCGCGGCGATTGTGGGAATCGAGTCGCCAGTCACCCAGGTTTGGGTAGCGGCTTCCAGCATGGGCTGTATCTGTAATGTACCCAGGTGCATAAACAACAGGAACAAACCCAGCGCCATGGCTGTATCGCCGATTCTTGTTACCACAAATGCCTTTCGGGCCGCGGCGCCATTATTTGGGTCTTCATGCCAGAAGCCAACCAGCAGGTAACTGCACAGTCCGACGCCTTCCCAGCCCAGGTAGAGGAGCAACAGATTGTCGGCCAGTACCAGAATCAGCATGGCGCAAACAAACAGGTTCATGTAGGAGAAAAAGCGGCTGTAATCCTCATCATCTTCCATAAACAGCGAGGAGTAGACGTGAATTAGAAAGCCAACACCCGTAATAACGGACATCATCGTTAATGAGAGGCCGTCGAGGTGGAAACTTATCTGCGGATTAAATCCACCAACGTTGATCCATGAGGTGATGGTCTGGACATAGGGCGCCTGTGGGCCAGAATTCAGCCAGGTAAAGACGATGCTGAAGACGATCAGCGCCGATAGTCCCACGGAGCCAACCCCAAGAATAGCAACTGGGGTTTTTCCCAGTTTGCCCTGGGTAGCAAACATGATGGTGAAGCTAATCAGTGGAGCGAGGGGTATTAACCAAATTAATTCGTTCATGGATTAACCCCTTAACCTGCTGATCTCATCAATATCGATAGATCCGACTCGACGATTTATCTGCAGCAACAATCCCAGGCCGACGGCAACTTCAGCAGCCGCGACTGACAGGATCAGCATGAACATGATTTGCCCATCAGCCTCCCCCCATTTGGCTCCTGCAACGATGAATGCCAGGGCGCAGGCATTAAGCATGACCTCTAAAGACATCAGGATGACAATGATATTCCGTCGGACCATGACACCAGTCAGTCCGATTGCGAACAATATGGAGGCAAGAGCCAGACCCTGTTCAATTGGCACAGCAATGGGGTCCATTAGCTTTGCCCCCTTGTATCAGATAGGTAGCGTCTTCCTAGGTGATAGGCGCCTACCAGCGCCGCCAGCAGCAACATTGATGCGATCTCTACGGCGAGAACATAGGGTCCAAATAGCTGAATGCCTACTTCCTTGGGTGAAACGGCGGTACCGGTAATGGGAGTCGATGTGCCGGAAAGGACATAAACAAGCTCAAAGAAGAGAATGAGGCAAAGAATGGAAGGCATGATCCACATTTTGGGTTTAAGCCACTGGTGTGCCAGCTCATCTCCGCGTGAACCCAGGTTAAGCATCATTACCACAAACAAAAATAGCACCACGATGGCACCGGCATAGACCATTATTTCGAGTACTGCGGCAAAAGGTGCGCCGAGAAGGAAAAAAACAACTGCAGTTGCAAGCAGAGAAATAATGAAATATATCAAAGCATGGGTCGGGCTATATCGCGATACTGCCAGCAGGGTCGAAACCAGCGAAACCGTTGCAGCCACGTAAAAAGGGAAAAGTTCGATACTCATGGCAGCAAACTCCTGACATCTGCGGGTGGTGCTTCATTTTCTGCTTCACCCTTGCCCTTACCACCAACGGCCATGCCGGAGACGCGGTAGAAACTGTAATCCGGATATTTACCGGGTCCGTTGATCAGCAGGTTTTCTTTCTCGTAAACCAGATTCTGTCGGTCGTATTCACACATCTCAAAATCTGGTGTGAGCTGGATTGAGTAGGTAGGGCAGGCTTCTTCACAGAATCCGCACATAATGCAGCGTGAAAAATTAATGCGGAAAAATTCCGGGTACCAGCGCCCATTTTCATCTTCTGTTTTTTGTAGTGCAATACAGTCAGCGGGACAGACAACAGCACAGAGATTACAAGCGACGCAGCGTTCAACGCCATCAGGGTCCCGTGTCAGAACGATCCGGCCACGATATCTTGGTGCCAGGTATGGCCCCACTTTGGGCGAGTTCTTGGTCACGCCAAACCACCCAGGTTTCGCTGGGTACTCAACGGTATCGGCAGGTGTGAATGTATGCTGCAGCACAGTCCATAGGGTTCTGATCTGGCTAATTAGTGCTCCAATCATGGTTGATACCCCGTCCAGAGGACAATGCCCCCAGTTACCAGCAGGTTGGCCAGTGTCAGTGGCAGCATGATCTTCCATCCCAGGGACATGAGCTGATCAAAGCGCGGCCTGGGTATTGCTGCACGCAACAGGACAAAAAAGCAAATCAGGGTGAAAATCTTAATGGCAAGCCAGAAGAATGGTGGCAGGAAATCAGGGCCAAGCCAGCCACCGAAGAATATTGTCGCCACTATGGAGGAGATCAGGATGACACCTAGGTACTCACCCACCATGAACATACCAAACTTCATGCCTGAGTATTCGGTGTGGAACCCGGCTACCAGTTCATGCTCTGCTTCAGGCAGGTCAAATGGCAGGCGGTGGCTTTCGGCGATACCTGCGATCAGGAAGACAAAAAACCCGAGGGGCTGGCTGACAACAAACCAGAGATTCTGCTGGGCATTGACTATAGCAACGAGGCTGAAGGAGCCGGTCAACATCACTACGCCCATTAGAGACAGACCCATGAACACCTCATAGCTGACCATCTGTGACGCCGCACGTAATCCGCCGAGTAGTGAATACTTATTGTGAGAGGACAGACCCCCCAGTAATACACTGTAGACAGCAAGGGAAGTCATGCCGAGGAAAAACAGCAGGCCGATATTGAGATCGACTATCTGAACACCTGGTGCCCAGGGGATTACCGCGAATCCCATGAACATGGAAATTAGTACCACTGTGGGGGCAAAGATAAAAACGAATTTATCTGCAAATGGCGGTATCCAGTCTTCTTTGGCAAACATCTTGAGGATATCTGCAAGTGCAAGGCCGATACCAAAAGGTCCAACCCTGTTGGGGCCTAGGCGATCCTGCCAGAGTCCGATCAATCGCCGTTCAAACCAGATGAGCACGGCAGCAAGGGAAAGCGTGCCAAGCAGGGTGCCAAAAACAATCACATAGATGAAAACTTCATCTGACATCAAGAACTCCTGTCACTCGAGATGATATTTTCGTCACCGGCTGGCGGTGTCCAGGACTCATCTTTGATTAGTAAACGATCGCCAACAGCCTGCAAATGAAGATAGGCACGTGTTTCTTCCAGTACCGGGCATATCACGCATCCTTCAGCAATACTGTCATCCAGCATTACTGCCAGTGAAGGTGCATCGCCAGCGGCAAGTTTTAGTGCATCACCTGCCTGAACTCCCAGCTTGCCTGCAGTACCTGGGCTTAGTAGGGCATAGGGTGAAGGGGCAAGGCTGTGAATAGCTTCACACCTGTTGCTCAGCTCATCACTGCCGAAGATGTGCCAGTTCGGTACGATTCTGATCCCATTGCTGTTCCCATCAGGACTAATTTCTGTGGCAGCGAGTTGGACGGATGACCCGGTAAATAATTTCACCCCACGGGTGCCTTCGCCTGCACTTCCTGACATTTCATGCTGAAATTTACTGATGGATTGGTTTGAATTCCAACCTGGAGCCCAGGTATAGGCTTTCATCCCACCGGGTGCCCCCTGGTTTGTACCTTCCATACTGTAGGAGAGTGCGGAATTATTGTCTTCAGGTTGTTTGGGCTCGTGCAGGGTGACGTCGGCCACTATGGCGGTACGTCCGCTGGAACGGTGGGTCATTCGTGAAATCTTCTGCCCATGAACCCTGAATGCAGCATTTGGTGCCGCATCAACGGCTCCTGCCAGATCTTTGTGGGCGCTGGCTATGGCGTCTAGCAGGTCATCTATATGTTTGACATCGGTGAGAAGATCCTGCCCGTGGCAAATTCGCAGCAGCCAGTCCCAGGCGGGAGCAATATCACCTTTCGGTTTGAATGCACCGAAAGATCTTTGTGCGCGCCCCTCGTTATTAATGTAGGTGCCTTCTGCCTCTGCGAAAGTTGCTGCCGGTAACACGACACTGGACCTTGAGCTGACGTTGTTATCCAGGCTGTCGATGACCACCAGGTTAGTTACTTGAGCCAGCCAGTCATCAAGTGTGGATCCAGCGACTCGCATTGACAGGTCGTTCTCAAGAATAATGGCGACATCCGCGCCGGTGGCGGGGAAAGGCTTCTCAGTTAATTTCACCGCGGCAAGGGTATTGGCTTCATCGGTGCAGATGAGCAGTCCGGTTTTAGCATTGCGTTTTGTCAATGCGGTGGCAATCTTCACTGCTGCGCTTACAACATCCGGAGAAGCGCTGCTGCTGCCGGTCACAATCAGCGGCTTGCTGGCATTTGTCAGCGCCTCGACGATTGGCTGGATATCTGCCCCACCTTCAACGGTACCATCGATACCGTTTGCGATATTGATGCCCGCGAGAGCGATATCTTCAGAACTGAGCCTGATACCTGTGCCCACCCCATCCAGGCGATCCTCTGATGAGGTGAGGATAAATAATGGGCTTCTTGCATCCTGGGCCAGCTTGCGTACGGCAGCATCCTGCCAGAGTGGTATGCGTGCTTCTTTGGCCAGGTCTATTGCTTCATTTCGCACGGCCTGGCGAATTGACAGGGCCAGTCTGGGTGCATGATTTGTGGTGTCTTCTCCGAGGATCAGTACAGCATCACAGTCTTCGACTTCTGCAAGGGACGGTGTTTTGATGTCGCTGTTAAGTACCTGGAGTTGCAGGCTTGCAATTTCTGCCTCAGACCCTGAAAGACCAGAATAGAAATTGTCCTCACCAACCAGCGTTTGCAAAGCAAAGTTGGCTTCCAGTGATGATCTTGGTGAACCGATACCAATGACTGATTTGGCATCATTCAGCAGTGTCTTGAGGTGTGAGAGGGCATCATCGGCTGGAGTGGCTTCGTAGACGCCGTTAGCATTACGAATTCCACAATAGGGGATTCGATCATCGCTGTTGACATAGCCTGCACCGAACCGACCCCGGTCACAGAGGAAATAGCCATTGACCTCACTGTTATAACGGTTGTGCACACGACGCACTTCACCGTAGCGTTCAGAAACAGTGATATTGCAGCCTAGGGAACAGCTTGTACAAATGGCCGGTGCTGATTGCAGGTCCCATTTTCTTGTGTAGTGCGCGCTCAATGTTTTGTCAGTGAAAACACCAGTTGGGCACATTTCCACAAGGTTGCCCGCAAATTCATTCTCCAGGACACCATCCTCGGCACGGCCAAAGAATACTCTGCCCCGTGAGCCAAATGCGGCCAGATCATCGCCACCGGAATAGTCTCTGTAAAACCGTACACAACGGTAACAGGTGATACAGCGGTTCATTTCGTGACCAATAAAAGGCCCAAGGTCCTGGTTATTAAAGGTGGTCTTCTGATACTTATACTGCCTGTCCTTATGCCCGCTCATGACGGTCATATCCTGCAGGTGGCATTCGCCGCCCTCTTCACACACTGGGCAGTCGTGGGGGTGGTTAAGCATCACGCTTTCAATATTTGATTTTCTGAAGTCGCTGGCCTTTTCACCCTGTACAGAGATGATTGCACCGTCTGTTACGGGCGTCATGCAGGACATCACGACCCTGCCGCGTTCATCGTCTTCATTCTGGTATTGAACGACAGCACATTGCCGGCATGAACCGAGGGAACCCATTTCAGGGTGCCAGCAGAAATAGGGCAGATCTTCACCCAGGCCGAGGAGTGCCTCCAGCAGGTTGTCGGAATCATCAACTTCGAATGTACGACCATCAACAGTTATTTTTGCCATACTAATTGGCCCCATTCTTTGCGGAATAGGGGCATTGTTTTTCCTCAATATGCTGATTGAATTCATCGCCAAAATATTTCATGGCACTGGCAAGCGGCTCGATCGCACCCGGGGCGAGGGCGCAATTGGTGTGGCCGATGGCACCCAAAAAGCCCGCTTGTCTGTTCAATATATCTATGTCCTGGGGTTCGCCACGCCCATTTTCGATACTATCGAGAATCTTATGTATCCAGGGCAGACCCTCACGGCAAGGTGTACAGAAACCGCAGGATTCTCGAGCGAAGAATTCTATGATATTTCGTACCGTAGCTACCGGACAGACCTTGTCATCCATAATGATCATTGTGCCAGTACCCATGCGGCTACCAGCCTTCATGATGACGTCGTAATCCATGGCCAGGTCCAGGTGTTCCGGCAGAAGGAAGTCTGTGGATGCACCACCCGGCAGAAAACCCTTGAGTTCATAGCCATCGGCCATCCCACCCGCATGATTTTCGAGAATTTCCCTGATGGGCGTGCCCATTGGCAGTTCCCAACAGCCAGGGGTTTTAACTCTACCGCTAACACCAAATAGCTTTGTACCCGAATCTTCACCCAGCCCAAGAGACTTGAACCAGTCCGCACCATTGGCGACGATGTGAGTGATATTGCACAGAGTTTCTACATTGTTGACGATGGTAGGGCGACCCCAGAGACCGCTAACCTGTGGAAAGGGTGGTTTTGCCCTGGGGTTTGCTCTTTTCCCTTCCAGGGAATTCAGCAGCGCAGTTTCTTCACCACAAATATACCGGCCCGCACTACTATGCACATGCAGGTCAAAATTGTAGCCAGTGCCGAGGATATTCTCCCCGAGGTAACCTTTCTCTTTGGCTGCGTTGATGGCTTCATGCAGGGCCTTAGCAGCCGCATGATATTCGGCACGGATAAAGATATAGCCAATATCGGCGTCAATCGTGTAAGCGGAGAGTATCATTCCCTCGATCAGTTGGTGTGGATCCTTCTCCATGATGACCCGATCTTTGAAGGTTCCCGGTTCCATTTCATCTGCGTTACAAACGAGGTATTTGTGTCCTTCGGTTTTCTCCATCGGCACAAAACTCCACTTCATGCCAGTGGGGAATCCTGCGCCGCCACGGCCCCTGAGGTTGGAGTCCTTTACCATATCCAGCAGGTCAGAGGATGACTTTTTACCGATGCTTTCGCGAACTGCTACATAACCACCATTTGCTTCATAGGCGGCGAGGTCTGCGGGCTTATCACCCTTGATATTTTTGGTTAGTGGTTTGTCTGTCACGATGCATCATCCCCGGAACGCTTGCTGGCATCATCGAATAGTTTACCGACTGTTTCAGGCTTCAGGTCATGGTGTTCCTCATCCCCGATCATCATAGCCGGCGCGTGATCACAGTCACCAAGGCAGGTGACTGGCAGCAGGGTATACTTACCATCACTGGTGGTTTCACCATATTCGATGCCGAGTTTCTTCTTGACACTTTCGCCAACCTTTTCTCCATCCATTAGAAAGCAGGATACGCTGTCACAGACCATGATGACCTTTTCCCCAACGGGCTGGCGAAAGATCAGGCTGTAAAATGTAGCGATTCCATCCAGTTCCGCAGTGCTCATCTGCAGCAAATCCGCGATAGCACTAAGACTTTCATCCGAGATCCAGCGACGGTGGCTCTGTACTATTTTCAAGGCGTCAATTGCAGCAGCCGAGCGGTTGGGCAGGTGACTTATCTCAGCTTCGATTTCCTCGATTTCCTGCTCGGATAAGGCTGATACCATTTTGTCCTTTGCCATACTCATTACGTTAACCTTGTTACCGATCCACATCAGCCATGACAAAATCGACACCTGCCAAGATTGCGATTAGATCGGCAATAAGAAGACCGCGACTGATCAATGGGATCTGTTGTAAGTGGGGGAATGAGGGCACCCGTATTCGTGTTCGATAAGACATGCTGCCACCGTCACTGGTGAGGTAGTACATGTTGTTGCCCTTGGTTGCTTCAATGGTGACACTGCCTTCCCCTGGCGGGATAACAGGTCCCCAACTCACATTTGTGAAATGGTGGATCAGGGTTTCAATGTCATGGGTTGTCTTGTCTTTGACGGGCGGCGTGGTCGTTGGATGATCCGACTTGTAAGGACCCGCCGGCATGTTGTCCAGGCACTGCTTGATAATTCTTACACTCTGGCGCATTTCCTCTATTCGCACCTGCGCCCTGTCATAGATATCACCCTTGTGGAAGACGGGTACTTCAAAATCAAATTGATCATAGCCGCCATAAGGACGATTCTTTCTCCAGTCAAAGTCAACCCCGGTAGCACGCAGCCCGGGGCCAGTGACACCCCAATCGAATGCTTCTTCCTTGGTAAAGATGCCGATATCGACGCAGCGATTCTTTACGATACTGTTCTGCATGCACATCTTGTCGTAGTGATCCAGGCGCTTGGGCATAAAATCAACAAAATCCTGGACCATCTTTTCCCAGCCTTCCGGCAGATCATGTGCAACACCCCCGATTCGGAACCAGGCCGGATGCATACGCCCGCCTGTTATGGCTTCTATAATACGAAATAATTTTTCCCGATCAGAAAACGTAAAAAATACAGGGGACATCTGGCCAACGTCCTGGACGAAGGTGCCGTAGAACACCAGGTGGCTGATAATCCTGAACATCTCTGCCAGCATGATACGGATGACCTTGGCGCGGTCTGGTACCTGGATACCGGCCATTTGCTCCACAGTCATGACATAGGGCAGGTTGTTCATGACACCGCCCAGGTAATCAATACGGTCTGTATAGGGTATGTAACTGTGCCAGGTTTGCCTTTCGGCCATCTTTTCAGCACCACGGTGGTGAAACCCGATTTCCGGTACGGCGTCAACAATCACCTCGCCATCCAACTGCAGGACGATGCGAAAGGCACCGTGAACCGAGGGGTGGTTTGGTCCGAGATTCAGGAACATGAACTCAGTGTGGTCGTTCTTTCGAGCCATTCCCCACTCTTCCGGTACGAATCGCATGGCTTCCTGCTCTTCATCCTGGCGCTCCTTCGTCATACGAAAGGGTTCCAGTTCTGTCGCGCGCGCAGGGTGGTCTTTCCTCAGGGGGTGACCTTCCCAGGTAGGGGGTAAAAGGATTCGAGACAGATTTGGGTGGCCTGTAAAGACAATACCGAACATGTCCCAGGCTTCTCTTTCATACCAGTTGGCGTTGGGCCAGACCGGGATGGCTGTGGGTAGCTTACAGTCAGCTTCCTTCAGGGCTACCTTTATGCGGATATCCCGGTATTGCGAGAAGGAAACCAGATGATAAACAACAGAAAAGTCGCTTTCCGGCAGATTTTCAGTGTGAACCCGCGTTCTTTCGTCAACACCACACAGGTCAAACAGCATCTCAAAGGCACAGTCTCGTTTCAGGTAACCGAGGACAGACAAGAGTTTGTCACGGGGGACCCAAAGGGTAGAAATATTATCGAAAGTCTGCTGCTCAATAAAAGTCGTGCCAGGAAACTGGTTACCAAGTTTCCCCACTAGCTCATTGTCAGCAGCATCCATTACCGCAGCCACGTTGTTCCTCTCTTCTATACTTTGTTTGGTTCCCTGAGCAAGGTCGCCTTCATTCGTTCATCATTATGTAAGTCACGCTGGCTTACTTTTTCAGGTTTGACCACACTCTGGTCACCAACGACCCAGCTTAAGGGTCTTCTTTCCTGGCCTACAGAATCCTGAAGCAGTGTCAGAGCTTGCAGAAATGCATCGGGACGTGGTGGGCAGCCGGGAATATAAACGTCAACGGGTATGAACTTATCCACGCCCTGAACGACGCTATAGATATCGTACATACCACCGGAATTGGCACAGGAGCCAATGGATATCACCCATTTTGGTTCCAGCAGCTGTTCGTAAAGCCTTTGTACAACCGGTGCCATCTTCAGGAAGCAGGTTCCTGATATAACAATCAGATCGGCCTGTCTTGGTGTGGCACGGATAACTTCTGAGCCGAACCTCGCCATATCGAAACGGCTGGTAAAAGCTGTTGCCATTTCAACGTAGCAGCACGACAAGCCAAAATTAAAAGGCCAGATGGAGTGCTTCCTGCCCCATGCGAGCAAGTCTTCCAGTTTCGCTAGTGCAATATTCTTCTGAATATGCTCTTCAAATGACTTGTCTACCTGTGGCAGCAGTTGCGAGTCATCTATCTTGTCGAGGCTCCATTCCATTTGCTTATTCTCTAGTGTCGGCTGCTGAAAGTGCTTTGTTATTACGAACCGTTGAGGGCTCCAGCCCTGTTCGAGTCTTAATGCCCCAATCTAGGGCTCCTGATTTCCACTCAAAAATGAGCGCCACAACCAGGACCAGTATAAATACTGAGACTGCGAGATAACCAAACAGTCCAAGCTCATAAAAAGCCACCGCCCAGGCAAAAATAAAGACAGTCTCGAGGTCAAAAATTACAAAGAATATGGCGACCATGTAGAACTCTATAGAGAGTGGAAGCTTTGAGGATCCAATGGTGACGATACCTGATTCAAAGGGCTCTATCGTTGCCCGGGTCATTTCTGTACGCCCGCCTATGACAAAGGCCAACCCCAGCATGATCAGAACGAGGGTAATGACAGAGAGAAAGTAAACAACCAGGGGCAAAAGAGGAGAGTCAATCAATTATATTTCCTCACTACTAGCGCACAGCCGACGGGTCGCTTCGTGGAAGAGGGTATTGTCTTTTTGAGTACCAAATCAGTCACCGGAACGCTTCGCTGGATTGCGTGGCTCACACTCATATTGCGTCTACTTCCTTGCATCTGCTACTGAATATGCTGCCTCTTGGAGTGTCGGGGTTCGAGTGTCCCAAATCACCCGTCGCAGCCCGATGGGGAATGTACACTTGTTCGTTGAAACACGCAACCGACTCGAGGGATAAAGCTTCAAAATCGTGAACGATTTTTAGATTTTGGTTTGATATTCTAACGGTTGTCCACAGGCGGAAAGTTGGGTGTCAAAAGTGGGCATGAACAGTGGGTTCCAAAATCTCCGGTTGCCAACTAAAGCCATATTAGTATGACTTGTTGGCCCCTTCCCAGGGCTGGATGGCGGCGATGGGAATTTCTTCAATCTGGTCCTCTTCCTTGAATATCGTAAAGCCCCTTGCCAGGTAGTTATTTAGCGCCTGGGGGTGGTCAAGTGTGCAGGTATGTAGCCAGACGCGATTGCCGCCTAAGTCCCACGCCTTGTTGATCGCGTCCTGAAGCAAGGCTTTTCCAAAACCCATGCCGATAAACTCCGGGATCAGGCCGAAGTATGCGACTTCAACACTGGCTTGAGGTTGCAGGTCCAACTCGAAATAGCCAATTGGAGTCGCACCCTGGTAGGCTATCCAGGTCTGTATGTTCTCTCCCAAGTAGTCCTGCCACTCTTTGTAAGACCAGGGCAGCCTCATATACCAGGCCCAGGGCGCACCCACAGTGACATAGAGAAACCTGTTTAACTCCGGCAGGGGCGATTCAACCAGTTTCAGATCATAGCCTCTTGGCAGTTTCTCATCGGTGATATGGGCCTGATCCAGCATTTCAATATGCCAGATATGGACTTCTTCCTTTTTCATGTTTTCGCTTTCAGAGGACATGTTGGCACAGACCTTAAGAAATCAACAACTGGTAACCCATCCGCCGGCAAAGGGCATAATCTGGGCGACGATAAAATCACTGTTGTCAGAAGCCAGAAATAGGGTTAGTTCAGCCTGCTCTTCCTCCCGGGCAACCCTGCCGGCCGGCACATTGTGAGCAAGGTGTTTCTGAAAACGCTCCGATGCAACCAACTCGTCCGGATAGTATTCAGGATTGCTGACATAGTTTTGTGCAATGGCGTTGATTTGTACATTGGTTGGTGCGAACTCCAACCCGGCTGCCCGAACAAACGCATTTTGAGCGCCACGGGCAGCACAGTAAGCTGTGGAGCCCGGGATACCCCTGAGCGGTGCGGCACTGGTTATCGCAATGATTTTGCCATGTCCCCTTTCCGCCATGAGGGGTGCAAAATGACGAATCAGACACATCAGCGGGTGCACCATGGCATTAAACATTGATTGCCAGTCATCATCCCTGATATCACCAACGGGAGTATTTTTTGAATCGTGTGAAAGGTTGGCAATAAGGATATCGATATCACTACAATCATTGACAAAACCTGCGAAACTGTCATCGAAGGGGACTATTCCATCCTTGGTCGTGACGTCTGCGCCCTCCCTGGTGAACAGGTCACAAACAGCAGGTCCCATGTAATCATCGCTCTGGGTTATCAGCACTTTCCTGTTTTCCATTCTGGGCATATTCATCCTAAACAGTTATCGGTTCTACTGGGACCATAACACTACTCGTTGCTTGGTACGGCTGTTTTCCTTGAAACACGCTGCAACCTTCGGGGAGTCCAGGCGAAAGGCGCCTGTGCCTGTGGCGCGGATCCCGCGATTACACTTGTACCGAAACCCGTGGTACTGGCCGTTACTTCTCCATCATCGTTGCTGACTACCATGCTGCCAGTGAAGATGGCTTTTTGGACCTGGTTTTATCCATGGCCTGATTACCTTCTTGGTCTCCTGCCAGATGAGTTCCTGCCAGAAGAACTGTAGCTGGACGGTTTTAGATGAGATTTCTTGTGAGGCGCCGGGGTGTCCTCCAGCAAGGCCGGATCTGGCTGTTCACAACTGAGTGGTTCCCCCAGTAACTCTTCGATTGCCGGCAACATAAAGGCATCTGTTTCACATGCGAGACTAATGGATACTCCCTTTGCACCGGCTCGTCCGGTTCGCCCGATCCTGTGTACATAATCTTCTGGATCTTCCGGCAGGTTGTAGTTGACCACATGGCTAATATCTTCGACGTGAATACCCCGGCCGGCGACATCCGTTGCGACCATAACTTCAATTTCACCTGCTTTGAACTGGTCAAGCGTTTTGATGCGCTTTTTCTGTGGGACTTCACCCGTCAGCAGGCCTGTTTTGAAGCCATGTCGGTAGAGTTTGTCCTCCAGTTTTCGGCTCTCATCGCGGCGGTTCACGAATACCAGCACTCTACTGAGTTCATGAACTGTTATCAGGTTATAGAGCACCTTGTATTTGTCATCCTCAGATGTGGCATAGACGACCTGTTCGACTGACTCTACTGCTATCTGTTCCGGCTCAATTTCAATTCTTACCGGGTCAAGGGTCCAGTTCGCTGCAAGGCGTTTGATGTCTTCACTAAAAGTAGCGCTGAACAGCTGCGTTTGCCGCTTGTCTTTTCTAGGTGTGCGCTGAATTATTGCTTTGACATCGGGAATGAAGCCCATGCTGAGCATCCGATCTGCCTCATCAATGATTAGCAGTTCGACACTCGACAAATCGATCACGTTTGAGCGGCAAAAATCGAGGAGTCGCCCAGGGGTAGCTACTACTATTCCAACCGGTTTTGCCAGCGCCTTTTTCTGTTTTTCGTAGTCTATACCGCCGACTACCGGGACTATGGTGATATCGGTATTTTCAACCAGGCTTTCCGCATCGGCGCTGATTTGCAGTACCAATTCCCTCGTCGGTGCGATAATCAGGGAAAATGGTGTTCCCGCGGCGCGCTGATTGAGCTCAGGATTTTCAAGGTCATAGGTGATGATGGAAATGAGAAATGCAGCGGTCTTGCCGGTACCAGTCTGTGCCTGGGCAATGATGTCCCTGCCGTCCAGGCTGAAAGGCAGAACCTCTGATTGCACAGGTGTACAGGATGTAAATCCCAGGCTGGTAATGGCATCATTTAGCTCAACTGGCAGGTCGAGTGTGTCAAAATCAACGCTAACCTCATCGGGGGTTTCTTCTATTGGGTTTTGTTCAGAATCAGTCAAAGCGCTTCTTTATGAAGTTTATGGCGCACGCATCATATCACGACCAGATCGTCAGGCCCGCTTTATCCCTGTTCGAGTCCAGCAACAGGCTTAAACCGAATGCCAGAGTGAACATGATGATGTTGCCAAGCAGACCCGTATAGTAAAGATCAAACGGAAAACTGATTGCATCGGGAATAAGAGACCTCGAACTTGCTATGGTCCAAGCGGTAAAGATCATGGTGCCGGAGATGCCAAACAGGACATGTCTCGCGTCGCCGCGATTGGTGAAGAAACCAATACAATAGATAGACAACAGACCACCGGCGAGTAGTGATGTCAGTATAGTAGCTGTGTCCTGCAGGGTTTTGGTCTGTGTATTGGTCAGGTAGACCGCGCCCAGCACCATCATCAACCCGGCTGATGAGGCGATGATTTTAGCCACGTTAAGATAGTGCCCGTCATCGGCTGTCCTGTTGATGTGTCGGCGGTATATATCTGATACGGAGACGGTGGAAATGGCGTTGATACTGCTGTCCAGTGAGGACATGGCTGCGGCGAGGGTCGCTGCCACCACGAGCCCAACGATCCCTGATGGTAGGTGGTGGATGATAAAAAAGGGAAGAATCTGTTCAGCCTTTCTCTCACCCAGCAATATTTCAGTCGCTTCTGGCGCAGGGAACACCTGGAAGAATACATACAGTGCAGTGCCAAGGAACATGAAGAAGGCCCAGGTTGGTATGCTCACCAGCGCACAAATGTAGATCGCCTTTCGTGCTTCTAATTCTGAGCGGGAAGCACAAAATCGCTGCACTGTATTCTGGCTGCTTGAATATTCCGTCAGCCAGCTTATGAGGCCAATCATCAGCATCATGCTGATGGTTTTATCTTGAAGGCTGAGGCTCCAGGCAACAGGAACGAGCTCATTGCCGCGTAGTTCGGAAAATGCGAGCTTCCCATCGCTGCTGGCCACTTCCAGTATCTGTGCAAAACCACCGGGTAACGCCTCGACCACGACAAACAGGCACATTGCCCCGCCCAGCAGCAATACTAGAGTCTGAATGACATCTGTCCAAATGACCGCATCTATTCCACCAATAATGGTGTATGCAGATACGACCATGCCTGCAATGAGAATACATAAGGTGGCATCCAGGCCCGTAATTTCCTGCAATACCAGGGATACGAGATAAAGGATCAGGCTGACCCGGACGACCTGCGCAACGATAAAGGCGACTGCGCCATAGACCCGGATTGAAGGTCCGAACCTGAATTCCAGGTACTCATAGGCCGTGGTTGTATTGTTCCTTCTCAGAAAGGGAAGGAAGTACTTAGCCGTAATTAGTACGGCGACGGGCAGCATCAGATTCGGCAGGAAGCGTAGCCAAGCGGTTTTAAATGCGTCACCCGGATAAGCCAGGAAGGTGATGGAACTGATGGATGTACCCACCAGGGACAGGCCTATAACCCACCCCTTGAACCTTCTACCGCCGAGAAAATATTCTTCAGTACTACTGTTCTTACCCGAAAAATACAGGCCCATGGCGAACAGGCCACCGAGATAAAATATCAATACACCGGCATCAAGAGCGCTAAGCTGACCCATTTAGTGTGATAATAAATAGTCAGTGGAAGCGAGCTCCAGACAAACAACCAGGACGTCCAGTGCCTTTTCAAGGTCTGAGAGAGAAGGGAAGGTCGGGGCTAAGCGGATGTTGCGGTTCTCGGGATCGATACCATAAGGGTAGGTTGCACCTGCCGGGGTCAGTTTCACGCCGGCGCCAGAAGCGAGCTCGACGACCTTGCTGGCGATACCAGGAAGCGTGTCTAGTGAAACGAAATAGCCGCCTTCCGGCTTGGTCCACTCAGCAATGCCCTTGTCCCCCAGCGCTTCCTGCAGCTTCTTTTGGACCATTATAAATTTGGGATCCAGCAAATTTTTGTGTTTGCTCATGTGCGTGGCAAGGTTGCTGCCACCCTGCAGGAAGCGCACATGTCGCAACTGATTCACCTTGTCAAAACCTATCATCTGAGGAGTCAGGTACTTCTCGAAAGCGGCAAGGTTTTTCTCTGATGTGCCCAGGAAGGAAATTCCTGCACCGGCGAAGGTGATTTTGGATGTGGATGCCAGCATCACCAGGTTGTCTTCAGTGCCAGCCTGCATGGATTCACCCATGAGGTCGTGCAACTGGGCTGGGCTATCTGTCAGATGGTGAGCCACATAGGCGTTATCCCACATAATGCGGAAATTCTGGCTAGCAATTTTGCCGAGTTGGGAGAACCTTATAACGGTCTCCTTATCATAGGTATGGCCGGTGGGATTGCTGTATTTCGGCACACACCAGATGCCTTTTATCATGGGGTCCTTATCAAGCAGGTTCTCGATGACATCCATATCGGGTCCAGATGACAAAAGGTCGACATTAATCATTTCAATATCGAAGGATTCGCAGATAGTGAAATGCCGGTCATAACCGGGAACGGGGCAGATAAACTTTACCTTGCTGTTTGTTTCTTTGGCCTCAGCATTCCACCGGGGGATCATGTGGGCGATCATGTTATACATGAGTGTCAGACTGCTGTTGCCACCTACCATAACCTGTGCCGGATGAAGGGTAAGGATGTCAGCGCCCATTTGGCGAGCTTCCGGAATACCTAGAATTCCACCATAGTTGCGGACATCGGCGCCATTCTGGAGCAGGAAAAAGCCTTCGAGAATGCCATCCAGATCATTTGAAAGGTCGAGCTGTTCTGTGCAAGGTTTACCACGAGTGAGGTCGAGGGATAGGGCAGCCTCCTTGAACTGAGAGTAAGCGCCAAGCAGTTCGGATTGTTTTGTCTTCAATTCATCATCAGAGAAATCAGTTAGTTTCATATTTCTTGCCTCATTCAGAAGGAAGTGGCTAGTGAGAGAGTCCTTCTAGCTCGGGTCTGCCAAGCATCAGGTTGAGATTTTGAATGGCGGCACCGCTGGCACCTTTACCGAGGTTGTCCAAACGGCTTATCAGCAGGATTTGTTGTTCGTGACCAGATACAAAAATATCCACACGGTTTGTACCGTTGTTTGCCTGCGGATCCAGGTAGCCGTCCTGAAGCTGTGACTCATCATTGGGACCGTAGACACTAATGCATAGTTCGTCTCCGTAGGCGGACATCAGAAGTTCAACTACTTGCCCAGGGTCCACCGGTCTGTTGAAAGACTCTCTGAATAGCCCGGTACTGACCAGCATTCCCTGTGCGAAATGGCCGACACTCGGCAGAAACAATGGCGCCGTATCGAGGTTTGCATAGTGCTGCATCTCGGGGATGTGCTTATGGGTCAGGCCTAGCGAATAGGGTCTCGAATGCCAGAGGTCGGCTGGGTTATCCCCAGCCTGCCGTTCATAGGTTTCAATCAGTTTTCGGCCACCACCACTAAAGCCGGATAGTGCGCTACAGCTAATGAGTGTGGAGGGCTTCAGCCATTCCTGTTCTATGAGGGGGATGATTGGAAGTAGGAATCCAGTCGCGTAGCAGCCAGGGTTCGACACATTTTGTGCCGACTTTATCCTGGACCTTTGCTGGTCATTCATTTCCGGCAGGCCATAAACCCATGCATCGTTCGTTCTGTGTGCAGTGCTGGCGTCTATAAACCTTGTTTTTGTGGAAGAAGCAATCTCAACGGATTCTATTGCTGCCTCATCCGGCAGGCACAGGATGACCAGGTCTGCCTCTTCCATTGTCTGGCGTTTGGCTTCCCTGTTTTTCCTGTCTTCATCGGCGATATTCAGCAGGCAGATGTCAGTCCGGTGCTGAAGCCGCTGGTGTATCTGCAGACCGGTGGTACCTACCTGTCCATCTATGAAAATTTTGTGCATCATTCATTGTTCCAGTGAATAGCTGGAATCCGGGGTCATACCGTCAAGGGTAAAAGCGTGAAGTCTCTAGATGAGATTTTAGCATGTTCGCATCAGGTGTTTTAGCCGACTATCCTATTTCGACAGCCTTGAATAACTGCTTTGACAGCTGATGTCTCAGTTCTGGCAGGTCTGCCTGCGAAAAGCCATCAATAAACTCGGCCTTGGAGAGTCCGGATATGGGAACCGAAGGCAAGTAGTGGTCTCTCATGAAATGTACAAACTTAACGGTTCTAAATCCGTCGAACCAGTCATGCAGGAACTTTTCGAATACCTTTTTTTTAGTCTGTTTCTCCCTTTGTTGCGCAATAAGCTCTCCCAGCCCGCTCTGCTCACAGTAGGTTTGTATTTCCTTGCTACTGCCGGCCAGGGCTTGGGGTTCAGTCCAGGTCGAAGACAGGGCAGCTAGTAATTCCTTGAGCAGCCTGAATGTGTCCGGGTGATAGAAGTGAAAATCATCAAGGGGGTTCTTCATGCCTGATATCTTGCCGATGCCTGCGCCTGTCCCAAATGGAACGCGGTCTGAAAGTCTCCCCGCGAGATGGACTGGCTGTACCGGCAGGCTTTGGATCGAACCCGTTTTCGCTAGTTTGTTCAACAGGTAGAAGTCCTCAGCTGCATCGCGCCTGGGGAAGCCCCTGACCTTTGCGTAGTGGCTGGCGCTAATCGCCATGGTGGAGCCGAGACTCGTGTAGGCATAGGTAGAACCGGACCATCTGAGTCCGCACGCATAGTAGACGATCGACAGGTCGTAGAGTAGTGTCGGCAGTTGCAACCCAGGTTCAGGCTGGTGCACGAAGGGAAACACCAGTGCTGCGTCCGCACTCGTTAGGGCTGGCGCGAAATAGTTTTCCGGTAGAATTGCGTCAGCATCAGTACAGGATATACGAGGTGATGCGACCCTTCCTTCTGAAATGAGCCGTAGCGCGATATCTGCGCCTACTTTTCGTGCCAGTCCAACTCCCTGTCGAGGCGGTATTGTATTCCCGACTGTACATCGATCAACCAGCAGGATGTCAGGATTGCCAGGGATGTAGGAGCAACGTTCCACGGGGTCTGAACTACTGGCCAGGCTGGCAATGTCCTGCCTGAGCCGGAGTGTCGCTGCGTGTTCCTTGAGGGGCGAGTTGACTACCAGGATTACCAGGTAGTTTTCCTGGAGTCGGTGCCATGTACGTTCCAGTTGTTTGAATGTCTCATCGAAGGCTGGAATGACAAGGCAATGGTCGTAGTGAGGTAAGCTGGGTAGCGCATTTACTTCGGGTTCAGCGTATTTCTGCAGGTACTTGGTGATTACCTTCTCATCCCCGGTCAGCATTTGTATTCCTAGAGGAGGTTTAAAAAGGCGTGAAGGTCGATCATTACCTACAAAGTTTCCTGGAAAAAGCGGGATACCTCTTCGATTTCCTCGATGCATACCTGGTGACCCATGGGGTAGTCGAACCACCTGACATCGTAGCCGAGGCGAATGAGGTTCTCCCGTGATGTCGCTGCCCGCATGATTGGAATCATGGGGTCCTGGGTCCCGTGGGCCATCATGATAGGGATAGCCAGATTGGCGTCCGTCAATTCATTTTCTGTTCCGGAGAAGTCATGCAGGTAAGTGGAAAGCGCCAGGACCCCTGCCAATCTGTGTTCATACCGCAGGCCAGCATGAAGCGCGATCACGCCTCCCTGGGAGAAGCCTGCCAGAATTATCCGGTTGGAATCGATGCCACGTTCCATTTCTCTTGCGGAGAAGCGGTGAATTTCCACGGCTGATTGCCTGATGTCTTCGTTGCCGGCTGTCTCAGAGTGGGGGATAAAGTCGTACCAGGCCCGCATTTCTTCTCCATCATTGATCGTAATAGGTCTAACGGGCGCATGTGGAAATATGAACCGGACTTGCAGTGACTCGAGTTCCAGTTCCGGCACGATAGGTTCAAAGTCGTGACCGTCGGCACCAAGGCCATGCAGCCAGATGACTGAAGCGGTGGCAACCCCATCTGGTTCGATCTCAATATATTCAAGCATCTCGCTCATTCGCAGCTTCTTTTCCTCCAGCGAATCATAGCTGGAGCCATCAGCGGGATAAAGAGCCTTCAGCGTGTAAAGAGCCATCAGCGGTGTAAAGAACAATGATTGCCCTCACATTTTGATTGTGACTAAATGGGTTATTTGAAAAAGGAGTAATTAGGTGGGACCACTGACAGGAACAAAAGTAATTGAGCTCGCGGGGATAGGTCCCGGTCCATTTTGTGGAATGATGTTGGCAGATATGGGCGCTGACGTGATTAGGGTTGATCGCGCGGGAAGCCACGCTTCCCGTAATCCCGACGTATTGACTCGGGGTCGAAAGTCTGTCGCCGTCAACTTGAAGAGTGATGCGGGAAAAGAGGTGATACTCAAGCTATGTGAAAGCTCCGATGCATTGTTCGAAGGCTTCCGTCCTGGTGTAGTGGAAAGGCTTGGTATAGGTCCGGCGGACTGCATGGCCAGAAATACAAAATTGGTTTATGGCCGGATGACCGGCTGGGGGCAGGAAGGTCCCATGGCCCAGGCGGCAGGACACGATATCAACTACATATCATTAACGGGCGCTCTGCATGCAATCGGTGAAAAGGGTCAAAAGCCAGTGCCGCCGTTGAACCTTGTTGGCGATTTTGGTGGTGGTGGCATGATGCTTGCTTTTGGTCTGGTTTGCGCTCTTCTTGAAACAAAAAATTCTGGCAAAGGGCAGGTAGTTGATACCGCCATGGTTGATGGTGCTGCTATTCTCATGTCGATGTTCTATTCCATGCAGGGGGCAGGTTTATTGAAAAATGAGCGCGGCAGCAATGTGCTTGACGGTGGTGCTCATTTTTATGGCACCTATGAAACAAGTGATGGCGAGTGGATTTCCGTTGGTTCTATTGAACCCCAGTTTTATGCGCTGTTGCTTGAAAAGACTGGCCTGGACCCAGACGCGTTCTCCGCACAAATGGATCAGGGCCGCTGGCCCGAGTATAAAGACAAGATTGCACAGGTGTTCAGGTCAAAAACAAGAGATGAATGGCGCGAAATTATGGAGGGTACTGATGTTTGTTTTGCGCCTGTACTGTCGACTGCGGAGGTCGCTGACCACCCCCATAATATTGCACGGAGAACATTCCTTGAGCTGGATGACATGGTGCAGCCCGCACCAGCACCGCGGTTCAGCAGGACCGAGGTGGGCGTATCTCACGGTTCCAGGATTGCTGGGGAGGATACGTCGTCGGTGCTCAGTGAAATGGGTTACAGTGACAGCGAAATAGACTCGTTAGTTGCTAGTGGAGCTGTGTCGTCAGTTTCTGCTTAGGTTTACAAAAATTTCTGATTTGAGGTACATTTCCACACTATATAAGGTAGTATTACTGGTCCCTGAAGTGGCTGGGCAATTAAACTTTCCAAGCTCGTTGGGTAGTGCAGTAGGTTTAGGTGAAAGTTGCAGGAACCACCACGTAACTAAATTAAAGGTATCTGAAATGAGTGTAGAATTACTTGATACAACTCGCTTTCATGGGTTTCGAGTCCGGCGTCAAATTGCTGGTAAGACCTACCAGGAATATTTTTCCCTTAAGGCAAATGGCAAACGGCTTCGCGGGGCCGCGCGAGCTGAGATTAAGGAAGCCGCGGAAACGCGTGATGCGGTACTGGCAAACAAGCAGGCTAAGGCAAAAGCAGCAGCAGCAAAGACCGCCTTGTTTGATAAAAGCGGTAAGGTTCGCGGCATTCTCTTTCGAATGAAGACTGAAAAAAGTGGTACCAGAACGCCAGTGTTCCAGATTGGTATTATGTCTTCGAAGGTGGACAAAATCGTTAACACGACCGTATCAATAAACCTGCATGGACTGAAAGGGGCCTGGCAGAAGGCAGTAGATTTCTATATCTCTCATAAAAAGATTTCGAAACGATCTCAGACCTATAAGAAACTGCTAAAAGCTCAACCAAGCAAAGCGCAGCTTGAGGCCATGAAGCGGAAGCGAAAAAGGCGAAAGTAGGTTTAGGTATTTGAAAAAAGGGGATGTTTCCCCTTTTTTTTGCTCTTAGGTTTTCCAATCAAAGGAAGTAGCCAGGCACATTAGCAGGCTAATGGTACCTAATACCTGGCAGCGCAGTTCATCTGAACTAACTATATCCAGCCCCGTAAATGCCTGTATAATCCCCAGCATATACACTCCAAGCCTCACCATGATCATTGTTCACGGGACCTTTCCGGTAAAATCAGACCTCCGAGACGAAGCATTGAAAATAATGCGACGTATGGCTGCCACCAGCAAGGCGGAATATGGCTGTATAACCTATGAATTTTATGTCGGCCTGACGGATCCGAACACCTTGCTGCTGTTCCAGGAGTGGGAATCAGTCGATGCGTTGCAAGGACACTTTGAAACCAGCCATATGGAGGACTTTCTCAGGAAGCTTCCGGATGTGCTAGATGGAGAGGTTTCAACGAGGCGCTATGAAGTTAAAGTGAGCAACGATCTCTTTGACGAGCACCAGGAATTTGAAACTGAACCGACGGCTCAGCCGACCTACCAGGAGAAGATCGTACACTGATTAATTTCAGTGTTTACTACTTTCAGCCTGGCCCCTAGCCCTTCAGCCCTCTCCAAACTACTTCTACACATCAACCCTTATCAAGCAGCTTGGCAATACAGCAGCTTGTTTGTGGTAGATTGTAGTTTTACCCGTCGCACCTAAACGTGATTTAGGCGCCCTATCTGGGTTTGATCCTTCGATTTGAGGAGGGAAGATTTGTGTCTGTAAAGGTGAAGCAAGGTGCATTGCAGACTTGGCGGCTGGGCGGTTTCGTTATTCGCCACTATATTGACGACAGCTGCCAGACAACGGCGGCGGCGTTGACTTACCAGACGCTGTTTGCAGTCGTGCCCGCGCTTACGGTCATGTATACCGTACTATCTACGTTCGACTCGTTTAGCAGCATGGGCAGAGTTCTCGAAGATTTTATCTTTACTAATATTGTTCCAGAGAATGTGGCGCTGGCACAGGAGTACCTTCGAGGTTTTTCCCAACAAGCTCAGAATTTGAGCATCCCGAGTGCTGCGTTCCTTGCGGTCACGGCTTTTTTGATGTTGTTCACCGTTGAGCGGACATTCAACGAGATATGGCGAATCAAGGAGCCCCGGCGCGGGTTCCAGCGGCTGATGATGTATTGGGCTGTTCTTTCCCTAGGTCCACTGCTGGTTGGTGTGGGAATAGGCGTTACGACCTATGTACTGTCAATCCCGCTGATAAGCGATGTCACTGAATCCCTTTTGTTTCTGCGCTTCCTGCCACTGTTTCTCAGCGCCTCAACCTTCACTCTCATTTATGTAGTAGTACCTAATACACTGGTGCCACTCAGGCATGCGGTGGTAGGTGGTGTGCTTGTTGCTGCAATTTTTGAAACCGCAAAGTTTCTTTTTGGATTTGTCATGTCACGCTCAGATTTTGAATTGATCTACGGTGCTTTTGCCGTAGTGCCACTTTTTTTGCTTTGGGTCTACGTGTCCTGGACCATTATTCTCATGGGAGCGGAGCTGGTTAAAAGCCTGGGTGTGTATCGGTTCAAAGGCAGTGAAAAACTGGAAGATTCATTCTTTCAGGTGCTCATCATACTTGATGTTTTTTATCAGGCGCATCAGAACGGTGAGGTGGTGACTGAAAAGAAAATCCGCAACCTGGGTTCAAGAATTGAACTTGAGCAGTGGTCCGAGTATCGGCAGCAACTGATGGCACTGAATTTGATCAGGGCGGTTGAAAAGGGTGGGCTGGTACTGCTGAAGGACCTGAGTGAAATCACCGTATGGGAGTTGTACGAGGCGCTACCCTGGCCATTGCCAGCACGAAGTCTTGATGAAAAGTCAGGATGGGAGGCGGCACTTTCGAAAACTTTTGAATCAATTGCAGGTCGTACTGAGGGTGTTCTTGGAACTGACCTTGAGAGTCTGTTTCGGTCGCAGAAGCAACCAAACCCCGAGTGAGCCTAGTGCAAAAGGTCCTGACTATTATCCTGATACTGATATCGCTGGCAGCCTGCCAGCGGGCGGACTTTCATGACGCGGAGGGAAACGGCTATCGCTATTCGGATCTCGAAGGTAAATGGCTGATCATTAATTATTGGGCAACCTGGTGTGGGCCCTGTATCAAAGAAATTCCCGAACTGAATGAAATTTCGGGGAGGCACCCGGACAAGTTGAACGTTTTTGGCGTAGATTTTGATGGGCCAAACCCCGAGGAGATGCAGGCATCTATATTAAAAATGGGAATTGAGTTCCCAGTTTTCAGGTTTGACCCCGCTCTTGAGCTTGGTCTTGAAAGACCTGAAGTCCTACCAACCACGTTTGTATTGACCCCGGGCGGTACGCTGCACGCAACGCTTGTTGGACCTCAGACTGAAGGCTCATTGCTTAAAATTCTGGAGGCAGGTCCTTAGGTTGATAACCGCTGTAATTCAATTAATTAGTCTCGATCAGGCAATAATTCAGCGAATTTCAGGAGTTAGGATTGAATAGTCCGGCACCTGATCTGATGTGGCTAGCTCCAGGGATGGAAGCGGGACCTGGCCATGGACTGCCAATGCCACAGAAGGTTAGGTACAGGACTATTTAATCCGGTGTTTAACTTAGGACCATTGTAAACATCACTAGCGGCTTAGTTTTGTGGGCTAGCTCAGAATTGCTTATTGACGGCAAGTCACAACATCATTGAAGGAAATGAGGGAGCCTAATTGCCAGATTAAGATTAGTGTTAGATTGAGGCTAAATATTGAGCTCAGCCTGAATCAGCTGGTGAAGATGCTCTACCAAACCGTCCAGTGGAAGGTCGCGCGAGTCAGCAGATTTCCTTTCAGTATATTCGATGACACCCTTGTCCAGCCCCCGATCACCGACCACAAGTCGGTGGGGAATACCAATTAGCTCAGAATCTGCAAATTTGGCGCCGGGTCGATAGCCCTCACGGTCGTCGAGCAATACTTCAATGCCAAGCGCCGTCAGTTCACTGTAGAGGTTTTCTGACGTTTCAGTGATCGCTTCCGATTTGTGCGCATTGATGGGAATAATAATTACCTGAAATGGTGCGATGTTAGTGGGCCAGATGATGCCTGAGTCATCATGTTTCTGTTCGATTACTGCCCCGACGAGTCGCGAAACGCCCATGCCGTAGCAGCCCATGGTCATGATGATTGACTTGCCGTTCTCATCGAGCACGGTAGCGCCCATCGGTGTCGAGTACTTTTTACCGAGTTGAAAAATATGCCCAACTTCAATTCCACGTTTCAATTGGAGCACACCCTTCCCATCGGGGCTCGGGTCACCCTCTAAGATATCCCTGATGTCAGAGACCGAGAATTCAGCTGTATCCCGTGTCCAGTTGGCATTGGTCAGGTGAAATCCATTCCTGTTGGCGCCACAGACAAAATTTGCCAGCGCAGCGGCGCTTCGGTCTACTATTATTGGCAAGTCCAGGTTTACGGGTCCGATGGATCCAGGGGAGCAGCCAATCGCGCTGCTAATTTCGCCGTCCTCCGCCATGGAGAGAGGCGCGGCAACGCCAGCAAGCTTTTCTGCTTTTAGCGGGTTCAGTTTGTGGTCTCCGCGAAGTACCAGTGCGACAAGGGGTTCATTTTCACCCTTGACGATCAGCGTCTTGACTGTGGACTTGGGTGGTACCCTCAGAAAAGCTGCAATCTGCTCAATGGTATGAACATCAGGTGTCTCAATCTCGTTCATTTCTTCCGGAGCTGACTCATCCTTTGGCGGTGCGATCGCTTCTGCCAGTTCAATGTTTGCAGCATAGTCGCTGCTGGTGCTGAAGGCGATCCTGTCCTCACCAGAATCTGCGAGAACATGGAATTCCATTGATGCGCTGCCACCGATGCTTCCCGTGTCTGCTAACACGGGGCGAAAATCAAGCTGCATCCGGTCCAGAATGGTGCCATAGGCGTCATGCATAGACTGGTATGTTTCTTCCAGGCTTTGCTGATTGAGGTGGAATGAATAGGCATCTTTCATCACGAATTCCCGTGCCCGGAGCACGCCGAAACGAGGTCGTGTTTCATCACGGAACTTGGTCTGGATCTGGTAGAAGTTGGCCGGCAACTGTCGGTGGCTCTTTAGTTCGTTGCGCGCAAGGTCAGTGATGATTTCCTCATGAGTGGGACCAAAACAGAAATCCCGCTGGTGCCGGTCAGTGAATTTCAGCAGCATGCCCTCGTCATATTGTTCCCATCGACCAGATTCCTGCCATAATTCGGCGGGTTGTACCACGGGCATAAGGACTTCCATTGCGCCTGTTCTATTCATCTCTTCACGGACAATAGCTTCTACTTTTTGCAGAACTCTCAGGCCAATTGGCATCCAGCTGTATATTCCGGAGGCAGCTTTCCGAATAAATCCTGCCCGGATCAGTAGCTGGTGGCTGATGATTTCAGCGTCAGCAGGCGTTTCTTTTAGGGTGACAAGGTTGTATTTGGATGCTCTCATAGTCTGCTTATTTGCTTTGTCTCTTGAGTGATGGTTTCGCTAATCTTAGTCAGTTCTGTAGATTGATAACAGTCTGCCTGCAGGTAAGATGTCCGGTATTCGGTTTTACTCGGAGACTAGTATGCAAGGAGTCCATAAGGGCGGCTGCCATTGCGGGGCGGTAGTATTCGAATTTGACTCACCAGATAATATCACTGTGTATCGATGCAACTGCTCCATCTGTCGGATGACCGATTATCTGCATCTGATTATCCCAGCCTCAGCATTCAGGCTCAAGCGTGGGGATCCTTCGACCTATAGTTTTAATTCTCATGTTGCTAAGCATTACTTTTGTCCCACCTGTGGGATCAAGTCCTTTTATATTCCCAGGTCCAATCCTGATGGGATCAGCGTCAACTTACGGTGCCTTGACCAATCGAGTTTTAAGCAGGTGGAGTACGCGGAATTTGATGGACAGAACTGGGAAGCGAATGGGGATTTGCTGGCGCATTTATCGAGCTCAGAAAACTAGGGGCCAAAAAAAGGGCCGCTATAGCGGCCCTTTAGGAACGGTCTGCACATCAAGCAAATTCTTTGAGACCTTTGAGCGGAAGCACTTTCACCTTTGTGCTTGCCGGCTTGGCAGCAATATCCATCAATTCACCAGGACGGAAAGGGTTCGGTACACCCTTGCGAGCCTTGCGAGCAGCTGCTTTTACTGTTTTTATTTTTAGCAAGCCTGGTAAAGTAAATTCGCCAGCCGCGCCTTTCCTGATGTGCCTTTCGATGAGCGTTGAAAGTTCATCTAGGACAGTTGCAACCTGAGTCTTGGAAAGGTCTGCATTTTCAGCAATTTCAGACAGGACGGCACTTTTAGTGTACCTGTCTTTGATAGCTGGGAGTCTTTTGACTTTCTTTGCAGCGAGCTTCTTCTGGGTTTTCGTCTTCTTTGCGACCATTCGTTAATCCTTTGGTAAAAAAATTTGTGAAAACTTACTTTTACACCTGCGTCATCTTTTCAGAATTTTGCTGGTGTGTGTCAAATCGGGGTGAACCTACTTTCTTTTGTGGCTAAAAAAATGCGTTATGCCCCCAACGGCGGTGGCTTTATATCTGATTGCAGTAGTTCAAGCAAGCAATTGCGTACCTTAAATTTGACGTAATCTTTTTTTTGATGGTCTGGTGCTGCGGCGTTCGGTTCGGGAACTATAAAGCAGGGTCGCCTTTTGCTTACATTAGGTTATAATTCGCGGTCGCCAATAGTGCTGAATCAACAGTCACAGGATAAAGGCACTTATGCCAATTTATGAATACCAGTGTGAAGCTTGCGAAGCCAAGCTGGAGAAGCTCCAAAAACTTAAGGATGAGCCTTTGCGGGATTGCCCGGAATGTGAGCAGCCCAAACTAAAGAAACTGGTTTCTGCCGCCGTATTCAGGTTGAAAGGCGGTGGCTGGTATGAAACTGATTTCAAAACCGGTGACAAGAAAAATGTCAGTGGTGGCGACAGCGGCTCGTCTAGAAGTACCGACAGCAAAAAAGCTGACAGCGGTTCGTCCAAAAGTTCCGGTACCGGTGACGCCAGTACAACGAAGAAGGGAGAATCCACCAAAAAAGGGTCGACTTCCGAATCATCCACAGCATCCAGTTAGACTAAGAATTCGCCGAACCAGGGGTAATGACAATGCGCAGCCACCATTGTGGTCAACTAAGGGATACACATATTGGTGAGGAGGTTTCCATCTGTGGCTGGGTCCATCGGCGTCGTGACCATGGTGGGGTCATTTTTTTGGACCTGCGAGATCACCATGGCATCGTACAGGTCGTATTTGACCCGGACACGCAGGAAAGCTTTGCGCTAGCTGATCAGGTACGAAATGAGTTTGTAATTTCTATCTCGGGCAGAGTCCGGCCACGGGATGACGCTGCCATAAACCCGAAGATGGTAACCGGGCGGATTGAAGTGTTGGGGAAGGCATTAACCATACTCAACCGTGCCGAAACACCACCCTTCCAGTTAGACGAATATTCAGAGGCAGGTGAAGACATCCGTCTCAAATATAGATATCTGGATCTGCGGCGACCTGAAATGCAAGAGAAACTGCGTCTGCGTTCAACCGTGACGCATTTCATCCGTCGTTTTCTTGATGAACGTCAGTTTGTGGACATCGAAACGCCGGTCCTGACCAAGGCGACTCCGGAGGGAGCCAGGGATTATCTTGTGCCATCCAGAACCCACCCCGGACACTTTTTTGCATTGCCCCAATCGCCACAGATTTTTAAACAGTTGCTTATGATCTCGGGCTTTGATCGTTACTACCAGGTTGCTCGCTGTTTTCGTGATGAAGACCTAAGAGCCGACAGGCAACCGGAATTTACACAAATCGACATCGAAACTGCATTTCAGGATGAACAGGAAATCATGTCGCTAGCAGAGGATATGTTGAAACAGCTTTTTGCTGAAACAATTGATGTTGACCTGGGTGAATTGCCTGTGCTCAGCTACCAGGATGCCATGCTTCGCTACGGCAGCGACCGCCCGGATTTGAGGTTTGATCTGCCCCTGGTGGATGTGGCCGACTTGATGAAGGATGTTGAATTTAAGGTTTTCAGTGGCCCTGCGAACGATAGCAACTCAAGGGTAGTCGCGCTTAAGCTCGCGGGTGGCGATCGTTTGAGCCGCAAGAATATTGATGACTACACCAAGTACATCAGCATCTACGGTGCCAGGGGTCTTGCCTATATCAAGGTGAATGATCTGGAGAAAGGCATAGAAGGTCTGCAGTCTCCGATCCTCAAGTTCCTGCCGGATCAGGTCGTCATGGACATTCTTGAGCGAGTGGCTGCGGAAGATAAGGACATAATATTTTTCGGCGCAGACAAGACCCGCGTTGTTAATGATTCGATTGGTGCGTTGCGTGCCAAGCTTGCTGAAGATCTCGACCTGTACGAAAAGGAATGGGCCGCCTGCTGGGTAACGGATTTCCCCATGTTCAAGGAGAATGCAACGGGCGGCTGGACGGCAACACATCATCCCTTTACTCATCCGTTGGGCAGTGTCGAGGAAATAGAAGCTAACCCGGGTGGAGCCTTGAGTCGTGCCTACGACATCGTTGTCAATGGCCATGAAGTTGGTGGTGGTTCGATTCGTATTCATCAGTCGCAGCTTCAGCAGGCTATATTCAGGATTCTGAATATGTCTGATAGTGAGGCGCGCTTGAAGTTTGGTTTTCTGCTGGAAGCGCTTGAGTATGGTGCGCCGCCGCATGGCGGAATAGCGATCGGCCTTGATCGCCTAATCATGCTCCTGAGCGGCTCAACTGCTATCAGGGACGTCATTGCATTCCCGAAAACACAAACAGCAACCTGTTTACTCACGTCTGCCCCCGGTGAGATTGATGCGGATCAGCTCCGTGAGCTGGGCGTAAGCGTTAACAAGCCCGTATAGGGGAGAAGTTGTGGCCGGTCACAGCAAATGGAGCAATATAAAGCACCGCAAGGCGGGGCAGGATGCCAAACGAGCGAAGGTATTCACCAAGATCATTCGTGAGTTGACTGTTGCGGCGCGTGATGGCGGGGGAAACGTAGAAGATAATCCTGGTCTGCGCACAATTGTCGATAAGGCCAAGAGCGCCCAGATGCCCAAGGAGACGATGGAAAGAGCCATTGCCCGGGGTGCAGGTGGGGAGGATGGAGCCGAGCTGGTTGCCATTACCTATGAGGGATATGGGCCGGGTGGCGTAGCGGTACTGGTGCAGACCATGACCGATAATCGTAACCGGACGGTTGGTCATGTTCGTCACGCCTTTACCCGCTCAGGCGGGAATCTGGGTACAGACGGTTCAGTCGCATACCTTTTTGACGAGCGGGGGCAAATTAATTTTGCACCGGGTTGTGATGAGGATGACATAGCGGAAATTGCCATCAATGCTGGTGCAGAAGATATAGAAACGGATGAGGAGGGCTCAATCGAAGTGATAACCGGCCCTGAGGATTTTCTCTCCGTGAAAGAAACGCTGGTAGCCGGCGGTTTTGAACCTGCTGCGGCCGAGGTATCGATGGTACCACAGAATTACAGTGACCTGGACCAGGATACGGCTGAGAAAGTGCTGCGTCTGCTCGACCAGCTTGAAGATATAGATGATGTGACCAATGTCTATACAAATGCCAGTTTCCCCGAGGAAATTTAGGTTTTCAGAGAAACGTTGATTTCGGCGGTATGCTAAACTTCATCCTACTCCATTGATTCCTCTCCATATGACCTTGATTTTAGGTATCGATCCGGGTTCCAGGGTCACCGGGTACGGCATAATAAGCGTTACTGGTGCGCTCCAGGAATATGTTGGCAGTGGTTGCATTCGCACCACTGATAAAGCGACCCTCCCCAATAAGCTTGAAGAGATCTTTAGTGGTGTCACGCAAATCATCAGTGAGTTTGTCCCCACTGAACTGGCTATTGAGCAAATATTTATGGCCCGCAGTGCAGAGTCGGCATTGAAGCTCGGACAGGCGCGAGGGGTCGCGATCGTTGCCGCCGTAAATAAAGGACTACCTGTCTATGAGTATGAAGCAAGGAAGGTCAAGCAGGCGGTGGTGGGAAGTGGCGCTGCGCGAAAAGAGCAGGTTCAACACATGGTGAAGACACTCTTAAAGTTACCGGGTAAGCCGCAAGCGGACGCAGCGGATGCGCTGGCGATTGCCCTTTGCCATATCAACACGACACAGGGCTTGGAGCGCCTTGGCGAGGATAAGGAAGACAGGTTCAGCCGGAGTCGTCTGCAAAAGGTGGAAAAATGATCGGCAGGATTTCAGGGCGCATCGTTGAAAAAGCCATGGACCTTGTGCTGATCGATGTATCTGGTGTTGCCTACGAAATAGAAATTCCCCATACAACCTATGATCGCCTGGATGAGATCAATGGCGATGTCACCCTGCATACCCACCTGGTTGTACGCCAGGATGCCCAACTCCTTTATGGCTTTTTTAGTCAAAGGGAAAGGGAGCTTTTCAGGCTGCTGATTAAGATCAACAAGGTTGGCCCCAAGGTCGCGATAGCGATACTTTCGAGAATTGAAATTGAAGCCTTCATTCGTTGCGTTCAGGAGAAGGATATTAAGACGTTGAATGCGATCCCGGGGGTTGGCAGGGTGATGGCAGAGCGGTTGATCGTGGAGATAGGTGACAAATTGACCCAGTGGGAGACTGAACTACCAGCCGTGAACAGTGTCATTAAAGATGTGGTGGCGGATGCTGAATCTGCCCTTGTGGGGCTTGGCTTCAAACCTCAGGAGGCTGCCAGGGCCCTAGCGCAGATCCAAGCGCCGGGAGATGAGGTAGAAACATTAATCAAACAGGCATTGAAGCTCTTAGGTGGGCCAGCGTGAGACAGATAACAAGCAATGATTGAATCCGATCGACTGGTTACGGCTGAAACTGATGAAGTGGAAATTTCACAGGATTGGACGATCCGTCCGAAAACATTTTCTGAATATCGTGGCCAACCAGAAGTCAGTGAGCAGATGTCGATTTTTATCGAGGCGGCAAAAGGTAGAAGGGAACCCCTGGATCACACTTTAATATTTGGCCCCCCGGGGCTTGGTAAAACGACCCTGGCACTCATCATCGCCAATGAAATGGGCGTACAGATTAAATCAACATCAGGTCCTGTTATTGAAAAGAAGGGTGATCTGGTGGCTGCGCTGACCAGCCTCGAGGAGGGCGATGTGCTCTTTATCGATGAAATTCACCGCTTAACACCTGCCGTTGAAGAAGTGCTCTATCCAGCAATGGAAGATAACCAGGTGGACCTTATTATCGGGGAAGGGCCAGCGGCAAGATCTATAAAACTGGACCTGCCTTCTTTTACCCTTGTTGGAGCGACTACCAGGACCGGGTTAATAACATCCCCGTTACGCGACAGATTTGGGATTGTGCAGCGGCTGGAGTTTTACAGGGTTGAAGACCTGGCGGGAATCCTGGTTCGATCAGCGCGACTGATGGGCGTTCAGTGCGATCAGGCTGGTGCTCAGGAAATAGCGATACGATCCCGTGGTACGCCGCGAATAGCCAACCGTTTACTTCGACGGGTCAGAGATTTTGCGGAGGTAAAAGCAGATGGCAGCATTAGCAGTGAAGTCGCTGATCAGGCGCTGAATATGCTGAATGTAGATGCCAATGGCTTTGATCATATGGACCGGCGACTGTTGATGGCGATGATCAAAAAGTTCGATGGTGGTCCCGTGGGCGTTGACAGCCTTGCGGCTGCGGTGGGCGAGGAGCGCGATACGATAGAGGATGTATATGAACCGTTTCTCATCCAGCAGGGTTTTGTCATGAGGACTCCCCGTGGCAGGGTTGCCACCAACAATGCTTATATGCACTTTGGATTGAAACCGCCGGAGAAAAATGGTTCTCCGGACCTGTTTGATGACGAGGCTTGAAAACCTGATGGAGGAAAATAGTGAATGACCCGATTTCCATTGTAGACCTGGTTGTAGATGCCAGCGCTGTAGTTCAGGTGGTGATGGCTATCCTGATATTTGCCTCAATAGCCTCCTGGATAATGATATTCCAGCGGGGCTTTACGCTGGCCTCGATAAAGCGTGAAGCAATAGAGTTCGAGAACGAGTTCTGGTCTGGCAAAGATCTGCGGCAGATTTACCTGGACCTGGAGGCGCGGGAAGAAGAACCCATTGGCGTTGAAAACATCTTTAGCTCAGGGTTCAAGGAATTTACACGCTCAAGGCAGCACAAGGGCACTGACGCCGACCGAGTGATGCAGAATGTACATCGCGCCATGCGTGTGGCCGTGTCCCGAGAAGAGGAACGTCTTGAGACGCATTTGCCTTTCCTCGCGACGGTAGGTTCAACCAGCCCCTATATTGGTTTGTTCGGAACGGTATGGGGAATCATGAACTCCTTCCGTGAGATTGCCACCGTAAACCAGCCTAGCCTGTCAGTGGTTGCGCCTGGAATATCGGAGGCCCTTGTTGCAACGGCGATTGGCCTGTTCGCGGCGATCCCTGCAGTAATTGCCTACAATCGCTATTCGGCGCAGGTGGAGGTGATAGTTAATCGCTTTGATGCCTTCACTGACGAGTTCAGCAGTATTCTGTATCGCGCCGTACACAGCAAGGAATAGTCCCGTGGCAAAAGCAAACAGGCGCAGACCCATGTCGGAAATCAATGTAGTGCCCTACATTGATGTCATGCTTGTTTTGCTGGTCATTTTCATGGTGACCGCACCGATGATGACGCAGGGCGTAAAGGTCGATTTACCCGAAGCGAACAGCGGTCCTCTCCAGATAAATGAGGATGAAATTATGTTGGTGGTTTCTATGAAGGCAGATGGCACCTACTATATGAATGCTGGTGACAATGAGGAGTCTGTACCACTGTCTCTGATCGCAGAGCGCACCAGCAAGATTATTACTGCTAACCCGGAGATCAAGGTTCTAGTGGAAGGGGACAAGAGCCTCAGCTATGGCGTTGTCGTTAACCTGATGAACGTATTGCAAACAGCGGGTGCGAAAACCGTTGGTCTTATCACCGAACCACCAAAACAATGAGCACTGGTCTGAGCTACGTTCTAGCTTCCATTCTTGCGTTTGGTTTTCATGCGTTTGTGGTTACCCTCCTGCTGTTGAACTGGGACAACAAGGATCTAGTTGAGTCATTACCGATCCAGCCTTACTACATTGAAGCGATAGTGGTTGAGGAAAACCCGCATACCGCAAAGAAAAAACGGGAACAGGCAAGGAAGGCCGCAGAAAAGAATAGAAAACGCATCGCCAGAGAAAGGGTGAATGAAAAGGCAAGGTTAAAGCAGACGGCTATTGAAAAAGCCAAAAAACAGAGCCTTGAGCAGCAGATCGCCGAACAGAAAAAGCGTGACGATGAACTTGCATCAATGGAACTGAACAAGGCTGTAGATCGGGAAGTTGACCTTGCCGAGGATGAAAGGGTAAAGATGGAACAAAGCCTCACCTTGTCGATACTGGAAGAACAGAATTTTCGGCGAGCGGTCACAGATGATGAACAGGCGCTTGCTTATGTATCACAGATCCAACGCGACATTGTTCAAAACTGGTCAAGACCACCGAGTGCGAGGAATGGCATGCAGGCATTGCTCCGTGTCTACCTTGTGCCCACGGGTGAAATAGTCAATGTGGTCGTTGAAGAAACCAGTGGCAATGAAGCCTTCGATCGCTCCGCATTGTTAGCTGTGCGCAAGACCCAAAGGTTCCAGGTGCCTGCTAAATCCAGGCAATTTGAGCGCAATTTCAGGGAATTCACGGTATTGTTCAGACCCGAAGACCTGCGCCTTTAGTCAAATTGTATATTTAGGAAGTGTGACCAGAAAATGAAACAAGTTTTACGATGCATCCTGATCATGTCCGCAGTATTGAGTTTTTCTGCCAAACCTGAATTGCGTATAGAGGTAACAAAAGGGGTAGACAATGCGGTTCGTGTGGCCGTAGTGCCGTTTGAATGGCACGGCAGGGGGAAAATTCACCAGGAGATCGTTGAGATAGTTAATTCAGACCTGCGGCTTAGCGGTCGATTTTATGCTTTGCCCGTGGAGCAGATGTTGAGCCTGCCGCACAGGGTAAATGAAATCTTCTTCAGGGACTGGCGACTACTCAATATCGATTACCTTGTCATTGGCGGCCTTGAGTCGACCGGGCAGGGCCTTAGGCTGCATTTTGAGCTTATCAATGTATTTAAGCAGTCCGTTGAAGCGAGCCTGACGATCGTCGGTGGTGAGCATGAATTACGTGATATGAGTCACTATGTCAGCGATGTCGTATTTGAGAAACTGACTGGCATTGAAGGCTCCTTTTCCACCCAGATAATGTACATCACCGCGACCGGATCAGATGACAAGCGATTGTTCAAATTAAATATAGCTGATGCGGATGGTCACAGGGTCGATACGGTTTTCGAGTCCAAGGAACCGCTGTTGTCCGCAACCTGGTCACCGGATGGAGAGAAGATTGCATATGTTTCCTTTGAAAGGGATAGTCGTCCGGCGATCTATATACATGAGTTAGCGACCGGTCGAAAACAGCAGATTACCGATTTTCCGGGTTTAAATAGCGCGCCCGCCTTCTCACCCGATGGTGAGCAACTGGCGATGGTGCTATCAAAAGATGGGAATCCGGAAATCTATATCCTTGACCTTCAAACCCGGCGCTTGCGACGTATTACGCATCACTATGGCATCGATACCGAACCCTCCTGGACCGCAGGTGGCAAGGCAATCATTTTTACTTCCAACCGGGGTGGTAAACCGCAGATTTACCAGATGCGGCTAGAGGACTTCCGCATTGAGCGCCTGACCTTTGAAGGCGACTACAATGCTAAGGCGAGCTTGCTGCCGGATGGAAGTGGTCTGGTTATGGTGCATCGCAGGAATGGTATTTTCCATATCAGTTATCTGGACCTGAAATATGGCAGGCTGACTGTATTGACTGAAACCAGCCTGGATGAGTCTCCAAGTGTCGCACCAAATGGCAGTATGTTGATCTATGCAACTCAGCTGCAAAACAAGGGTATCCTGGGGGCAGTTTCCATCGATGGTGGTGTAAAATTCAACCTGCCTTCAAGTGAAGGCGATGTACGCGAACCTGCCTGGTCACCCAAGAAGAGGCGGACATACGAACCCATTGCGGGTGATCCTGCGCCTTAAAGGGCCATGAGATCACCTAAAAGGGGTACAAATTGATCTAGATACGTGAATTTGCCGTTTAGTTTGTGGTTTAATCTGGATCTAGACCTGATGAGTGTAAAAGTTACATGTACAGGCAGATATATGGTGCTTTGAGCAATAGGAGCTAATCATGGGAAAAACTAATATTCGTGGCTTGTTTGTTGTTGGCCTCACAGCCGTTTTACTGACTGGGTGCGCAAGTAACGAGCCAGACGACGGGCCTGGGATTGATCCGCGTACGCAAGCTCCTTCCGGGGCGGCAGAGCCTGCGGAGAAAGCTAAACCGACACCGGAACCCGTCAAGCCGACGGTCGACCGGGGCAAGATCGTGGTTCCCCTAGATGAATTGGGCGGTAGTGAAACTTTGTCCGGTATTTTCCATTTTGACTTTGATCAGGCCATCGTAAAAAGAGCAGGCCATGCGGAATTGAATAAACACGCACAGGTGCTTTCAGCTAATGGCAGATTTAGGGTCAGGCTTGAGGGTCATGCCGACGAGCGAGGAACACGAGAATACAACCTGGCACTTGGTGAACGCCGTGCGAACGCCATCCGTGCATACCTGGTTGCTCAGGGTGTTTCCCGGTCTCAGGTTGAGGTCATCAGCTATGGTGAAGAGAAGCCCGTAAATTCTGGTCACAGTGAGAGTTCCTGGGCGCAGAACAGGCGGGTAGAAGTCGTTTATCGATAGGAACGGTTATCGATAAAATACGATTATTGACAAGGACTGTGGGCACTCCGTGATTGATATTCGCCCGTGGCATAGAACCAGTACGAGTGGTGCGTTTCAGCTGTTTCAAGCGGGTGGTGCACCTTTTTTGTGTCTGCTATCTTTTCTGACCCTAGTCTCGTTGCCCTTGCGTGCGGTGCAGGATGCGATCCAGGTCGAGTCTCTTTCTGAAGAAAGCTATTTTGAAAATACCACAGCAGGTGCAGCGGCGGTTTCTGAAACGATCCCTTACCAGGCACCGGTTGAAGAATTCACCGAGCCACCGGCGAGTGGTATAGAAGGACAATACCAGTTGCAGCTTCTGCAAAATGAGGTAATGGAATTGCGTGGCCTGGTTGAAGAGTTGAGCCACCAGATCGAAAGAATGCAAGCGACACAAGAGGATCGGTACCTTGAGTTGGATGGACGATTTCAGGACCTTCGACAGGAAATGGGTACCGGCGGTAGCGGTTCCTTTGTTGGGAGCGGTTCCGGTATTAGCACCAGTGGGTCCGCAGGGCAGGATGAGAAAACGCTGTATGAAACAGCTCTGGAACTGATAAGAAACCGGCAATATGAACTGGCGATCACTCAACTGCAGGCAGTGATAGCGCAGTACCCCGATGGGGAGTACGCACCAAACGCCTACTATTGGCTCGGTGAAGTTTATGCAGCCAAACCTGAGCCGGATTACGATAACGCCAGAAAAACTTTAGCCCAGGTTATTACCTTTTTTCCAGGGCACCGCAAGGTTCCTGATGCGGTGTTCAAGTTAGGTAAGGTATACCACCTCATTGGAGACTGTAGTCGTGCAACAGACCTCCTTAACGAGGTAATAGAACAACAAAAGGGCAAGTCGGTGGCTAAGCTCGCTGAAACCTACTTGAGGGACAAGGTTAGATGTGAGTAGATGATCAGTCTCGCTGATTGAACCATGGATACTAGCCTCCGGATCACCGAAATATTCTATTCCCTCCAGGGGGAATCCAGAACAAGTGGCATGCCCACTACCTTCATTCGCCTTACCGGTTGTCCCCTGCGCTGCCAATACTGTGATACGACCTATGCCTTCAGTGGCGGCGAACTGCTAACAATTGAAGAAGTATTGCGTGCGGTAGATAAATTACCGGCGAGGCATGTAACTGTTACTGGCGGGGAACCTCTGGCACAAACTGCCTGTGTAGATTTGTTATCGATATTGTGTGACAAGGGTTATATGGTATCGCTGGAAACCAGTGGCGCGATAGACACGAGAGATGTTGATGCGCGTATATCGGTAGTTCTGGATATAAAAACACCAGGGTCCAAGGAGGACTCGAGAAACCTATCCGTGAATATTGATCACCTCAAGTCCAATGATCAGGTCAAGTTTGTAATCTGTGATCGCCAGGATTATGAATGGGCCAAATCAAAAGCAGTTGAGTACGATCTAGGCGGTAGAGTGTCAGATGTGTTTTTTTCCCCCAGTTGTGATCAACAGGATGCGGTTGAGCTTGCCGACTGGATACTAGCCGATGGTCTCCCGGTAAGGTTTCAAGTTCAGTTGCACAGAATTTTATGGGGGGACAAGGCAGGTGTCTGAGAACCGTGCAGTGGTATTACTCTCAGGCGGCCTCGATTCCGCTACCACGCTTGCTATTGCGGTAAGCCGGGGTTTTAGCTGTTATTGTCTGAGCTTCGATTACGGCCAGAGGCACAGGGCGGAAATTGAATATGCAAGGGTGCTGGCTGATCAGCTGGGAGCCAGGGAGCATCGGACTGCACGCCTGGATATCGGAGCACTGGGTGGATCTGCGTTAACTGACAGGGGCATAGATGTTCCCGTCACCGGGGAGGATGATGGCTCAGGGATACCCGTTACCTATGTTCCTGCCCGCAATACGGTCTTTCTCTCCTATGCCCTCGGGTGGGCAGAAGTCCTTGGCGCTTATGACATCTTCATCGGCGTGAACGCAGTGGACTACTCAGGCTATCCGGATTGCAGGCCTGAATTTATCAAGGCGTTTGAAGCCGTGGCGAATCTCGCGACGAAGGCGGGTGTTGAAGGAAATCAAATTTCAATTCAGACACCCCTGATCGATCTAAAGAAAGAGGAGATCATTTTAAGAGGATTATCACTTGGCGTTGACTACTCGCAGACGGTTTCCTGCTATCAACTTGGAACGGATGGGAAAGCGTGCGGTAACTGTGATAGCTGCCGGATTCGAAAGACGGGATTTGCCAATGCCGACCTGCAGGACCCCACTCGATATATTTGACCGCTTTACCTATCATGGCCGATCTAAGGGCAAGTATTCGGAGAACATGAGGTATGGCGACAGTGTTGATTACGGGCGCAAATAAGGGTATCGGCCTCGAGCTGGTCAAAATTTATGCGGAGCAGGGGGACATGGTGGTTGCGTGCTGCCGAAACCCAGGTGGTGCAGAAGCGCTAAATCAATTTGCAGAGAACAACGGTGTGGATGTGCAACAGGTCCAGGTTGGGGACGGCGATTCCGTCGCCTCCCTGGTTACACAGCTTGGTGATAAACCCGTTGATATTCTTATCAATAATGCTGGGACCGCTGGGCCGGCTTTTGATCAGCAGACCGCATCCACCATGGACTTCGATGGCTGGCTGGAGACTTTCAATGTCAACACATTGGCACCAGTACGTGTTATGCAGGCGTTGCTCTGGAACCTGAAGTCAGCAGAGAATCCGAAAGTGGTGACAATCACCAGCCAGATGGGAGCACTATCCCTTGATATGACCTTTAGCTACGCATACTGCACATCGAAAGCCGCCCTCAATAAATTCATGAGAATGGCAGCAATTGAGCTGGGCAAGGAAGGCATATCTGTCTGTGTTATTCACCCTGGTTGGGTTAAGACAGACATGGGTAGGCCAGATGCAGACATTTCAGCCACAGAAAGTGCACAAGGTATTGCAAACGTGGTAGCCGGGTTAGATGCTAGTAACAATGGCAGTTTCTGGAAATGGAATGGTGAGATCCACGACTGGTAGTCTGCACTCCGTTCTCTCCATCGCGTGTCTGTATTCCCTCCGCAAAATAGGGGCATAATGAAGGCTCTCGATTCTTAACACGGTAATTCTCGTGACGGCAAATAACGATGAGCAGGCTGGCGCCCAGAAGTATGATGAGACTATCCACGCATTGGAGAAGCTCATTGATGTAGGTATCAGTCTTTCGTCTGATACGAATAGTGTTGCCCTGACCGAGCATATCTTCCTCGAAGCTAAGAAATATCGCTATGCTGATGGTGCGTCACTCTATATTTGTGCGGATGATAATATGCTCGAGTTCATTTCCATGCGCACTGATTCCCTCGGCATTGCTGGAAGTGGCACGACCGGGACCGACATTCCTCTACCTCATGTGAGTCTCTACAATGCAGATGGAACACCAAATAACAGGCAGGTAGCGAGCTATTTAGCGCTTAATGATGAAATCATCAGTATCGCGGATCTCTATGAGGATGATCAGTTCGATTTTAATGCTACCAAGGGGTTCGACGCATAAACGGGTTATCGCACCCTGTCTTTTCTTACTATCCCTTTGAAGAACACCAGCCAGAATGTCATCGGTGTGCTGCAATTGCTCAATGCCCTTGACCCGGAGACCGGGGAAGTGACGTCCTTCTCGGAAGAGACGATTCCCTACATCAGGTCACTTGCATCTCAGGCAGCTGTTGCAATAGAAAAGCAGCAACTTATGGATAATCAGAAGGAGCTGCTCGATTCTTTTATAAGGCTTATCGGGATGGCGGTCGATGCCAAATCCCGTTATACCGGTGGGTATTGCCAGCGGGTGCCGGAGTTGGCAAAAATGTTGAGGCGAGCAGCCTGTGAACAAACTGCTGGTGTATATGGTGACTTCGATCTGGACGAAGAACGTTGGTATGAGTTTCACCTGGCTGCCTGGTTACATGATTGTGGAAAGGTCACGACGCCGGAGTATGTGGTTGATAAGGCAACTAAACTTGAGACGATCACTGATAGAATCCATGAGGTACGTGCTCGTTTCGAGATTATGAAGCGAGATGAAACAATAAAATACCTGGAGGCAGTTATCGAAGGGAAAGATGACCCGCTTCGTCTGAAAAAGCAATTGGACGAAAAGCACAGAAAAGTGGATGCTGACTCCGCATTCCTTGCGGAGTCCAATATTGGATCAGAGAGTATGTCTGATGATGGCGCGGCGCGGGTCATGGAGATCTCCGAGATTGAATGGTACCGCACCATGGATAATCGGTTGGGGTTTCCGAGGCTGAACTGGAAAGGAAGAGGCGGTAGCCTGTTCAGTCCTTACCAGCTAGAGAGAAGATCCTAATGGACCGTGTTGATCATCTTATTGAACATGACATTGAGCTACACGCCGCTAGTCCCGACAATACCCATAGTTTCAAAGTAGAAGTGCCGAAATACAAGTATAACCAGGGAGAAATACACAACCCGTGCATTAGGTTTGACACGCCGAATAACGAAGAAAGGTTCAAGATCAACGACCATATTATGTAGACGATAGTTATGCTTGAAGAGCGGAATTTTTCGGTTGGCTTGCGGAATGTGCCCCTGTATGTAGGCGGGCATCATGAAAGAGTTGATGGCAGAGGTTACCCAAAGGGCGTTTCTGTCATGGAAATGTCAGTCCCCGCAAAGATCATTGCGATCGCCGATATTTATGAGGCGCTCACCGCGGCGGACAGACTATATAAAGCCACAAAAACGCAGCAGGAGGCCATCTCCATCATGGCTGATATGGCAGCTAAGGGGCATATCGACCAGAACCTGTTCAAGCTCTTTGTCTCTTCTGGTGTGTATCAGGAGTACGCTGATCAATACCTGCAGGACTTTCAGGCTAAAGCAATTGATGCGTCCCAATACCTCTAGCTAATCTGGGTATCAGAGCTCTTCAACTAACGAACATATTATGTCGCATATCTGATCAGCTTCGTCATCAGAAATTATGAGTGGTGGCAGGAGTCTGATGACTTTCTCAGAAGTGACATTAATCAGAAGGCCGCGTTCACGTGCCTTGCCAACCAGTCCTGCACAGTTCTTATCCAGTTCGATGCCAAGCATAAGTCCCTTGCCGCGAATATCCATGACGTTATTCCGCCCACCCAGGCGGTTTTTGAAGTTCTCCTGCATGCGATCGCCTAGTTCCCGGGCGCGGTCAGCGAGGCTATTACTTTTTATCTGATCAACCACAGTAAGGCCTACGGAACAGGACAATGGATTGCCGCCGAAGGTGGAGCCATGATTTCCTGGCTTGAAGACTTCGGCTGCCTCTCCCCGAGCGAGACAAACGCCAATTGGAAGACCATTCGCCAGTCCCTTAGCAGTGGTAACCAGGTCGGGTAAAATACCTGACTGCTGATAGCAGAAATAGGTTCCTGTTCGGGCATTCCCTGACTGTACTTCATCGAGAATCAGCAACCACTCGTTTTTGTCACAGACTTCACGTAGTTCCTTGAGGTAGTTGTCATCGGGTACTCGTACTCCAGCTTCCCCCTGAATCGGTTCTACCATCACGGCGACAATATTGTTGCTGTTAGTTGCGATCTGCCTGACCGCCTCGGCATCGTTGAAAGGTACGCGCACGAACCCATTAACCAGTGGTTCAAACCCGGCATGCACCTTTCGGCTGCCCGTGGCAGTCAGGGTGGCGAGAGTTCGTCCATGGAATGAGGCATCAGTTACGATAATGGTTGGATTCTCTATACCGCGATGCTTCCCATATAGGCGCGCCACCTTTATGGCGCATTCATTTGCCTCAGCCCCCGAGTTGCCAAAAAACATGTTGTCCATGCCCGAAAGATCGGCCAGTGCCGCTGCCAGTTGTTCCTGCGCTGGGATGCGGTACAGATTGGATGTATGCAACAGCTCCGCACCCTGGTCAGCCAGGGTTTTAGTGACCTCAGGGTTTGCATGTCCAAGGGCGACAACACCTAAGCCAGACAAGGCATCCAGGTAGCGGTTTCCCTTTTCATCAATTAGCCACGCTCCGTCACCCTTTACGAAGGCGACATCCTGACGACCGTAAGTCTGCATCAATGGGTCTTTCATGCTTCTTTTCACCGGAAAAAGGGAGCGATGATAAACCAGTTTGGTTAAACTCGGTAGCCGATTTAACGATGCCTCGTAAACGCCATTTATGTCCCCGATTGAACTTACCATCTTCATAAGCCGGGTTGAATCAATCTGCCAGGAGATGGGAGCCGTTCTGCGCCAGGCTGCATTTTCTCCAAATATCAAAGATCGGCTTGATTTTTCCTGTGCTCTGTTCAATGCATCAGGGGAACTCTTCGCGCAGGCTGCCCATATACCGGTTCATCTAGGAAGTATGGCGTACGCTATGCGGGATATCGTGACCGGCGTTGAGTGGCGGGCTGGAGATATCCTAGCGCTGAATGATCCGTTTCTGGGCGGCACTCACCTGCCGGATGTCACCCTCGTATCGCCGTTCTTCGTCGGAGGAAAATTGCTGGGGTTTGTCGCAAATCGTGCCCATCATGCGAATATTGGTGCCAGTAGCCCAGGCTCCATGCCCATTTCCACCAGGCTCGAAGAGGAAGGCCTGGTTATACCTCCGACGTTACTCGTTCAGGCGGGAACCCTTGTGGCATCGGAAATAGAAAAACTGGGTGGCCTACAGGGAGCAGACGTGATCGGGGATTTTGCTGCACAAATGAGCGCTAACCGTGTTGGCGTCGAGCGTTTGTCAGATCTTGTCAAGAAAATGGGGTCTGCCAAGTTTGTCGATGGAGTCGATGAAATTAATGCCTATGGGGAGAGGCTGGCCAGGGCGGTATTAGCGACGATCCCTAAAGGCCGGTACGCCTATTCAGACCTGATGGACGATGATGGGTGTGGGACCGAAAATATTGTCATCAAGGTAGCTGTTGTTGTTGAGGACAGTGGAATTACCGTCGATTTTGAGGGAACCTCTCGGCAGGTACAGGGCAATATCAACTGTCCCCTGTCCGTTGCTGCGGCAGCGGTGTTCTATTGTTTTAGGTGCCTTCTGCCGGAAAATACGCCTGCCTGCGCCGGGGTATTCAGTTTTATCAGCCTTCGGGTGCCGCTTGGGTCCCTGGTGAATGCAACACGGCCAGCTGCTACCGCAGCAGGAAATGTCGAGACTTCAATGCGAATAGTAGATGCAGTGTTGGGTGCCCTGTCATCTGCGATACCCGATATCATCCCCGCCGCGAGTCAGGGAACCATGAACAATGTTGCTATGGGGAACCACGATCGTGTCCCCCCCTGGGACTACTACGAAACTATTGCTGGCGGGAGTGGTGCATCAATGGAAAGCCCGGGTGCCTCGGCCGTGCAAACCCATATGACGAATACCCTGAATACCCCTATTGAAAGTCTTGAGATGCACTATCCGCTGCGCATTCGCAGCTACGCGTTGAGGCGCGGATCAGGGGGGAAGGGGCGTTGTGATGGTGGAGACGGGTTAGTTCGAGAGTTTGAATTTCTCGAGCCGGCGGAAGTGACTTTGATAACTGAACGTCGGACGACGGTACCCTGGCCGCTGGATCATGCTGCCCCTGGTGAGTCCGGCCTGAATTCGCTTGATGGTGAGCCGCTGCCCGGCAAATGCCAGTTGAAGGTCACGCCAGGGCAGGTGCTGAAGGTAGAAACACCAGGTGGCGGCGGTTTTGGTCGTGGCACCCCTTTGTAGGTCCAGGTGGACGTTGAATCACCCGTGTGCTGTATTTCCACTAGCACTTTCAGTCATGTAATCGAGAAAATTTCAGCAAAAGGCGTTACCATTGTCCGTTCTTTCTTTTAGTCATATTTGGACAATAATCTAATGGATATCATGGAAACCATCAAAGAGCAGATTGAGAGCAATCCAATCCTCATCTATATGAAAGGGTCTCCGGACCAACCTCAGTGTGGATTTTCGGCAAAGTCGAGCCAGATTCTTATGTCGTATGGTGAGAGATTTTCATATATCGATATACTGGCCAATCCGGAAATTCGGGCAAATCTGCCAAAGCATTCCGACTGGCCGACCTTCCCTCAACTATTTATTGAAGGCGAGCTGGTTGGTGGCTGTGACATCATCACAGAGATGTATGAGAGCGGAGAATTAGAGCCCATGATCAAGGGCGCCGCGGAAGATACTGCCTAACACTGGTTCTCACGAGTTACCCTGGCTAATTCCCGTTTTATAATATTGAGCAGGTTGTTCCTTACCAAACAGCTATTTGTACAGGCTAGCGGTCTCTGTGTTTCGTGATTTTGGTTCAGAATACACAATTTACTAACAGTAGCTAGTTATTTAGCTGTCGCCACGTATTGACGATACTGCAAAATATTTCAACGGTCTTGTCACAATCGTAGCGGGCCGAATGTGCTTCTTCCGACTCAAACTCGATACCGGCTGCGGCGCAGGCACGTGCCAGAACCGTTTGGCCATATGCGAGCCCACATAGGGTGGCCGTATCAAATGATGAGAATGGGTGGAATGGATTGCGCTTGAGATTACAGCGCTCGGCGGCACGATTCATGAAACTCTGATCAAAAGAAGCGTTGTGGGCGACCATGATGGCGCGGTTGCAGCCCGTTCGTTTGATCTCTGTGCGGATGGCCCTGAAGATCTCGCCCAGGGCGTCTGACTCCGGCACGGCCATGCGCATCGGACTAAAGGGGTCTATCCCGGTAAATTCGAGAGAGGCTTGTTCCAGGTTTGCACCTTCGAAGGGTTCAACGTTGAAAAAAAAACGCTCTCCCGGAACCAGCAGACCTGAGTCATTCATGGTGATAATAACAGCAGCACATTCCAGTAAAGCGTCCGTCTCGCAGTTAAAACCGCTGGTTTCTAGATCCACGACAACTGGCAGGTAGCCGCGGAATCGATGGGCAATGGGTAGTTTGTCTGCGCTCAATCTGTATCCTTATTGGTTATTGACCAGTGAACTTGCTCTCCGGCTCTTACGGGGATCAGCTCATCCGGACCGAATGATGTGGTTTGCGGAATATCCCAACCCTGTTCGCTCAGGGTAATTGTGTCGGTATTTCTTGGTAGCCCATAGAAGTCTGGTCCGTGGTGGCTTGCGAAAGTTTCTAGCATTTCAAGCCTGCCGGCAGAATCAAATGCTTCTGCATAAAGTTCAATTGCAGCATGAGCAGTGTAGATTCCGGCCGCACAGCCACAGGCGTTTTCCTTTTTTCCGCGCGGGTGAGGCGCTGAGTCGGTACCAAGGAAAAATTTCTGATTGCTCGAAGTGGCAGCAGCCAGCAAGGCTTGCTGGTGCTCGCTTCGCTTGAGTAGGGGCAGGCAATAGTAAATGGGTTTTAGACCCTGGGCTAGGAGGTCGTTTCGGCTGAACAGAAGGTGGTGGGCGGTAATTGTTGCGCCAACAAGATCCGGTGTCTGCCGTACAAAGTCCACCGCTTCTTTGGTGGTAATGTGTTCGAATACAATTTTCAGTTCGGGGAATGTATTTACAATTGGTTGGAGCTGTTGCTCAATAAATACCGCCTCGCGATCAAAGATGTCGACTGCTTCATCTGTGGCCTCTCCGTGAATAGCCAGGGGCATACCGTGTTTCTGCATGGCTTCAAAAGTGGGATACAGGCTCTCAATTGATCTGATACCCCCTTCAGAGTTGGTGGTGGCTCCCGCAGGGTAGAGCTTGAAGGCCAGGATGAACTCAGATTTGGCAGCCTGTGCGATCGTGTCTTCGCTTGTATCGCTGGTGAGGAAAAGAGCCATCATCGGAAAAAAACAGGAATCGGCTGGAATTAGCGACATGATTTGATCCCTATATGCTGCTACCTGATCCACATCGGAAATCGGTGGAACCAGGTTAGGCATTACGAGTGCGCGTCCGAAGTAGCGACTGATATCACGTACGGTCATGGGTAGATAATCACCATCCCTCAGGTGAACGTGCCAGTCGTCTGGGCGGGTGATCGTCAGGGTGCGCATGATCAGCACTATAACATTTCTGGGTATTCGTTTTTCTACGCACCTCCTTGCCGGCGCCGATAGGCTGGTGGTCACAATCTCTTGCTGTGCAGTAGTCTGCACAGGGCCAAAGATGTACTATAGCGCCCTTTATTTTTATGCTCTAGGTACTAGGTAGAAGGGAAGCGGAAGATGAGTGAAATCGACAAGGTGGTTTTGAGTTATTCCGGTGGGTTGGATACGTCTGTGATCCTAAAGTGGTTACAGGAGACCTATAACTGTGAGGTCGTGACCTATACTGCTGACCTGGGTCAAGAGGAGGAACTGGAATCTGCTCGAGAGAAGGCCGCTAGTATGGGTGTGAAGGAAATCTATATTGATGACGTGCGCGAAGAGTTTGTCCGAGATTTCGTATTCCCCATGTTTCGCTGTAACACCATCTATGAAGGCGAATATCTGTTGGGGACTAGCATCGCCCGGCCCTTGATCGCGAAGCGGCTGATTGATATTTCAAATGAAACCGGCGCCCAGGCAATCGCACATGGTGCGACGGGCAAGGGTAACGATCAGGTGAGGTTTGAAATGGGCGCCTATGCGTTGAGACCGGATATTCGTGTTATAGCGCCCTGGCGTGAGTGGGGTCTGAGCTCTCGTGAATCATTGATGGCATTCTGTGAAAAGCATCAGATTAAGGTTGACCAGAAGCATGAGGGTGAAAAGTCTCCCTATTCCATGGATGCCAACCTGCTGCATATTTCTTATGAGGGTGGGATTCTGGAAGATCCAAATGCGGAGCCGGAAGAGTCCATGTGGCTCTGGACCGTGTCACCCGAGGCAGCGCCGGATAAAGTGACCTATGTTGAGTTGACCTATCAGGCTGGAGACGTTACTAAGGTTGATGGTATTGCCATGACTCCTGCTGAAGTGCTGGCGCACCTTAATAAGCTTGGTGGTGAAAATGGCATCGGCAGGGTTGATATTGTTGAAAACAGATATGTTGGTATGAAGGCGCGTGGATGTTATGAAACACCTGGTGGCACGATACTGCTGAAGGGGCATCGCGCTATCGAATCGATCACACTTGATCGTGAATTAGCCCACCTGAAAGACGAATTGATGCCACGTTATGCGAGCCTTGTTTACAATGGGTACTGGTGGTCGGCCGAGCGAAAAGCCATGCAGGCACTGATTGATGATTCGCAGCAATATGTTAATGGCACTGCCAGGCTGAAACTATACAAGGGTAGTGTCACAGTGGTAGGGCGTGAATCAACGAGTGATAGTCTGTACGACGGTGATGTGGTGACCTTTGAGGATGATGCGGGTGCCTATGATCAAAAAGATGCTGAGGGTTTTATCAAGCTGAACGCATTACGTTTGAAAATCGAAAGCAAGAAAGGCAGAAAGTTTTAGGTGGGTTAGTCTTCCAGGTCCGTCTTCTTGGATTTATACTCACACTGATCGTATACCACACACGCGCCACACCTGGGGCTGCGTGCGACACACACGTACCGGCCATGTAGGATCAGCCAGTGATGCGCGTCCTGAATAAATTCATCCGGAATAACCTTTAGCAGTTTCTGCTCCACCTGCAGTACGGTCTTTCCCGGCGCAAACCTGGTTCGATTGGATACTCGGTAAATATGTGTGTCCACTGCCATGGTGGGCTCACCGAACGCGGTGTTCAGTACCACATTTGTTGTTTTTCTCCCCACGCCAGCGAGTTGTTCGAGTTCCTTTCGTGTCTGTGGTACCTCGGACTGGTGCTGATCGATAAGCATTTTGCAGGTCCTGATGATATTGCGCGCCTTGGTATTGAACAAGCCGATTGTTTTGATGTATCGCTTTAAGTTGGTTTCACCTAGTGCGTAAATGGACTCCGGCGTGTTGGCGACCGCATAAAGTTCCTTTGTTGCCTTATTTACACTCACATCAGTTGCTTGAGCGGAAAGAATCACAGCAATAAGAAGCTCAAATGTTGATTCGTATTGCAGTTCCGTCCTTGGTGTTGGATTTTCCTGCCGTAGCCTGCACAGGAACTGGTATCTTTTTTCAGTATTCATGGTGAAAACACCCTGTTCAAAATCAAGGTGTACAGTTGGGGTCGAGCAGTTGAGGGATTGGGCGTTGGTAAAACATGCCTGGCTGCCATCAATCAGATATTCTCAGGTAACCTTCATGCCGGGCTCAGAACCATCATCGGGTTCCAGGAGGTAGATTTCCTTGCCCCCCGGCCCCGCCGCAAGGACCATGCCCTCTGACAGTCCAAATTTCATTTTACGGGCTTTTAGGTTGGCAACCATCACTGTCAACCTACCGATGAGGTCGTCTGGTTTATAGGCAGCCTTAATGCCAGCAAATACTGTGCGCTGTCCTGTGCCAATATCCAATGTCAGTTTGAGCAACTTGTCAGCACCTTCTACATGTTCAGCATTCGTAATTCTGGCGACGCGCAGATCTACCTTGGCAAAATCATCAAACTCGATTTCACCAGCGATAGGGTCTGAATCCTCTATTGCTTCCTCGTTGTCTACAGCAGTGCTTTCGCGACCAGCCTCAATCATGGCGGCTACGGTTTTCCCCTCGACGCGTACTATCAATGGTTTAAACCTGTTGATCTGGTGATTAAGTAAATTGATATCCAGGCTGTTCCAATGGAGGGGACTAATGTTTAGAAAGGTCTCCGTATTACTGGCTAAATCCGGCAATACTGGCTTCAAGTAGGTAATGATTATGCGGAACAGGTTTATACCGTCGGAGCAGATCTGCTGCACTAGGTCCCGGTTGCCGTCATCCTTAATCAGTGCCCAGGGTTTGTTTTCAGCGATAAACTGGTTCGCCTTATCCGCCATCGCCATGATTTCGCGGATGGCCTTTCCATAGTCACCGTTTTCATAGTGGCTGGCGATGTCAAATTGTTGCCCGGCAAATTCATCAATCAGGTGATTGGAAGTCTGTGCCGCAAGTTTGCCGTCAAATTGCTTATTAATGAAACCGGCACAGCGGCTGGCAATATTGACGACCTTGCCCACCAGGTCTGAATTGACGCGTTGTATAAAATCATCGAGGTTGATATCCAGATCATCTACGCTGCCGTTTAATTTAGCGGCGAAATAATAGCGGAGATACTCCGGCTGCAGAAAATCGAGGTAGGTCCGGGCATTGATAAAGGTACCGCGAGACTTGGACATCTTCTGCCCATCCACAGTGACAAAGCCATGGGCGTGAATCTTTGTTGGCGTCCTGAACCCTGAAGTGATTAGCATCGCCGGCCAGAACAGGGCATGGAAGTTAATGATATCCTTGCCGATAAAGTGATGTACCTCGCACTCACTGTCTGAACTCCAAAAATCGTCAAAATCGAGATTTTCGGTCTGGTCGCAGTGGTTTTGGAAGCTAGCCATATAGCCGATTGGTGCATCCAGCCAGACGTAGAAGAATTTATCGGGTTCACCGGGAATTTCGAAGCCGAAATAGGGCGCGTCGCGGCTTATATCCCAGTCATGTAATCCGGCATCAAGCCACTCAGCTAGCTTGTTGGCAACCTGTTCCTGGAGAGTGCCGCTGCGAGTCCACTCCCGCAGGTAATCGGAGAAATTCGACAAGGAGAAGAAAAAGTGGGTGGACTCCTTCAGCACCGGTTTAGCACCGGAGATTTTGGAGATGGGGTTGATCAGGTCGGTGGCATCGTATGTTGCTCCACATGCCTCACAGTTATCACCATACTGACCTTCGGCCTTACATTTTGGACATGCGCCGACAATGAACCTGTCTGCCAGAAATAGTTCCTTTTCAGGGTCAAAGAGCTGGTCGACGGATTTGACATTTATCTGGTCGGCTTCCTTCAGGCGGTTGTAGATAAGCGACGAGTAGGACTGATTTTCCTCGGAGTGGGTGGAATAGTAGTTGTCGTGGCTTATCAGGAAGTCCTGAAAATCTAATTCATGTTCCGCCTGTATTCTGGTTATGAACTCCTCGGGTGTAATCTTGAGTTCCTCGGCTTTAAGCATTGTGGCCGTGCCGTGAGTATCATCTGCGCACACATAAATGCACTGGTGGCCCTTCAGGCGCTGAAATCGAACCCAGATGTCAGTCTGAATATGTTCCATCAGGTGCCCGAGGTGGATGGAACCATTGGCATTTGGCAAGGCGCTTGTGACCAGAATTCGACGTTTTGACATGTGGAACTGCTTGTTGATTAGGGCGGGATTCAGGGGTGTTAAATATATAGAGGTAGCCGCCGGATTTCACCTGAAATATGCTGGCAAAATGGAATAGAAGATTGACCGGGATCAACATACGTGTGAGGCTAGCGCGCTATTTGAAGTTGAGAGGGTTAAAAAATTAGTCAGCCAGAGAATGAAAAGTTCAGTCTGCCAGGCGTCAAACATGTCATCACTGTCGCATCAGGCAAGGGAGGCGTTGGAAAATCAACTGTTGCAGCAAATCTCGCACTTGCCCTGCTGGCCGAAGGTCATGCCTGCGGGCTTCTGGATGCAGATATATACGGTCCGAGTGTTGGGATAGTGATGGGCGTGGCCGAGGATACGAAACCGGAAATTCAGGGTGAGATGTTGGTTCCTGTCACTGCCCATGGTTTGCAGTGCATGTCGATGAGTTTTCTTGCTTCCGATCGTACGCCGGCAGTTTGGCGTGGACCCATGGCTGCGGGTGCATTGCAGCAGTTACTGACACAGACGATTTGGCAGGATATCGAATATCTGGTCGTGGACATGCCGCCGGGAACCGGTGATATTCAACTAACACTTGCCCAGAGAGTGCCGATTGATGGGGCGATAGTGGTCACCACTCCCCAGGATATTGCTTTGCTTGATGCCCGAAAAGGAATTGAAATGTTCCGCAGGGTTGAAGTACCGGTTCTTGGCATCGTCGAAAATATGAGTACCCATATTTGTTCCAGTTGTGGTCATGAGGAAGCAATATTTGGTACCGATGGTGGAGAGAAGATTGCCAGGGAGTATGGTACGAAACTCTTGACCCAGCTGCCGCTATCGCTTTCGGTTCGAGAGCAGATCGATGCCGGAAAGCCAACCCTCGTCGCAGAGCCCGAAGCGGATGTGAGCCAGATGTTCAGGCATCTGGCGAGACAGGTTGTTGAGAGCATCACGGTATCTGGCGCTTCTGCCGGGCCAAGAATTACTGTTGTAGACGACTAGTCGGGAAAGGAGTGAGAGCCAATGTCAATTAAATCAGACCGGTGGATTCGGAAAATGTCGGAGCAGGAGCAGATGATTAGACCATTTGAGCCTGGCCAGGTACGGGAATCTGATGGCAACCGGGTGATTTCATACGGTACCTCCAGCTATGGGTACGATGTTCGGTGTTCGGAAGATTTTAAGGTATTTACCAACGTTTTTTCCGCGACGGTGGACCCCAAAGCGTTTGACGAAAAAAGTTTCGTGGATGTAAAAGGCGATGTATGTGTTATTCCTCCGAACTCATTTGCCCTCGCGCGTACCGTCGAGTATTTCAGGATACCGCGAAGTGTGCTGACAATTTGCCTGGGTAAATCTACCTACGCGCGCTGCGGCATTATCGTCAACGTGACGCCGCTAGAGCCCGAGTGGGAAGGACATGTCACGCTTGAGTTTTCCAATACCACGAATCTGCCTGCACGAATTTATGCCAACGAGGGCGTGGCTCAGATGCTCTTTTTCCAATCGGATGAAGTTTGTGAAACTTCCTATGCGGATCGGGGAGGCAAATACCAGGGCCAGACCGGGGTTACTTTGCCGAAGGCATGAACTAGGTTGCTCAATCAATTATAGAAAAAGGACAAAAACTTACTAGCCTTAACCTTACGATCGAAAACCTCACCACCCCGATGATGTAGTAAGTTGTGGTGAATTCGCGAGCTGAATCAGTCTGCTAAATCATTCCTGATATTTACGATAGCCCCTTGCTGTACATCGGATTGAATGGCCTGGTATCTGATCTTATGTGGTATTGGCCAACCAATCCTAACTACTGAATTTCTTCAAATTAGCATCAGGTCAAAGCTAGCTACTCAAGACCCTGGACCTGTTGACTGCCAAACTGGGCTTCCTTGAGCAGCAGCTCAAAGCCTTTACCATCCTTTTCTGTTTGTAGCAGGCGTATCAGCAGAAATTCGTAATCTGGTGCCAGCCAAAAAGTAGTGGATCTTCCTCCATTCTTTCGGATTCGGATAGCTTTCACCGTCTTGATTCTACCCACCGGTGTATCAATGAATTCTTCGCCTGTGATCTCGAAATTGTAGGTCTTGATTCGTCCGTTATCAGCTACCTGGTAGTTCAGGTCCGGCCAGGATTGCCCTTTCTTCAGCGCATGTTTAAGGTCCTCACGCATTCTGTATTGGTACGAGAGCTTGTCCAGGATTCCCTTGGTTGCTTCTATTTCCCACTCACCCTGTTCGCTTACTACTTTCCCTGTCTGCCGGTCAAAAGTAAGCGTAGTATCCCGGTTTTTGCCTATTCCCGTTCGCTTATAGTCATACTCAAGTGGCAAAGGGTACTGATCGTGCAATTCAAAAATGCTCTTTTCAAACACGGAGACAAAAAATGATTGCGCCGTAGAAGAGAGCTGGTATTTGCCGTTCTCGATTCTTTTGAGCTCACGAATCCCCACTGCGCTCACCGGCAATCCCTTGTAGTCTGCCTTATACACTGCACGAAAAGGTATTGGCTCGGCCGCCAGCCGGACAGAATCCATGAGGCAAAGGAGAATTAAAGTGACCATTGAAGCTGTGCGTATGATAGTGAGTTTTTGTCCGAAAGATGAAACCGAGCAGGCTAGTTCTTGTAAATGGGCAGCCAGTCTATGACAATCCCATTTTTCCAGATATAGATTCTCGTATTTAAGCAATGTCTGCGTTTTGATCTCCACAAGAAGAAAGATAGCTGTTATTGGCAGAAGTTCCCCTGTTTTTCGCCTTTTTGTCTTTGTATTTCTCTGTTTTGAGGCTGAATTTGCCTGGTCTCTGCCAGTTGAAGACCTTTATATGGCAGAGGTGCTGGTGGTTAGCGAGGAAGAAAGGCAACTGGTACGTGGTGCGCGGGCGGGTTTGCTGCAGGTCCTTGTCAGGGTTTCTGGTGGCAGGGAAGTCGAAAACAGCAGCCTGATAGCCGCCTCTCTTCGAAAGCCAGAAGTCTACTACTACCAATACAGTTATGAATCCACTGACAAGACCTTACAAATTGGTGATGAGGTAGTGCCAGCGCAACTGCTTCGAATACACTTTGAGCCGAGTGCGGTAGCAAAGCTGCTGCGTCGGGCCGGGTTCCCTGTTTGGGGGAGCAATCGTCCCGGCGTATTGCTATGGATTGCTCTCAGTGATGATGATGGGCGCCGAATCCTTTCCGGTGATGAAGTAAGTGAAATAACAAAAACATTACAGGATCAGGCACGGCTGCGTGGCTTACCCCTGCTGTTTCCGCTACTCGACCTGGAAGACTCCGCTTCGTTGTCCACTGCTGAGGTGTGGGGGGCATTTCTTGGCCGAATAGCTGATGCATCCGGACGTTACAATCTGGACTGCATACTCACGGGCAGGATTCAAAAGGATAGTGTTGGCCGCTGGAACGCCAACTGGTCATATCAAATAGACAAGGAGTGGCGAGTCACTGATTCGGTAACATTTGCTGAAGATAAAATGATTAGGTCGATCGTAGATAGGCTTGCGAATGAACTGGCTGAAAGGTATGCCATTGATTCATCACACAGCCACGTAACCATCAGAATTGAATCAATTGATAATCTAGAAGAGTATTCATCTGTCAGTAACTATCTAGAGTCCCTTGGGCCGGTGTTGGACAGTTCTGTGGTTCAGGTCGAGGGGGATGAAATTGAGTTCAAGCTTGATACCGAAGGGCAGAATGAACAATTGATAGAGCTAATCCAGCTTGATGAAAAGATGGTTTTGCTGAGTGCCGATGAAGAAATGGAATTGCTTCATTATCGGTGGGTGAACTGATCGTGAAATATATCGCGAACCCTCCCAATGCCATATCCATTTTTAGACTAATTGTCGTGTTGCCTATAGCCTTTGGCATCACTGGAGGCGAGTTTGCCATCAGCTTTGCGATTTTTGTTGTCGCAGCCATATCTGATGGTTTGGATGGTTTTCTTGCTAGGAGGTTTGGCTGGGAGACTGCTTTTGGCAAGGTCATAGATCCGGTGGCGGATAAACTCCTACTGTTGGTTACTACCATTACCCTTGCTCTTTCCGGGCACTTTCCAGTGATGGTTATGCTTTTGATGGTGGCAAAAGATCTTGCGGTTGTCTTGGGTGTGCTGGTCTATACGGCATTAGCCGGGTTTCCGGAGTTACGCCCGATTGCCGTCGGTAAGGTCACGACGGTTTTGCAACTGGTGCTAATTGGTTATGTCTTGCTGACACTGGCTGTAGAAATACCCCTCAACCATTTAGTCACGCCAGTATTGATCTGGATTGTTGTTGTCACCACGATACTTGATGGCTGCGGCTACCTCTGGTTGTGGACTGGTAAACTGGTACGGGATCCGCGCTGGCTTGCCGGGGAGGCAAACGCATGAGCACGCTTGAGAAGACGTTTGCCCTGCTATTGCTGGTTGCAGCCCTGTTTGCAATCTATCTGCTACAGCCAATTTTGATGCCGTTCCTGGTTGGAATTGCGTTGGCGTATCTTGGAGACCCCATAGTCGATCGGCTTGAGACGTACGGTTTAAGCAGGGTCATTGGTGTTCTCATTGTATTTCTGGTTTTTCTGATGGTATTCGCCGGCGCTTTACTGATAGTGATGCCCATACTTGTTCGTGAAACCGGTGCCTTGATTCGGGATATACCCGCCTTCATTGCCTGGCTTCAGCAGACTATAAGTCCATATGTTGTTGATGCCTTCGATGTCGATCCATTTGACTTTAACATGGACTCCCTGAAGAAAAGGATCACCTCAGACTGGCAGGAAACTGGTGGTATTGTCGGTCAGATACTATCCAAAGTAACAGCTTCGGGCGTTGCATTGCTGGCCACGATAGCCAACCTCGCACTTACCCTAGTCGTCGCCTTCTATATGCTCCGGGACTGGGACAAAGTCATGCTTCGAATTGGGGAAATGATTCCGCGTGACCTTGTCGACAGGGTGGTAGGCCTGTTGACTGAATGCGATGAAGTCCTCAGCGCATTTCTTCGTGGACAGATGCTGATAATGATCCTGCTCGGTTGTATCTATGCCATGGGTTTGACCCTGGTTGGATTGAAACTCGCCTTCCTTATAGGAATGGTGGCCGGGCTCGCAAGTATCGTTCCCTACCTTGGGTTTTTCATTGGCATTATTGCAGCCTCACTGGCGGCTTTGTTTCAGTTTCAGGATGCGATTCATTTGCTTTATGTAGGGGTTACCTTTGGATTTGGGCAAATGATTGAAGGTATGGTTCTGACGCCTTGGCTGGTGGGTGACAGAATTGGATTGCATCCTGTGGCCGTAATTTTTGCCGTATTGGCGGGCGGGCAGCTATTTGGATTTATTGGTGTGCTCCTTGCCCTTCCCGTGGCTGCTGTGGTTATGGTTTTTGTTCGTCACCTGCACCTCAGCTATATCAACAGTGAGTACTATGAATAACCAGCTTGCCTTGAACATCGGCTTGCGGGATGAAGCAACCTTTTCGAATTTCATCGGCCGTGCCGGGGCGAAGATCCAGAGGAATGAGCGAATATCATACCTGTGGGGTCTCACCGGCAGTGGCAAATCACATCTGCTGCAGGCCATGTGTCACCATGTGAATCAAAGGGATCAGGTCTCAATTTATCTTCAGGGTCTTGCCAGTTATTCACCAAAGATATTGCACTCCCTGGAATCCATATCACTTATCTGTCTTGATGATATTGATGAGGTGGTGGGGAATGAAGACTGGGAACTTGAACTTTTCCATCTAATTAACTCGGTCAAGGATGGAAGCGCCCGGCTGATAGTTTCAGCACCAGTGCCTTCAGCCAAGTTGAATGTCCGACTTCCGGATCTGACATCAAGGTTGCGCGCAGCGGTTGCGGTAGAGACAGATGTGCTTGATGACCAGGAGAAGCTCAGGGTACTAGAGCGAAGGGCTGCCAGCCGCGGCTTTGCACTAAATGAAGAAATAGCAAAATTTATTCTTGATCGCTCTCCCCGTGATATGCACCACTTGATCGAGTTGTTGGGAAAGCTGGAGGTGGAGACCTTGCGGCAACAAAAGAAGCTGACCATACCCTTCGTTAAAAAGACGCTTCAGCTATAGCGAATGAAGATATTGTTTACAGGTGGTGGTACGGCGGGTCATGTAACGCCGAACGTCGCGCTTATTGAGAAATTTCAGCAGGCCAACTGGGACTGCATCTATGTTGGTTCAACCAGGGGTATTGAAAGAGAGATAGTTGCAGGTCTGAATATCCCTTACTATGCGATTGCCTCAGGAAAACTGAGGCGTTATTTTGACTGGAAAAATTTCGTTGACCCTATTTTTATTCTATGGGGAATGCTACAAAGCCTCTTGATTTGTCTTCAGGAGCGCCCTGGATGCGTCTTTTCGAAGGGTGGATTTGTGGCTGTGCCGGTTGTTTTTGCAGCCTGGGTTTGCCGAATTCCGGTGGTCTGTCATGAATCGGACGTGACCCCAGGGCTGGCGAACAGGCTCTGTTTTCCGTTTGCCAGGAGGATATGCCTCAATTTTGAGGAAACCAGACGATACTTGCCAGACGGCACTGAGGCGGCAGGGAAGGCAACGGTTACAGGTACCCCCATCAGGAAGTCATTGCGTGAAGGGAGTGCCGAGCGGGGTAAAGCGTTCCTAGGAATTAGCAGCGGCGAGACCATTGTTCTGGTTTTTGGTGGTAGTCTGGGTGCTGCTGCAATAAACCAGCAGGTGAGAAATGCAATGACTTCCCTGCTGAACAAATACGTCATAGTGCATGTCGTTGGTGCCGGCAACATTGACGAATCCCGTTCCTCGAATCGACGATATATTCAAAAAGAATTTTTATTGGATGAGTTTGGGGATGTGCTGGCGGCTGCAGACCTTGTTATTGCCAGGGCGGGTGCAAACACAATTTATGAACTCCTGGCGATGCGAAAACCACATATTCTGATCCCCTTGTCTGCCAGGGCCAGCCGTGGAGATCAGTTGCAAAATGCACGTGCTTTCACGGAGGCGGGGTATAGCAGAATGATTGAAGAGGAAAATCTTGGCGATGAACTGTTTTTTAAGGAAATTGACAGTGTGTATAGGGGGCGGGCAGGTATTGTCAGTCGTCTGGAGGAATTTGAGGTCAAGGATAGTGTTTCGATGATCAATGACATGGTAAGAGGAATTGTCCGGGGGAAATTGCCATGATCACACACCTGCTGATATTGATTGCAGCCGTTTCGATATTGGATGTTGCTGCAGATGAGAAAGATGAAGTATTAGGTTACCTGGATCGCCAAGGATTTGAAAATGCTGAACTGGCCGGGAAGATATGGGATTACGCGGAACTGGGTTATCTGGAAACTCAGAGCTCAGCCCTGCTGCAATCAAAACTGGTTGAGGCCGGGTTTGAGGTAACCAGGGGTGTTGCTGGGTTACCGACTGCTTTTATGGCCAGCTTTGGTGAGGGAGAGCCGGTGGTTGGTATTCTTGCTGAATTTGATGCGTTGCCGGGAATTTCCCAGTCGACATCCCCCGTCAGGGACATTCTTGAGGGTCAGCCAAATGGGCACGCCTGTGGGCACCACCTGTTTGGTACTGGTTCGGTGGCAGCGGCTCTTGCGCTAAAGCACTGGATGGAAGTCGAGAATGTCAAAGGTACGGTCAGGCTTTATGGCACGCCCGCTGAAGAGGGAGGTTCCGGAAAGGTTTACATGGTTCGCGCGGGTTTGTTCAAGGATGTCGATACCGTCCTGCACTGGCATCCGTCAAATAGAAATGCAGCCAATCCAGCGACCAGCCTCGCGAACAAATCTACACGTTTCAGCTTCAAGGGAGTTTCATCTCATGCTGCTGCTGCTCCGGAGCGGGGCCGTTCCGCTTTGGATGCGGTCGAGGTGATGAACTATATGATCAACATGATGCGTGAGCATGTCCCGCAGGAAACCAGGATTCACTATGTGATAACCAAAGGCGGGGAGGCACCAAATGTCGTGCCTGACCTGGCAGAGGTTTATTACTATGTTCGTCATCCAGATGCTCGAGAACTGTTGCAAATCTGGGACAGGGTAATGACCGTGGCCGAGGCGGCCGCGATGGGGACAGGGACCCAGGTCGAAGCCGAGACCATGCATGGGAATCATTCACTGCTGCCTAACGAGTCGCTGGCTCAGGTGATGTATAAGAATTTGGAGCGCGTCGGTGGTTATTCCTACAGTGAAGAAGAGCAGGTATTTGCGCAGACCATCAATCAATCCTTTGGTCTGGAGGAAAGTTATCTTGGTATGGAATCGAAGGTGTTGCCCTTTGAAATGGTGCACGGGAAGGGGTCGACTGATGTCGGCGATGTAAGCTGGGTAGTTCCCACGACGGGGCTCAGAACAGCGACCTGGGTACCTGGTACAACGGCGCACAGTTGGCAGGCCATTGCTGCGGGTGGAACATCCATTGGTTTCAAAGGCATGCAAGTCGCCGCTAAAACGCTGGCACTGACGGCAATGGATCTGTTTCGAAATATGGAACTTATCGATATGGCAAAGAAAGAACTGTTGGAAAGACGTGGTAAGGACTTTCAGTACAAGGCGCTGCTGGGCGATAGGGAACCGCCGCTTGATTATAGATTGCCCTGATGAGAAAACTCTCCCATTAGTCCAGAAAACAAGAATGGGTTCACTTCCCTCCGCTGGCTCCGGGTCCTCCGACTTCCCTCGCTTTCTCGCAAGCCCCTATTGGGTCTTGCTCCTCCCTCGGCGGTTCGCTTTAACTGCTGCGGTAAGAGAACCCATTCATGTTTTCTTCAGCGTGGGTCGAAAGGAAGACCATATTAATTTGAGGGATCACGACCAGGAACTTCCGTGTGGCAAACTTGAAATCGATCCATTGGATGCTGCTCCTCAAACATCCAACATGGGATGTGGCTACGAATGGATACTTTGCTGAGGTCTCCCCCTTAGCAAAGGACGACTTCATATTGTGTTCTGGAAGAGGGTACACAACCGAAGTAGCGCTGATTAGGTGGGCAGACAGATAATACTGATAGGTTCCTTTCACCGTAGCTCTAAAAGTGCAGCACCGAGCAATGAGCAAGACCCACAGGGGCGTGGGAAGATGCTAGGGCAGGCCAGCCCGGAGGGCCGCAAGCCAGCGGAGGAGAGAGAACCTATCAGTATTATCTAGACACCTCTGATGTGAGGCGATTTTGAATGCCGATTGGTCTGTAGTCGGACCTATTTCATCTTCTTTCGAGCCGTTTGTTTCATGGTTGTGGAAAAATCAGTTGTCATTCTCTGTTCTGGTGTTATAGTAAAGTATAGCACTAAATGACCAGTACACTGAATACGGCTATCTATCATGGAAATTAACTGGAACGAAAGGGATCCCATCTATCGCCAACTGCACGACCGGTTGGTGGAGATGATATTAGAAGGCACCTATCGCAATGGAGACTCACTACCATCGGTTCGTCAGATCTCTGCGGACCATCGCATTAACCCCATTACCATTTCCAAGGCCTTTCAACTGCTGGTGGACGAAGGGGTAGTTGAAAAGAAAAGGGGGCTCGGTATGTATGTGATGATGGGTGCCACGGAAAAACTGGCACAGGATGAGAAAAGGCTATTTCTAATGGAGGAATGGCCGCGGTTGGTTGGGAAGATAGCGCGACTGGGTTTGTCGGTTGAAGAATTGTTGGAAGAAGGGAGTGTGAAATGACTGCTGTTGTCAGTGCGAGGGGGTTATCCAAGCGTTACGGTGATTTTCAAGCCCTACGTGATGTGACCTTCAATATTGAGCCGGGTTCTATCGTTGGTTTGATTGGCCCTAATGGTGCCGGTAAAACTACCACGCTTAAGTCCTTGCTCGGACTCACCCGGTTTGATGGAGAACTTGAAGTCCTGGGCATGGACCCAAGGCGGAGTCGCCATGAGCTTATGAAGCGGGTTTGTTTTATTGCCGATGTGGGTGTGCTGCCGCGATGGTTGAAAGTTAAGCATGCAATTGACTATATCGAAGGCGTCCACGATGGGTTTAATCGTGATAAGGCTGAGAGTTTGCTATTGAAAACCAAAATATCTCATTCACAGAAAGTGAGGCAATTGTCGAAGGGAATGGTTACTCAATTACACCTTGCCCTGGTGATGGCTATTGAGGTTGATCTTCTGGTCCTGGATGAGCCCACGCTAGGTCTCGATATCCTCTATCGCAAATCATTCTATGAGCGTCTCCTGAATGACTACTTTGATCACAGTACCAGCATCGTGATCAGTACTCACCAGGTTGAGGAAATTGAATCCCTGCTTACTCACCTGATATTTATCGATGAGGGGGAGATCGTTCTTAGCTGTTCTATGGAGGAGCTTCCTGGCTTGTACAGCGAGGTATTGGTTGGACCGGATAATATTGAACAGGCGTTGAAGCATTCTCCGATTCATAGTCGTGAAATCCTCGGCAAGCGAAGCATGATTTTTGAAGATGTTTCGACCGACACGCTGGGTAATTTCGGCGAGGTTCATACACCGAGTGTGGCAGATTTATTCGTTGCCAAGATGCAAAAGGGATAAGACCATGAAACAATTTCCAATCCTATTGAAGAGAGAATTCTGGGAAAACCGCAATACCTTCATCGTGCTGCCACGTGTGACGGCCGGTTTCATGATCTTGCTGATGGCAGGTGTATATTTTGCCGTTGATGTCGTGGGTATCAAGGCCCATATTCAAATCGGTGGTGATGAACATTCCCAAGAAATGGTTTCAGATCCAGCGGGGGTAAATGAAGCTTTTGGCTTCCTGTTTTCAAGGCTCGCAAGTTTGCCCTCAGATGTACGGGAGCATACCGTTTATCAGATTCTCCATGGGTTAGCGGGACCGTTGCTGGCGATACTCTGGGTAGTCGTGGTTTTCTACCTGATTGGATCACTCTATGAGGACAGAAAAGACCGCAGTATCCTTTTCTGGAAATCAATGCCCGTGTCAGACACAAACACTGTGCTGTCGAAGCTGGTATCTGGCCTGATTGTGGTGCCTGTGGTCTATATGGTTTGTGTGCTCTGTGTCCAGGTAGTGTTTCTGACAATCAGTTCACTTGCGGCATTCGGCCAGGAGGCTTCTATATGGGAAGTACTATGGGAGCCTGCAAATCTTCTGAGCAGTTGGTTTACACTGATCGCCCATTTGCTATTCCAGGTCATCTGGAGCCTGCCGCTTTATGGGTGGATAATTTTAGTCTCCGCGTGGGTCGGCAGTGTTCCCCTGGCATGGATTATAGGAGGCCCTGTTGTTTTTGCCGTACTTGAACGAGTCATATCGGGTGATACAAGGGCCTCGGAATGGTTCACTGACCACATCTCACCGGTCGCTTTCGCGCAGAAACAAGAACTGCAAATAGCAGATCTGTTGCCTATGTTGATGTCGGCGGACACCTTGGCGGGCCTGTTGGTTGGAAGTTCTTTTATCGCCGCTGCCGTCTGGCTGCGAAGTAGAGGTGATGAAATCTAGCTTGTTATTTGCCGGGGCTTTTTGGCGGCAGTGCTTGCATTGAGGATGCCGGCTTGATCTGATAATGAATTGGGTCCCCCTCTCTTGGTGGGTTTTACGGTTCGATGAAAAGGGTTGCAAGCTATTGAATACTACACGGGGCGGCATTGCCTGTGGCCATCCAAAGGTGGCTGAAGCGGCCGAGGAGGTATTTCAAAAAGGCGGCAATGCATTTGATGCCATTGTTGCAGCCCAATTATCCGCATGTGTCGTCGAACCGGTTCTGGCATCCCTCGGAGGTGGTGGCTATTTGCTCGCATGTCCGGCAAGCCAGCGACCTCAGATCTATGACTTCTTTGTCCAGACACCCATAAATAAGCATCAAAACAAGGTCGATTTCTATCCGGTCGATGCTGATTTTGGCGATGTTACCCAGGAATTTCATATAGGTACCGGCAGTGCTGCGACGCCGGGAATGGTCAAGGGGGTTTTTGCTATTTATGAGAATCTGTGCAGCCTGCCCCTGGCTGAATTGGCCAGCCCCGCAATACGGCAGGCCCGCCATGGAGCGACCGTTACTGAGATGCAAGCCTACCTTTTTGATGTGGTATCCCCTATCTATCGGGCTACCGAATCAGCACGAAAATCATTTGTCGGTATCATCGGTAATTTACCACGGGAGGGGGAGCTATTCAGGCGTCCAGAGTTGGCGGATACGATAGAGGGGCTGGTGCAGGAGGGAGAGCGATTTTTCTATGTTGGTGAAGTTGCCAGAAGTATTGGCGAGGTGTGCGGCAACGGTGGCTACCTCACTCAGGATGACCTTGATGCCTATGAGGTTGTTCTCAGGGATCCTTTAGCCTTCGAATATCGATCCGCGGGGCTACTGACCAACCCACCACCGACGTTCGGTGGTCTATTAGTCGCTTTTGCACTACATTTGATGGAAGCCGTTCAGATTGCTGATTTAACCGGGGGCTCTCATCTAGGCATATTGACCAAAGCAATGATGCTTACGCAGAAGGCCAGGCTGGATGCACTCGATAGTGGCAGGTTTGATGCCGGGAACCTTCTCAACACAAGTTATCTCAGGCGATATCAGCAGGAGATAAAGGATGAGTTTGCATGCACTCGTGGCACCACGCATATCAGTACCGCTGACTCAAAGGGCAATATCGCTGCCATGACCCTGTCAAATGGCGAAGGCTGTGGGGCTATGGTTGAGGGCAGTGGATTCATGTTGAATAACATGTTGGGTGAGGAGGATATCAACCCTGGAGGGGTTGGCCGCTGGCAGCCCAACAGGAGGATGGCATCCATGATGGCGCCAACGGTTCTTACCATGGACGACAAGAAGTTCAGTCTGGGTTCCGGCGGGTCGAACCGGATTCGCAGTGCAATTTTGCAGGTGGTCAGCAATATCGTTGACTTGGATATGGACATGGTGCAGGCGGTAAATAGCCCGCGTATTCATGTTGAAGGCGGGGAGTTGAATATTGAGAAGGGGTTTCCAGAATCGGTGTTGGCTGAGCTCGAAAAGCAAGTTGACAGGATAGTAAGCTGGCAAGGCTCCAATCTCTTTTTCGGGGGTGTGCATGCGGTCGAGTTATCTGGAAATGGTATTCGTGCCAGTGGTGATGCAAGGCGGGGCGGTATCGGTCTCATTGTTCGGTAGTGTAGTTCGGTAGACTAGTGCGCTAGCGTGAGTATGAGTATGACTATTGTTAATGTCTAACGTGAGCGAAAAACCGAGATAATTTTCTGACACCGTGTAGAATTGGCACCCTTTAAAACCAACTGGACCTGGAATGCACAAGATTCGCACACTTAACGCCATAGCTGAAAAAGGATTAGAGAAGTTTTCTCGAAAGGAATATGAGATAGGCTCGGAAATACCAGATCCGGATGCGATTCTCGTAAGAAGTCAAAAATTAACTGATGATGATGTCACACCGGCCCTACGTGCAGTTGGTCGAGCGGGCGCCGGTGTCAATAATATTCCCGTTTCGAGCTACACAGACAAGGGTATTGTTGTATTCAATACGCCTGGTGCCAACGCCAATGCGGTGAAAGAACTGGTAATGTCAGGTTTGTTGTTGTCCTGTCGAGGAATCATTCCGGGTATAGAATATGTTAATGGTCTTCAGGATCACCAGGACAAGGGTGAATTAAACAAACTGGTTGAAGCCGGTAAGAAGAAATACAAGGGTACTGAACTTAAAGGTAAGACCCTGGGCGTTCTTGGCCTGGGGGCGATTGGATCCATGGTTGCCGAAATGGCGATACAGATGGGAATGGAGGTGCTTGGTTATGACCCCGCATTGTCGGTTGACGCTGCCTGGAGAATCTCTCGCCGGGTAAAGAAAATGGGAAACATGCAGGCGCTGTTTTCTCGCTCTGACATTGTCACACTTCACGTGCCGGCTCTTGACTCCACTCGCGGCATGATCAACGCCGAGGCATTGAGCTATTTCAAGGATGGAACGGTGCTGTTGAATTTTGCCAGGGGCGAGTTGGTTGAAGCAGAAGACACTTTGACGGCCCTGGATAGTGGAAAACTGTCACAATATATCAATGACTTTCCCGTTCCTGGCCTTATCGGTAAACCCGGTGTGATATCCATACCCCACCTGGGCGCAAGTACAGATGAAGCCGAAGAGAACTGTGCCGTGATGGTTGCCGATCAGGTAATCGATTTCCTTGAGAATGGCAATATCAGAAATTCCGTAAACTTTCCGAGCCTGGTGATGGATCGCAATGGTGAGGGATATCGGCTGGCGTTCGCAAACAAGAATGTGCCCAGGATATTAGGCTCGGTTCTGTCTATTCTGGCCGATCGCAACATCAACGTGATTGATATGCTCAACAAGAGTCGTGAAGATGTCGCTTACAATATCATCGATATTGAAAGCGAGCCTACCGATGACCTGCTGCAGGACATTCTCAACATCGACGGGGTTATCAATGCCCAGGTATTCGACTAGACCCAGAATTATAAACAGCCCTGGCCCCTCATGAGTTTTGTGGGCCAGCTTTGCGCGAGTCTCTGAGTTGAAACCTATCAACTGCCAACATAGCTTGTTGGGCCTGGTTAAGCACAGTTGGCTCATCGCAGATCAGGTTTGCGATATGTTCTCCACAAAGCCTCGAGTGGGTCCCGCCGTGTGAACCGAATCCTGTGCACAGGTATAGCCTTTGGTGATCAGGAACCAGGCCAAGCAGTGGCAGGCGATCCCGGGTAGCGGCTCGAATCCCGACATAGACTGCGATGGCTTCGGGCGATGTGCCTGGCAGGAGATTCCTCAGGGAGTCCAGCAATGAAAGGGTCTCTGAACTTCTGGGCTCCAGGTCTATGCTGTTATGCTCGAATGTGCTGCCTACGGTCACCAACTGGTCGCTCGCAGGTATTACGTTTAGATCTCCAGCCATAAGGTCGGACATTTGTTTGTTCAACCTAACTTTCAGCGCTTGTCCGCGGACTGGAATCAAGGGAGTATCGATGAGGGCTGACGAACGAATGCCGGCAGCGATAACCAGGTGATCAACCTGTGTAATAAGGTTTGATTCATCATCCAAGACCTGCCATTGGTTCTCACTGAAATTGATGCTCCGGACTTTCGTCTGGTGGAAATTTTCTTCCACTTCCACAGCTGTGGACAGCCAGCCTGATTGAAGAAAGTGAATTTCCTTCTGATCCTTGCAGCTTATAAACCCATCTGGGAACTGTTTCGCTATTCGTAACATTCTATTCTGGCGCACCGAATTTGTTGAATGCCAGCGCAGAGTCCCTCGGTGAAAAAGCGGGTTTTGATGTTGCGTGTAGGCACTGGCAGTTAATGAGAATTGATATTGCTTTTCCCTGTGCGCACCTAACTGTGGATAGACGGTTAATTGCGGGATACTTGATGCTGCATTTGGATCCTGGTAGCTGATTAGCTCGGCGTCTACATTTCGCCTTTTTAACGCTTCAACGCAGCCCATTCCCGCCACACCAGAACCAATGACCGCGGCAGTCTGTCCAGTCACTCTGGTGGCTTCCCAGCGACCTCGTTTGCGGCCAACCAGCATTTCCGCCTTTGAGCCAAACCCCATGGCTTTGCTGATCTCAAAACCTGCGTTTTCCAGGTCCTTTCTGACCTTTCCTGCAACAGTGTAGGTGCTCAGTGTTGCACCGGGTTTGCTTTGGGCATGTATTCGGCCAAAAACCCTTGGGTTCCAAAGGTCAGTATTCTTAGCGGGGTTGAACCCGTCGAGATACCAGGCGTCAACCTTCGCGCTGAGGTTACCTAGTGCAGAAATAGCATCGTCAAAAATCAGTAACAGCCTGATATTATTTTCGAACCACAAAACAAAGCTGGTTCTGAATGGGAGGGGGTAGTGTTCCAGCAACCAGTCAGAATGCTCTACATCGACTATTTCGTAATGGTGCAATAGGTCTGATGGGCTGACTGGAGAGTTTTCGATAGCGATGTAGTTGAGTACCCCCTTAGGCTTCAACTTTTTCCAGCGGCTCGCCGTTAACAGGAAGTTGTTCCCGAATCCGAATCCTGTTTCAACAATTGTAAATTGTGATGCGTTCCTGCCTCTCTTCTCAAGCCCATGCTGATCGACAAAGACATGCGCTTTTTCACCGGCTGGGTTGCCTCTGCTCCAATAGATGTCCTCGTGATGCCTGCAATAGGGGGTCTGTTGCTGCCAGTCAATTTCCGCATAATCAAGAAGATAGCTGCTACCCACGATTTACTTCCGGTATCTCGCGACCAGAGATCTGTCAGCCGCCACTTAGCTTCACCTGGTAGCCCATTGCCTGTAGTTCCTGTTTCAATTGGTCCCGCTTGTCACCCTGAATAATGATAGTGCTGCCGTTGATTGAACCGCCAACACCACATTTGGATTTGAGTTTTTTGGCAAAAAGCTTGAGCTCAGATGCTGCTAAAGGCAGGCCAGTAACCAGTACTACTGGTTTTCCATTCCTTCCTTTTACCTGCCTTTGTAGCCTCACAATACCGTCCGTTACGGGTGCGTTATCATCACTGCATCGGTATTTGGCGAGTTTCCTGCCACAGACGCCACAGAGGTTGCCTCCGTCCGTTGAATAGACAAGCTTTGAGTCTTCCTTCTTATTTCTCATGAGGCGAGTCGGAAGTAAGTAGGGTGGAAGCCCTATCCATCGCTATAGAGATAAACGCCCAGTCCATCACCCTGCGTCGCGGTTTTGCAAAAGTGTACGAGTTGAAACAGGAAGTCACTTAGATCCTCACCGTCCAACTCCAGTGCTTCAATAGGTTCGCATTCAAGCCAAAGGCCAACGAGTTCTTCGATGTCATCTTCGTCCCTATCTGCAAGTTGTCGGGTCAGTGATGAATCCAGGAGGTGAATATTTGGACCGTCTTCTGTCAGCTGTTGCATCATCGGTTCTAGCTGCATAGCGTCATCAAGAAAAACCCCGGTTAACAGGCTGTATAACTGTGCTCTGGCTTCGACATGAATACCGAGGGTATTCATACATGGAAAGAGGTCTACAGGATTTTCGTCAGCAGTTACTTCTTCGATTCGGCTTGGGTGGCCAATCATGAATAATTCAGCCACGGGCTAAATTGTAGATACCTGATCTGCCTGTAAGCCCTTGTCACCCGGTATAACGACAAACCTGACGCGTTGGCCGTCAGACAATGAGCGGCGCCCATCGCCATCAATGTTTCTGAAATGAACGAATACATCATCTCCCTGGTCACGGGTGATAAACCCATAGCCCTTCTTGAAGTTAAACCATTTAACGGTGCCGTCCTCCTCATCGGTTGATTCTGAACTGGTTGACGCAGTAATGGATGAGGAGCTATTGACAAAGCCTGCAGCGAAAACAGCGACGATGATAATGAATAATTCTGCAATACGGGTAGTGGAATCGGGGACTCGTATTACGTGTTCCTGAACTAAACCGATGGCGATGAATGCAAAAGCGCCAATCAGGATGGACAAAATAGTGTTCTTAAGAATTGGTGTCATATTGATAAGTACTATGTAATGGGTGAAATTGGAGTAATCAATCATACTGGCTCAGACCAGTGTCTCCAATCTTTTCTTTTTGTATTCAAAGAGTTAGTGTCAGGGCGCTTACTACCCTTTGAGGCTCAGGGGAACTGGTCCAGAATTTCACGATATTTTTTCACTGCAGTTCCAAGCCCCATCCACAGCGCATCAGTAATGATCGCGTGGCCAATAGATACCTCAGCCAAAGCAGACACTGCGGTGCAGAAGGTTGAAAGGTTGTTCAGGTTCAAGTCATGCCCGGCATTAATGCCAAGGGCGAGGTTTTCAGCGAGCTCACCGCATCTAGCAAAGGGAGCAAGTACCTGTTCCTGCGCCTTGCTCGAAAAACTATCTGCGTAGGGTCCGGTGTAGAATTCAATTCTGTTTACACCCAGAAATGCAGCCAATTCAATTTGCTTCTCTATCGGGTCAATGAACAGGCTGACCCTGATGTTTTGCTGCTGCAGTTCCTCAACCCTGGGGTTGAGCTGGTTGGACTCACCGGACAGGTTCCAGCCATGGTCTGATGTGAGCTGATATGGGTCGTCTGGTACCAGCGTACATTGATCGGGGCAGACCTCCTGAACCAGTTCCATAAATCCCGGATAACCATTGTCTTCAGGTCCCGCATAGGGGTTGCCCTCGATGTTGAATTCGATATCCTGGTATACCTTTCTGGTCAACAGTTCAGCCAGGTCATAGACATCTGATGGGCGAATATGACGCATGTCGGGCCTGGGGTGCACCGTTATTCCCTGCGCACCACTTTCGATACAGGTAATTGCAGCTTCGGTGACACTCGGGATCGTCGTATCCCGTGAATTGCGAATGAGGGCTACCTTGTTCAGGTTAACGCTGAGTTTTACCGACATCAGGACCAGCCACCGCTGCCGTGCTTGTGGTAGATGCGCCTTGAAAGCCAGAAGCCGACTAAGAGGCCGATCAAAATGGTGCCTGCGCCTCGCAGGAACCATTGCTGGTCAGTACTACTCTGTAATTCCTGGTTTGCTACCGACACCGCATCCATTTGCTCGACCAGTTTAGTTTGCTCGTCTCGAAGCTGCTTATTCTCCTCATCGATGGCGATTACATTGGCTGCCAGTTGGGTGAGGTTAGTGAGTTCCTCTGTCAGGATGTCATTTTTGGTTTGCAATGTTTCATTTGAATCCGACAATTCAATCTGTTTTGTTTCAATGTCCTGTTGGATGAGCAATTTTTTCTGGTAACTGGCCTCCAAATCTAACAACCGGCCTTCGGTTTGCTTCAGCCGGACTCGCGCAATGGGTTCGTCCACCAGATATTGCGACTGGATCCAGCCCTCGAGGCCGCCGCTTTCCATCTTCACTTGCGTGTATCCACTGTCATCGTTTGTTTGTATACGCTCGAGTGCTGTGCCACTGCGTATTCCCCGGTGAAGAATGCGGTGCTCGGCCGATTGGCCGCCGCGGAGGGGAACATAAATAGTATCCCGAACATAAACGGTATCCGCCGCCAGGGAATGAGCGAGGCCAAGAATCAAAAGAGTGATGCTGAAATATTTCAGGGGAGCACCTTTTTGAAGGGTTTCACGACAACATCGGCATAGACACCGGCTTCCACATAGGGATCATGGTCAGCCCAGCTTTGAGCGTCATTCTGGGAGCTGAATTCAGCAACCACCAGGCTACCGCTGAAACTGGACGCCTGCGGGTCGTCACTATCGATCATCGGGTGCGGTCCTGCCAGGATGAGCCTGCCCTCACTCTTGAGGGCTTCCAGCCGCTGCAGGTGTTTTGGACGCGCCTGCTGGCGAAGTGGCGTCGAGTTTTTGATATCTGTACTTATGATTGCATACAACATTTACTATTCAGCCTCGGGGACCGGTGGGGGATCATCCTGGATGTAGCCGCCCTTAATGAGGTAGACCATGGTGACTATCATATAGATAAGGCTGATGGCGATACCACCTACGAGTTTATAGGTGACCCAAAAATCGAGGCTGAAATTGTAGGCGATGACCAGATTCAGGCCGCCAGCCAGGAAGAACCCGAGGGACCAGCCCAGCGCCAGGTTGCGCCAAACCAGGTCGGGCAAAGTCAGCTGCTCAGACAGCATTTTCTTGATGAGATTGTCGCCGGAGATGAGTTGACTCATCAGTAAGGCCACACAAAACAGCCAATTGACGATAGTAGGCTTCCACTGGATGAATTCCTGGTTACGAAACGCCAGGGTTGCTCCACCGAACAACATGGCTACCCAGAAGATTACAGTGGTCTTCTTTTCAACTTTACGGAAACGGATAAACTCATAGGCGACCTGAAAGCAGATGCCGGCCATGAGTACACCGGTACTGATATAAATATCCCGTGTGGTGAAATACACCACCACAAACAAAAGAACGGGTATGAATTCAATGAATTGTTTCATCGGCTCGTTTCACTGGAAATAGAGCGCCTGATGATAATGCATTTTTGAATGCTAGACATATTGATTTGAAATCAGTTTTGTTGGTGGAAAGTTCGGTTTTCCCATGCCCCCGCGGTAAATCAAGAAGATGCGGTAGATCGTGAATAAGATCGTGAATTGGGTCGTGAACAGGTTACAGAGAGGGAAAGCCTTGAAGCCACAGGTCAGGGTTGCCCAGATGGCAGTAGAATTCGGAGACGAATCAGCTAAAATAGACACCTTTTTGGTCTGTGGCCTTCAATGAGCCAGTTCTTCAGAATTCACCCGGAAAATCCGCAACTTCGATTGATCAATCAGGCAACCGAAATAGTGAAGGCGGGTGGTGTCATCGCCTACCCGACGGACTCAGCGTATGCCCTCGGCTGTCATATTGGTGATAAACGCGCGCTACAGAGAATCCGCCAGATAAGACGTTTGGACGAACGCCACGCCTTTACACTGGTCTGCCGTGATCTGTCCGACCTTGGTACATACGCGAAGGTAAACAACAGTGCCTACAGGCTGATCAAGGCGGCGACCCCTGGACCCTATACCTTCATCCTTCCTGCAACCAGGGAAGTTCCAAGGCGGCTGGTACATGCGAAGCGGAAAACCATAGGCCTTCGAGTGCCGGAAAATTCGATCTGTGACGCGCTACTGTCCTCCATGGGGGAACCCTTGATGAGTAGCACGCTGATATTGCCAGGCGCTGACTACCCCATGACCGATCCCCTGGAAATTCGGGACCAGTTGGAGCATCAACTGGACCTGGTTATTGATGGTGGCTTTTGCGGCATGGAACCGACCACCGTGGTCAACTTGGAGGATGGCTATCCGGTTATTGCGAGGGCGGGTCGTGGTGATCCGGATTTGTTTGCTGCCTGATGGTGACTCAACAGAGACATCAGCATTCCCGGCGAGTATAATCGTCAGCAAAACCGTCTTGGTTATATGAGAAACAAGTCTTCTTCCAATTCCTTGTTATTTTTGTTGATCACTTCGATCATGTTTTCTGAAAAGCAATGGGTATCTAATTGAGTCTTATTGAAGCGCAAAAAAGGGTGTTGTCTGGAATGCGCCCCACCGGGCGGCTGCACCTGGGCCAATACCGTGGTGTTCTCAAAAACTGGATTCGCTTGCAGCATGAATATGACTGCATGTTCTTCGTCGCAGACTGGCATGCGCTGACAACCCACTATGAAGAGTCGGAAGTCATCGAAGACAGTGTCTGGCAAATGGTGATTGACTGGCTGGCATCTGGCGTTAACCCTGGTTCAGCAACCCTGTTTATCCAGTCCCGCGTACCGGAACACGCGGAGCTGCACCTGCTGCTCTCCATGATTACGCCACTGAGCTGGGTAGAGCGCGTACCATCCTACAAGGACCTGATGGCCAATTCCAATGACCGTGACCTGGCGACCTATGGCTTTCTTGGGTATCCGGTACTGCAAAGCGCGGACATCCTCATTTATCAGGCTGGCAACGTCCCGGTTGGGGCTGACCAGGTGCCGCACGTCGAAATGACCAGGGAAATAGCCCGCAGGTTTAACCATATCTATGGCAAAACCCCCGGATTTGAGGATTTGGCAAAGGAGGCAATAAAAAAGCTGGGCCGCAAGAATGCCAAAATATACAAGTCTCTGCGCCGAGACTATTTGGAGCAGGGTAACAGGGAAGCGTTGGAAGAGGCCCAGGCGATAATATCTGAGCAGCAGAATGTGTCCCTCGGTGATCGGGACCGCCTGTTTGGTTATCTAGAAGGTGGCGGCAAGGTAATTTTACCCGAGCCAGAATCACTATTAACTGAAGTGTCCGTTATGCCAGGACTGGACGGCAAGAAGATGTCGAAATCCTATGGCAACACCATTGCTTTGCGAGAAGATCCAGAATCTGTTGAGAAGAAAATAAGGATCATGACCACTGATCCGGCAAGGGTAAAACGTGATGATCCTGGAGACCCTACGATATGTCCTGTATTCGAGCTGCACAAAATCTACTCCGATGATGAAACAAGGAACTGGGTGCGGGAAGGTTGTACCACCGCCGGAATTGGCTGTGTTGATTGCAAGAAGCCCGTGGTCGAAAAGGTGCTGGAGGAACTTCAGCCCATCCGTGAGCGTGCAAGGCAATATGAGGAGAATCCGGACCTGGTTAAAAGTATCGTTGCTGAAGGGTGTGAACGGGCGAGAACGATAGCCAGGTCAACTCTGGAGGAAGTAAGATCGGCCATGGGGCTGGACTATAGGTAAGAGATAAAGCCAGAGTAAGAGATAAAGCTAGATAGAAGGTAAAGCCAGACAAAAAGGTAAAGCAATGGAAGAGCCAATCAAAGAAGCGGAAAGAGACGCCGGGGCAAAACAGAGTGAAATGCCATTTGCGGTCGTTGATGGCACACCCATGACCCAGATTCCGCTGGATTTATATATTCCCCCGGATGCCCTCGAAGTGATCCTGGAAGCTTTTGAGGGGCCACTTGACCTTCTTTTATACCTGATAAGGCGTCAGAACCTCGATATCCTTGAAATTGAGGTTGCAGAAATTACGCGTCAATACATGGAATATATAGATCTTATGTCGGATATTCAGTTTGAGCTGGCAGCAGAATATCTGGTTATGGCCGCGGTATTGGCTGAGGTAAAGTCAAGGATGCTGCTGCCACGGCTAGTGGAAGGTGTGGAAGATGAAGAGGATCCGAGAGCGGAGTTGATTCGCCGTCTGCAGGAATATGAGAGATTCAAGACCGCTGCAATGGATATAAACGAATTGCCCAGAATGAATCGTGATTACTGGGTAGCCGGCGCTGATGCACCGGTGATGAATCAGGAAAAGCCCTTGCCTGAAGTTCAGTTGCAGGAAATGCTGGTTGTATTGGCGCAGGTTTTGAAAAGAGCGGAGAGTTATTCCAGTCACCACGTGCAGCTTGAACCGTTGTCGACCAGGGAGCGAATGTCTCAGATCCTCGGAAAAGTTTCTGCATCCGGTGATCAGTTTGTTCCCTTCATTGCCTTGTTCGATCTAGAGGAAGGCAGGACGGGACTTATAGTGACCTTCATCGCCATGATGGAGCTGATCAAGGAATCTCTGATTGAAATTGTACAGGCAGACCCCTTCGCGCCGATTCATGTTAAGGCTCGGTCAGCAAGTTCGGATGCCACTATAAAATATGAAGATGAAGACTAATGACTGAGTTGAAGCAAATTGTTGAAGGCGCAATCATGGCTGCAGACCAGCCCCTGAGCATTGATCAAATGATTTCGCTGTTTGACAAAGACCAACCGGCGCGAGCGGATGTTAAGGAAGTATTGAGCGAGATCGAATCGGATTGCGAAGGCCGGGGTTTCCAGTTGAAAGAAGTTGCTTCTGGATACCGTTTCCAGGTACGTCGGGAGTATGCGGAGTGGGTTGGCCGTCTCTGGGAAGAAAGGCCTCCAAGGTATTCACGTGCACTACTGGAAACACTGGCATTAATCGCCTACAAACAGCCCATTACTCGTGGCGATATTGAAGACATTCGCGGTGTTGCCGTATCTACGAACATTATGCGCTCCCTGCTTGAAAGAGAGTGGGTGAGAGTCGTGGGCCATCGGGACGTGCCCGGTCGTCCAGCCATCTACGCAACGACCAAAACCTTCCTGGACTATTTTGACCTCGATAGTCTTGAGGCCTTACCAACCCTGTCAGAGATTAAAGACCTCACCCAGGGGACTGAAGAACTTGACCTGGAAGGTGGTATTGTTGAGGCTCGAACCCTTGAACTTGGTATAGATGACCTCGGTGAGACCAGCGGTATTGAAGATTCTGACTTGGATAAGGTCACAGAGCAGGTAAATGCCATTCAGGACAACATACGAAACCTGTTTGATCAAGATGGGGAAGATGATGAAGACGGGGAAGATGATGAGGCTGATGAAGATTCATCACTGGATATCCAGACGCTGGTAAGCACTGTCCCTGACCAAATATTGGACGCTGCCTTTGCCGGCGACTCACCAAATAGTGATGTCCCCGACGACAATGGTTCGCCGGACAATGTCTCGCCAGACGATGAAGCGCTTAGGGATTCCGGTGAATCACCTGCTGCTGATACCGATCTGGAATCCTAGACCGGCTTAGCAGTCCCTCCTTTAATGAGAAGCCGTAGCTAGATATGCCCAAGCCTCCTCCGACACATGCCCAGTCCAATAAACTGCAGAAAGTGCTCGCCAGTCATGGCCTAGGCAGCAGGCGCGTTATGGAACAGTGGATCGTCGCCGGGCGGGTAAGGGTAAATGGCAAAACAGCGACTCAAGGCGATCGTGTTACAGTTGAAGATCGAATTGTCGTTGATGGTCGAGTACTTAGCCAGAAAGAGGTAAAGCACCGGGTTTTGTTGTACAACAAGCCTACCGGTGAAATCTGTTCCCGGGATGACCCTGAGGGGCGACCATCGGTGTTCAAGAATTTACCCAGAATCAAGAATCAGCGCTGGGTTGCTGTCGGTCGTCTGGATTTCAATACTAGCGGACTGCTGCTGCTTACGACGGATGGCGACCTGGCAAATCGCCTGATGCATCCATCTTCCAATATCGAGCGTGAATATGCGGTTCGTGTGCTTGGTGATGTCACGGATGAAAAGCTAAAGCATATGAAAGAAGGCGTGCTGCTTGAAGATGGTGTGGCTTCCTTCAGTGATATCCGGAAAGGTGAGGGAGAAGGCAGCGCCAATCAGTGGTACTACGTTGTCTTGATGGAGGGCCGCAACAGGGAAGTCCGTAGACTCTGGGAGTCCCAGGAATTGACGGTCAGCCGGCTGAAAAGAGTCCGTTTTGGCGGCCTTTTTATTCCATCCGCGATCAAGGCAGGCCATTACAGGGAGCTGAATTTCACGGAATCCAAAGAGCTCTATCGCATGTCTACTGAATTTGCCAGTTCCAAAGAGAAGTCCTGATCAACTGGTTGCATGAACCAGGTAATTTACGTCCACATTCCCGGACAGGCGAAAGGTTCCCATAAAGGGGTTGTAGGTCATGCCCGTGATGTCCATCAGACTAAGGTCATGTTGCCGAAGCCAGGCAGATATCTCAGAAGGTTTGAGGAACTTGGCGAAGTCATGGGTGCCTTGCGGTAAGAGCTTCAACAGATATTCTGCGCCGACGACTGCAAACAGGTAGGATCTGGGGTTGCGGTTGATGGTGGACAGGAAAAGGTGACCGCCGGGCTTTAGCAGCTTTTTGCAAGCACTGATGACGGAGCAGGGGTCCGGTACATGTTCCAGCATTTCGAGGCAGGTTATGACATCGAATCGCTCGATATCAGAATCTGCAATCTCCTCAATGGTGGATTGTTGATAGTCGATACTTAAATTTGATTCATGGAGATGGAGTTTGGCGACACTCAACGGTGTCTCTCCCATGTCGATACCAGTCACATGGGCCCCCAGGTCTGCCATTGACTCGGACAGGATTCCGCCCCCACAGCCAACATCCAGTACGCGCTTGTCCGACAAGTCAACACGGTCAGTAATATAGGAAAGTCGCAGCGGATTTATATCGTGAAGCGTTTTGAAGTCACTTTCCTTATCCCACCATTTTCGTGCGATCTCTTCAAACTTGGCGATTTCCCTTGCGTCGACATTAGCCGTGTTTGCAGGCTGCTTGTCCGATCCAGTGCTACTCATGAGACCTTCTCGATTTTCTGGCGCCACTCTTCGACTACTGCCCTGAGTCTTGGTTCATCTAACTGGGTCAATTGATTGTTGGCGTAAAGTAACTCCCCGCCAATCCAGGTATGACTTACTTGGTGTCCGCTGGTCGTATAGATGAGTTGCGAAACGGGGTGATGGATGGGCTGAAAATTAATCCCGGACAGGTCTACTGCAATGATATCTGCCTGTTTGCCCTTTTGCAGGCTGCCGATTTTACTGTCGAGCCCAAGCAGCCTGGCGCCGTTTATCGTCGCCATGGAGAGAGCCTCGAAGGCATTGACGCTAGTTGCATCAGCGCTAACCGCCTTTGAAAGCAGTGCTGCTGACCGGGTCTCCTCCAGCATGTCCAGGTTATTGTTGCTGGCAGCGCCATCAGTACCAACTGCTACATTGACGCCATTTTTCTTCAGCATTTCTATGGGGCAAAACCCACTGGCAAGTTTCATATTGGATTCAGGACAGTGGGCGAGGTGAACGCCCTTGTCCGCCAACAGTTCAAAGTCCTGTTCTATCAGTTGAGTCATATGAACGGTTTGCAGTGATTCTGATATCAGCCCAAGCTCATGCATTCGTTGAATAGGTCTCTTGCCGGTTTTAGCAACCGCACCCTCGACTTCATCCAGTGTTTCGTGAAGGTGGAGGTGCACGGGCAAGCTCAGCGCTTCAGTATGTATTCGAACCTGTTCGAGTGCCTTGTCAGTAACTGTGTAGGGCGAGTGGGGTGCGAAAGCGGTCGAAATGAGATCGTTATCCTTGATGCTGTCACCGAATTCAAGTCCCTTTTGAATATGCTGACCTTCGTTCTCAGCCCAGGCATTGGGAAATTGAATGATTGGTGTTGCGACCTGACCGCGAAACTTGTTTTCAGTAAAGGCTTCAGCAACCGCTTCAGGGAAAAAATAGGTATCTGCTGCGCAGGTGGTGCCGGTGCTTATCATTTCCGCGACGGCTAACGTCGAGCCATCTTTAACGAAATCGTAATCAACCAGTTTCATTTCTACCGGCCAGATATGGTTGCTCAGCCAGTCCATCAATTCTCGATCATCCGCATATCCGCGTAGCAGTGACATGGCTGCATGGCCATGGGTATTCACCAATCCTGCGGTCAACATGTGCTGCGGGAGATCAACTGCAGTAGCATTTGGGTATTGCTCTTTCGCCAAGGTAACCGGCAATAGATCCTTGATGATGCTTTCCTTGATCACCAGGGCGTGATTTTTAAGCACCAAGCCCTCGGGGACAACAGGTACGATCCAGCGTGCAGTGATCAGGAATTCACTGGTGGAGGAGGCCATACAACTACCGTAGGTTGCGAAAATGAGATGGCAGTATACCGCAGGAACCTGCCGTGAGATTTATTGATTCCAAGACGAATTTTGATGTTCTCTGACCGGTTGCGACCTGGTCACGTCACGTCTTTCGAGAGCGAATAAATAATAGTGTAATATCAATAACTTATAGCAGCACCATTGGGCAAAAAGATGCGTGTTTATGTGGGCTTGAATCACTATAACGTGGTATAATTTCTACCTTGCTTGAAACTCCCAATTACCATTTTTCTTTATGCATACTGGCACGAGCCCAGATTGCACCCGGGGGGCGCCTGCGTAACTGAAGTAGCGATACATGTCCGATTTTGACAGTCATATAACTACCATCAATATTGAAGATGAATTGCGTCAGTCGTATCTTGACTACGCAATGAGCGTCATCGTCGGCCGAGCTCTGCCGGATGTTCGCGATGGTCTGAAGCCCGTGCATCGAAGGGTGTTGTTCGCAATGAATGATCTGAACAATGCCTTCAACCGTCCATACATGAAGTCCGCGAGGATTGTTGGTGATGTCATCGGTAAGTATCACCCCCATGGTGACAATGCGGCCTACCATACTATCGTGCGCATGGCGCAGAATTTTAGTATGCGCTACACGCTTGTTGATGGTCAGGGAAATTTTGGCTCTCTGGATGGCGATAATGCTGCAGCTATGCGATACACCGAAATCCGCATGCAGAAGATCGCCCATGAGTTGCTGGCTGATCTCGACAAGGAGACGGTAGACTTCGTTGATAACTATGACGGCACTATTCAGATGCCTGAAGTATTGCCGTCGCGGGTCCCCAATCTGCTGGTCAATGGATCAAGTGGTATCGCTGTTGGCATGGCGACAAATATACCGCCACATAATCTGACCGAAGTTGTCAACGCCTGTCTCGCTCTGATTGATAATCCTGACCTGGATGTCGATGGGTTGATGGAGTATGTGCAGGGCCCTGATTTTCCAACCGCGGCGATCATCAACGGTCGTGGCGGCATCGTACAGGCATACAGGACGGGTCGAGGTCGTATAAAGGTCCGTGCCCGGTGTGATATCGAAGAGAACGAAAAAAACGGCAAACAGACGATCATCATCAAAGAAATTCCTTACCAGGTGAATCGTGCCAGGCTCCTCGAAAAAATTGCCGAACTGGTGAAAGACAAGAAAATTGAGGGGATCACGGAGTTGCGTGATGAATCTGCTACCGATACGAGAATAGTGATCGAACTCAGGCGTGGTGAGGTGGGCGATGTTGTACTCAACAACCTTTATGCCCAGACCCAGTTACAGAACGTGTTCGGCATCAACATTGTTGCCCTAGTAGAAAATGAGCCCAAGATCCTCAACCTGAAGCAGGTGCTTGAGCACTTTGTTTTGCACCGTCGGCGCGTGGTTACCCGTCGCACCGTTTACCTGCTAAAGAAGGCGAGGGCAAGGGGACATGTTCTGGAAGGGCTCGCCGTCGCCCTATCGAATATTGATCCGGTAATAGCGCTTATCAAGAATTCGGCCAATGCCCAGGAAGCCCGGGAAAGGCTGGTCGCTGAACCCTGGAAATCTGAAAACGTCAGTCAGATGCTGGAAAAGGCGGGGCCGGATGCAGCGAAACCGGAAGAACTGGATGCCAAGTATGGCCTGAAAGATGACGGCAACTACTATCTTTCCCCGGAGCAGGCTCAGGCGATCCTGGAGATGCGACTGAATCGTCTCACCGGGCTCGAACAGGGGAAGCTACTCGAAGAGTACAGGGAGATCATAGACACCATCAGTGAATTGCTGGAAATACTCAATGACCCGGCCCGACTGATGCAGATTATTCGGGAAGAGTTAATAGAAATTCGTAACGAGTATGGGGATGAGCGCCTGACGGAGATCATAGAATCCCAGGAAGATCTGACCATGGAAGACTTGATCTCCGAGCAGGATATGGTGGTCACCCTGTCAAATGGAGGCTATGCCAAGACCCAGCCGATTGATACCTACCAGGCTCAGAGACGTGGCGGGCGTGGCAAGATGGCGAGCAGTGTCAAGGAGGAAGACTACATTGAGCGTCTTATGGTGGCCAACACTCACGATACGATTTTGTGTTTCACCAATGTCGGCAAGGTCTATTGGTTGCGTGTATTCCAGATTCCGCCCGCCAGCAGGACGGCCCGCGGCCGGCCCGTCGTCAATATACTTCCTCTTGGTGAGGAGGAACGAATAACGGCCATGTTGCCCATACATGAATACCGGGATGACCAGTTCATATTCATGGCAACTTCAAATGGTACCGTCAAGAAAACATCCCTCATGGATTTTTCAAGGCAGCGAAGCACAGGTCTGATCGCGATTGAACTGGAAGAGGGCAATACACTGGTTGGCGTTTCGGTCACCGATGGTTCCAAGGATGTGATGCTGTTTGGCAGCGGTGGAAAAGTTATCCGCTTTAAGGAGTCTGATGTTCGTGCCATGGGCAGAACAGCCCGCGGTGTCCGGGGGATCAAACTGAAGACGGGTGAAAAAGTCATTTCTCTGATTATTCCAGAAACAGATGGCCAGCTATTGATCGCGAGTCACAATGGTTATGGTAAGCGCAGTCAAGTCGAGGATTTTTCGGTTATTGGCCGTGGCGGGCAGGGAGTCATTGGTTTGAAACTCTCTGCAAGAAACGGTGACATGGTTGGCGCTACCCAGGTATTTCCGGGTGATGAAGTGTTTCTTATCAGTGATCAGGGCACACTGGTCAGGACTAGAATTGATGAAGTTTCGCTGCTGGGGAGGAATACCCAGGGCGTTCGGCTTATTAATCTTGCCGGTGGTGAGCACCTGGTTGGATTGGCGCGGGTCCAGGAACCAGAGAACAGTAGTGATATAGTTGATGATGAGGCTATTGCTGACGGGACTATTAGTGACGAGACTCCCGACAATTAGGAAAACTAACGAAGGGTTGCAATGCGACAATCGTGTTAGATCCAGAAAACAATCACTTTGAAGGAAGGGGTGCCCGGCCGAGGGGCCGCCTAGGACACCTGCTCGATGTCTAAAGACGGACAAGAACTAGCTAGATCCTGTCCATAAGTAGAAAAAATTGACAACGGGTTACAACACAACGACAGTGTTAGATCTACAAAACAATCACTTAGAAAGGAACTAGCCCGCTCGATGTCTAATAACGCACAGGAACTAGCCAAACTTCGCCAGCGGATCGATCAACTGGACGAAGAAATCTTGAAATGCCTGAATGAGCGTGCCGAGTGTGCTGTGCAGGTGGCAGACGTTAAGAAGCTCGATTCTGAAGGTGTTGACCCCGTGTATTATAGACCGGAGCGTGAAGCGCAGGTATTGCGTCGAATGACGGAGCTCAGTGAAGGTCCCCTGAGTAGCGAAAAGATTACCCAAGTGTACAGGCAGATTATGTCAGCGTGCCTCGCTCTGGAAAAGCCCCTGGAAGTTGCATATCTTGGCCCCGAAGGTACCTTCACCCAACTGGCAACATTGAAACAGTTTGGTGATTCCGTTGTCGGTTTGCCCATGGTCACAGTGGATGATGTGTTCAGGGAGGTCGCTTCGGAAAACTGCAACTATGGCGTGGTGCCGGTTGAGAATTCGTCTGAGGGTGTCATCAGCCACACACTGGATAACTTCCTTAGTTCCTCGCTGCAAATATGCGGTGAAGTTGAATTGCGGGTGCACCACCATCTTATGATCGCTCAGGACACGGATGAAACAAGGATCGAACGGATCTATTCCCATCAGCAAACGCTTGGGCAATGCAGGGGCTGGCTTGACAGTCACTACCCGGATACGCCGAATATAACGACCACCAGTAACGCTGAAGCGGCACGAAAATTACTGGAAGAAAAGGGCGCGGCTGCCATTGCCGGGGAAATCGCGGCTGAAATCTATGGTTTACGCATTTTGTCCAAGAAGATTGAAGATCAGTCGGACAACACCACGCGTTTCTTAGTGGTAGGTCGGGATGATGTTGGGGTCAGCGGCAGCGACAAGACATCTATAATGGTATCGACTCATAACCAGCCAGGGGCCCTGTTTAAATTACTCGAGCCCTTTGACCGACATGATGTTTCGTTAACCTCCATTGAAACCAGGCCCTCCAAGACCGGTATGTGGTCCTATGTCTTTTTCATTGATTTTGAAGGACACCGGGAAGACCAGGTGGTCAAGACAGTGTTGGATGAAATTGATAAGGATGCGCTCGAAGTCAAGATGCTTGGCAGCTACCCGCGGACCTTATCTTGATAAAAAGTCTTGATAAACGGTGCTTGATGCGCAGTCTTGGCCAGCCGCCTTGATAAGTGGTCCTGATCAAAAGGACAGGGCAGCTAAGCTGTCGCTATGATCCCAAAAGAATAGTCAATTGAACTGATATAGGCTATGTATATGGCAGATTTTATCAATCTTGCTTCTCCAGGCATAAGGGAACTGCAACCTTATATGCCGGGCAAACCCGTTGAAGAACTGGAGAGGGAACTGGGTCTGAGCAATGTCATCAAGCTTGCCAGCAATGAAAACCCACTAGGAGCGAGTCCAACTGTTCACTCAAGTATTCAGTCAGCGCTCAGCGAAGTCGCCCGTTATCCTGATGGCAGCGCCTATCTACTGAAGAACAAGTTAAGTGAGTTCCTGGGGGTTGGTACTGAACAACTTACTATTGGCAATGGTTCCAATGATGTCCTGGAATTGCTGGCAAGAGTGTATTTGTCTGCGGATAACGAGTCGATAGTGTCACAACATTCCTTTGTTGTTTATCCGCTGGTAACCAGGGCTATCGGGGCGGGCTTGAAGGTAATTCCAGCGAAAAACCATTCTCAGGATCTTGGCGCAACCCTTGATGCTATTGGCGAAAAGACACGGATGGTATTTATTGCCAACCCCAACAACCCAACCGGCACATGGGTGCGCCAAAAGTTGTTGACTGAATTTCTTGATCAGGTTCGTGAGGATGTGCTGGTGGTGCTTGATGAAGCCTACTTCGAATACGTTGAGGAAGCGGAGTACCCGGATGGAATCTCATTGTGTAAGCACTATCCTAACCTGGTTGTGACCAGGACATTCTCCAAGGCCTATGGCCTTGCGGCGCTACGAATAGGGTACGCAGTGAGTAATCCGGATATTGCTGATTTGATGAATAGGGTTCGCCAGCCATTTAATGTTAATGCGATGTCGCTAGCCGCTGCACTCACTGCGCTTGATGATCAGGCCCACGTCAGGCGATCCGTAGAACTGAATAACAAAGGGCTTAGCTACCTTGGGCAGGAGTGTAAAAGGCTTGGTCTGGGCTATATCCCGTCGGTGGCAAACTTCCTCACCATCAATTTTAGTCGTGATGCGATGCCCATATACGATAGTTTGCTGCACGAAGGCGTCATTGTCAGACCCATTGGCATATATGAATTGCCCAATCACCTGCGAGTGACGGTGGGGACAGAAGATGAAAACAGGCGACTTGTTGAAGCGCTGGAAAAAGTCCTATGAGCGCAGCATTCGATAAAATATCCATTGTCGGTTTGGGTCTGGTCGGTGCTTCAGTCGCTCTGGGATTAAAGAAAAGAGGATTCGTGGATCGAATATCTGCCTACGACACCGATGCGGAGTCATTGGAATTCGGTCTAAGTCGCTCGATAATTGATGAGAAAGCCACATCCATTGCGAATTGTGCAGAAGGGAGCGGCTTGCTGGTGCTCGCGGTACCAGTACGGTCTATTGCAGCATCCCTTGCCCAGCTGAAAGATGTCACTGCGATTATCACCGATGTTGGCAGCGTAAAGTCCCCTGTTTTGAAAGCAGGTGAGGAGATTTTTGGAGAATCGCCGGCAAACCTCGTGCCGGGTCACCCCATCGCCGGCTCAGAGCAACATGGAGTTGAAGCGGCCGATCCCAACCTGTTTGAAAATCACAAGGTTATCCTAACGCCAGCAGCCTCTACCGATGAGGGTGCCATTAATTCAGTGGAAGAAATGTGGCAGTGCCTCGGGGCAAGGGTAATTCGGATGTCTGCGGGGCATCACGATAGTGTATTTGCCCAGACGAGCCACTTACCTCACTTGCTGGCATATGCGCTGGTGGATACCCTTTCTGTCCAGGGGGATTCCCTGGAAATATTTGAATATGCCGCTGGTGGTTTCAGGGACTTCTCCCGTATCGCAGCCTCAGATCCGGTAATGTGGCGGGATATTTTTGATGCCAATGGTGAGGAAGTGCTGGATATTATGGACAAGTATATGGATGAACTGACTGAGATTCGAACCCTGATCGCGGAAGGGAGAATGGGAGAACTGGAAGCGCTCTTCAAGCGGGCAAAGGTCGCAAGAGATCACTTTTCTTCCATTAACGTTCAGCCACGGAAAGCAAGTGATTAAGCGAGCCCGCTTCGAGTCATGCTTTCCTAAAGAGAGTCCTGGTGGGATTCCTTGTGAGATTTCTTGTGAGAGCAATGGGAGAGACTGGGGTGGCTGAAGAAATACCGGTTATTGCCATCGATGGACCCGGTGGGTCAGGAAAAGGGGTGATCACCTATAAACTGGCGGCACATCTGGGGTTTCATATCCTGGATAGCGGTGCCCTCTACAGGATTATTGGCCTTGCGGCCCGAAATCACAGTGTTGAGCTTGATGGTGAGCCAGCTCTGGCGGAACTGGCAAGGACGCTGGACGTGCGTTTTGAGCCAACTCAAGATCCCGAAGCTCCCCTGCGAATTATGCTTGAGGGCGCTGATGTTACCAAGGCATTGAGGACCGACGATGCAGCTCGTGATGCCTCACGGGTCGCGCCTCTGGCCAAGGTGCGCGAGAGCATAGGTGCGCTACAGCATTCTTTTAGGCAATTTCCGGGGCTGGTGGCTGACGGTCGGGATATGGGTACCGTCGTGTTTACTGATGCGGTGGTTAAAATCTATCTTACTGCCAGTGCCGAGGCCAGGGCCGAAAGGCGCTATAACCAGTTGAAAGATAAGGATATTGGTGTTAATCTGCACGACCTTTTTGAGAGCATCCAGGCGAGGGATGAGCGGGATATGAAGCGAGCGGTTGCACCGCTTAAGCCTGCTCAAGATGCATATGTTATCGATAGTACCGCATTGGATATCGATCAGGTGTTTGCGCTGGTGCTTTCAGCAGTACAAGAAAAGCTGGCAGCAGTGAAAGATAAACTGGGTTGATCCGGACTACCAACGATAAGAAGTTCCAGAATATACCTGAATACTAATAGGACCCGCGCGGTTGGTGCGTGGTTAGAAACGGGGCCATCGGCCCAGGAAAATTTTAATGAGCGAGAGTTTTGCGGAGTTATTTGAAGAAAGTTTAAAGACCATCGATATGAATTCCGGTTCCATTATCACCGGTGTCGTTGTAGATGTAGATAATGAATGGGTCACGGTTCATGCCGGGCTCAAATCTGAAGGGGTTATCCCAAGATCCCAATTCCTAAGTGACAGCGGCGTAATGGAAGTTGCGGTCGGCGATACGGTCCAGGTTTCAATGGACGCCGTCGATGATGGCTTTGGTGAAACACGTCTGTCCCGTGAAAAAGCTAAACGTGCCGAAGCCTGGCAAATGCTTGAGCATGTGTACGAAGAACAGGAAATCATAAAAGGAACCATCAGTGGTCGCGTTAAGGGCGGCTTCACCGTTGAAATCCGCGATGTGCGAGCATTCCTTCCTGGTTCCCTGGTCGATGTCAGACCCCTGAAAGAGAGCGAGCAGTTGGAAGGTCAGGAACTGGAATTCAAGGTGATCAAACTTGACCAGAAACGCAATAATGTTGTGGTATCAAGAAGGTCAGTTCTCGAGGAAGAAAACAGTGCAGAACGAGAGGCGCTGTTGGAGAGCCTACAGGAAGGTCAGGAAGTTAAGGGTATCGTCAAGAACCTTACTGACTATGGTGCATTCGTTGACCTCGGCGGTGTTGATGGTCTGCTGCATATTACTGACATGGCCTGGAAGCGAATCAAACACCCCAGCGAAATCGTCGCGGTTGGTGATGAGATTAATGTCAAGATTCTGAAATTTGATCGTGAGCGAAATCGTGTTTCCCTGGGTCTCAAACAATTGGGTGAAGATCCTTGGGTCGCTATTACAAACCGTTACCCCGAAAGCACCCGTACCATGGCTAGGGTCACTAATCTGACTGACTATGGTTGTTTTGCGGAGCTTGAGGAAGGTGTAGAAGGACTGGTTCACGTATCTGAAATGGATTGGACCAACCGCAATATTCACCCGTCGAAGGTTGTCCAGGTAGGTGATGAAGTTGAGGTCAAGGTACTGGATATTGATGAAGAGAGGCGTCGCATATCACTGGGTATCAAACAGTGCATAGGCAATCCCTGGGAAGAGTTCGCATTGCAGCACAGCAAAAATGACCGCATCAAGGGCTATATTAAGTCCATCACCGATTTTGGAATATTCATTGGTCTTGATGGCAATATTGATGGCCTGGTGCACCTGTCTGACATTTCCTGGAATGAACTAGGTGAGCAGGCAGTCAGGCGGTTTACTAAGGGAGATGAGATCGAAACGGTCATTCTTTCTATTGATGCCGAGCGTGAGCGAATCTCTTTAGGCCTCAAGCAGCTCGAAGAAGACCCATTCTCTAATTACGTGGCGGTGAATGAGCGTGGTGCTATCGTCACCGGTAATGTGAAGGAAGTCGACGCCAAGCAGGCAACCCTTGTACTTGCCGATGAGGTCGAAGGGATACTTAAAGCTTCTGAGATCAGTATGGATCATGTCGAAGATGCCCGAAATGCAGTAGGTGTTGGCGACGATATTGAAGTGAAGATAATCAGTATTGATCGCAAAAACCGCGCACTGGGCGTATCCATCAGGGCCAAGGATCTGGCGGATGAGGAAACGGCAGTTAAGGAACACAGAGAGAAGGAAGTTGATGTTAACCCAACAACTATTGGTGACCTGATTAAGCAGCAGATGGATGGTGGGTCCACCGAATAGCGGTCTGATTTATGACCAAATCGGAATTGATTGAGAAAATTGCTGAAGTCCAGACCCAGTTGTCCGCTAAGGATGTGGAACTGGCGGTCAAGATGATGCTTGATCATATGGTTGACGTACTTGCTGCCGGCGAGCGGATCGAGATTCGTGGGTTTGGCAGCTTTTCTCTTCACTACCGTGCGGCAAGGCTCGGACGCAATCCAAAAACGGGTGAAAGGGTGGAGTTGGACGGGAAGTACGTTCCACACTTTAAACCCGGCAAGGAATTAAGGGAGCGCGTGAATCTCGTCCTGCTTTCTAAAAAATCCTGAAGTACTTCTTTGGTTGCCGGGGAAGGGTTGCCAGGGAAACTGTTTTCTTAAACGGTCACGCCCTGCCCCCGGATCTAGTAGAATATCGATGCCGCTGACAGGACGCTAGAAGAGGATACCTCGCTTATGACACTGCTCAAAAAGTGGCTGTTCAGACTCGTGTTGTTAGCCATATTTACGGTTGCTCTATTGCTGGCGTCTGATAACAGCACAGAAGTGCCGCTCACATTTCTTGATTATCAGACCCCCGTGTGGCCAATCTCCTGGTGGATGCTCGCTGCCTTTGTAATTGGTGTTCTATTTGGGACCCTTCTCAATACCTGGTCGAATACCAAGTTGCTTCTTAGCGCAAGAAATGCGAAGAGACAGGCAATAAAGTCCGCTCAGGAATTGAATGACGAGGCCAGCTTACTTACTTCTGATCCGAATTAAGTATATTGTTGTCCTCCCATGGAAACCTGGCTCCTCTATGTATTGATTGTCGCCGCTATCGGCTCTGGCTGGTGGCTCGGTCGCCGTGAAAGAAGCAAGAATACTGACTCCATCGGTTCAAAATACTACCAGGGGCTAAATTTCCTGCTGAACGAGGAGCCGGACCGGGCGGTTGCCTCCTTTATCGATGATCTCGAAGTTAACCCTGAGACCCTGGAAACTCACCTGGCACTGGGTGGACTTTTACGTAGAAGAGGTGAACTCGATAAAGCCGTGGTAGTTCACGAGAATATTCTAAATCGTGCGACCCTGGATAAAGAAAGCATGCAGCAGGTACAACTGGAGCTTGCGCGGGACTATTTGCTGGCGGGCCTGCTTGACAGGGCAGAGGAACTGTCTGTGGAGCTTGAGGGTGCCAGTTCGTCGGTTAAGAATGATAGCTACAAGATCACGTTAGAGATCTACGAACGCGAAAAAGAATGGGCCCAGGCCATTGAAGTCGCAAAACTCCTCGCCATTGGTGATCGTACGGAAAAATATGAAAAGGCAATTTCTCACTATTATTGTGAAATTGCAGAGGCCTATTTAGGGAAAAGCAATAATGAGGAAGCCCGCTCCGCGGTGAGTGAGGCTATCGGTCATGACGCCAACAACCCGAGGGCTTCACTGATACATGGTCAGGTCGATATCAAGGAACAACTGTTCGACGATGCAATCAGAGTGCTGCAGAAAATCAGGGATCAGGATGCAGTCTATGTCCCGGAATCCCTGGAGGCCCTCGCAATTGCATACGAAGGAAGTAGTCAGCCAAGTGAAGAATTCCGTGCCTACTTGACCAGTTGCCTTGGAGTCACACCCTCCATATCCATAGTATTGACTATTGCTGCAAGTATCCGAGATGAACTGGGTGATGAAGCTGTAGCGAAGTTTGTTGCCAATCATCTCAAGAAAAACCCAACGATTCGAGGCTTGACACAGCTCATTGATCTGCACATGGATAACACGGAAGGGATCGCAAAAGAAAACCTGTCGATACTGCGCAGTTTTACCGAGGCACTGGTCGCTGACAAGCCAGCATACCGCTGCAATAACTGCGGCTTTGAAGGCAAGAAGATGCGCTGGCATTGTCCCAGCTGCAAAGACTGGTCAACTATAAGACCCATATTCGGCCTGGAAGGCGAGTAATCCCCGCTGGCTTATTTCGCCTTTTCTGATGAATTAGACGGTCATCCCGACCACATAAGCCCCCATCTCAACCAAACAAATCTGTCATCTCGCCTGTTCTGAGCAAGGCTGAAGGAACTGGAGGTCACCTTGTGACCGAAGTGGAGAGATCTCTGTTTCATCAACTCTCTATTCCTTCGACAAAGTTGAATTCGTACGAGCGCTGATGGTGGTGCCTCACACCACCCTGGGATATTCGCTAATTCTCCTGACCTAACCTGGTGATAAGTTGATAACGCTTTTAAAGCAACGCTGAATGAAGCCATGCTGAACAAAGCAACACTGAAATTTAATCTGGGAAAGGAGAATTACATGAAAGCTAGAAATCTATTCTTGTCTTACGTCGCTGTACTGGCGGTATGCTGGAGTAATGTACTGTTTGCAGACAACGTTCTTGTAGACAACACTGATCAAGTTGAATCTGTGCAATCGGAAGTAATCGTCAACGTCAATCAGGCAGATGCGGAAACACTGGCATCTGTCTTGACCGGCGCCGGCATCAGTCGTGCGCAAGCCATCATTGCTTATCGCAAGAAGAACGGTAAGTTCTTTTCAGCCGAGGAACTGTCAGCCGTTCGCGGTATCGGCAAGTCAACGATTGAAAAGAATGCAGGCAGGATCGTTGTATAATGACCGTTTCAGGAAAGATAACGATAGCGTGATCTTTCCTGCTCCTTTAAAAAGAAAACGTCATAGGCCATAATCTGGTGGAACAGGTGGGTCTATTCTTAGTTTAAATCCTGACTCAGTTTTTAATGAAAATTAACAGGTATGCGGTTTTCTGAAAGTCTCAATCCATAGAAACCAACCCACACTATGAGCTCTACCGTACATATTATTCTGGGAATGCATCGCAGTGGAACGAGCCTGGTCTCGCACCTGGTTCATCGTCTGCTATCCATTGAATCTGACTCTCTGCTTGAATCTGGAAAGGACAATCCTCAGGGCTTCTGGGAAGATACAGAGGTCTTACAACTCAATATTAATCTGCTCAGGAGTCTTGGCGTCGAATGGAATAGTCTGTCTCAATTTGATATTTCAGCGTCGGATCTAGACAATTTGCTGGGTGAATTTGGTAACGAAGCATCAGCTATTCTAAAAAGAAAGTTACATGGGGCAGTGACTTGGTCGTTCAAGGATCCTAGGACAACACGATTCCTGGCCTTTTGGAAGAAAGTCCTTGAAATAGACAACATTCAAGGGAAGTACATTTTTTGCAATAGGAACCCTCTAGCAGTAGCGCATTCACTCAAGGATCGAAATGGCTTTTCACTGGAATATGGGCTGATTCTATATGGCTTATACGTTGAAACTGCAATTACGGAAATATTAGATGATGATCTGCTAGTCATTGACTATGAAACGATGATGGGCGGCTCCCTCGAGCCTCTATCAGAATTGGCAACATTTCTGGGAGTTTCGGCAAATTCTGATGAACTGCATAAACTATCCGAAAGTATTGTGGATGTAAGTTTAGACCACCACAAGCGTCACCGAAGAACAAACAATCTCCCAAAGGTGCCCTTCAGTTGGGCAGCGCTGCTTAGTGGCATGAGTAGCGGTGCCCTAACGAAGGCTGATGCTCATTCACAAATACAGCGAATTAGCAAAGATGAAAGTACGACACGAGAGATCTTGTCATTAGCTGACAACTTCAGAATGTCTGGTGAGCTTAAAGGGCAGCAGCTTGAGACCACTACACAAAAGAATGAGAAGCTCGTTCGTGACAATGGTCAGTTAAGAGCAGATGTAATTTCATTGAAAGCAGGAGTGGATCTCCAGAATCAAAAGGTTGAAGAGCTGGAAGTAGATTTAGGCAAGGCAGCGAGCAAGGTTGAAGAGCTGGAAGTAGATTTAGGCAAGGCAGCGAGCTGGGAAGAAGAGCAATCCCGGGTGATTGGGGATCTGAAAAAGCAGGAAATACGGCTAAATCAAAAGGTTGAAGAGCTGGAAGCAGATTTAGGCAAGGCAGCGAGCTGGGAAGAAGAGCAATCCCGGGTGATTGGGGATCTGAGAAAGCAGGAAATACGGCTAAGGGAAGATATTTCTAAGTTAACGCGTGACCTGAAAGTGGAGATATCCAGTTTAGAGGTTCAAGCCGCAAAAATAGCTAAGCTGGAGACATCTCTAGAGGATGCATCTAAGTGGAGTGAGAACAAGGAAAAGGATATTGCTGAGTTGGAAACATCCTTAGAGAGTGCATTGAAATGGAATGAAAAGCAGAGAATAGATATTTCGGAACTAAACATGCAAATTGGAACGCTGTCAAAGAAACATGAAGATTCCGAGAGGAAGATAGCTAACCTTTCCAATAAAATTGATGAAAAGTCCGTTGAACTTGAAGAAACGCAAAGGGAAAATGAAAGTGAATTGCGTCGTGTCTGGGAAATAGCAGAACAACACAGGCTTGACTATCTCGAAGTGACATCGAGCCGCTCTTGGAAGTATACAGCACCGATAAGGTCGCTCCGCGCCGTCATCTTAAGGAGGCCAAGGGTCGGACCAGGTGCTATCAAACGATCAATTGTCTTTCTACTGGATTTGTTTCCAGATAAGTGGGAACTCACAAATAGGCTCGTGCGCTTAAAGCAAATTATGTCAGGTAAAGCGGTTGAGAGTGATTCGCTTGATACCAAGGAAGGGCACCTGGAAATCATCTCGAACAGGCAAAGCGCCAATTTGCTCCTCAGTATTGAGGATATTGCTACTTTTCCAGCAATTGATATTTCAGTGGTCAGCTATAACAATGGGAAGTTCATTCCGGCATTCATGGCTTCTCTGCTGTCTCAATCATACCCGACGGAACTGATTAATCTTGTTGTGGTAGACAACACTTCGACAGATGATACTTTATCTATCTGGAAGAAGTTCCACGATCAACATGTGGACCAATTTCATAGTTTTGAGATTCTAGTAAGACCCAACCTCGGTTTTGGATGTGGACATCATGCTGGGTTTGGGCAGACTAGCTCGGAGTTTGTTCTTGTTAGCAATCTTGATATAGAGTTCACGGGGCAGGCCCTTCAAAAACTACTTTCCTTTGCAGTGCAGGACCAGGAAAGTACAGCACAGTGGGAGTTGCGCCAGCAACCCTATGAGCACCCCAAATTTTATGACCCCGTAACCTTGGAAACTGCCTGGTCGTCTGGCGCTTGTTTTTTAGTCAGACGATCAGCATATGAAGATATTGGTGGCTTTGAGAAACGGATTTTTCTATATGGTGAAGATGTTGAGCTTTCATTTCGACTTCGCGATCGAGGCCACAAGGTAAAGTACGTACCAAGTGCAGTTGTGTATCACTACACCTACGAAGAGGAAAATGAGGTTAAGCCGCTACAATTTTATGGCAGTACCCTCGCAAATTCATTGCTAAGAATAAGGTACGGAAATATCGGAGATATTATGGGGATGATTCCAATGTATTCCGACTTATTTGCATCTCATGGCTTTCGCAGCGAAATAGGTAAAGGGCTGATAAAAAATAATACTCTCAAGTTGGCAGCTCTATTCTTTCCATTTTTGGTGAGCAGAAAGCACAGTAATAGGAAATTTTCCTTTCGTGGATGGGACTATGAGATGTCGCGGGAAGGTGCGTTTTATACTTTGCCCACAAGTAATTCAGATAATTTTCCACTGGTCAGTATCATTATCAGAACATATGAGAATCGAGACTATTGGCTGCGGGAAGCATTGAATTCCGTATTGAATCAATCGTATCCCAATATTGAAGTCATCATTGTGGAGGATGGTTCAGATTCCCAGGTCGATTTTGTTGCTAAAATGCAGCACCGTTATCCCACCAGGACTCTAGTATATGAATCCTTGCCGAAGAAAGGTCGATGTTACTCAGCCAATATTGCCCTGGAAATGGCTAAAGGAGAAATGGTTGGCTTCCTAGATGATGATGACCTGTTCTTTTCTGATCATGTTGAAACCTGTGTTGCTGAATTGGTGAACGACAATACTGTACACGCGGTTTATTGCTTAGCCTGGGAAGTGGAAACTAAACTACATGGAGAATCTTTAACGGAAGGGTATGAGGAGATCACCTACAGGAACAACGATATACTTGGACAGGAATTCAATAGAGAAGCTCTGAAGGCTAGAAACTGCTTTCCCATTCAGGCGGTTTTGTTTCGCCGGGAGCTTTATGAGAAGTATGGTGGTTTGAATATCGAATTGGATAATCTTGAAGATTGGAATCTATGGATTCGGTATTCGGCTGAATATGACTTCAAACTTGTACCCAAAACAACATCAATATATCGAACCCCTTTTTCCAAGGAGGACCGGTTAAAACGTCAGGAGATTCTGGATGATTATCTGCCGCTCGCAATCTCAATAAACAGTAAGGACCTCCAGAGGATTGAGAATGACAAACCCAGCAGTAATTTTTCACTTTAGCCAGCCTGTCGAAGGTCTAAGACTCATAATGATTAATGAAATTCTTCAGCTCTGATTAGGTTCAAGCCTACAAATATGCGTATGCTCAAAACTAGAAGCATTCGGAACCTGGGGTTTATCTTCAGGTATCAACGTTACGTTCCATCACTTCAGCAAAATATTTTCCAGTTTTTCGCTTCATGCCTTCAACATTACCCTACCGGAATCAGATCCTATATTTCTGACCTTGTTTTACAGCTGGCTTTTGAACTAAGAAACGACCCCATGATGTATGAAGCCTGGTATATGCAACACAACCTTCGCCTAGAACAGTGTGCAAAAAGGATAGATTCAACGAATTTCACAGTGCCAGCAATCGTCATCTACCTTGACCTTTCACAACCAGAAGCATTGGCTAACTTAAGCGCCACCGTAAACTCGCTGGAACAGCAAATCTTGCATGTAGATCAATTGCTTATTCAGCTCTGTAACATCCCGCCAGAAACTAATTTGAAATTGGTTCAGGACAGTATCCCTGCTACTCAAATCAAGAGCAGATGTTCAATCTATGATGAGCCAGGAGGGTGCTGGGCGGATTGTTCAACTTCAGAATATGTTTTGTTTACCATCGCCGGGGTGAAGTTCCACTCCTCCGCTACGGTTTTTTTTACGAGGTCACTGGCGGAAAATCCTGACCTTGTTTATAGCGACCATGGGTTGGCTCATCCCCAGACGAAACAGCTGGCTGCTATTCACTTTAAACCGGATTACTCAGCCAATTTGCTTTGCAGTACTGACTACATTGGCCACACTTTTGTATGTTCTAGGAGAATATTACAGGCCTTCGACAAGTCCTCGCTTCCCACGTATTGCGATATGCAACTTGCTGTTCGCCGTCATCCAGAAAAAGCTATTCATATAGCTAAGGTTTTATATATGGGGGGTGACTCAGCGCTTGATCCTGGTGTGCCCGACAGCATCAGGAAAAGTATCAAGGAAAGTATCGACAGAGGTTCTCCACAAGTGGGGTTTGAGTTGCACCCCGTTGAGACTATAAATAGTTTCATGACTCATTATAGAAATATGGGGGCACAGCAAAGCGTCACAATAGTAATACCGACCAAAGACAGGGTAGATCTGCTGGAGAAATGTATTGATAGCATTCACAAGGCCCCGACGGATGTACTCTTTGATATATGCATTGTCGACAATCAGTCCTCTGAATTAGCAACCAAACAATGGTTAGATGAGATCCAAAAGCAGTATGAACATGTCCATGTGATCAAGGCGGACTATCAGTTTAACTGGGCCAGATTGAACAATGGTGCGATTTGCCAGTCCGAGGCGGATGTCCTGGTGTTTCTGAACAACGATATTGAAATAGTGTCGGATAATTGGCTGGAGCAGACCTGTGGCCAACTGATGCGAAAGGAAGTGGGTTTAGTCGGTGGCTTGCTAAAATACCCTGATGGAACTATCCAGCACGCGGGTACGGTTACTGGGGTTGGGGGTAAGGCAGATCATATTCATAGGTTCTTGAAGCCTGAAGATATTCCTCTCGCCTGTATTTGCAACCCACTCTATCAAAGGGAAGTAACGGCGGTAACCGGCGCCTTTATGGCCATCACCAGATCCAATTTTAATCGGATCGGTCCCTTCAACGAAGATTTCAAGGTGTGTGGGAGTGACATCGAATACTGTCTTCGGGTCAGGCAATCTGGCCTGTTAATACTGTTCGATCCAAGTTTGGAGATGGTTCATCATGAATCAATGACCCGGGCTCCAAAGGCTCCTGAGGGAGACA
>PBRQ01000038.1 GCA_002725995.1 Gammaproteobacteria bacterium
CCATCATCATTTCGAGCAACTCGTGAGAAACAGAGTTCACGCGGGCGAAGGCGGCCCACTCAAATTTTATATTCCGTCGCTTGATCTCTTCGCATAGCATTCGAACCCGCTTCTTGCTTGAAGTAAAGAAATCATCGGCGATATTGATCCGCCTAAAACCAAGGGCGAGTATGTTTTCGATCTCATCAGCAATCTGCTCGGCTTCCCGATATCGTATTTTGTGGCCAACCATTCGTGTGCCCTGACAGAATATGCAGCGATAGGGGCAACCACGACTGGTGATAATACTGACCGGGAAGCCCAGGGCGAGATAGCGTGAAACTGACAGAATATCCCGAACCGGTTGCGCGATGCTGTCCAGGTCTTTGATAAATTCCCGCCGTTCATTGTTGACTAGGTTTTTTCCATCCAGAAAGGAGATGCCCTGAATAGAATGCCATGCCTTTCTGTTTAGGATTTGTGGTGTGAACTCCTTGATGGTTGATTCAGCCTCCCCAAGGGCAACCACATCAATCGCTGGGTACTGTTTGAGCGTATTGGCCGAGTCGAAGGTGACGTGAGGCCCGCCGATGATGGTTATGAGCTCTGGAAAGAAGGCCTTAACATCGCCAAGAATTTCTGCGGCACCCTTAAAATTCATCGTCACTGCAGTGGTTCCCACAGCGTCAGGTTGGAATTCTTCCAGGGATTTGCGCATTTTCTCCGGCGTATATTTCTCAACTATGTAGTCAAGCAGGATTACTTCCGCCCCGGCTTCCCGGAATGCGGCCGCAACATAGCAAAGACCCAGTGGCGGTGAGGGTGCCTCGTCCAGTGGGAAAGGAGGGGCAATTAATGCTACTTTCATATTGTATCCTGTTCTTGTTTCCTGCAGACCGCTTGTTCCAGGGTCTCATCGCATTGGTCAGATTTTAGTGCTGAGAATGCGCCCATTGTGATATAAACTCTAGCCTTAGAAAAGTTTATCGCTATAAGCTCAACAATAGGTTCCAGTAAGCACATCTCCAGTGAAAAATGGGTGTGCCTTAACCTGGCCAGGATCCCTTAAGAAATCTGACTACTAGTGCTGAGACTATCATCAGGCATGCCCAATGAAAACAGCAGGTAAACGCCGTATTCGAATGATCAGAATCTAGATGCCATGACCCTCAAGCAAGAAACATCGAATCAGACCCCAAACGGGGCATCCAGCTTTGGCAGTTTCAAAGTAGGGAATGTTGAAGGTACGGAAGCGGTCATTGAGTTGTCAAAGCGACTCTACAAAATGTCTGAAAAGGATTAGCTGCTCAGTTACATATCTTCCTGAATCCAGCAGCAATTGCTCATGGAAACCAGCGGTTTCTTCTCTCCAGTGGTGCGGTTGAAAAACTAAAAACCTCGCAGAGTGCATGGTTTTATTGGTCGAAAGTTGGTTCTCGATTGATAGTTTTTCAAAAATTAGGTGGTATCATTGTTTGACACGGCGAATTTGCAGTTCCCGCGCGATTGAGCCATTACCCTGGGCTTACACCCTGAAATAACAAAAAAGAGGAACACAGAATGGATATAGCATTGTTGAGCGGCTACGGTTTGGACTACCTTGTCAGGTGGTTACACTTCCTGGCAGGAATAACCTGGATTGGACTCTTGTACTATTTTAACTTCGTACAGGGAGAGTACTTTAAGGAAGCTGAGGACGCACATCGTTCTGGTGCAATCCAGAAGCTGGTACCAAGAGCCCTTTGGTGGTTTCGTTGGGGTGCAATGTTTACCTTCCTAACGGGTGTGGTAATGCTTGCCTATCGTCATCAGGCGATATCCTTTGACATAACGATTGGGGCGGTCCTGGGTACACTAATGTTCCTGAATGTCTGGTTGATTATCTGGCCCAACCAGAAAATAGTAATCGCTTCCGCAACCCAGGTTGCTCAAGGTGGTGAAGCTCTGCCCGAAGCTGCTACCTCGGCACCAAAGGCAGCTCTGGCATCGAGAACTAACACTTTGTTCTCTTTCCCCATGTTGTTCTTTATGGGTTCATCAGCCCACATGAGCAACGGACTCATTGGGGATGCGAGCATGGCTGGGCTTGGCGCGATACTGGTTATCATCGCCGCGCTTGAAGTTAACGGAATGATGGGCAAGCAGGGCCCGATGACTAAAGTAAATGGTGTTATTGGTTCTGGTGTGGCCCTTACGGTTGTTCTCTACGGATTAATGGCAGTTCTGTAGCGCCGAGTGATTAGTGCAACCATCTAGCCCGGCAATCAGACCAGCCATGAATGAATGCTGGTTTCGTTGCCGGTGCGATAATAATGCCTGCTTCTAAAAATAAGTATCTTCGTTCCGGCGATGATGGAATTACCCGCTGCTGGTGGGGTAGTGAGCCCGCTGACTATCGCCATTACCACGATGAGGAATGGGGGCGTCCTGAGACCGATGATTTTCGGCTGTTCGAAAAAATTTGCCTGGAAGGATTTCAGTCAGGGCTCTCCTGGCTGACCATCCTGGGCAAGCGCGAAAACTTTCGTGAGGCATTTGCTGATTTCAACTTCAATAAAGTTGCCTGCTTTGATGACAAAAATGTATCCCGGCTCCTCCAAAACAAAGACATCGTTCGTCACAGGGGTAAGATCGAAGCTACCATCAACAATGCTCAGCGTGCACTCGAGGTAGTGGACGAGTTTGATAGCCTCGCCGCCTATATCTGGCACTGGAAGCCAACCTTCACTGAACCACATATTGGGAAGGGAGAATGGGACTTTCCACATCCTGCCATTACAGAGACGTCCAAGGCACTAAGCAAGGATTTGAAAAAGCGAGGCTGGAAATTTTTTGGCCCCACGACCGCTTACGCGTTCATGCAGGCTATGGGCCTGGTGAACGATCATGTGAAGGGCTGCGTCAGCTACGAGATAGTGGAAGAATTGAACGCCGATCTTTGAATCGGACAACCTGCCAGGAAAGCGCTACCTACTGCCAGGTATGGCGCCAGACTTTCCATTTCCCATCGGTTTTCCTGAGGACATCAAAGTATCGTGCCTCGGATCTTGATGCTGTCAAAGCACCTGGCTCTGACACACCTTCACCAGGGTTCTTAAGTTTCAAGTGAATGATGTATTCATATTCAACAACAGCAAAGTCACCAATGACCTCAGCAGCGGGTGCTCGCTTGACTTCAATCTTGTAGTCCGCTGCCTCAAAAACGGGTACAAGAAACTTTGCGTAGTTGGCAGTGGTGTTGATCACTGCGGCACCCGGAGGGAACAGGCGGATACTAGGGTGCAGAGCTGTCACGTAGCGCGGTATATCAGCTGTTTCCACCGCTTCTCGCCAGTTCGAATACAACTGTTCTATTTGTTCAATATCCTTTTTGACAGCGGCCGATTTGCTTTCGTCAGCTTGTGCGCCGGGAAAATAAACAAGCAATACTAACAATAACAATCTTCGCATGGTGTTCCCTTCAGCATTCATTTTGATACTTTATCTTATACTAACGATTGATCATTTCCTGTAGTGAATAGATACTAACTGAGTCAAGTCGGGGAAAAGTCTGCTCGAGATTCCGGTTAATCAAACTCCTTTTCAGCGCTGCCAAAGACCAGGAAGAATATCAGCCCGAATATATAGACGGCGGCCGCTGTCTGGAACACCAGTACCCATGAGTTGGTAGCCTGCAGGATCAGCCCGCTAACATAAACACCTATGATGCCTGGCACTGTACCCGCGGTATTTGACAGCCCCATCAATGTGCCTGCATGACGTGGCGCTATATCCATATGGTTAGTACCCCAGCCACCAAGGGCAAAGGCGCCAACCATGTTGCCAAATGACATCAGGGCAATAGCCATCGGCACCGACTGTACATAACCGACTACCGCCAGTACCATCGCGCCGCCACCAAAGCCTATTGTTTGCATCAGCTTTCGTACGAAGGTCACATTCATTCCACTGGAGATCAACCTGTCAGTCACCCAGCCTGCTACATTCATAAACAGAAAAGATGCCATTGCAGGGATCATAGTGAACATTCCCACAGCGGCAAAATCGACGCCCAGTCCTTCGGAAATATAGGTAGGCATCCAGGAAAGAAGAACATACCCACCCCAGTTTGAACAGAAGTGACTGACGATGATTGCCCAGACTGATATTGAACCTAACATTTTTCTGATGCTCGGAGGCTCGCCTGGTTTTTCGTCCATTTGATTGGACTCGATTAAGTCCAGCTCGGCGGCGGTGATTTTCGGATGGTCCTTTGGGTTGGTTTTCGCATACTGCAACCAGAAGAGGTACCAGATGATTCCCATGACACCAAAAAGGTAAAAGGCCCACTCCCAGCCAAGATTAAGCACGATTATCGGAGTCAGTATCAGTGCAAACACGGTCCCCAGCGGTACAGCGCTGAAGGTGAAGGCAATGGCGCGGGTTCTTTCCAGCGCAGGTAACCACCGAGCATAGAGGCTATAGATGGAAGGGAAGGTCACGGCTTCCCCCAGCCCCATCCCCACACGGGAAGCGAGCAAAAAGGTAAGGCCTGCGAATGCTGCCGGGGGAGTGATAATCGTAAAGGCAGACCAAAAAAGCACACCCATTCCAAGCACAGCCTTTCCGCCAAACCGGTCAGCCAACCAACCGCCGGCAATCTGAGTAAGCAGGTAACCGGCGAAAAAGGATGACATTATCAATCCCTGTGTAGCGCGATCCCAGCCAAATTCATCAGCCATGGGAATAATTGCTACAGAGATATTAACCCTGTCGATGTAACAGATAAATGTGGCCACGGCGCACATCGCAACCATGGAATACCGCGTTTGCCACACAGAATTTGCTACCTCCTAGGAGCTGAGAATCTCAGGGTGAAGTCAAATGTTAGTAGAGTCAAGACAAAGCGCTATATCAGGAATATACGAGTAAACTATCCTCGGATGGCCATTGACGAGGGTTGGATATGCGATTGAAAGGATTGAACTGTGTTGTTACCGGGGGTTCCAGTGGGATAGGTGCAGCGACTGTACGCCGCTTTGTGGAAGAAGGTGCTGAGGTGCTGATTCCTGACATTGATATGGAGGCGGCGGATCGTGTTGCATCCGAGCTTGGCGATGCGGTTTCTGCAATCAAGTGTGATGTGCGTATCGAGGCCGATGTGAAGGCAGCAGCAGCCATTGCTTACGATCGCTGGGAAAAGGTCGACGTGCTCGTTAACAACGCAGGCTCAGAACTGAACCGCGCTTATGATGAAATGACCGAGGACGAATGGGACCGAGTATTGAATACCGACCTCAAAGGCCCCTGGCTAATGTGCAAGCATTTTGTACCACCCATGGTAAAAGCGGGCTCCGGAAGCGTGATCAACATTTCATCCCTTAACGGGCTGGTTGGGTTCCCGCTTTCAACTGCCTATGGTGGTGCGAAGGGCGGCCTGGTTGTATTCACCCGAGACATGGCGATAGAACTTGCAGCAACCGGTGTGCGCATTAACTGCGTATGCCCTGGTGTCATCGACACTGGCATGATGGAGCGCTGGACCGACCTAATGCCGGACAAGAATGAAGCCAAGAAAATGCTAAAAGGTACCATGCCCATTGGGCGGATGGGTACTGCTGAGGAAGTAGCAGGGGCGATCTACTTTTTCGCATCTGCAGATTCGAGCCTGTGCCAGGGTTCAGTATTGACCGTTGACGGTGGGTTTACTGCCCAATAGTGTAGACGGTCCCCGGACTAGCGCAATATGGCGCAGCGAACTAGTTACTTACGTTGCCGACCGCGACCGGAATCCAACTCTGGTCCGGGACCGCGGTGACAGGTAGGCTCTCTCTTCTTTGTATGCCATCCATAAGCCATAGCCTGTTGGCGCCATCAGCATCATTGCGCCAAAGGATGTCAGCCATGTTGTCGTCATCCATATCGAATACTCCAAACGGACTCCAGCCAGATGTTGTGGCAGGCAGTGCAACCCGGGACTGCCTCGAATCACCGTTGCGCAACCAAATAGTATTTCCGCCTGTTGTAGGGTTGTGCCACAGCATGTCTTCCATTCCATCACTATCAAAATCCCCAATTCCCGCAACCGTCCATTCACCCCCGTCGGGTCAACAACATTGCTATTCATGCCCGGATCATCATCCTGTGGTTCCCGGTTGCTGCACGTCGTAGCGAGTATGAAAACACTGAGAACGACAACCAGTTTCTTTCGATTAAAATACTTCACACCATCTCTCCTGATAAGTTGCTTATCCCTTTAACGCAGTCACTGGGGAAAAGGGCTTAGAAGAGGGTAAAAAATTCGATGGAGCCCATCGGGTTGGTGGAAAGAATGCAGCCCGGACCTGTTGGCGCACACTCTGGGAACAATATATTCTACAAGGCACATCGAATTAATAAGAGTGAGGTGAATCATGGGTAGAACTTCAGATATTGCTGAGGTGCGAACGGTTATTGAACAGTACATTGAGGGTTCAGGTTCGGGTGACGCGGCCTTACTTCGATCGATCTTCTATAAGGATGCCGTGATGATGGGTGCCATGGGTGAAGAGCGTATGCTTGGCACGCCAGAGCCATTCTTCAAGATGATCGAAGATTCACCCCCACTCAGTGAATCGGATTCGGAGTATATGGCGGAAATCGTTGATATCCGGGTTTTCGGGCAGGCCGCCATCGCGACCCTGAGCGAAGAAAATTTCTTTGGTATGGGTTTCGTTGATAGTTTCCACCTTGTCAAAATTGAGGGTGAATGGCGTATCACCAGCAAAGTATTTAATCGCGACTGAGAAGCCCATATTTGCCCCGGGTTCATGGATCGATACACTGATCTAAACCCTGTCTAGCAGGTGCTGAAAAACGACCTGCTGTTGCTCGAAAGGAGCTAAATAATGTGTGATGAAGATACCGTTGAAGAGAGTGAGAGATACATGGTACAGCAAGCGGGTCTGACCCGGCGGGAGTTTAACAAGTTAACCGCAGGCGCTGCGCTGACGTTGATGTTACCACCGGTTGCTAATGCGAAGGAGGTGATTGAAAGTGATGTGATGGTGCAGACACCGGACGGGGAAGCCGATAGTTACTTCGTGCATCCAGCAGAAGGTAAACATCCGGGCGTGATTATCTGGCCCGATATTCTTGGTTTGCGACCGGCCTACCGTTCAATGGGTAAGCGGCTTGCCCAGTCAGGGTATTCGGTCCTGGTGGTTAACCCCTATTACCGGAATACGAAAGCACCTGTGATACATGAAGGTGCCAGCTTTCAGGATGAGTCAACCCGTAACACCGTCATGCCATTGTATCGTTCCCTTTCCTCGGAAACCGCAACCACCGATGCAAAAGCTCTCGTCAGTTACCTGGATGAACAGTTGCCTGTTGATAAGGAAAGAAAGATTGGAACAACAGGATATTGCATGGGAGGTCCATTCACCATGTATGCGGCCGCAGCAATACCAACAAGGATTGGAGCGGGAGCCTCTTTCCATGGAGGGCGTCTGGTGACGGACCAGGCTGATAGCCCGCATTTATTGGTGCAGAAAATGAAAGCTCAATTCCTGTTTGCGATTGCGGAAAATGATGATCAGCGAGACCCGAATTCAAAGAATATCCTGCGTGAAACTTATGATAGGGCGGGTCTTTCTGCTGAAATTGAGGTTTACAAGGGCGCCATGCATGGCTGGTGCCCGACTGATTCAAGGGTCTACCACGAGAAACAGGCTGAGCGAGCCTGGAGCAGGCTACTGCACCTTTTTGAAACAGCGCTTGTTTGATTGATTTCGAGGAATTGGGACTAAACATATGTTGCTTGACTACAAGAAAATTGACCCAGAACTATTAGCTTTTCTGGAAGAAATGCCACCGCTAGACATTACACGCGACAATATTGCTGATGTGCGCGTTCTGCTCGCTAGCCGTCCTCAACCTGCATCAAATGTGCAGGTTCAGGAAACGGCCGAAACCATAAGCGCCGAGGATGGAGATGTCAGCGTTTACATTTATCGAAAAACTTCCACAGAAAACCAGCCGGCCCTGCTCTGGATTCACGGGGGAGGTTATGTACTAGGTGATGCTGCGGATGAGCGAGCCAGGGTATTTGCGGATAAGTTTGATTGCACGGTTGTTTCAGTGGACTACCGACTGGCTCCGGAACATCCGTTTCCTGCAGGTCCTAACGACTGCCTTGCGACACTCTACTGGATGGCAGCCGAGAGTGAGCGACTAGGTATTGACCCGAATCGGATCGCAATCGGCGGTGCAAGTGCGGGAGCGGGAATGGCTGCAGGGGTTGCGCTAATGAGTCGGGACAGGGGTGGCCCGGCGCTCACCTTCCAACTTCTCCTGTATCCGATGATTGACAATCTGCATGCTACAGAGTCCGGGCAGTTTGAAAACCATCCAATCTGGAACCAGGGAACTTCCTTCAATGCTTGGGAAATGTACCTTGGTGGTACACCGGGAGCTGACGCATCTCCGTATGCTGCGGCTTCACGTGCAGATGATCTTCGTGGCCTGCCAGCAACCTATATCTGTGTCGGATCGGAAGATTTGTTCCGTGACGAGAACCTGGAGTATGCACGTCGCCTTATGGCGGCGAGCGTGCCCTGCGAGATCTCCGTTTTCCCCGGGGTGTTCCATGGAGGAGAAATGTTCGTCCCACACGCAGCAGTCAGCCAGCGGATGGAGGGAAGTATTTTGGCAGCGTTGGGGGATGCAATCAGCAAATCATGAAGCAGTTTGCTCTATTGGCAATTCTCATGTTGCCGGTTACCTCGCCCGCAGCGGACTCAAAAACCAGAAATATCTTCCTTCTCACAATTGATGGCTTACGGTGGCAGGAAGTATTTCGTGGTATCGATGAGTCATTGGCCGAAAATACGCAATACAACAAACGCCTCGAACATATCAGGAAGCTGTACTGGACTGATGATAAAACGAAACGTGCTGAAACCTTGATGCCTTTCCTTCACAGCACAGTTTTCAAAAGTGGTGTGGTAGTAGGCAATCGGGACAGGAACTCCTGTGCGAGGGTTACCAACCCCTGGCACTTTTCCTACCCTGGTTATAGTGAAATTCTAACGGGCGTGGTAGATGAGACACTTGATTCAAACGAAAGAATTCAAAATCCCAATGAGTCCTTTCTAGAGAAGCTGAACACCAGAGTGAACTACAGTGGCAAGGTTGCTGCCTTTGCATCCTGGGATGTTTTTCCCTATATATTGAATATTGAGCGCAGCGGCTTGCCGGTGGATACAGGTCAGAAAGTTAACCCGACTGCCGGCGAGCAGGAGCGAATCATGGGTCGCCTGCAGGCTGATATTCCACCCCCGTGGGAACACGTTCGGTTCGACGCCTTTACCCAGCACTATGCTTTGTCCTACATCGAACGCCATCATCCACGCGTGGTATTTATTGGATATGGTGAGGCCGATGATTTTGCCCACGATGGCCGATACGATGAATATCTGATGGCTGCGAATCGTACCGATAGATTTATTGGGGAATTGTGGCGATTTGTACAAAATGATGAAATTTATAGGGGCAATACAACTTTCTTCATTACGGTTGATCATGGTCGTGGCGAAGAGCCAGAAGAAACCTGGCAGCATCATGCCAGCAAAAAAACCATGGAAAAAAATGAGCAATACCTTGCCCAGTATCCAGAGGGAATTGTCGGTTCAGAGGCGGTTTGGATGGCTGCCATGGGTCCTGGTGTTCCGGTGCAGGGTTTGATTGCTACTGGTGATACTTGCCTCACTTCCAACCGGGTTGCCTCGACCCTACTCAAATCGGTGGGGGAAGACTACAGGCTTTTCAACCCCGGGATGGGACCACCAATGATGGAATTCATTGAGTAACGGAAGTTACTGCGCTACCCCAGGGTGGATGCACAAACCAAAAATGTATCTCTGCCAAAAGGCTCTCTTGCCAAAAGGTACTCTCGCCAAAGGGCATTCCCGCCAAAGGGCATTCCTGCCACTTTCTATTTTCCCTGTGCGGCTATCTTCTGGAACTGCCTGCTCATCGAATAGGCGCTCAATACAGAAATGGTGGCGATTCCAGAGAGCACCAGGAATACCTGCGACCAGCCCAAATAGTCAGCCATAACACCCGCCGAAAAGGCTGCAATAGCGCCACCAACATAACCCAGGCCATCAATGATACCAGTACATGATCCAGCACCTTTTGCTCCTGCAATATCAAGGGTGAGGGCTCCTGAACTCATGGAGTATGGGCCCAACAGGAAAAAGCCACTGGCGCCCAAGAATACCAGGATCAGGTCAAAGTCAGGCTCAGGCAATGCGCTGAGCATAGCTATCGCCAATATGCAGAACACCAGGCACAATAACATCATCCACATCATGCGGGCACGATCGCCATTCCTGGCATAGTGGTCCGTGTACCAGCCGAGAAGCACAGTACCCAGAACGCCGAGTAGAGGGAAGACGGCTGAATTCAGAATGGCACTACTCGCGCCGAGGCCTATGTCGAATAGGAATTTTGGCGTCCAGATAAAGAAGGCGGAACGTAACAAGGTCGTTAGAAAACTGAACAGCAATAGTTGGCGAAAAATGCTCATTCGAAAGAGGGACTTCAATATGGTTTTAATCTCTGGCTTTGTTTCACCACCATAGTCAGCTAGCTGCTTCTTCCCTAATTTGGCATCCCCAACCATTGCTCCTGGTATTACGGACGCAGGATTGGATCTGGAGCTGAAGTAAGACCAGATCCATATGCCGCTCAGGACCAGTGCCGGATAAACAAAGAGACCCTGCCAGCCAACTCCCTGGAGGACGAGAAAGCCCGCAAAAAGGGTCGCAATTACGCCTCCAAACTGGAAGCTGATACTGATAAACCCCATAACGGTGCCGTTGCGATCAGAGGGATACCAGCTCCCGATGGTCTTTGCTAAACCGCCCCAACCCATTGACAGGAAGTAGCGACAGCAACACCAGATGGCAATAAACATCGCCAGGCTTGCTGAAAGTGAAAAGACAATATTCCAAACAATTGCGCCGGCCATACCAATCAGGAAAATTCGTCTGCCGCCGATTTTGTCAGCGAGTGGACCGTTGATGAATTTTCCGCAGGCATAGGCAATTTCAGAGATCGAGGCGATTAGCCCCAATTGAGTATTTGAGAACCCAAACCCCTCTGCCAGCAGGGGAAACGCAGCTGAAAGGTTACCCCGGCATAGGTAGTAACCCGCGTAACCAACCAACAGGACCCAGAAGGTAGATAGTTGCCACCGGAACAGGCGCTGGTTGTCAGCATCTGAAAGTTGTTTTTCTTGATTATTTTCCAGGGTATAAAACACAGGCACTCTTGAAAACACAGGCACTCTTGGTCGCTTGCCTGATCATATTGTTCTCTTGTGGATATCGCCCTAGCAGGATATATATTGCTAGATGAAATTCCCACCACAATTACAAAGTAGATCAGTTGCTGTGAACCGTCAAATAAGTAAATGATCTGTCGGTGCCGCAACCAGCATACGTTAACCTAGTAGATATCAGCCTGACGGTAGTGACTGAATTTCGACTGGGACATTGCTATGGTAAAGGTAGATTTTGGAGATTGTTTAGTTAGTGCGACTGGTCAGGATGATCGTAGCTCCCAGGAAAAGGGCCGCCGGAACCATGTACACAAAGGAAATATGGGTATCTAGATGAGTAGAATTCGAATGCTGGCGATGGTCCTAGGGCTTTATTGTCACGGTGCAATTACCTATGCCGATTGTCCACAGTCTGATCCGATTGTAATTGCACACCGGGGCGCCAGCGGTTATCTGCCTGAGCATACTCTAGCGGCATTCAAACTGGCCATCCAGATGGGCGCAGACTATGTCGAGCCGGACCTGGTTATTACAAAGGATGGTGAGTTCGTCGTTCGTCATGATCACTATCTGAGCAAGACAACGGATATCGCTGATAAGCCAGAATTCAGTAATAGGCGCAGGGACCTAGATGGTCGAAGCGATTGGTTTTCGGAGGATTTCACCCTTGCTGAAATCAAAACACTGCGGGCCCGGCAGCCATTTAGAGGCAGGTCTAGGGAACATGACGGAAAACATCCAATCCCAAGATTCCAGGATGTCATTGAATTGGTTAAGAGCGAGTCGGAGCGACTTGGAAAAACTGTTGGTATTTATCCTGAGACAAAAATACCTGGCTACTTCGAGTCCCTGGGGTTCGATGTTGATGACATGCTGATCACCATGCTCAAGAAAAACGGTTTGAACAAATCGAACTCAAAGGTATTTATACAATCATTTGAGCCTGAAATATTGAGATCCTTGAGGAGCAGGGTGAATGTTCCGCTAGTTCAATTGGTAAGCCTCGACAGTAGCCAGGTCAAGGAGGATGGAAGTTATCAGTCAAGCATTTCACTGGATGAACTGAGCGAATACGCAGATGGTGTTGGCGCCGCAAAGTGGCTACTGGTTAACCAACAGGGAAAGGCTAATGACTTTGTCAGTAGGGCAAAGAGGCTTGGTCTGTTCATACATTCCTGGACGTTTCGGGAGGATGCTTTCCCCGAGGAACTCTTTTCCAGCGGTGGTGAGGAGTTAAAGTTTTTTCTGAAAATGGGCATCGATGGGTACTTCACCGATTTCCCCGACATCGGCGTCAGGGCCAAAGAATGGTGCCGGCGGCAATCGTGAAGCTATATGAGAAATTAACGCACACTCCTAAATGAAGACCTTACCGACTCTCGCAGATACTTGCGCCGGCGGTGTTGACCTGGACAGCATTACGCTGGAGTTGTGTCAGCGCTACGTGGAAGAAATTCTGTTGCTCACTGAAGCTGAGATCGAACAAAGCGTTCGCCTCCTGTTTGAGCAGCATCGCCTGGTGGTTGAAGGATCGGCAGCGCTTGCCGTCGGCGGGCTGCTAAAGCACAAGGATCAGTTTAAGGACAAAAAGGTAGTTGCGGTCGTCTGTGGTCGAAATATTGATCTTGAAGTTTTCAGGCG
>PBRQ01000039.1 GCA_002725995.1 Gammaproteobacteria bacterium
CTGGAGCTCGCAGCCGATGAGTCGGAGATAGACCTCACCGGTTGGGTAACAATACGGAACCAGAGTGGTGCAGAGTATGGGGATGCCAGGCTGAAGCTGATTGCAGGTGATGTTCAAAGAGTCAGGAATCAGCCTGTTCTGGCACGGCGGGCACACCAGCGGGCACTGAGCCTTTCTGAAGCTGCAAGTGTTGAGCCAAACCGCCAGTCTTTCTTCGAGTATCACCTTTATGATTTCCCGAGGCGAACTACTCTTGAAAGCAATTCTGAGAAGCAAATGAAATTGCTCTCAGGAAGGGGAATAGATGTTGGAAAAGCCTATGTACTGCAAAATGAAGTGATGCAACACCAGGAACAGGGAACCCAAAATATCAAGGCAGATGTCATTCTCTCCTTCAGGAACAGCAAAAAGAATGGCCTTAATGTGCCACTGCCAGCAGGCAAGGTGCGCGTACTCAAGGCAGACAATACTAGTATTTTACAGCTCGTGGGCGAAGATCGTATTCGTCATAGGCCTGTCAATTCTGATGTAAAAGTAAAAGTTGGCAGGGCATTTGATGTAACTGCTGAAAGAAAGCAGGTTGATTACCGGCGCTTGGGAAATCGTGGTGCGGAAGTTACCTACTCAATGACCGTAAAAAACCATAAGAATAGGCCGGTTGAGTTGATGGTTAAAGAAAGGCTCCACGGTGACTGGGCGATCATCCAGGAAAGCCAAGGGAGTGAAAAACTGGATAGCGCAACAATCGCCTATAGGTTAAAGCTGCGCAAGGGTGCCGAGCACACAATTACCTACACCGCACGATTCAATTACTAGGCTTCCTAGACCGATGTTCACCTGTTCCTGTTGAATTTATTCCACGATATTCCCCAAAATATTACCTGTACACGGGCGGGTTCAAACGCAGGTGGAATATAGTTTCCGGAGATGGGCTGGCGGTGCGCCTGCCTCTGATCGTCGGCATGGGGCATGCCATGGAGTTGCTCATTACAGGACGAACAGTAGATGCCTACCGGATGGGACTTGCCAATGAGGTCGTTCCGGAGGGCCAGGCCTATGAGAGGGTGCTGGAAATGGCCAATAATATCGTTGGTCTGCCAGAGGGAGCACTGCGTGCCGACAAGGAGACTGTGGTCAGGGGTATTGGCCGGACACTCAAGGAAAGGCTGAGGATAGAGACCGAGATGATGATGTCCATGTGGCTGCTAAAAGACAAGCACAGCGATGGTGCCCAGGCATTTCTTGATAAGGACTTCAAGCCGGAGTGGCCAAACCATGGATTGTAAGTCGTTGCGGCTGGGAACTTGCAAAATCCATTTTTTCAGTCGAAACTCCGAGTGCACAAATAATCGCCACAGCCACCCTGAGGCAACCTGCGAGTTACTATTTTTTGATGGAGAGCATAGGAATGACGAATCAATTGGCAGCGGACGGGGCTGTCCCGGAAACTAAAAGTGAAAAGCCTATCAGGCGAAAGGCCAACCAGCTGATTCCAGAGGGAAGCCCCTGGAACGAAGTAGAAGAGGCTTTTCTGAAGCGTCGCAGTGTGCGCAAGTACAAACGCAAACAGGTCCCGGAACATTACGTCAAGCGCATACTTGAGGTCGGGCGCTACTCTGCATCCCAGGGTAACTGTCAACCCTGGAGATTTGTCGTCGTACGTGATCGCGACATGATCAGTGAGATGGAACTCTTTGTCCAAAATACACTGGCGATGATGTCTTCTGCTCCTCCAGAGGAAGTGGCAAGTGAGGAACCGTCTGAACAACAGGGCCCACCTCCGCATCCGATACCAATCAAGCTTCTACAGGAAGCTCCACCCGGCATGGGTATCAAGGTGTTTCATGGAGCGCCAACAGTCATATTCCCCCTCATGGATTCCCGGGGCATTGGCCACCCGGAAATAGACCTGGGTATCGTTGGCACTAATATGATTATGAGTGCATACAGCCTGGGTCTCGGTACCTGCTGGGTAGGTTTTGCGGAGATATTGAACTTCAGTGATTGGCCACAAAGGCTGGGTATCGAAGAACCCTACAAGCTTGTTGAGGCAATAACAATTGGTTTTGAGGCCGGTGATGCGCAGCATAATTTCGTGCAGCGCGAGACGCATCGAACCGCCTGGTTTGAGAATGGCGAACAGCGTGATATGTACTAGCATGGTCTGCATAAAGCTATCGATGTTAAACACAAAAGAGTGATCGAAATAAGATTGGAGATAAACGATGGAACAAGAAAAGTTTGGTGATCTTGATTTCGCACCAAAACAGGAACGAACAGAATTTAGCAATGCCAAGGTAGAGATTGATGAGGATCTCTGTGATGGCTGCATACTTTGCAACGTGATCTGCCCAGCCGGACTTCTGGAGGTAGTGGGCACCAAGCAGGACAGAAAGACACGCGTACGCGAGGGGCAGGATAATTGCCTGGGCTGCGCATGTTGTGAAGCCATATGCCTGACAGATGCCATTCGCCTGGTTCTACCTTACGATTTGGGTGGCCCCTGGAAGCAGTTGGATCGCGGCGAACTTTCCACGCCTCGCCAATTTTAATCATCAGACATTTATTATCTTTGCCAGCAGAATATTAACAGGAGAGCAATATGGGATTTGCATTATCCAGCATGACAGTGACCAGCCCTGCGTTTGGCCAGGGGGCAGCAATACCGGCCGGACATACGGGTGAGGGGGAAGACATTTCACCTAAGCTTTCCTGGAGTGATGCGCCGGAGGGTACTCGCTCCTTTGCGGTCGTTTGCCATGATCCTGATGCACCCTTGATAACCCCCCAGGGTACCTATGGATTCGTGCATTGGGTTTTGTACAACATTCCAGCGGGCGAAAGTGCTCTGGCCCAGGGAACAGATCAATATACAAGCGGCAAGAATGATTTTGGCAATGAAGGCTATGGCGGCCCGATGCCGCCGAACGGCCATGGGAAGCACCAGTATTATTTCTGGGTGCTGGCTTTAGATCAGGAGCTGGAGTTGGAGGGCGGCCTTTCAATGGGAGCACTGCTGGCAAAAATTGAGCCGAATGTTATTGGTATGAATCGGCTGGTGGGCGTTTACGAGCGCGACTAGACTGGCAGCCTGCTAGTATCGAAAGTCGTTTAAGCCGACAAAGGTGCCGCCATTCTTCTCGCAAAGAGTCCGCATCAGGATTGCAAATTTGATACCCGTGTCCTGGTAGCGTGGTGGGTTCGCAAACTGTACCGGAAAGCCGATGGCATGAATTCTGACCAGTCTATTTCCACCTGAGTCTACACGGTTGATCCGGTCAACGACGTTGACCACCTGCTGAATTGAGCGGCCGCTGAACTCGTCGCCAAATACATACAGGCTTATTTTTCGACCCGGTTTGTAGAAGGTAGATATAGCCTTTGTAATTCCCTCTACCGGACTGGAGTTGCTGAACACATTCCAGGTGCGCAATCGGTCAATTATGGCTCGGCGTCGAGCTGCTGTATCCGGAATCCAGTCATTAGAGTATTGGGTGAACATGTAGTTACCCATGTCATTCATTACCTGCATCCCTTTTAATCGCGGGTAGACGTCCAGTGTTTCGGAAACCTTCTGCAATACCAGTGGCCAGGCGTAGTTATACATGCTGCCGGAAGTGTCGATGATAAAGATGACATATTCGCTGTCTACAGGTATACCACCGATTTTGTCCTCATCCAGACTTCTCTTGTAATCTACCAGCAGGGCTTCCATCTCAGCGGTCAGTGACTGTTTAGCGCTGGCCAGCCTGCCTTCGATGACATTGTCTACTTTACTCTTGTCGATAGTGGCATCGAATTTTGACTTCAGTGCTGAAAGGTCTGCATTTAACTGGGCAAGCTCCTTCAGTTCGTCCTTCTTCTTCTCTTCTTTTCTTACCATTTCCCGGTTGAGTGCCTTGGTTTCACCACGGATATCGAACAGTTCCTGCTGAAGCGCTGCAAGGTAGCCCTGCAGGTTTTCAACCGTGTCTTCAAGAATTACAGGCTCAAAAACTTTGGTTAGCACTAACATTAAAATCAGGGCGCCAAATCCGCAGCTGATAACGTCAAGGAATGAAAGACTGATTCCCTCAATTTCCCTTCGTTGTTTGCGCATCAGGGCCAGTCCTCAGGTGGTGAAAGGAAAGAACCGCCGGTTATCTGGGCAAGGCGCCAGTATGATGGGGCTGCAATGGGATCCCCTTCCATCGGAAAAAGGATGACATTGATTGGGCTCGCGTTCGGTAGTTCCTCCAGAGCGCTGCTAAACAAAGCGACGCGATCACTGCTCTCAATTGCACTTCTTTTTGACTCCTCGGTTCCCCGTGTAGGTAAGCTATCGATGATCAGGAAAATATTGTCCGGCTGGGGCTCCATCTGCCTTGCCAGGGCGAATGGATGATGAAGGGAGGTTCCTCCTGCTGGGATAACCTTTTTGAGGTTGCCGAGCGCCTCATCGGTGTCCCCTTTCTCAATTGCCCTGAGCCATTCGCTTTCGGTTCCATCAATTGCTGGTTTTGTTTCGGTGTTAAAAGTAAACAGTTGGAAATTTGCATCCTTGGGCATATTGGCGGTGATCCATTCAACTGTCTGGATTGCGCGTTGCCATTTTTCAGATTCCAGTTTTTTGTCATCTGGCAGGTTACGCCTCCTGATGATGTTTACGATGGTTTTGTCGAGCATGCTTGCAGATGCGTCCAGCAGGATAAGGATGTGCTGACCGCCAATCTTCAAACCGGTGAGATACTGTCGGTCCCCTTGCCCAACGGTTGATCGTAGGCTCGCACCGCTGGATTCTGCACCGGCAACGCTTCCTTCGAGGCTCGCTGCCTCTTCTTCGAGAAGTTTGAGTTCGGCCTTGAGTGCCTCGATGCTGTCTTCCTGACTCGCTCCTGACTCGGCAATCTCTCTTACCTTTGCCTCCAGTTCCTTGATAGCCAGGATAATCTCAAGCACCCGTGCCTCTGTCGTAATGATCTCGTCTTCAGTTTCCTCCAGGGAATTTCTGACCTCCACAAGGGTGAGGGTTTCGTCCTCTACCTTTTGTTCAATTTTTTTCACTTCCGCCAGAAGCTGGGCGTTGATCTCCTGGGAGGTGGCTTCAGTTGAGTGGTTGATAATAATGAAGATCAGGATAACGGCGCCGAACCCACAGGACATGACATCCAGGAAAGATAAGCTAAAGACACTGAACTCACGACGTTTGGCCATGGCAGCCTATGTGACCGAGATGAGCGTGATGATCTGTTCTCCGAGCTTTAGGGAATCACCTGGTTTCAGTATGGTTTCCCGGTCCGCAGTTTCCCCATTGATTGCGAGATCTTCCTCTGTGTGGCTGTCCACGAAAAGGGCATCCCCGCGTACGTAGAGTGTACATATTGGGTTTTCATTGTTCCTGCGTATGCCATCAGTTAGATCACGAGACAATTGAAAAGATTTACCAATGGCGACTGCGTGGTTGCCCATCAGCATGTGAGTTGCACGCGACCTGTTCTGTGTCGGCTTCGGTTTTTGCTGCTGGTGGCGGACCTGCAGGTTGGTGATGTGGTTAATTGCACCATCAGTAGAAAATATCTTCTCAGCATGAGTATAGGCACTGCTGATGGTCTGACTCGGTTCAACCTCTACCAGCTCAATATTGGTAATGAGGCCCAGCGAATCTTTCAAACCAGGAAAGCCAGAGAAACGGTGAGACAGGAGCAGGGTAGAGAACTCACTGTCTGCAACCTGGGTTCGGATGAACTGTACAAGTTGAGGGTATATTTGTGCACAGGCGCCCATCAACTGATCGCTGGAGATTGAGATCGAGTGATTGACATCACCAAGGTTCAGTTCAAAAGTATTCCCTCTAGATGCGCCAAGCTGGTCTATCCAGTCAGGCAACTGATTGAATAAAGCCTGTTCACTGGTTGCGTGGTGCATGGGGTCGAACCGGGAAGTCTGTATAAACTGGTCCGCAATAATATTTGCCCAACGATCCCACAGGGTGAAGACGCCGGTTTCTGTAATGGTGGTGGCGTCCTTCCTGTTTAGCGTATTGCTACTGGTGAGTCTGGTAAGCGTTGTCCTGTGAAGATGTATATCCAGGTGCAGGCAATCCTGGCTAATGGGTAGATCGCATGCCGCCAGCAGCGATGAATCAGCCACGCCAGATACTGGAATCCCGCACTCTGTAGCCATACCAAGCAAAAGACCCAGCTGTGGGTGCGCGAAATAACCTGGCACCAGCAGGATAACTCTGTCGACATCTTTTTTTAGCGGTTGCCACAGGGATTCCAGGTGCGCGAAAGCCAGGTCCGCATGATGACGAACATCATCAGTGCTGTTTGCGATGGGGTCAGTATTGAGTTGATTCCAGAAACGGTTGTTGGTCCAGCTCGGCAGGAGTCTCGCATTATGAAGTGCTTCGTTACCAACCAGGAGGTGGTCACCATCCATCACGGCGAACCCGGGGCTGGTGGATACGATTTCGTTATCTATTGCGACCTGGATGCCAGCGTCGTTGATATCAATAATTCCTAAAGCCAAGGTCATGTACTTCTATGTTTGCAGGTGTCTGATAAGTCGATTGTCGCAATAGTCTTCTGTATCCAGTACCAGCCTCTCCTGGGCCAGCTGTAGCTGGTGCATCAGGAACATGATAAAAATGCTGATCAGCAGGGCGACAAATGTAGAATTAAATGCAATTCCGAGGCTCTGAGTTACGCCAGCAATATCACCCTGAACGGCCTTGTGGGCCTGTCCTAACGCCTGACCTATGCCGCGCACAGTGCCAAGGAATCCGATTGAAGGAATTGCCCAGGCAATATAACGAATCATTGACAGTTCGGAATCCAGCCTCTCGGACTCGGAGTCACACATTGCCCGAATAGAGGTGGCAACATCCTGGATGTTCCTGGTTGAGCGAAACCTGTGCAGTGCAGTTAGAAGGGATCTTGGTAAAAGATACCTTTGCTGTGAATCCGGGAGGGCTTGGATGGGCCTTGAGTACTCGCGACTGTCTTCAGGCAGAATGCTCGTTCCCTGGTTCAGCGGGATAAGGTCCAGTTGCAATATCTTTCTCTCCTCAAGTGATTGCCAGGCCTTGTATCCCATCAATGATATGGCCCACAGCATCAGGATGAAGCAGGCTTCCTGTTCCATATCTCGAATAACGACATAGGTGGAGCGCTCCGGGACATAATCGGGGTTAGTGTTTATCTGTATTGCTTGTTCTTCCAAAATTGCCACCGCATTGGGTCTGATGATGGACACATAGACGCCATGGACGATGATCACTGAAATGATCAGTGAAAAAAGTTGGAATATGAACTCTAGGGGTAGCTGTCTTTTCATAAAATTCCCTTGGTTAAAAGGCCGGCTATATATCCACCGGGAAGGGTACGGCGTTGTCTGCACTTATTTCTTCGCTCGGGCGAAACTGTCTAAATGCTGCGCCGAGCGCGCGGTTCTTCAGGTTTTCAGCCTGTGGTTGCTCATTTGTTGGTAGCTGCTCGTTTGTTGTTGGTTGCTCTTTTGATAGCAGTTGCTCTTTGGTTGATGGCTGCTCACTTTCCGCTGCCTTACTCTGGTTCACTTTGGTATCTGCCTGTTCATCGGCCCTGGTCACCGCTTTTTCGCCCGTTGTTTCCTGTTCAGCTCGCAGAAGTGAAACGGGCACCGAAATCAGGAGTCCGCACATAAGGACCTTGGTTAGGGGCAATATCTTCATTCTACTGACCGTGCAATGCGGAACCCGACATCACGCCGTGCCTCACTGCCGTAGTCACGAAATGTCCAGCGCAATTCACTGAATCGACCATTAGTATAGTTTGACCCTCTAATAACATAGTAGTCTCCGGTGTCGGGGCCGAGCGGATCAGTAAGCTGGTCACGTTCGAGCTCTACCGAATAATAGTCCGATATCCATTCTGAAACATTACCAGCCAGGTCATAAATGCCAAGTTCATTGACTTTAAATGTGCCCACCGGGGCGGGTCCGCGAAATGAGTCCATATAGCCCACTATATGATAGGGCACCATGCCCTCGGCAGATTCATCAGCATAGTTACCAGAACCCTTGGGTGGTGGCATGGCGGCGCCCCAGGGGAAGCGCGTGGGAGTGCTTGCATAGCGTGCAGCCCATGCCCATTCGGCTTCTGTTGGCAGCCGATAGCCAGTGGTGGTTGGTGAGATAAGTTGCCATTTTCCATTCTTCTGGTGGTAGGCCACCGGCATTTGATCTCGTTCGCTCAGCCAGTTGCAAAAGCGAACTGCAGCCTCCCACGTTATATTGACTACGGGTCGTGAATCCTCGTTCAGCAGTGATCTGCCGAATACGCCGGAATCGTGAGTGGGATCATATGTCGCAAATTGTTTGTTGGTGACCTCGTGGATGCCCAGGTAGTAGGCTTTAGTCAGAACGACATCTTTTTGAACCTCATTGGATCTCCTGCCACGTTCACGCCTTCCTGCTCCCATTTTAAGCTTGTCGGGAAGAATAAGCGTCAATGTTTGCTCAGTGCTGGTAACAATGGTCTGGGGGATTGCCGCGACCCTCGCTTCATCATTTGTTTGCAGGGTAACGAGTAGCTGCTGTGATAAGCCGGGTTGTGGTGTCACGGTTGTGCTATAGGTCGCGTACCCTTCCTTCACAATTTCCAGTATGTGTCGGCTCGCGGTCAGCGAGAGCTGCTGCGAGGGATTTCCCACCGAATTGCCATCGACGAACAATTCTCCGCCTGGCGGCTGAACGCTGATTCGTATTGATCCAACAACAGGGTTAAGGGTCAGGTTTAGTGACAAATCTTCCTCTGGCTCAACCTGAATAGTTCTGGAAATTTGCTCATAACCAGCTTTTGACAACAGAACCTGGTAGGACTTGCCTGGGGCGAGGGTGACGGACAGTGGCGTCTGACCCCGATATTTCTCGTTAATCGTTACATTTACCGATGGCGGGCTGGTCTCTATGGAAATTTTCCCGTCTGATTTGATGAGGATGATCTCGGTGAGCTGTTGAGCCTGGCCATGAACAACTTCAAGTTCTGATTGCCAGACCTTATAACCTTGTTTTTTAACTTTTAGCTGGCGATTACCTTCAAGTATTTCAATACTTTCCGGTGTGGCCCCGGACTCTAGGTCGTCGACATAAATAGTGGCATCAGCTGGTAGTGAGCTAAGGCTGATTTCCGCCCAGGCGGGCTCCAGCTCAGCGTCGAGTTCCTGTTTCAGTCTCTTCCCTTCGATAACGATTTCAGATTCATAGGGGAGGTATCGTTCAGTGCGCAGTGAAATATCGTGCAGCCCTGCTTCAATTTCATCGAGCACCAGTGGCGTTTTTCCTGCGAGTACCTGGTCGATGAATACATCTGCGCCAATCTCCGGGATCGAATCGATTGCCAGCATTCCAGGCAGTTTGACCATCTCGAAGTCAAAATCCTGATCGGGGTCACTGCCGACCAGAACAGGCGCTGTCAGGCTTCTATAGCCATTGAGCTCTGCTGCGATGACATAGTCTCCTGGCAGCATCAGGAATCTTTCTCCTAGTCGGTAGTTAAAAAATCCTGTCGTGACAGACAGGTGATCAGGGATGGGAGAGATATTGAAGCGCACGGCTCTAGCTGTGAACATAAATAGTGCTGCGAGAAACAGCAGGATGAATATTAGACCGATTACGATCGGAACTGGTTTCAGTGACAGTTTTTTCTTTTTGCTCCCCGCGTCAACTCGAGTGAATGGTGTAGCATCGATGGTGACGTTGTCGGACATATCAGATTTTTTCGATGCAGCTAATGTAGATAGGGTCGGTTGCTTCACCTGCGAGCAAGGTCAACTCCCTGCGTATATCGCGGTATCCGCGGCGCCTTCCGACGATGGTGTAGTCACCGGGGTAGAGTTCTACCTGCGTGCTCCCAAGTTGTCCGTACTTGCCGACCCGGTAAATTTCGATGTCAGTTTTATTATCGGAATTCAGCTCAATCGTGATCGGAATTCGAGCAACCGATACCAGCCTTGAAAGGGTAGAAAGTTGCTGCTTCAAAAGTGGGCCAGGTCCGCGCACTCGACTAGCCTTAACCACGGCAGTTCTTGCCGCGTTAAGTTCCTCGTCATCGCGCATCAGGGCTGGCTTTGAAAGGAACCTGTTCAGGGTCCTTTCCAGTTCAAGTCTTTCATTAGCCACCAGAAGTCCTTCGCTGGCGAACACAAGGGTCTGGTCGAGTTTCAGAACGGATTCATATTCGCGGATGGCTTGCGGCCAGTCTTCTGCCTGTACGAATGCCGTCGCAGCAGATTTATGCGCTTCAATTGCATCCATCCGCTCAGCAAGTTCTATTTGCAGAAGTCCATCAGCGGGCTCCAATGATTTTGGAAAGATCGCCTGGGCGCGCGTAAAAGCTTTCTTTGACTCAGCATAGTTTTTTACCGCCAGTCTGGAGAATCCGGCTGACATTGCCCCGTCAAAATTCACCTTAGCGATTTTTGATTTTACACGTGCAACACCTTCAGCGGCTTGTTGCCATTTGGGGTCGAGCCCGGCTGCATCCTCATAGGCCTTTAGGGCATCAGCAAAAGCCAGTTCCCCCTCATGAAAAATACCGGTCTTCATGAAGGACAAAACCTGGTCCAGATTTTCCGCACGCTGTAGTTGGGCTTTAATATGGTTATTTCCTGGCTTTATGGCGTGTGCAATCGACCAGGCGGTGATAGCGCTCTCTACTTCAGCGGCGTTGATAGCCGCTTCTCCCGCCGCAAGGTTTTCGTCGAGTACCGAGGGCATACTTGCTCTCAGCTCAACGAGCCGATTGAGCGCCTCCTCATATGCATTCATGGCCTCCCTGAATTTTTCTTCCCGGTAAAATGAGTCCCCGGAATCCGCAACTTGACCAATCTCATGGTAGGTCGCGCCGGCCCACAAATGGACCCCCAGGTCTTCGAGTTCAACCTGGGAGCGCAGAAGCTCCGTAGCCTTAAGTTTGCCTTCATTCTTTAGAAACTCCAGCTGCGCGATTTCCAGTGGGGCAAGTTCCTGTACTGGTGGCTCCACGGGCTGCTCGCGCTTTGCCGGCGCAGGAGCAGATTCACTCGCCGCCCCTGTTGCCTCTGCCGGGATATTACGGATGGCCTGGGTATTGGGCAAAATAAAGAACACAAACCCTGCCAGAACCAGTAGGGCCGCCAGACCCATAAAGACGATACTGGTGGGGATCTGATTTCGATCCCGCGGTGACAGATGTGCTGGCAAGGGGCTGAGAGAAGTTGTTTCCGGTGCCTTTGATCGGTCAAAAGTTGTCTGCTGTATTTCAATCGGCTTCGCGTTCGAAATTCCAAGGGCATAATTTCCCAGCAGTTCCTTGGCTTCGTTGAGGTTGACCAGTCGATCATGTTGTGAAGGAGCAAGCATCACTGCCACAGTCTGTCTGACCTCTGCAGATATGGGCGAATTTGCTTCAAAGGTTCCACCAGAGAGCCAGGGTCGACCAGTTAGGAGTCTGAAAATAAGGCATCCAAGTGAATAGATGTCGTCAGCAGAATCAGCGGGCTGTCCGCTCCGAACCTCCTCGGTCAGGTAGTCAGCGTTGTTGTTGGCAAGGGTGGTTGGCAGACAGAACCCCGTTATGTGCAGTAGCCCATTACCATCGATCAGTAGATTTCCGGGCTGCAGGTGGCCGTGGCTGATACCCAGACTGTGGGCAAACTCCAATGCCGTAAAAAGTTGCTCAAGTACAGGCCAGCTTTCAGTAAAGTTTCTGTTTTCCAGGTTGAAAGGTTTTGCAGATTTTACATAGCTTGAGGAAATATAGAGGTTGCCATCTGCATCACCTTGATCAAAATTTCTGACGATATTGGCGTGGATCAGCCCTCGTGAATTGTCGATTGCCGTACGTACCTGTTCCAGCATTTCGGCCTTACCCTCGAAAATCTTCAGGCAGACCCTTTCACTGCCAGACCTGTCGAGTGCAAGCCAGGCTTCAGAAGATGGTGATTCCCCAATCCGGTGGAGTAGTGAATAGCGAACAGATATATCCTGTCCTTCGGTGAATTCGAGAGTCATGAGTTGTTGGGTACTTTTCAGGCCGGTAAAACGGGTTCTATTCTACAGGAAGACCGGTTTCTTCGACGTAGATTTCCCCAAGGATTTTTCGCCATTGCTGATACTGGGCATCTGCAGTACCCGAAAGCTCGATCGTCTTACCCTCAATATCCAATACATAGGGTGTAATTTCAGAGCCAAGTGACTGGCTCAGCTCCTTCAGGGACTCCGCATGAATTTCTGCTTCTTTGCGCCGGTCCAACCCGCTCTTTATGGCACCAATACCGCCGAGAACGGCGCCGGTCGCGGCCGCATCCCCGGCCCAGGTCTTGCTTTTGTTTGCAGCCACGACTCCACCGGCTATCAGTACCGCTCCACCTATCAGCCTGTTTCTGGCTTGCTTTTGCATCTGCCGCAGGCGTACTGCCTCATCATAGGTCGCATGTCGCCATTCGTCGTATGAGGCTTTCATGTCCCGGTGAAAGTGGCCGTAGTAGTCATCGAGAGTGTCCACGAACAGGTATTCCTGCTCCTTGATTCTGTCAACCCTGGTGAGCATTGCATTGCTACTCGCCGGCAACTGGCTGATATCCACCTTACCCGCTCGATTTTCAACCAGGTAGTCACCAAAAGCGTCTGGAGACAAGTTACGTGCATACTTCAACGCCGATATCTGTCTTATCCTGGCGATTTGCGCGGCGGTGTATTTTTGACGAGCCAGTAGTAGGTCGTTGGCAATGTCATTGTACAAGTCCTGGAATGGATCCTCTTTGGGAGAGCGATAGGAAAACTTGCTGGCGGTATCACCGTACTCTTTTTTCAGCCAGACGTTGCCCGCTGAATCAACGGCCTGCATCCGCAACTTTAGTTGATCTCCGTCTGAAATGAGGATTTTCCCCTGCAGTTTGAGGTCTACAGCATCTGATGGGTCCGGGATGACCCGAACCGCACCCCAGTTCCCGGTCAGCTCAAGCGTATCCTTTAGCTGGTAGGCAATAAAACGGGATTCAGCGTTGCGAACGTCCGGGACGATCATTTTCTTTGCATTCGCCTCTTCTGTCTTTTCCAGGTTTGGATCGAGTGGTGATATGCCTATGTCCATTAACAGCTCATCCGGAATCTGCTCCATCGACTGGATCGCAGGCGTTGAATTTGCGGTTACCACTTCAGTAGAGGTGCACGCCTGTATAAAGAGGATGGATGCAAGAATCAGATATTTTGCTAGTGTAGTGTTCAATTTCTTCATAATGATTTTGATGACTTATAGTCCTGCTTTATATCGTTTGTACTCTTCCCAGAGTTTTGCCTTTAGATCAGGGTCCGCCTCAGCGATAGCCGCTTCGCGAAGTTGTTGGGCGACAATATCATCGCCCTGAGGGCTAGGGATATCCTCGGGGATCGGTGTTGCTGAGGAGCTTGCCACATCGACTTCCTTACCTTCCGGCATGCGACCTTGTTGGATTTCTACTTCTGAGGGGTTCGTTTCAGTGTCGCTCATTGGGTCATCATCACCGACCGAGGCTCTGCGAAGCACTACATTGCCTGGAATGGTGTCATTACTAGTGGGCGGAGGAGCGGAGTCAATGATCGCCTGTCTGGCTTCCAAAATTTCCCCCTCAAATATCACCAGGGATTCGTCCAGTTCCTTGTCGAGTTCTCCGATTCTTCCAGCCTCGATCGGCACACCGGATAAATCGGGTAGCTCTATTTGGCTCGACAAAATTGAATCTGTTGCGATAACGATCGCTACATTGGCATCATTCAGTGCGTCTTCGGCCTCGTCAAAGATACCTTGCATTTCTGGGCTTCCACCCAATTCCGGCTCCTTAAGCCTGGCTGAAATCAAATCTTGACCAGCAATAATAATTGCGATTCTTGCATTGGAGAGAGCTTCCTTTGCAGCTTCAATTTCTTCGTCAGTAGAAGCATTTTCGAGCGTTCCTCCCGCCTTTTGCAGTGCAATGCCCGCTTCCTGAAGTGCTTCCTGGGCTGCACGGATTTCGTCGCTGATGGAAGCTGGGTCACCTGTCATATCACCCGACAGTTCTCCGCCTGAAGGCTCTCCACCCGCTGAGGGCTCTCCAGCCATCATCGGATCGGACGGTTCTCCTGCTGAGGGCTCTCCACCGGCTGAGGGCTCTGCATCACTTTCTGCGAATATGGCTGACTCGGAATGATCTTCACTTTCTGGAATCAAGGGGTCAGGCTCTCCTGAACCTGATTCGGTCATCAGGGGATCCTGCGGCAGGTCGCTTTGTTGCCCACCCGTTGAGGGCTGTCCATTCGCTGAGGGCTCTCCACCCGCCTGGGCTATTTCCTGGCCTGATCTGGTAACCCTCTGACCTGCTTTCTTCAGATCTTCGGCAGCCTGTTGCTGGCCCTTGGAGCCTGAGTTGGTGCTTTGCTCGCCCTTTTTTGAGGGTGAGGTTGGTGAGGCGGTCGGGTCAGGCATGGACAGATCAGGGGTAGAGGCCCGCTGTGGCTGGGATGAAGGGGAGGACTTCCTTTTGCTCCGGGACTGCTCGGGAGATGGTTTGCTCGGAGATTGGCTCGGAGATGATGGTGAACTTGATGGGGGCGAAGAGCTTGGGGAAGATGATGGTGGCTGCTGGGTAGGAGGTGGTGTGGAGCTCTGAGGGCTCTGACAACCTTGTATCCAAAGGGCTGCAGCAATACACAGAGCTACATGTTGATATCGGCTCGTCACACTCTCACTCCTGGGTTTGTATGGTAAACATTGTGAATTGGGCCAATTCTCTCAAACATAACCTGAAGTTTAACTGAATAGAACTCAGCGAGTTGAGAATATGCTCTGCTTCTATGTTTGACCCAATTTCTGAAGGAAATGTTCAATGCATAGGTTTAGTATTAATTCCCGGACTGCAAATTGTAAGGTAATTGAACCAGACTGGGTCATATAGAACTAATTAGTAGAGGTTTGCGCGAGCCAATGGGTCATTTCAATCACAAAACACAGCTGTTCATGCTGTTGTCGGCGATTTTGCTCGCATCCTGTACCACCAGCGTGACGGTGGAGGGGACCGTGCCGACTCCCCTGGTTGTGAAAATTCCAGCGACCATCGGTGTGCACTTTTCTGATGAATTTAAAACTTTTCATTACCAGGAAGTTCTGGAGGATTCCGGTACCTGGAAGGTTGACCTTGGTGAGCAAAACCTCACTTTTTTTCAAAACCTGTTTTCGAGTATGTTTTCAGCAGTAGAAGAGGTTTCCGAGCTGCCCTTTCAAGAAGGCGAAATGCAGCACCTCGACGGTGTGCTGGTGCCGCGAATTGTAAAATACGGATTCCTAACACCGGCGATCTCTGGCCTCAAATTTTATTCCGCTTCAATCCAATATCAGATTCTACTTTATGACCACGCTGGAGAAGTCATTGGTGACTGGAATATACTAGGTTATGGCAAGAGTGAAGGCGGGTCATTCAGTGCTGATGATGCGCTTGGCGATGCTACGATGCTGGCTATCAGGGATGGTGGTGCACGAATTGCCATAGAAATGTCCCAGCAACCTCAGATTATCAAATGGGTGCAGACTATTGATTCGGACTTAGTTGAACAAGAACTGGTTGAACAAGAAATAGTTGAATAACAATATGAAACCAATAGCGCCAATGGTCTTGCTTCTTTTCCTGGCGACGGGGTGTGTATCCTCACGTGTTGAGCAGTCCCGCGAAGCCGTCACGGGAATTACAGCAAGTGAGGCAATGGTGATACTTGGCAGGGCGAGCTACAACGATCACCAGACCGAAGAGAGCTTTACCGACTGCCTTTCAAATATCCTGATGAAGGGCGCAACCCCTATCCGGTTGATACCAGAACAGGAATTCAAGGACAACCTGTTTCCCTGGTTCGAACCGAGAACTGCGCCGACCTCTGCTGATGAGCTGGGCAGGCTATTTTCACAACCCGGCGTTCAGGAACGCATAAACGAAGCCAACGTGCGTTACCTTACCTGGATCGATGGTGATACCGTAACCGTGGACAAAGGTGGATCCATGAGTTGTACCATCAGTACGTTCGGTGGTGGTTGTCTTGGCATGAGCTACTGGGAACAGGACGCGTCCTATGAGGCCTCTATCTGGGATCTGGACAACCTGACCACTGCAGGTCAAATCAGTGCAGATGCCAATGGAACTTCATACCTGGCCGGTCTCATTGTGCCGATTCCTATCCTGGCTAGACCTGGTAATGCGGCTTGCAAGGGTTTGGCGAAGCAGTTACGGTCGTTCGTCATCGGCGGATAGATCCTCATTACCTTCTGTAGTTGAAATACTTGCATCCGTTGGTGCCGAGGCGGCGACCCGGTAGGTTTGATGAATCATAAGGTTGTCAGTAGCTACCAGTTCGCCATCGATAATTCTTGGCCGAAACCGGGTTGCCGAGAGCCTTGAGCGCAGGTTGCGAACCTGTGCATTAGGAACATTCTTATCGAGCAGCTCAAGGTTGGTAACACGGCCACTTTTACTAATCGAATATTCGACATCAATAAACAGTTCAGCATCTTCTTTCTTTGCCGCATCTGGCCTGCGAGAAAGATACAGCACACTCGATCCTTCCGGGTAGAGTCTTGTAGGTGAGCCGAATGTCTCGGCGCTTAACTGCATTTGTGCCTCGTCCTCCTGCATCAATTGCCAGGTCTGGAGATAGACGCTTTTTGCACGTTTGTCACCGGTTATCGTATAGATGTCACCCAGGTTAACCATCGCGGTGATGCGGTCCGGCAAGTCAGTATCAGGATTGGCTTCCACGATTGACAGTACCCGTTCCAGGGCCGCTTCTGATTTACTACGATTCGTGATTTGCAGGAGCCTTGCGCGGGCAAGCCCGCGTAGGGGTTCAACGAGGCGCAGATCCGAGACACCATAATTGTCTTCAATAATTTTTATCGCCCTCTGGTAAAGGTTGATAGACCGCCTGAAAACATCCTCGCGGTAGTAGCGGTAGTCTGGTGTCGTTGCCAACGGGATCATTTTTCCCCGTGACGCAAAATAGGCGCCAAGACGTTGCAGGATCGGCAGTAGTTTTTCGCTTTCTTCACCATATGCATGCTCACTGATGCGCAGGTTGAAGGCCTGTTCTCGGTCAGCATCAACAACTTTTCCCTGGCGGAGGTTCAGTCGGGTGAGGTGGTCAACAATTTCCATCTGCTCTGGTGTATAAACTCCACCAGCCCGGTGTGAGATGTGTTGTGCCCGCCGAAAAGATTCTTCCGCATCGGCGAAATTCTCGAGTTCGGTCTGTGTTAATCCCCTTGCCATAACGACATTCGTCAGTGTAGTGCTGAAGGGGTTGGCCCGTGCTTCGATAGACGCCAGCGCCGGATCCAGCACCTCCATCGCTTCAACCAGAAATCCCTGAGCAGAAAGTAGGATGCCGAGGTTTGTCAGCAGTTTCCCGTATAGGATCGGGTCAGCTTCGGCAAGCTCTGGGTTGTTGTCTATGAGGATTTTTGCGTTCTGTTGTGCGGGTTCAAACCGTTCATTCTGCAAAAGAATTTGAACCTGCTCAAACAGGTGGTGGTTTTCTTCGTCAAGGAAGGTCAGGTCATCAAAGTAGTATTCGAGTATATTTTCCTCCGCTAGCAGGGTATCAGGACAAACGGAAACCAGTAGGAGTACTGCAAAAGCTGACCTTCTTATTAATGTTTGAATTATCGCCATTCTAGTTCTCTTCTATCAGAATAGGAGCAAATAATTGCGTCAGGGTTACATTGTGCTTAGCCACGGGTTGTCCATCAACCAGGGCAGGCCGAAAGCGTGTTTTCTTCATGACTTGCTTCATCAGACGGTTTAGTTTTATCGGTGCATTGGAGTCTTCCAGTTCAATATCACGGATGGTTCCAGTCTTAGTGACCGTGAATTTGAGGGAGATGAATATACTTGCAAGCTTAACCTCATCGTATAGTGACCGGGGAATAACGGCTTTTATGTGCTTAAACATAAACTGAAAAGGGTCCCCCACCACTTTTTCACTTGGCTCGGTATTTTCAGCTGACTCTAAAGTATCTCTGATTTTTATATCATAAGTATTTTCGGTTAGTGGAAGGACAAACTGTTGCGGCGGCTGTTCTGATAGGCCAAGCCGCTCTTCCAGTGCCCTGCGGTCCATTGGCTGATATCGATATCGATTGAGCAGGTTGTTACTAGGTCGATAGATCTTGATGTTGTCGTTTCTGCGGCTATCGAGCTGCTTTGACATGGCGATCATCTGTGGTTCCTGATGCTGGTCGGTATTCGAGTGCTGGGAAGCTAGGGAATAGAAGCCAGCGGCCTCCTCAAACTTGCCACTGATTGTGTACGCATCGGCGAGTTCGGCATAGGCTGATGCCGCCGTATCCGCAGGGATATCCTGATTATTCTCAATGATGTCCAATATCCTGGAGAGGTATTTCTCGCTACAGCAAACACCTTGCAGCCTGCGGCTTTTTGCAATCAGTTGAAGTGGTTCGAGCAGTCGCAAATCGCTTTCGCCCGCTGAAGCTTCTATCAGAGTAATGGCTTCCTCCAGTTTTTTTCGAGACCGATGATATTGCCCAGTCTCCATGTACCACTTGGCCATCTCTAGGTAGGCAGGCAGAGCCTCCAGTTTTTCGAAGTTGTGGGTGTTGATGAAGAACAGAAATTTCTGCTGTTTGTTCGCTTCCAGGGGGTCTTCGAGTCGTAGAGCCAGCTGGGTCTTGCGTTGAAGGATAGTGCCTTGTGCCGGAGAATAGACCCCGTCATTTCTGTGGGTGATGTGTTGGGCACGGTTGAGTGCTTCCAGAGCCTGCTCTGTATCTCCATAGCGTACATAGGCCTGGCCTAGCTGTAGCAAGGGTTCAATCAGTTCCGGGGCGAACATGCCGTGTTCTTCAGAAGTGCTTTCTATGAGGGATTCCAGTGAATCAATTGCAGCCCCCTGGTCCTGTTCGGTAGCAGGCAAAATGCCTGAACTAGGGGCGTCGGCTATCCCCCCATTCTGCGCCATCGCGATTGACGAGGGTATGAGCAGCACAAATAGAGCGATACCCGAGCTGTAGTTCATAGGGTTTACTTGCCTCCAGAGCATTATCGTGCAGTGGGCCGCCGGTGTAAATTCCCAGCATTGTCCTCTCAAGAGTTACCAGTCAGAGTGCTAAAGTTCAGGTCTCCTTCAGCTTTAGCGCGTCATAATCCCCTATATTGGCACTGGCGAGAGTCCTTCGTGATTGAACGGCTGGGGTGGTGAACGGAACAACTAGTTAGTTCTTGTCCATCTCCAACTTCGAGGGGACCGGTTCCTCTAGGTGCAACTATTTTGACGGGCTAGTGGTCTATGTATTTTATGGAGTATAAGCAATTTGCGGGCAGGAACCAGCTAGGAGGTCACTGGTGGCATGTGATAGATTCATACTCTCATTTGGAGCACATATTGAAGAACATTGTCTGGCTTTTTGTGGCTGTACTTTCGCTGCTGGGATCACCCCAGGCTTTGGCCTTATCCGAGGAGGAAGAGGTCAAGCTGGGGCAGTCGGAACATCAAAAGATAATGGCAAAATTCGGTCTATATCGAGATAAAGATCTCCAAGGATACATCACCATGGTGGGCGAGCGGGTTGCCAAGGAAAGTAGCCGGCCGGAACTTGCGTTCCATTTCACGATTCTCAATGATGACATGATCAATGCATTTGCGTTGCCGGGTGGCTATGTTTACGTCACACGGGGCATGCTGGCACATATGAATTCAGAGTCAGAGCTAGCTGCCGTGCTGGGCCACGAAGTGGCCCATATCACTGAGAAACATGCGATCAGACGGCAGAACCGCCAGAAAGGGTTGAATGTCCTTAACACCGTATTGGCACTCGGAACAGGTCAACCTGGGGTTTATGAACTGGGCAATATCTTTGGTGGGGTATTGCTGACTGGTTATAGCCGGGAGTATGAACTTGAAGCGGATGAAGTTGGGGCCGAGTTCATGGCCAAGGCGGGTTATTCTCCTGAAGCCATGTTGAAAACCATAGAGATCCTGAAGGCTAAAGATCGAATTGAAATAGAACAGGCCCGTATCGAGAATCGAAAACCTGCTGTTTATCATGGTTTTCTTTCCACTCACCCGGATCACGACACTAGATATGAGGAAGCCATCCGTGCCTCAGAGAAACTGGTTAAGGATTATGACGAATTCATCAAGACAGATGAGTTCCTGGAGAAACTAAACGGATTGTCATGGGGGAGTGCGCGTAAGGTTGGAATCGTCAGGAAGAACAGGTTTTATCACCCCAAACTTGGAATAATGCTTTCTTTTCCAAAGGGCTGGCGAATTGAACCAGCGAGAAGGGGGGTTCAGATTGTTTCTGCCGTTGCTGATGCCTCCTTCTTCATTTCAACAGACCGGCTTTATAAGGGTGCGACGCCAAAGAAATTTGCCACAGAAAAACTGCAATATAAGGTTCGTGAGGGTCGAGAAATCACCATAGCGGGTCTGCCGGCCTATCTCGGCATTGCGGACAGGGCGGACTCTCCCTTTGGCCCGCGACCGGTTCGTTTTGCCATCCTGTTTGATCTGCGCAAACATCTTGCCTATGTGCTCCAGGGGGCAGGCAAACATGATCTGCGAAAAATCGCCAGTGACAAGAACTTTATTGCCACCATATTCAGTTTTGATCGTATGAAGCGTGAAGATTTCAAGATTGCCAAGGTTCCCAGGGTGCAGGTGGTCAGGGCGGAGGAAGACACAACCATGGAGGAATTGGCGTCCGAGTCTCCCATAACCAATTATGCGCTGGACAAACTACGGGTCATTAATGGTCTGTATCCGGATCGGCAGCCAGAGCCAGGTCAGTTGATCAAGGTAATTGACTAGGTGCCAATACTAGGGTTTAGAGGGGGCTAACCTGGCTGCTGTTGAAAAGCACTTTTTCTGTAACCTGTTAAAGGCTAGTGATTTTGGCGAGTTGTTCTAGTGAAGCTATCTGGGTTTTATTGTCGACACCGGGGATTCTTCCCCTGGCGATTAAGTAGTCCAGCGCGAGCTTTTCCTCGTATTCAGATATTTTGTCCCTGACGTATGCGCTGTCTCCTATAATGGCCCAGTCATCCAGGTTGGCAGGCTGTTCACGCATCCGGTTCATGCCTTCTTTTTCCAGACTTTCCCGAACCGTAGCCAGCAATTGTTTGTTCTCGCTGATAAAGAGGGTGCGCATTACGGGTCTAGTTTCAATCGTGGCGTGACCAGCATTTTCTGAGTGATCCTTGTGCTGCCCGTACTTGTCCAGCAATGAGTCCAGCGTTTCCATGGGAGAAGCGATATAGGGCAAACCTAGGGTGCCAGCCTGCTTGATTGCGAGGGGACCAAATGCGGCAACCCAGATGGGGGGGTGAGGTTTTTGCACTGGTAAAGGAGCAAGGAACGCCGGCTTGCCATCAACGTCCTCTGCCACGGGTTCTCCCTGCCAGGCGGCAATCATGATTTCCAGGTTTGCCTTGAAGCGTTTTCGTTTGTCCTTAATGGGTACGTCAAATACATTAAACATGGCGTCTTGAAATCCGCGCCCGACGCCCAGTATGACCCTGCCATTGGACAGGCAATCCAGGACCGCAACCTCCTCCGCCGCCTGAATGGGATGGCGAATGGGCAGCAGGTACGATGTTGAGCCCAGTTTGATTTTGCTGGTTCGGGCAGAGATGGCCCCAAGTAGCATGAGCGGTGAGGGGATTGAGATATCCCCGCTAAAATGGCTCTCTGGCAACCAGAATGAATCGAAACCAATTTGCTCAGCAACCTCTCCCTGTTCCGCCATTTCAGCAGCACTTCCACCGGAACCGAACATCCATGCGGTAACGGCAACTTTAGTTTTTCCCATTAGTTAGTTCCTGTCCGCAAATAGGTTAATTCTGCTTTATATCGCGACACTGAAATAATGCTTGGGAACGTCTGATTAAGGTCTATTTTCACCATAACAGCGTCAGCGTCGCACTAAAAAAATTTGTTAACTTACAGCACGTTAACAAACTTCCTGCGTCCGATCTTCCTTGTTCTGGCAAAAATATCCTCTTAATCAGGGGTTACCTAGGTATACAAAATAATCACTTACAAAGAGCGGGGCCGCCTAGGATAGCCCGCTCAAAGTTAGAAAACGGACAAGAACTAGTCAAGCAGAACACAATTGCACACTTATGAAAACTGATTTTGTCTGTGGCAGAATGCGTGGCTTCCAAATTCATTATTAGAGAGAGTCGTTCCTTTGAATCCGAATACACCGGTCATTATAGGTATTTCACAACTGCTGCAGAGGGAACCAGACCCCGCCCTCAATGATGAGCCCGTCGATATGATGATCAATGCTGTTAGGGCCGCGGCGGCTGATGCCGGCAACGAGAAAATGCTGGCTACCGTAGAATCCGTCAGGGTCATCAGGGGCATATGGCGTTACGAAGAGCCTGCCACATATATTGCCCAGCAGATTGGGGCAACCGGGGCGGAAACTTTCGGCACGGCCTATGGTGGGAATGCAGTGCAGTCAATGGTAAACCTGACGGCACGGGAAATCCTCGGTGGTAAGAAATCACTGGTTCTACTCACCGGTGCTGAAAATGGTAACAGTATGGCCAAGGCAAGGAAGGCCGGTTTCAAGTTGCCGTACAGGGACTTGCCTGGTGACTACGACCGTGTACTGGGTAAGGATAAGTCCATGGCCGGTGAAGCTGAACTGGCTCGTGGTATCCGGCGGGCGACCGAGATGTATCCCATTTTTGAAAATGCTATCCGCTATCAACGTGGTGAAACAATAGAACAGCACCTGGATCGAATATCAGCCCTGTGGGCGGGTTTTAGTCAGGCGGCGGCGGACAATCCTTCCGCCTGGATTCGTGAGCCAGTGGATGCAGTAACCATCCGTACTGAGTCCGCAAAAAACAGGATGATCAGCTTTCCGTATCCAAAGCTGATGAACTCAAACAATGCGGTGGATATGGCGTCTGCCCTGATCATGTGCAGCGTTGAAAAAGCCAAGGCACTGAATATCCCTGAATCAAAGTGGGTATACCCCTGGTGTGGAACGGATGCGCACGATCATTACCTGGTGTCATCAAGGGACAATCTTTACTCATCTCCTGCCATTCGTTTTGCCGGCAGGAGAGCCATGGAACTCGTTAGTCTATCGCCTGATGAGTTGGACTTTGTCGACGTCTATAGCTGTTTTCCGTCAGCAGTACAGGTGTCTGCTGGTGAACTGGGGTTGTCTTTCGATAGACCCTTAACGATTACCGGCGGACTTACCTTTGGCGGTGGTCCCCTCAATAACTATGTTATGCACAGCATCGCAAGAATGGTTGAGCTTAATCGTGAAAACCCAGGGGCGGTGGGGTTGATTACCGCAAATGGCGGTTACCTATCGAAGCACGCCTTTGGTATCTATTCCTCGCAACCACCTGAAAAGGACTTTCAATATGCAGGCCTTCAGGCTGACGTTGACAAGACGCCCAGCCGCGAGTGGTTGGTAGACTACGATGGGGAGGTCGCTATTGAATCCTACACGGTGATGTATGGCCCTGATGGAGTAAGTATGGGGCACGCTGCCTGCCTCACGGATGATGGTAAGCGCACCTGGGCGAATACGGAGGATATTGATCTGCTCACGGAGATGACTAAAACAGAGTTCTGTGGTCGCAGGGCAAAAATTAATGGAGCGGGCGTACTAAGCATCGGCTAGGAATTATGAACACCTTTTTGCATAAGATGGGGTTTGCCGAGGATGATAGGGTTCTCATTACTCATATTGACGACATGGGATTCTGCCATGCTGCCAATATGGCATCGTTCGAATGTTTGGACTCTGGCGCTGCGAGCTGTGGATCGGTTCTGGTCAATGCTCCCTGGTTTCCCGAAGCGGCCGCAATCTGCAAGAATAGTCCTCAGTATGATGTCGGCGTACACCTGACCTTTACCTGTGAGTACGATACGCTTCGATGGTCAGCCATCAGCACCACTGACCCACAATCGGGCCTGGTGGATGCAGAAGGATATCTGTGGCGGACGCGTGAGGATTCGATACGGCATGTGACGGAGAAAGCCGCCGAAGCAGAGATGCGTGCGCAAATTGACCGGGCAATTGAGGCTGGTATTGATGTCACCCATATCGACACCCATATGGGGTCTGTTGTACACCCGAAGTTTATAAGCAGTTACTTGAAGCTGGCGGATGAGTATGGCGTGCCTGCATTCCTTCCGAACATTACCAAAGAACGACTTTCTCAGTTGGCTGAAGGTGAAACGGCAGACGACTACGTTGAGGTGCTTGAAAAGATTGATAAGGGCCAAGTGCCCACGCTTGATGCGATCATCATCAATACCCTGATAGACATGGATGACAAGAAAGCCTACTACCGTGAACTGATAGATGATCTTAAGCCTGGATTAACGCACCTTCTATTTCACCCGGCGAAGAAAGGCGATGAGCTAAATGCGATTGCCGATACCTTTGCATCAAGAAATGCCGACTACCTGGCGTTCAGTGACCCTGAAATGAAAGTCTATATTGAGGAAGCCGGGATAAGCCATATTGGCTACCGGGATTTGCGGGCGCACCTGGGCAAGCAGCGCCTGTAGTGGCTCCAAGTATAAAGAGTATAACCTGTTGCGTAAATAGGTTTATCGTCCTAATATGAATTCTTGGATGTTGTAACTGGCCGGAGAGCCACACTTATCAATGTCATATTTGGGGGTATTCGATGACTCTACTCAGATGGATAATTTCTGCTCAAAAAGTACTACCAACCGTTCTTCTTATTTCTTCTGCTTGTCTTTCATTTATCCCAATTGCTTCTGCTGAAATGGAAGAAATTGTGGTCACCGCTCGTGGCATCGAAGAATCCGTTCGGGATATCCCAGTGGCAATCTCCGTGGTGGATGAAGACCGCATGAACACCTTCGGGATTGAAAGCTTCACCGATCTCGAAGCACTCACCCCGCAACTCGTGGTGGCACGAGGCGGAAGTGGTAACGGCGCAGCCATCGGCATTCGCGGTATTGCTTCTGCGACTTCCA
>PBRQ01000040.1 GCA_002725995.1 Gammaproteobacteria bacterium
CACTACCCTGACCCTGTCGGGATTCGATCCGACGCCGGGTGCACAGAATTCACCGGAACAGGTGCTCAGTGTTCACCTGCTGTTTTCATTTGCTGTACCTGCGTTTTATACCCTTGCGGCTATGCTCGCATATAACTACCCGATCACGGCTGAACGGCACGCCAGGCTGCGAGAGACGCTTGAACGCCGGCAGGCAAGGAAATTTCAAATATAACAGGTACTATTATTCTGCAGTGAATAGGTTAGATTGCTGATTGCTTATAGTCTTTCTATAAAAGGGCTACAAGCAATTTTCGCTTTTTGTGTTAGTTCTTCTTCCAATAAAAGGAAAACAAGTTATACTTATTGTTTATGCCAGGATAGTTGAATGCCTTGAAAAGGCGGGGAGTGAAATGTAATGGTTGATTTAAAACGTTTAAAAAAAATAGGAGTGCCTTGTTTCATTGTCGCATGGGCGCTTGGGGGTCTTTGTTTTATAAGTTCTGTGCAGGCTGACGAAAAAATAAATAGCCGAGTTATCGAAGAAATAGTAGTCAGATCTACAAAGAGAGCGACCGGCGATTTGGCGCAGGAGGTGCCCGTTTCATCAACAGTGCTTTCCGAGAGGATGATTTTGGAAAATAATTTCAATGACTTGGTAGATGTTTCACACATGGTGCCAGGGGCTGACTTCAGACAGACAGCGACATTTCCTGGTATTCAACGATTTTGGTTGCGAGCAGTAGGTGTGTCGTTTAGTGTTCCGAATTTTGATCCCGCGGTAGGCGTTTACCAGGATGGTATTTTCATAGCGCAGAACATTGCGGCTATTTTAGACACTTTTGACATGGAATCAATTGAGGTGCTTCGTGGTCCGCAAGGCACTTTGTTTGGTCGTAATACTTCTGTTGGAGCGGTTGTGTCACGCAGTCGCCGACCCGGCGATGAATTCGCGTTCAAAAGCCAAGTAACGGGTGGCTCCTTCGATCGAAGAGATTTTAGTGTCTCGGTTGAAGGTCCTGTGATTGAAGATAAATTAAACGCTAAGTTGTCGCTGCAATCGCGTGATAGGGATGGTTGGATGAAAGATCTGTCAGGGGGAGAGCGTTTGGGTGTTTACGAATCAACCCATGCTCGAGGCACTTTGGTTTGGACGCCGACAGATGCTTTAGACGTGACGCTAATCGCAGAACGATACGAGCGGGGTGGAGATGGAGCAGTGTCGACCTCCCTTGGCGAGAGAGATTTGGGGCGTTCCGGACATCCGTTCGTTGCTGATGGGCGCAAGTGGGATGAGACTTATGCGGGTAACGCTGAAAATGAACCATGGCGTTCCTTTTCAGATCACGAGGTCGATAAATTTATTTTAGAAGCGAATTATAACGTTGGTCATGGCGTTATTACGTCGGTGACTGGGTTTGTAGATGTTCTTGCATTTTCGGGCGGCGATTTTGAGGGAATTCCATCAGGGGCTCCTCTTAATGTTGTTACTCGCTTGATGATTGACCAGGATCAATTTAGCCAGGAAATTCGGTATGCATCGACATTTTCAGAAAAGTTTGATTTCACTCTGGGTCTCTTTTACTTCACCCAAGACCTTTTTTACGGCGAACAGCGCTGCTGTCAATCTAGTCAACCCAACCTCTTTGGTGTTAGGCCTCCCGGTGTTGACGAACTGGATCATGACAGTTTCGGTGTGTTTGCTGATGTGCGTATTAATTTGTCCGATGATTTGACATTGTCAATTGGCGGTCGTTACAACAGAGAAAAGAAAGACGCAAAAATTGGTTTTGTGAATTTCGGTTCTTGTCAAGCGGCAGTAACTCCAAGATTTGAAACTAACGATTTCTTTGAATGTACAGGCGGCGGTGCAGAGGGTGGTTACGATTATATCGATGATGAAACTTGGACTAGCTTTTCTCCAAGGGTAAGTCTGCAATATCAAGTTAATGATGACGCAATGTTATTTGCCTCCGCTACAAGGGGTTATCGCAGTGGTGGTTTCTCGTTTCGGGCAAGCGCTGGAGAGTTAGCCCTGAGGGATGCTCAAATTGCAGCGGGAATCGATCCACTTCGACCAACGTTTTATGATGAAGAAAGAGTAGACTCTTTAGAGCTAGGTCTTAAATCAGATTGGTATGACAATCGCTTGCGTTTCAATGTGACGGGATACTACAACTGGTGGGACGGCATTCAACGGAACTTACAAGAAGGTGTTCCTGGGAATATCTCGCAACGCACAGCTAATGTTGAAGAATCTCACGTCTATGGGCTGGAGATTGAAATCAACGCCATAGCTGGTCTGGATATGTTAATTGATGGAGATATGCTACGCATTGATGGGGCTTTTGCTGTAGCTGAATCTGGTTATGATTCCGACGACTATGTTATTTTGGATCCTGATACATTGACCGTTGCAACTGATTTAACGGGCCAAGAATTTGGTGCACCGCACAATACTGCTTTTATCGCTGCGACGTATGAACATCCTGTTGGTGATAAGGGGGCAACGTTGAGCTGGCGTGCTAGCTACTGGTGGAAAGAAGGCAATTATTCTGAAGGTGTGCAGCGAGCCAACGGACTAAACAAATACGAAGATTGGAGCGAAGTTGATGCTCAGATCCGATACACGAGTGCGGACGGTAAGTGGTTTATCAAAGCTTTCGGTAAGAATATGAGTTATGACAAAGGTTATGTTGCTCGGGTTCCTTTCTCATCATCATGGGGGCTTGGAAATCCGCGTGACCCAAGGACTTACGGATTGACAATTGGGTTTGAAAGTTAGGAAAAAGGCGTCGTAAATTTTCGGTGTTGATTTCTTTACACTTCCCCTTTTAAAGAAATTGAATTTCTGACTTTCAAGGGCGCTCTTTGAGCGCCCTCTTTATTGTCTATTAAATGCATTAGGAATGTGTGCGAGTCATCGTTATGCAAGTCTTAAATTAGTCAGGCGTTCGATGATTATGGAGGTTGATGAAAGTTATTAATTTAGATTTCGTCCCTCGGTCCACATCTTTTGAGCTTTGATCTTGGTCTAGCTAATGCCGTCTTACTTAGACTCGACAAATGTGCAGTAAAAAGTATTTATATCTTCCTATAATCGAAATATTAGCCTGTTTGGTTTGGTTTGGTTTTTTTACCGCTAGAGCATACTTTTAGTTCCTATTTTGTCACTCAAGCCATCAAAACCACCAAAATTTCTAGGGTGTAACTGAGCGGTCCTCAAAAAAATAAAACATGTAATATTATTTATATATTTTAAGTATTGAATATTAAGCTAAATTTTTTTTATTGATATATTATATAACATGTTATACAAATAAACGTAACATGATTTGGCGAAGGGAAAGGGGACGCATGGATCTGGGGATTAAAGGTAGGAAGGCGATAGTTAACGGAGGAAGTGCAGGAATGGGGAGAGGTGCCTCGCTTGCCTTGGCTGTGGAGGGCGCAGAGGTATACATTTCCGCGCGGTCTGAACAACGCCTATACAGATCTTGTGAGGATATCGCGAGTAAGACGGGAGCAAAAGTGACGCCCAGATTTGCTTACTCTCGTCAAAAATCTCATCATCTTGATCCTCTCTAACAGAGTGGACATCAGGTGCGTGGTAGTCACCATGCAACACAAATTCCCCACACCAACTATCCAGTTCAATAATTGGAAACTCGTATTCACGCAGTTCAGTACCCTCAAGTATATTGGTAGTAGGTACTGGTACGTATCTTCTACACTGGTCAACAGGCCAGTAGATTTTCTGCAACTTGCGCATTTTTTCGCTCCTTATGCTGGTGGCTGCCGTCTTCCGGTCAATGTGAACTGGTTGAAATTGGTGAAAACGATAATTAGATAATCTTTTAAGGGGATTGATATGCACGACAAACCGGGTTGGACGGCTAGTCCGACACTTTCAGTACTGATTGCTACTCTATCACTGGCAGGTGGTCTCGCAAGTTCGTCGGTGATTGCAGCAGACCAGAAGAACGCCATCATGGAAGAAGTAACAGTGACCGCACGGAAAAGAGCGGAAGGAGAATTGCTGCAGGAAATTCCAATATCTGCAACAGCATTTTCTGCCGAGAAGATTGATGCCATCAGTGCCGCTGACATCAAGGACCTTGGACGCCTAGTGCCTGGTGCACGCATAGAAGAGCAGGGTAATTCCCCTGGCTTTGGAGTGTTTTTTATCCGTGGTGCAGGTGTCAGCCCATCGGTGCCAAGTTTTGACCCGGCTGTAGGCATATTCGTTGACGGCGTATTCCAGGCGCAGGTGGCAACTTCTGTTCTAGATGTATTTGACATGGAGGCAGTGGAGATACTGCGTGGACCCCAGGGTACTCTGTTTGGTCGCAATGTTACTGGTGGTGTGGTTAACGTTCGCACCAAAAGGCCGACAGGTGAGTATGGCATTGATGCACAGGTGACGACCGGCAGTTACGACCGCAGGGACCTGGCTCTGACCATCAATACACCCATGATAAATGATCAGTTCGCAGCTAAATTGACTGTTCTGAAACGTGACCGTGATGGATACGTTAGGGACAATGTCAGCAATTCTGACTGGGGTGAAGTGGACACGCTGGTGGTAAGGCCTTCCTTAATCTGGACGCCTACTGAAGACCTCCAACTCACGTTCCTGTACGAACACTATGAACAAAGAGGGCATCCGCTGCCGCTGGTACCAACTGGGAACACTCCATCGGGAACCACAGGTGGTCTGATCCCTGGTGGTAGTCGAGACTTCTTCGAGACCTGGTATGACAACCCCACGGACATCCCATCATTTGTCGATTTTGAAAGGAATCGTTTTACCCTGGAGGCCGAGTGGGATCTTGGGCATGGAACGATTACGTCGATTACAGGGTATTCCGAACTTGACCATGTATTCGGTGCTGATTTTGACGGTACCAATCTTGCGTTCATATTTACAACGGCTCAGCAACTGGATCAGGATCAGTTCACTCAGGAAATCCGTTATGCGTCCAATTTCTCTGACGTCTTTGACTTTACTGCCGGCCTTTTCTACTTCCAGCAGGATGTCATGTATGGTGAACAGCGCTACCAGGGAAGTCGAGTGAATATCCATATTCGGCCAGGCGACCCGATTGGTGCAGGATGGCCTGCCATGGGCATGACTAATCATGACCAGTGGTCGGCCTTTTTTGAAGCACATTATATTTTTGCTGAAGACTTCACCCTGACCGTCGGTGCCCGTTACGGTCAGGAACAAAAAGATACTCAGGTTGGTATGGTCAATTCCGGTAACTGCATCAGTGCCGCTACCTTTAATGTCAATGTCCGGTCCTTCTCCTGTCCACTGGGTTATCAGCTGGATGATGATGAGACCTGGAATAACCTGTCACCTAAGATTGGGCTAGAGTACCGCATAAACGATGATGCCATGACCTACATAAGCTGGACTCGAGCATTTCGCAGCGGTGGCTGGACCTATCGAGCTGACACGGGCGATCTGACTGGACCAAGGCCGGGTTTCTACGACGAGGAGCAGGTTGATGCCACCGAAGTCGGTATTAAATCAGACTGGTTTGATAACCGACTGCGAGTCAATGTCGCCGGCTGGCAGCATGACTTTGATGATCTGCAGCGTTCGATCTTTCTAACTGAAACTGATGCAGGCGGGAACGTTACTAAACTGACCCAGCGCTTCTCCAATGTTGGTAGCTCCGAAGCCTTCGGCTTTGAGGTTGAAGTTGTGGCTATCCTGGCAGAGGATGGGATGGTAGATGGTGACAGTCTTGCCACAGAGTTTGCCTGGGGCAATATCGAGTATGACTATAATTCTCCGGTCGACTTCAACGGAGATGGCGTGGATGATGGTGACTTTTCCTGGAATCAGATCCCGGACTCTACCTGGAATCTGGCTGTGACCTATTCACATCCACTCGAGTCCACTGGCGGGCGTCTGACCTGGCGTGTTGGGTATCAGTACACTGACGAAGTGAACGGTGGTGGAACCAGCCCGGATACCAATACGATCGCCATGTATCAGGAACGGAAAATGTGGGATGCGAATCTTAACTACGTACCTGCCGAGGGGAACTGGTCCGTCACCCTGTTCGGAAAGAATCTGAGTGATGAGGAGTATTATCAGTTCAAAACGCCATTCAGCACCGGCTTTGGTATCGCCCAGCCAATGGTGGATGCAACCTGGGGTGCGACATTGAGCGTATCACTTTAGCGCTGAGTTGCTGGTAGTTGTTGTGCTACTGGCTTAGCCAGCAGTAGCACGGTGTATGAAAGACAAGGTACAGGTCATACGGTAAAACGTATGTTCTGTACAAACTATCCCATACAAACTAAGTCCATTTGTTTGAAGGATGTTGTTTACTTCCGCAGTCCCCGGGAAGGTCCTAGAAATCGGTGAAGCCTTTCATTTCTTTCATTAGTTTCTTGATGGTCTCGGTTGTTTTCTCGAACGTATAGCCTTCTGTCACTGAACGAAGCACCATGCTGATATCCAATTTCGCGATATTTACTGTATTAGTTAGCGAGAATTCATCATACCACCAGGGAGTGTATAGAGGATTTACCTGCCGATAGATGATGCGGTTTAGCAGGTCATGATCCACCCAGTTGACAAAATCTCCCTCTGCCTGAATTTGATCAATAGCCTTGCGATAGGTGCCCATTCGAATGGAGGTAAATACAGAGTCCTTCGTACTTAAAATGGTAGCGAGCCCTCTTGCGTAAGCAATATTGTTGCGCGTGACTTTGGCAACGGTTTCTATGATGTAGTACAACCTGTCGATACCCTTATCTATCACGGCATCATCAATAGCCTGGTAAATGTGGCGGTAGCGTTCCTCTACGGCAATGAAAATGAGCTTTTCTTTGCTGCCAAACTGATGATACAAAGTCTTCGTAGTAACACCGCTAACCTCGGCCAGTTCCCTCATTTTTAGACCGTCGTAGCCTTTTTCAGTGACCAGCTTTCTTGCTGTTGCAAGGATTCGCTCGCGGCGCTCGTACTGCCTTTCGGTCATTACTTTCATAGGTCATGTTCCAGCTAATTTGAAAGTCATTATCAAGAGAAGAGCACTGTCTGGCAACTTCTACTTTAGTAAATACCAAATGGTTCCGAATCGTTCTTGCGGCTGCCACTTAATGTTCGGAGGCACTGGTGATCAGGTCATCAATGTAGTCAGCAAACCCTGGATGATCATCCTGATCACTGTGTCTGGGATTGGATTAACGAGGTCTACGACGAGAACACCCGACAGGGCGACATTGACTGGGTTAACTCCCAGATTGAACAAGCAGCCTATGATGCGGAGGAGGAAGCATGAACTTGGAAATCAATAAGGAGCTGGTACTATCTACAGCGCATATCCCAGGTCGTGAAGGCCTGGCACTCCGTGATCTAGTTGCAGCTGGAACTATTGACGATCTGAGAGATGGCTGGCGGGTCTGGACAGGGTACACCGATGAGACTGTATTGAGGCCCACCTCCAAAGTGCCTACCGTTCAGAAGTTGTTATTCCTGGCACTAGGTGCCGGGTGTAAGTGGCTGGTACTGGATCAGGATGGGCCAGATTACCCCGATGAACTCGAGGTTTTTGACTGGTAAATGACTGCGACACACCCCACCGTATATGAGGGGAAAACTTCCCTGTGTGGGGAAGATCCCCACGTATGGGGAAAATCGCACCTTGAGTATGTAGTCAGAGCCTTTAGAAATGGCGCGCTGGGAGGGAGTCGAACCCCCGACCGCCTGGTTCGTAGCCAGGAACTCTATCCAGCTGAGCTACCAGCGCAATGAGGAGCGTATTATCTTTGTGCTGCACAGATAGGTCAACTTCATTATTGGGCTGTAGATGATATATTCTCATCTGGAGTTCTAGTTTTTTGGTTTGATAGTATGTCTGATCTAATGTACGAGGGGCTAAACCTTGCACTTTATGGAATGGGGACAGTTTTTCTTTTCCTCACCCTGCTGGTAGGAGCTACAGTGTTAATGTCGGCTCTGATAGGTTTGACCGAGCGAGGGGACAATGAATCCCAGCAGCAGACCGGGTTAGATCCGAAAATTTTAGCAGCAATTGGTGCTGCCATTTACCAACACCGAAAGCGATAGACTGAACAAGAGGCCCAGTAAAAACATGAGTGAAAGAAAACCACTTGGTATTACCGAGGTTGTGCTTCGCGATGCCCATCAGTCGCTGTTCGCCACAAGATTGCGTATTGACGATATGCTGCCGATTGCAGAAAAGCTGGACAAGATCGGTTTCTGGTCACTGGAAAGCTGGGGTGGTGCTACCTTTGATGCCTGCATTCGTTTCCTTGGTGAAGACCCCTGGGAGAGGATCCGTGAGCTGAAAAAGGTCATGCCGAATACGCCCCTGCAGATGTTGTTCCGCGGGCAGAACATACTGGGCTACAGGCACTATGCGGATGATATCGTTGATAAGTTCGTGGAACGGGCGGTTGCGAACGGCATCGATGTATTCCGCGTATTTGACGCCATGAATGATCCACGCAATCTTGAAAGAGCAATATCTGCGGTTCGCAAAGAGGGAGCGCATGCGCAAGGAACCCTCTCCTACACGGTGAGCCCCATACACAGCATAGATTCGTGGGTTGAAATGGGAATCAGGGTCGCGGATATGGGGGCCGATTCGATTGCCATTAAGGATATGGCTGGTCTGCTTACACCCTATGCTGCCTTTGATCTTGTATCGCGACTGAAGAAAACTGTTAGTATACCCATTCATATGCATTGTCACGCGACAACGGGGATGTCAATCGCGACATATTTAAAGGCGATCGAGGCCGGTATTGATAACGTTGATACGGCGATCTCGTCCATGAGCATGACTTATGGACATTCGCCAACTGAATCTCTGGTCGCCATGCTGCAGGGAACGGACAGGGATACGGGTCTTGATATCGAGCCACTTGAAGAAATTGCGGCCTATTTTCGTGAAGTCCGGAAAAAGTACTCAAAATTTGAAGGTGCTCTTAAGGGCGTTGATTCGAGGATACTGGTAGCGCAGGTGCCCGGTGGCATGTTGACAAATCTTGAGGGACAACTTCGCGAGCAGAATGCAACAGAAAAACTGGATGATGTATTGGCTGAAATACCGCGGGTGCGAGAGGACCTCGGCTTTATCCCGCTAGTGACTCCAACTTCGCAAATAGTTGGCACCCAGGCAGTACTAAACGTACTGACGGGAGAGCGGTATAAATCAATTGCGAAGGAGACTGCGGGCATACTTAAAGGAGAATATGGGGCAACGCCGACATCGGTGAATGCAGAGTTACAGGAGCGTGTGCTCGAGGGAAGTGATCCGGTTACATGTCGACCTGCTGATAACATTCCCGACGAGTTCGAGTCGCAAAAAGCTGAATTGCTGGGTCTGGAGAAAGAAAAAGGTCTGCTCTTCGGTGAAAACATTGATGACGATGTGCTGACCTATGCCCTGTTTCCCCAGGTAGGGCTGAAGTTCCTCGCCAATCGAAATAACCCCGATGCCTTTGAGCCTCCGCCTGGAATAGAGCCTGCTCAGGTCGCTGCCGCAGGTACCTCCTCAGCTGCAGTTTCAGGGACAGAAGTATATAGCGTCGAAGTTGAAGGTCAGCAGTTCGTGGTAAAAGTTTCATCGGGCGGTGCCATTGAGTCAACGACCCCCGTTGAAACTAGCACACCTGGCACCGGTCAAGGAGTGACAGCGCCACTGGCGGGAAATATATTCAAGATACTGGTGAAGCCAGGTGATATCGTCAATGATGGTGATGTTGTTGTGATACTGGAGGCAATGAAGATGGAAACCGAGATCAGAGCTGCTGGTGCGGGTACCGTATCAGAGATTTATGTACAGGAGGGTGATGCTGTGGGTGCCGGTGATACATTGATTACGTTAGGCTAGCTAGGTAATCCAAGTGGAACAGTTACTCGAGTTATGGCGTGGTACCGGTATCCACCAGCTGGAGTTAGACCAGGCAGTTATGCTCGGCATTGGCCTGCTGCTTCTTTATCTCGCAATAGCGAAGGGGTTTGAGCCGCTATTGCTTGTGCCAATCGGGTTTGGAGGCATACTCAGTAATATTCCCGGTGTCGATATAGCCGTTGGTGATGGTGTGCTGCACCAGTTCTATATGATGGGAATTGAGACTGGTGTTTTCCCACTGCTGATATTTATGGGCGTTGGGGCCTTGACCGATTTTGGCCCGCTGCTAGCTAACCCGAAGACTCTTTTTCTTGGTGCTGCCGCACAGTTTGGTATTTTTGCCACGCTTCTGGGTGCGCTAGCCCTCACCAGCGCAGGTGTTTTTGATTTCAATATTGCTGAAGCATCCGCCATTGGTATTATTGGGGGCGCCGATGGTCCGACCGCAATTTATGTAGCGGGGAAGCTCGCGCCTCATTTGCTGGGTGCGATTGCTGTCGCGGCCTATTCCTACATGGCGTTAGTACCTTTGATTCAACCGCCGATTATGCGATTGCTAACGACCAAAGCCGAGCGGCAAATAGAGATGAGACAATTGCGGGAAGTGTCCCAGCGGGAGAAAATATTCTTTCCCCTCACATTGCTGTTGCTGGTTGCATTGATGGTCCCGAGTGCGGCTCCACTACTTGGTATGTTCTGCTTTGGTAATCTCATGCGTGAATGTGGTGTTGTTGATCGGCTCAGTGACACAACTCAGAACGCACTTATTAATATCGTCACAATTTTGCTGGGGCTGGCAGTTGGTTCGAAGCTCCAGGCCGGTCAGTTTCTGGTGATGGAAACCCTTGGTATCCTCAGCTTGGGTATGGTGGCATTTTGTATCGGCACGGCAGCCGGGGTTATCATGGCCAAACTTATGAACCTGGTGTCGAAGCAGAAAATAAATCCGCTTATAGGCGCCGCCGGTGTTTCAGCGGTACCAATGGCTGCAAGGGTAGCCAGCAGGGTTGGCCTGGAAGAGAATCCACATAATTTTCTGCTGATGCACGCCATGGGTCCGAATGTTGCGGGAGTCATAGGTTCTGCGGTGGCGGCAGGTATACTGATACGATTTGCTGGTTCCTAGCAGACTGCTTGACCCATAACTGGATGTATCGGCCGCTAATCAACGATAGTTGATTAGTCGCGAGCGGGCCGAGGCCTGCGACACTGAAAAAGTGTAGGAAAGCACTTATTCAGCAACCTGCTAAGGGGAGCAATAAATAGCATGCAAAAACTTTGTGATGGTTACAGTCTGGTAGAAGGCCCCCTGTGGATTCCGGGGAAGGGACTGCTGTTTAGTGACGTACTGGTGGGCGGTGTATTTTGCATTGACCCTGAAGGCAATGTCAGTACTGTGTTTGAACATCGGCGTGGGATAGGCGGAATGTCCCTGCACCAGGAAGGCGGTCTTATTGTCAGCGGCCGAAATATCTCTTTTAAGTCATTTGATGGTGGTCAGACCCTGACGGTTTTGGATCGAGATGAAGAGAACGATCTGGTTGGTTTCAATGATATAACCACGGACAGTAAGGGGCGTATTTATGCGGGCTCACTAGGGTCAAGCCCCGTATTTGATGATGGCAGGGAACCGAAGGCCGGCGATCTTTACCTGATCGATCTGGATGGAAGTTCAAGAAAGGTTGGTGAAGATGTGCAACTTGCCAATGGCCTGGGGATCTCCCCTGATGGCAGGACCATATATCACTCGGATACGTCGCGCCGGGTCGTGAACGGTTATGAAATTGCCGAGGATGGGTCACTTGGTCCGAAACAGGTTTTCGCGACGGTGCCGGAAGGTGGACCCGATGGCCTGGCAGTATCGGAAGATGGCAGAGTCTGGGTGGCACTGGCGAATGGTGGTCATGGTGTCGGCGTATTTAGCCCAACTGGTGAATTCCTTGAGCTCATTAAGATTCCACAGCCAATGTGCACGAGTGTTTGTTTCGGCGGGGAGAACATGAAGGATCTGTATATTGTCACCGGTTCCGGTGGTATGGATTCAGACAGGGCAGGGGCGGTGTACAGGCACAGGGTCGATGTAGCGGGCCTTGTTGTTCCTAAAGCGAGGGTTGCTCTCACCTAGTTATCCCCGATAGGATAGTCATATCTGACCCCCCTGGAGATCCCAATGACTGTACCACTCTGGTGTTTGATTATCGGTGCCATGTTGCCCTATGTCTGGCACTTTGCATCCATGCCGTTCAAGAACAAGCAATTTGGTGAACTTGATATAGCTCTGCCCCGTGCTCAGGGTATGGGATTGGTTGATACTGGTGCCCGCGTATGGGCTGCACAACTCAATGCCTGGGAGGCTCTCGGTGTTTTTTCTGCCGCTAATCTGGTGGCGTTTATGGCAGGGGTTGATCCTGAAGGTAACTGGTCACTGGCGGCGATGATATGGGTAGTAGCAAGAGTTTGCCATGGTGGATTCTATATTGCTGGATTTGGAATGGTGCGAATGCTCTGTTTTGTCGTCGGTCTTGGCATGTGCCTGTGGATCTTTTCACTTGCGCTGATCTAGCATGCGGCTTGACCGTAGGTAAAACGCTCAGCCCGGCAGTTGTATTGCGTAAGCAAAACGGCGAGAGGGTGTTGCATTCAACTAAGCGGCTTGACCAAGGGTCTGAACCGAATGGCACTTACTTAACCGCACTAGCCCGGTCATTTCGACCGAAGTGGAGAACTCGCTGCCAGCAACCCAAAAGCGAGACCCTTCTGCTTCGCGGTCTTCGCCACTCCTCTCAGGGTGACAAAAATATGATTAACGGCTTAAGTAAGTGCCATTCCGGACTGAACTCTCTCACTATTTCACCAGGGCGAAACAGCTGTCGGGTATAAAAAATTGACCTGCGGTCAATTGTTTACCAGGTATCTATAAACGGTCTTTTTTTGCCTTCACGGGGGACTGGTTTTGCGGCGGACTTCAATCCAGCCATTATCCAGTGGCGTGAATCTTTCGGGTCGATCACCTCATCAATTTCAAATGCGGTGGCATAGTTAACGGCCTTGCCGCGGTCATACATGCCGGCAACACGCTTTTCATATTCCTTTACCCGTTCCTCCGGGTCGGTAATGGCTTCAAGCTCCTTGCGGTATCCAAGTTTCACCGCACCTTCCAACCCCATGCCGCCGAATTCACCAGTTGGCCAGGTAACGGTAAATACTGATGCCTTAAAACCACCGCCGGTCATGGCCTGCGCACCCAGACCATAGCCCTTGCGCAGCACAATTGAGAAGAGCGGAACGGTTAAACTGGTGCTGGTGACAAACATTCTGCTCGCATGTCTGACCAGCGCAGTTTTCTCGATTTCAGGTCCCACCATAATCCCCGGTGTATCACATAGCGTCACAATGGGAATATCAAAGGCATCGCACAACTGCATGAACCTGGCTGCTTTATCCGAGCCCTCACTGTCGATAGCGCCAGACAAAAACGCCGGGTTGTTGGCAATTAGACCAACGGGTCTGCCTTCGATGCGTATAAAGGCAGTGACCATGCCCAGGCCAAAGTTTGGTCTGAGTTCAGTAACCGAGTCATCGTCAGCCAGGAGACGAATCACTTCACGAATATCGTAAATTCTTAATCTGTTTTCCGGTACGGAACCACGTAACTTTCGCTGGTCATCGCAGGACCAGTCCTCTGCGGGACCCTGAAAATAGGATAGTACTTTCTTCGCTACCACCATGGCTTCTGCTTCGTCTTTGACCGCAATGTCAACGACACCATTTGGCACCTGCACTTCCATAGGGCCAACTTCCTCCGGGCGGAAAATACCCAGGCCGCCGCCCTCGATCATGGCAGGGCCGCCGATTCCAATATTTGAGTCCTCTGTGGCTATGACAATATCACTGCAGCCAAGCAGCACAGCGTTGCCTGCAAAACACCGGCCAGTGGTAATACCGATCCTAGGAACAAGACCACTAAGGTGCGCGTAGAGTTGAAATGCGAGACAATCCAGCCCGGCGATACCAGCGCCATCCGTGTCACCAGGTCTGCCGCCACCACCCTCGGCAATCAGAACAACGGGGATTTTGAGTGTGGCTGCAAGCTCAAACATGCGGTCCTTTTTGCGGTGGTTCTGCAGACCCTGGGTTCCGGCAAGGACCATATAGTCATATGACATGACGACACATTGGGTGTTCTGGTCAGGGAAGAGCTCGCCGTTGACGCTACCGATGCCGGTTACCATGCCATCTCCCGGCGTATTCTGCATCAGATCCTCAACGGTCCTTCTTCGCCGTTGGGCTGCTATCGCAAGGGAACCATATTCGATGAAAGTATCCGGGTCGCAAATATCGGCAATATTCTCACGGACCGTACGATGCCCGGTTTTTCGTCTCCTCACGACGGCGGCTTCGCGATTCTCATCCAGGCTGTAGCTATGCCGTTGATAGGCTTCCTTCAGATCAGGGCGAATGTGGTCGAGGTCGATCTGTTGCTGTGCACTGGTGCCAATGTGTGAGACTTCTTTTTGCTCGACAAATAGTAGACCGTGGTCTTCAAAAACAGCATCACCCGGTTCGACGGCTACAGCTCGCACGATACCGCTGACAGGTGACTCGATTACATGCTCCATTTTCATGGCGTCCATCACCATCATTTCCTGGCCCGCGTAAACTTCGTCATCAACTTGAACCGAGACTTCAAGGATAGTGCCCTGCAGCGGGGCCGTAACAGCTGTCGTATTTTCTGGACCTTCAGCATGGTTGTCCGCAGCAGGCTCCCCGGTTTGCCCCGTGGATTTCCCGTGATCCAACACTGCCAGTGGATCCTTGCTCTCTAACCGGATGCCGGCAAGGTCAGACTTGTCAGAGCCATCACCCTGTCGTTTCTCCGGCTCTGCGTATCTGGATGCAAGTTCTTCCATATGTTCATCGATATAGCGGGTGTGGATATCATTGATCACAAAGTCTGGGCGTTCCAACAGGCTTGAAAGAAAAGGAATGTTGACTTCAAACCCCTCAAATCGAAATTCGGCCAGTGCTCGACAGGTCTTGCTCACTGCCCTTGAGTAGTCCGAAGAATCGGAATGAACAACCAGCTTTGCCAGTAGTGAATCGTACCGAGTGGATGTCCGGTATCCGGCATAGCCAAACCCATCCACTCTGATGCCTGGACCACCAGGCGGTTCATAAACTGAGATCAAACCACCAGAGGGTTTGAAGGTGTGTTTGCTTGAAATAGTTTCCATATTGATCCTGCATTGGATCGCATAACCGGAAGGGAGGTCAGGTTCCAGCAACTCCAGGTCCTGGAGCGTTTCCCCATTGGCAATCCTGAGTTGCACCTGGACCAGGTCAACGCCGGTAATTTCTTCTGTGACCGTATGTTCAACCTGAAGCCGAGGGTTTGCTTCAATGAAATAGAATGCATCAGTATTCCTCTGGTCAAGCAGGAATTCAAATGTACCGAGACCTTGAAAGGATACCTTCTTGGCCATGCTCATTGCGGCGGATATAAGTTGTTGGCGAATATCATCTGGGAGGGTTGGGCTTGGGGCGATTTCGACCAGCTTCTGATTCTGGCGTTGAACCGAGCATTCGCGATCCCAAAGGTGGGTAACCTGACCCTGGCTGTCACCGATGATCTGGATCTCGATATGTTTGGCAACGGGTATCAAGGTCTCTACATAGACTGCGTCACTGCCGAATGCGAGCTTTGATTCTGAGCGACATCGCCCATAGCTTTTTGCCAACTCACCTTCTGTTTCGACCGTACGCATGCCTCGCCCACCGCCGCCGGAAATCGCCTTAATCAGCAGCTGTTCTCCATCCTTGAGCTGAGCGAAAAAGGCCTTCACCTCGGCCAGCGTTGTATCCCCGTCAGTTCCCGGAACCAGCGGTATGTCACACTCAGCTGCCAGAGTGCGGGCGCTGCCCTTGTCACCAAACTGCCTTAGCTGGCTCGCTGTAGGCCCGACGAACCTGATACCAGCCTTATCACACGCTTCTGCAAAGTCAGCATTTTCACTAAGAAACCCGTAGCCCGGGTGGATTGCATCGACCTTGTGCTCTCTAGCAACGTTCAGCACCGCCTCCTGATCAAGATAGGCCTTCGCTCCGACCCCTGGGATCAGTACCGAGGCGTTTGCTCTTTTTGTGTGGAGTGAGGTGGCATCATCATCGGGGTATATGGCAACGGAAAAGATACCCAGCTCCGCTGCTGCACGGGCGATACGAATGGCGATTTCACCACGGTTGGCGATCAGTAACTTTTGCATGAACAACTACCAGGAAAATTCGGAACATTAATCTACTGCAACCAGGTCAATCTGTCATCCCTGATGCTGTGATACACTTTCTTCAGATCTTGAGGAAAGGTTGGAGGATCCTATATGGCGAGTATAGATACAGGGACAGATGACCTGCTGGCATCGCTGGATGAAGGTGTTGCAGTGCTCACACTTAATCGACTAGAAGCACTAAACGCGATATCGAAAGAGATGAATGCTGCACTGCAGAAGTGCCTGTCAGACTTTGAGTTGGATCCGGCCGTGCGGTGCATCGTGCTAACTGGTGCGGGCAAAGGTTTTTGCGCGGGTGGTGATGTTAAGGGTATGGCGATCGCCGGTGATGGAACCGTTGGCAACAATACTATCGATGGCGCGATTCACCTTCAGCGGGACACCAGCGGGCAACCTCGGGAAAACTTTTCAAAATGCCCAAGCCCACCATCGCAGCGCTGCCCGGTGCCGCGGCAGGGGGAGGGTTATCCTATGCACTTGCCTGTGACCTCCGCATAATGGCGAGTACCGCCATAATGACAACGGCGTTCGCTAAAGTGGGATTCTCCGGTGACTATGGTGGCAGCTATTTCATGACAAAGCTTGTGGGTACTGCGAAGGCGAGGGAATTGTATTACTTGTCGGATCGGATTACTGCCAGCGAAGCACTTCGCATCGGTTTAACCAACTATATATGTGAACCAGAAGCGTTAATGGACAAGACTATGGAAATTGCCAGGCGTCTTGCCAAGGGCCCAAGTGTTGCCTATCGCTATATGAAAGAAAACCTGAACCGTGCGCTGGTGGGAGAGCTGGATGATTGTATGGATCTTGAGGCGACCCATCATGTACATTGTGGCCAGACACAGGATCACAGGGATGCAGTTCAGGCATTTGTAGATAAGAAGGAACCTGTTTTCACCGGAAAATAGAAATCCAACCGACGAGCCTATACTCACTGACTATACAACATTATGGCGATCGCATATCTGAACGGAGAATGGCAGGCACCAGAAGAGGCCAAGATCTCGATATTTGATCGGGGTTTCATGTTTGGAGATGGGGTCTACGAAGTCATGCCCATCTACTGGCAACAGGTGTTCACATTGGATGAACATCTGATGCGCCTAAGAAGAAGTTTGGACGAAATACGGATTACGCCACCCTTCAGTGACGATGAATGGAAAAAACTTTTTGCCGAGGCGATTGAAAGGAGCGGGGAAGAGACGGCCTTTTTGTATCTGCAGGTAACACGCGGAATAGCAGCCACGCGAGACCATGCGTATCCCGTGGGGGTAAAACCTACTGTGCTAGTGACAGTAACGGCAGCGCCAATGCTGGAAAGGGAATCTGTAGTCCCATACAGGATGGTGACAAAAGCGGATTTTCGCTGGGGTAGAGGTGATATTAAAGTAGTTAGTCTGATCGCCAACGGTCTGCTTAAGAATGAAGCGCTGGATGAAGGGTTTGATGATGCAATTCTGATTCGCGATGGTCTGGTCACTGAGTCCACCTTATCTAACCTCTTTATCGTTAAGGATGGCATCATCATTACGCCACCAGAAAGCCGTTACCTGCTGCATGGCATTACCCGCGAGCACATTATTGGCTTGGCCAGGTCAGCTAACCTGCCCCTGGAAGAAAGAAGTATCAGTGAGGAGGAATTGGCGGATGCAGATGAGATATGGATATCATCCACTGGGCACGAGGCATGGCCGGTAGGGGAGCTGAACGGCAAGATCATAGGTAATGGTGAAGGTGGGGTTGTCTGGCAATCTATTGATACCTTGTTTCAGGAGTCAAAGAAGAAAATGTTGACTGATGCGGAGCGCTAAGAGCGAATGTGTACCAGGAAAAGTGCGAAAAACTCTCCCTTGAAATTATCACTCCAACTGATGATGTCCAGCAGCAAGTAATGAATGTGATACTGGAAATCAAAAAGGGGAACAAAGGTGATAGGTTGCGGGGGCAGGTAGAGAAAATACAGGAATCGTTTCAAGAAAAGGGGATACAGAAACTAATCTTAGGATGCACTGAGCTACCCCTATTGTTTGACGAACAAACCAAATGGGCTATTGATCCGATGGATGTGTTGGCAAAAGTCGCAGTAAAGAAAGCGCTAAACAAGTAGTTTCAAGGAAGAACCTACAGGCCATTTTGTTTACAGGGTAGGGCTAAGAAATTGTTCCACAGCCTGGTTAAAAAGCACAGGCTGATCGATATTGGAAGCGTGTCCCGCATCTGGTATCACCACCTTTTTAGCTCCTGGAATTTTCGCGGTCATATAGTCTGTTGGGGTGATAAACGTGTGATCCTGTGCGCCAACGAGAACAAGTGTTGGTATCTGGATGTCTGGCAGGGACATGATTACGCGGCTATCAACCTGAGCGAGCATTCCTCGGGCAGCATGAGCGAGGCCCTGGGCGGAGCGGTGACTGGAAACCCGCACCTCATTGCTTGCTCCCAGTGCGTCCAGGCCTTTTTCTTCAAATTCTTTTGCCCTTTCTCCTGCCATCTCGTTCCACCCATCTCTGGCAGCATCCTTTTTGTACCCTGGTCCCGTATCGAACAACATGAGTGCGGCTACTCTTGCTCCGTGGACCAGATTGAATGCGAGAGACATGTACCCGCCCAGCGAAAGGCCGCCCACAACTGCCTGTCCGACACCGCATTCATCCAGAATGGCCGCCATGTCACCTACTGCATGTGCTTCTGAATACAGGGTCGGGTCATCCGGGCTGTCACTCAGGCCATGTCCCCGCATATCCCAGGTAATGACCTGGTAGTTGTCTGAGAACGCCTCGACCTGTCCCTTCCACATGGCCGATGTTGCACTGTAGCCATGGCTTAGGATGATTGTGGTATCACCTGCACCGTGAACTTCGTAGTATATTTTCGTGTCGTCTCGATTCAGATAAGACATGGTTGCTTCCCTTCAATTCGTGTCAAGTTAGCATAATAGCGGACGGCCTTGCACCAGAGGTCCTGTAGCCCCATGATACCGGCTATAGCTGAGCGAGTGAATGTGGCAGACAAGGTAACCAATACTGATCAGGGGGCAGGCCGTCGGAGTGAAGAACTTTATTCCACCTCCTGGTACCGATGGTACGTGCTGTTTGTCCTGACTGGTGTCTACACCTTCAACTTTATTGACCGTCAAATTCTGAACATCCTGCAGGTTCCCATCAAAGCTGAAATGGGTCTGAGCAATACCCAGCTTGGGCTGCTCACCGGGTTCACCTTTGCTATTTTTTACGTGGTTGCTGGCATCCCAATCGCACGGCTGGCCGACAAGGGAAACCGCCGCAATATTGTCGCTATCTCCCTGGGTGCATGGAGCTTCATGACGGCGATTTCAGGCTTGACGCAGAATTATGTGCAGCTGCTCCTCGCGCGTGTTGGTGTATCAATAGGTGAGGCTGGTGGCAGCCCACCTTCGCACTCTATGATCTCAGACATATTCAAAAGACACGAACGCGCCACCGCCCTTTCGATTTATTCAACCGGTATCAATTTTGGTGGCCTTTTAGGGTTTCTGCTTGGCGGCTGGATTGCGCAGTTTTTTGGTTGGCGATGGGCCTTCTTCGTGGTGGGCGTCCCTGGTCTCGTCTACGCGCTGCTGCTGCGTTTCACAGTCCGGGAGCCGCCCCGCGGTTTCGCCGAGAAGATCGAAACGGTTGACGATGCACCAACCATGATTGAAGTGGCCCGGATACTGTTGAGGCGAAGGACTTTTCGACACATGGCAATAGCTTCCGGGCTGCATGCCTTTATCGGTTATGGGGCGGCTAATTTCGCGCCGCTCTTCTGGGTTCAAAACCATGGATTGACACTGGGTGTGCTGGGAACCTGGTCCGCTGCCTGGGGTATTTTCGGCGCGCTTGGTACCTTCCTGGGTGGAGTCGTTACGGACAGGATGATCAGCAGGGATCTTCGCTGGTACCTGTGGGTTCCTGCATTGTCGACGATCATCACACTACCATTTTCACTCGCTATCTATACCATCAGCCATACTGGGTTTGTGATATTCCTTGCATTCTTTCCGGCTGTTTCCTTCGGCATGTATCTGGCGCCGAATCTCGCACTTGCCCACAGTCTGGTGGGTCTGCGCATGCGTGCTATGGCTTCTGCTGTCCTGTTCTTTGTTTTGAACATTATCGGGTTGGGTTTCGGCCCCCTAGTCGTTGGCCTGATATCGGACTTGCTCGAGCCCATGGTGGGTAATGACAATGTGCGTTACGCCCTTATTCTGGTCGTCTCTATCGTTAATATATGGTGCGTGTTCCACTATTGGATGGCCAGTCGCAGCGTTCGGGATGATCTGAAAGAGGTCAGTGGCTAGAGTCAGGTCGGATGAATTCTGGTGAGGCGATCCATTCCGTCACACGGAGGATGAGGAGACATTTTATTTAGTGTCAGATTGCCTCGTGGAATGACAAATAAATACCACTTACGCCCTCTTTTTGACGTTTTGTTGCTTGCCAGATACCTGAAAAGTGCTAACTCCTTGTTTGATATTGTGGCCTGATCATTGCTCATAAAGTAGTGAGTTTGGAAGAATATCTCTGGCCCACCGCCGAAATGACAGGTATACCTTATCCTAAGGACGGTAAAGGGCCAGAGGAGTTTCGATCAACCCTTCCCTTCGTACGTACCGGAATCACTATGTGCCAGATAAGTCGGCTACCTCGAAGCGTGCTCGCCCGTTTTCCTTGGCAGAATATAATGCACGGTCGGCTGCACCATAGAGATATTGCGATGATGAATTTCTAGGTGGAACCGTAACGGCGACCCCAATACTCAAACTGACGATACCGCTCGGCGAATGCTCGTGTGGAATTTTCAGCGCCTGAACCGCTTCGAGTATTCGTTTCGCGACCCATTTGCAACCTTCGAGGTCACTAACGGGCAGCAACATGGCAAATTCTTCCCCGCCAACCCGGGCCGCCAAATCTGAATCCCGGCGTACGCAGGAGGCGATTGCCTGCCCGACTTTCTGTAGGGTTGCATCCCCGGTGGGATGACCGTAAGTGTCGTTGTAGAGTTTAAAAAAGTCGATGTCACAGATCATCAGCCCAAACGACTCGCCGCTACGTATGAGAAGTGCCCAGGCGTCATCAAAAACCTGGTCGAAGTGGCGGCGGTTGGCCATCTGTGTCAGCCCATCGGTCTGGCTGAGTGAGGTGAGGGCTTCCGCCTGCTCCTGGACATGCTGCAGCAGGGCATTGCATTCATTGCTGAGCAAGCCGATTTCATCTTCCCGCTGGTCATCGGTCATGCGCAAGCTGTAGTCGCCGCTTTCCCGAACTGCAACCAGATTCACCGCGACTCGCATGATCGGGCTGATAAGAAACTGGCGAAGGAGGTAAAAGACGATTGTCCAGAACACTATCACAGCAGTCGTGGAGAGTATTAAAGGGGTAGAAAACGGGTGATCATCAAATCCACGGGGGCTTAAGCGAGAGACTACATTCAACATTGGAAAGCCCTGGCTGTCACCCATCACCCAGTGAATCTCCTGATGATCGTTTCTGCGCAGGCTGCTGATAATGCTCGGTGGCCCTGTATCATCTGAAGTGATAGTTGTCGCCGAAAAATCCAAATTCAACATGGTAGCCATTTCTTCGAAGACCATGCTATCTATGAAACGTGCAACGATTGTTATTCCTGGCGATGCACCGGTCTCGTCGCTATTCAGTACGCGATGAACAGCAAGAGCCAGTGGGGACTTGGCATGTGCGTACAGGGCCTTGGCACTTATTTCCCCGGGTGAGTCGGCCAGGAGCTTGTCTGCCCTCGCTACCAGGAGTTCCAAAAGTTCAGGGTCTGGGGAAACTGATTTGCCGGTATCTAAGTTCACCTGTGAAGCCCATAGTACCTGCCCATTGTTGTCGACGAATATCAAGAGGTTGGCCCTTTTTTCTACAAGGGTAAGGTTGGTGAAATTGCTTTTAATGTATTCAGGATCGGGGTTCGTATAATAGTTCATCATGTCGTCCCAGGGCGCAATATCTCCAACCCACAGCACAAGCTGTCTCTGTACAAGTTCTATGCCCAGTTGCGTCCGCTCGATGTCTTTTTGATCGGCGATTGCTTCGATCCGTTTCAGTTCGGGCAAAACGAGGAAGGATTGGCCGGTGATGCTCGCCGCAACGGAGAGAACCGTTACCGTACTGACAATCCAAATGGCCTTGTGAATCAACTGCACTAATTGTGCTCCGGAAGACTCCCTATCTCACTTTAAACATAGCAGAGCGCAGGTAGCTATGCCAGCGGGGATGGCTATAGTTGACTCCTTGACACTAAATTAGAATTTGGTTTGGCGACCTTCTGCAGGGTGGCTATACACAGGCTGGAAGCAGATGAACCTCTTTTACTTGCTGGGCAAAACTTGCCTATCGCGTGACAGCCATTTAGTCTTAAAGTTGAGAATACTAAATAAGAGAATTACCCGTGATCCCACAACGCCTGATCTGTATCAATACACTTCTGCTGCTCACTGTTTTGGCTGGGTGCTCTGATCAAATTTCTAATCTCAACTTCCAAACTAAAGAAGACCGAACGCTTGTCGGGGATATAGGGAAACAAAACGCCGTTCTGGAAACTGATGATGAAATCCTGGAACTGCGGGCGCTGCCAAACCCCGAACGCAATGCCTATTTTGGTGACCTGCACGTCCATACGACCTATTCATTTGATGCTTTCGCCTTCGGCGCCGTTGCGACCCCCTATGATGCCTATCGTTATGCCAAGGGTCAGGCAATAACACACCCCAGTGGTTATGAAATCCGGCTTGAACAGCCATTGGATTTTTATGCGGTTACGGACCACGCCATGTTTCTGGGGGTTGCAAAAGAAGCAGCCAATACAGCCAGTGCTTTTTCACACAACGAAGTAGCAAAGCCGCTGCACAACCTGAATGCAGAAGACAATCTAGGGGAAACCAGTATTATCGCCCGTAACTCGGTTTTTGCTTCCTTTATCCGTGATATTGGGCTCGGTTTACAGGATGGAACTGTCGACAAGAAGCAATTACTGGATATCACCAGGTCCGCCTGGCAGGACACTATTAAAGCTGCTGACGAGGCGAATGTGCCGGGCAAGTTTACGGCCTTTGTCGCCTACGAATATACGACCTCAACCGATAAGCGTGGCAATCTGCATCGTAATGTTATTTTCAGAGGCTCAGATAAGTTGCCGGCGGTACCGTTTTCACGCCTCAATTCCCAAAACCCGGAGGGCTTGTGGGATTGGATGGATAACATGCGGGCGAAGGGAATAGAAAGCCTCGCTATTCCCCATAACTCTAATGGTTCCAATGGACAGATGTTCAAACTGACCGATTGGGCTGGCAATCCTCTGGATGATGACTATGTAGAGCAGCGAATGCGCAATGAGCCGCTGGTTGAAATTACCCAGGTTAAGGGCACTTCAGATACGCACCCACTGTTGTCAAAAAATGATGAATGGGCAGACTTTGAAATTGTCCCCTACAGGGTGGCGACCAAATTGATCAGCGAACCGGCTGGCGGCTACGTGCGCGATGCCTATTTGCGCGGCTTAAAAATCGCAGCCGGAGGTCCCGACAATCCCTATAAATTTGGCCTGATTGGCTCAACTGATACACATGTTGCCGGAGGTTCTGATCGGGAATCGTCATACTTTTCCAAAGTAGGATTGGTGGATGGCATAGCCATGCGGCGTGGCTCGATTCCGGCGAACCTAGTGCGTAGCAAAATTTACGGATGGGTAGTTCCAGGCATAGTGAAATCAGTGGCAGGTAAAGACTATATTGCCCTTTCATCTTTTGAGTACTGGGGGGCTTCCGGTCTCGCTGCCGTCTGGGCGGAGGAAAATACCAGGGAGGCTATCTATGAAGCATTTCGGCGCAAGGAAACGTTTGCCACTACTGGGCCCCGAATGAAGGTACGTTTTTTTGCAGGCTATGACTTCGATGAAGAATTACTGCGTCGTCCGGGTCTTGTTTCTTATGCCTATGGCAAAGGCGTGGCAATGGGAACTGACCTGATTGCAGAGCCTGGTGAGACACCAAAATTTCTTGTCTGGGCAACTCAGGATGCGAGTAGTGCACCTTTGCAACGCCTGCAGATTATTAAGGGTTACGAGGAAGGTGGTGAGACCTTTGAGCAGGTTTACGATGTAGCCTGTTCAGACGGGCTTGAGGTTGATCCTGATACTTATCGTTGCCCGGACAATGGCGCCCGCGTAAACCTAGCTGACTGCTCAATCACCGCTGATGTTGGTGCCTCGCAATTGAGGCGCGTGTGGCAGGATCCGAATTTTGTTGCCGATCAGGAAGCCTTCTACTATGTACGGGTATTGGAAAACCCGACCTGTCGCTGGTCAACCTGGGATGCTATACGGGCTGGTGTCGAACCTCGACCTGATCTGCCAAAAACAATCCAGGAACGTGCCTGGTCATCGCCTATCTGGTACCGCGCTCAACTGGGCCAACGAAAGAACAAGTAGTCAACATTGATCTGATATTAATTTCATAAATATCAGGTGCTAGGCTATACAATCCGTTTTGTATCTGACAAGTATTGTAAACGTCATAAATGGTCTGGTTCAAATTCGATAAATCACTACAATTTCCAGCATTACCGGGGGTAATGAGGGAATCTTATTGTCAGATCAAGAAGGGTAGCTAGCGCTGAACGGGAAGGATCCTGTCGCCCTCATTTATTCCTGACAGCACCTCAATCAGGTCGTTATACTTTTTGCCGGTGGTGACGAGTCTTTTCTGGCTGCTGCCATCCGAGAGAACCCAGGCGATATCTAATTGTCCCACCCGTGCAATACGATCAGTTGGAACAAGTATTCGTTCTTCCTTTCTCAGGTCAAACAGAAGCCGGGCAAACATACCAGGCAGCAGGTCAACTGAGTAATCCATCAGCACGTGAATTTGAAAGCTCCTGGCGCCAGCATTGGCAGCTGGCACCAGTTCATCTATCGTGCCTTGTAACTCTCGGCTAAGGGATGGTACCTGTATGGATACTGCATCACCGATATTCAGTGAAAGTGCCAGTTGCTCACGGACATGGGCCTCTATTCGGAGGGATTGTGGGTTGTAAAGAGACAGCAGTGTGCCACCGGGGGTTGCCGTATCACCGGGTTCCGCGTAGCGGTCCACAATTCGTCCACTAATCGGCGCAGTGATGGTGCTGTAAAGGAGCGTTGTCTGCGTTTCATTGAGCAACTGCTGTGCCTGTGAAAGTTCCGCCTGAAGGGAATCCGTGCTTGCCTGGGTCTGGTCCAGTTCCGAACGAGCTACCATTCCTTGCTTGAACAATTCCTTGATACGTTTGTTTTGCAGGTCTGCTTCTTTTAGCCGTGCCTTGGCGCCGTTGACAAGTTCCGTCGCCTGAGCTTGCCGCGATAGTAGATCTGCCTGCTCCAGTTGAATAAGCAGATCTCCTTTCTTGACCGTATCACCAGCGCGGACCAGGATTTTTTCTACCCTTGCAAGAATTCTTGATGAAATATCCGTAGCCTGTTTGGCAACGATAGTGCCGGGCACAGGTTCTACAATCATGATTTCCCCGGTAACGACGGGAACGGCATCACCAACCGCTTGAGCAGCACTTTCCACTGTTCCGGGGGGGACTCGATCATTGAAAATATTGGCCATCCAGGCAACTGCCAGAGCAAGCCCCAGGATGCAGGCGGCAGGGATGATGAACTTTGTCTTCATGTAGTGGTTACCTGTGCTGGTGAGGGATCAAAGACGAGATAGTAGACGACCGGGACAACGACCAGTGTAAAGATGGTTGAGGAAATTATGCCAAAGATGATTGCAATGGCCAGGCCGGCGAAAACAGGATCCAGGGTAATGATGACATTGCCGAGCAGGGTTGTGCCGGCCGTTAAAAGGACTGGGCGCATCCTAACGGCACCGGCCACAATTAAAGCATCCTTCAATTCAGCGCCCTTCTTTCTCGCCTGTTCAATGAACTCAATCAGGATCAATGAATTTCTAACGACAATACCCGCGAGTGCGATCATGCCAATCATGGCCGTTGCAGTAAAAAGAACCGGGTCTGGTGCGCCTGCGATTTCGCGTTCACCAAGATGATTGAGCAGCCAGAAGCCTGGCATTATCCCAATAATTGTTAGTGGAATTGATGACATGATTATTAGGGAGAGGGTGCTGGAACCAGTCTGAAGGCTGAGCAATATAAAAATGGCCAAAAGTGCGAAAAGGAATCCGAGACCCATATCGCGGAACACGCGCAGGGTAATTTTCCATTCTCCCTCGCCACTCCAGGACAGGTTCGTCCCACTCGGAAGTTGCCAGGAAATTCCGCCACCGGAATTGAGGTAGGTCCTGGTACGCCAATCTGGCTGTTCTGATTCATCAGCTTCAAAATCGCTGGTAATGTCAGCAAGCACTTCTGCAGGTGTTCTGCCGGATAGTTCCGCCGTCACGTACACCACTGGTTTCAAGTCCTTGTGATAGATCGCCTGATCAACGGTTCGCTTCTCAAAATGCCCAAGCTCACCTATTGATACCAGTGACTGGGGTGCATCATCCAATCCATCGGTTCCCTGCTGCTTGAGAATGTCAATCTGACTACCCACCTGTAGCCGGTTTAGATCATTCTCGCTGGATCGTTCCTCCAGGGGAAGTCTCATTCGAATGGGCAGGGGCGTAGATTCACGTGAGAAGTTCATATGGCCGACCAGGGCGCCTGCGTTAGCAGTGCGCAAAGACTGGTTAATGTCCCGCACTGAAATTCCGGAGAGTGCTGCTTTTTCCTTGTCAGCGACAAAGCGTGTGACTGGCTGTGTTGCCTGTACAGTTGAGTCCACCTGCACCACGTGCGGCTCTTTTTCCAGGCGCTCCTGTACCCCCTTTGCAGCTTCGATCAGGGATGAATAAGGGGTTATTCTCTCGGCGTAGATCTCAGCAACCAATGTATCCATCACAGGCGGTCCTGGTGGGACTTCGACTACCTTGACATCGGCATCCAGGTCAGTCTGACGCAGGAGCTGCCTTAAACGGAGTACCACGGCATGTGACTGGTGCACTCGATCTTCTTTCCTGACGAGAGTCAATCTCACGTCCGCCAGGTGGGGCGCTACGCGCTGGTGGTATCGCCGAACCATACCATTGAAGTCGTTAGGTGATGGCCTGCCAACAAATACACCAACGGCTTTTACCTCCGGTAGCTGTTTCGTCACAGCTGCAACGCGGAACGCTTCAGCAGATGTTGCTTCGAGCGTTGAGCCCTCCGGCATATCTATTAGGATCTGTATCTCGCTCTTATTGTCAAATGGCAGGAGTTTTAGGGGCACAAGTCGCAGCAGAGGCAGAAGTGCGGCAATGAGGAAAAGTGCTAGGACTCCATAGAGAAGTTTTTTTGCCTGCCGTCGACTGTCGAGAAAGGGGCCAACAATTTTGCTGTAAATGCTTTTCAAGGGCAGGGAGTCATCAACATCATGGCTGGGTTTAAGCAGCTTTTTAGCCAGCCAGGGAGTAACGAAGAAGGCAACTAAAGTGCTCATCATGACAGCGACAGGGACATTGAATGCCATTGGTGCCATGTATGGCCCCATCATGCCGGTAATAAATGCGAGCGGAATGAAAGCAAGAATGATAGTCAATGTTGAAACAATCAAGGCGATCTTGATTTCACTCATCGCCATTACAATTTTTCGCCTGACGCCTTCGCTGGAGGAACGCATGAAGCGTTCAATGTTGTCGACACCTGTAATCGGGTCATCCACCAGCAAGCCTAACGAGAGTATCAAGGCGAAAAGGGTCACCCGGTTGATTGTGTAGCCGAATGCCAGGTCCAATATGAGTGTGAAGCCGTAGCAAAGGGGTACTGCCAGTGCCACAACCATTGCTGCTCGCCAACCAAGAAATATGCCGATAAATGTTACGACCGTCACGACTGCAAACGACAGGCTGAGAACCAGGTCGTTTACCTTGTCGTTTGCAGTGACGCCATAATCTCTCAGGACTTCAATATGCATCTCCGGGGGAAGAACATCCTTTTTAAGTTCTTCCAGCAGGTCGTGTACATCCTGGGCAACCCGAACCGCATCTGAGCCGCGCTGCTTGGCGACACTAATGGTAATCATTTGTGCGTCATCAGGCTGCGAGCCATGTCGTGCAGACTCCTGGCTGGCGTGCCCCGCACCATATTCAAGCCACTGGTAGTGGGTGGCCATTTCCCTGCCGTCGCTAACCCTGGCCACGTCCTTGAGGTGAACGGGGATACCATCAATTACATTGATAACAGCAGACGCCAGTTCGTCAACGGATTGAAAATAGTCCCCCGCCTCTATCTTTAAGATCTGGTTGCCAAAGGTCATATCACCGGCACTGACCAGCTCGTTTGATACCTGTATTGCAGCGGTGATGTTTTGGATGGTGGTTTGCCTCGCCGCCATCGCCTCCGGATTTAGCTCAATTGTTATTTCTCGCTGGCGACCGCCAACGATATGAACTTCATTGGTATCAGTGATTCCTTGAAGGAAAGTGGCAATTTCATCAGCTACTCGTCGCAATTCGTAGTCTGAATAAAGGGAAGCATCCTCGCTCCAGAGCCCCAGAAGAATGATTGGAACATCATCTACCTCTATCGGTTTTACGTTCCAGTCACTGATGATCGACGGTATTTGATCACGGTTTGAATGAAGCTTGTTGTAAGTATTGAGTAGGGCGCTTTCACGGTTCTCCCCAACATAAAATCTAAGCGTTACTTCAGCAGATGATGTACGGGATGTGGAGTAAACATTTTCAACCCCACTGATCTGGGCAAGCAACTTTTCGAGGGGTGTAGTGACCTGGCGTTCTACCTGCTTTGCTTCTAGTCCCGGTGCACTTACCAGAACTGAAACCATGGGAACAACTATTTGTGGTTCTTCTTCCCTGGGTGTGAATTGCAGTGCCAACATGCCAGTGATGGTGCCGGCAAATAGCAGTAGTAGAGGGAGGCCACCGTTTAGTGCCCGGTTAATTACAGCATCGAACATGTTTGGGTTTTGTGATTTCTAATACAGGTACTGCAAGGATACTGGCTTTTTCTTCATTGATCTAATCCTAGCCACTAGGGGGTTGGGTATGTTGCTAACCGCGTCTCTCATCTGTGACTATGCGGTCGCTGAAGAAAATCAGCCGGTGCCGGTACTTTCTTGACATATGACTGCTAAAAACACCAATGATCATGACGGTAGTTAGTAGATATACGCCCTGGTCCCAGAAAATACTAACAAGCATTAGCAACGTCATCTTGGCTGCGACTGCCACACCGCGAACTTCGCACAAAATAGCGCAGCTGGCATGCATATCAATAGCCAGAATTATTGCACCGGAAAGAGCCGCGCTCCACAGCCATGGCATGAGGCTCGCAGGAGCCTGGTCAAACACAAGGCCGCCAAACAGGACACCACTTGTCAGAATGTGGATTACACGCATTGTCATCATGCAGATCCTGCGATAGGGGAAATCCCTTGGATCTTTTGGGAATAGGAGGGGAAAAAATCTGCTGTTCTCAGACATGCTTGGAATTCACTTGAGGCAAAAATGCAAACCCCCGGATTCGCATGGCGAAGCCGGGGGTAAATTTACTACGGGACTGCTGTTCCTCCGTCTTGTTAGCCTAAAGAACTTCGATAGAGTCAAGATTGTCCCAGATCTTCTCAATTTCGGCCTGGTCGACGCCAAAGACCATGCTCATGGGGGGAAGAACTTCCGTGCGAACAAAATCAGGTACCGGGTCGAAATCAGCAATTTCAGCGCCCTTATTGAATTCAATCTCATCACGGAGTGCATCCCGCCCCAGGTCAACCAGGTCATCTTCAGTAGTTTCAAGGTCATAACAGGCGTTGAGGATACTACTGGCAAAAGCCAGTGTTTCCCTGTGATCGGCTGAAACAGCAAATTCACACAGGCCCAGGTTATCGATCGCGGCCTTCCAGATCTGCTCGCGTAGGGAATGTTCCACGGCACCTTCATTATCCATTTCGTATTTCAGGCCGGCCGTATGATCGGCGCCCATTGGGCTGGTTGCGTAGGTTACACCTGTCGGCTTGCCGACCCGGGGATCATGGGCAGGGATCGCCTGGCCTTTGAACACTGGTACACGATTAATGCCCAGACTTTTAGCCGTAGCGACGGCACCGTCCGCGATTACTGCACCAAGGCCTGTGCCACTCTCAACCTCATCTAACAAAGTATCAATTGCGTCAACATCGCCCCACTCAAATTTACCCACACTGGCTGCCAGGCCAAGTGCACTGCCAATTTCAATGGTGTCCACGGCTAGGTCGTCGCACTTGCGATCAAACCTGGCGACCGCATCGCCACTGCCAACACCAAGGTTGCTTCCCATCAACGCCAGTGTCTCGTATTCCAGGGCCGAGGTAACGTGCTCGCCATCTTCATCGTGGTGAATGACTGAACACTTGACCATGCAGCCTGGCATGCAGGCATCCATTTTGCCGCCTCGCTTTTCACCATTAGCACGAATATTGGGGCCGTAAAGTCCCTCGATACCATCGAAAGTCTGGCCGGAATAGTTCATCATTGGCGTGCTGCCCATCCCACTCAAGGGCTCGACAACCATGGTTGTGCCACCCATGCCGAACATTTGAACCGTCTGGTCTTTGGCGAGTACCTTATTCCATGTTTTCAATGCGCTAAAATACACATCTTTTTGTGAGGGTGCGACGATCGCCACGTCCTCATCATCCACGAGGATTGCCTTGATGCCCTTGGCACCCATAACCGCACCCAAACCACCACGAGCAGCATGGCGTGATGGGTGGCCATCCTTGTCGGTCATTGCCACGCTGGCGGTAACCTGCTTCCTTTCTCCAACCGGCCCGATCGCGACGATGCCAATTTTTTTGCCATATTTCTCACGGATGGCAGGAAACATCGTATAGGTGCCCATGCCGAGATAGTCATCGGCATCCTCGAAGGAGACGCCACTTTTGTTGATTTTGATAAGGTGAAGTTTTCCGTCCGCGGGTGCTCCCTGAACAATAATGGCACGAATGCCGAGCCGGTCGATCTGCTGGGACATAGTCCCACCGACATTAGCCTCCTTAATGCCGAGTGTCAGCGGGCTTTTGCCGCCAATTGACATTCTGCCGAATGATGGTGCATTGGTGCCTGCCAGGGGGCCGGTTGCAAACACAAGACGGGCATCAGTGCCCATGGGGTCACTGTCCGGTGGTACTTCCTTGCTCAGAATTTTTGCTGACAATCCACGACCACCGAGTATCTTCCACTCTTCGGGTAGTTCTTCCAAGGTCGATGTCAACGCACTCATATCAATCCGCAGGATGTTCATTTAATTCTCCAGGCCTCTTGGCCCATAAATAGGTACGATCTTTTTGTTGTCCAGGTCGAATCGACGGTAAAGCCCATTGACCACCTGAACGGTGAAAGTCTCTGTATAACCTTCAAAGGGACTGTTGCGCCTGACTTTGAAGGATATCGCCCCGAACTATAACCTCAATTCGCATCAAGTTGAAGTGCATCTATTTCCATGCCCGGAGCTCCAGCGGGTAGGGCGTTCTTTATTCGTGAGCGGGTTTCAGGCTAGAATCCTGACAGCAATGTCCTGCTTGAGGCATCGGAAATACCTGCTCATGTGATAGTCGTTGGGTTAGATTAAATGCTGGTTGATGGGTTGGGAAACAGGAATCGGAGAAAGTAGTGATTACACAACAAGAAGCATACGAAACGATGATGTCCGAGGCTCGCCCCATGGGGTCAGAGCGGGTAGGGCTTGATGACGCCCTGGGCAGGGTTCTTGCTGAGGACGTTCGTTCCGACATGGATATGCCGCCTTTTATTAAATCAGCGATGGATGGCTATGCATGTCGAAGGAAAGACCTGGCCAATAAACTTAAAGTTGTCGAGGTGCTCAAAGCAGGTGCCGTACCTGGTAAAACGATTGCCACCAACGAGTGTGCCAAGATCATGACCGGTGGCATGGTGCCAGAAGGCGCTGACTGTGTGATCGTGGTGGAGGAGGTTAATGTTCTTGATACGGATACCGTTCAATTCAACGGCGAATCGACACGCGACAATGTCTGCCAGAAGGGCGAGGATATGCAAGTCGATGATGTTGTTTTGACTGCAGGTATACGCCTTGGACCTCAACACATCGCTATGATGGCGTCGGTCGGTTGTGTTTCTCCGCAGGTCGTATGTAGGCCGCGAGTCGGTATCCTCGCCACGGGGGATGAACTGGTTGAGCCTGATGTGATGCCGGATGTCTCCCAGATAAGAACCAGTAATAGCCATCAACTCATCGCTCAGGTGCGGGCCTGTGGTGCGATCCCTACCTACTATGGGATCGCGCGAGATACAAAAGAGTCCCTGGATGCAGCAGTAAAGACGGCAATGTCTGATTGTGATCTTGTCCTGCTGACCGGTGGGGTTTCCATGGGAGATCTTGACCTTGTGCCCGGTATCATGAAAGCCAACAAGGTCAATATCCTGTTTGAAGAAATAGCGGTACAACCGGGCAAGCCCACAACCTTTGGTGTTTCAGAAGAAGCAGCCTGTGTTGGTCTGCCGGGAAGTCCCGTCGCCGCGTTTACTCAATTCGAACTGCTGGTGAAACCCTTCATTTTTAGCATGATGTGGCACGAATATCGGCCCGGGCACCTCCGTTTGCCGATGGCCGAAAACCGAACCAGGGCCCGTGCGTTGAGGGAAAACTGGTTTCCCTTTAAACTGACCGATGATGGCGCCGTGTTGCCCTGCGAGTTCCATGGTTCAGCACATGTCGAGTCCATATGTGAAGCCTACGGCCTGGCTCATATGCCCGTTGGCATGAGCACGATAGAGGCGGGTGCGCTTGTTTCAGTGCGAATTCTGTAAAGTGGTAGCCATATGATCAAGGTCACCTATATAGGAATGCTCGCTACCAACCTTAAGCAGGATGAAGAAGAGGTTGAATGGAGTGAGGCGCTAACGGATGTTGCTGACCTGATTGACTCACTTTGTGAGAGAAGGGCGGAGGTGTGGTCACGGTCACTGCGTCAGAAGAACCTGTTGATATCTGTTAATCATTCAATGGTTAAAGCTGACCAAGCGCTTTCTGATGGTGATGAAGTGATCTTATTTCCGCCAATGAGCGGTGGCTGATAGTTTCTATCCCAGAATCGACTTAACTGCTGCCAGGTGTTCGATTGTTTTCATGCATTCGGACTGGTTCTTGCTCATGTTGCGGACGATGACATCCGTATAACCCTGTTCCTGCAATACATTGATTTGCTCGGCAACCTGCTCCGGCGCTCCAAACATCAGCGCTGACTCAGGGACGCCTCGATAGCCCTGCTCAATGTATGGGCGGGCGACTTTTTCGGCCTCCTCGGCTGAGGCGCTAATGAAGATATCACGCCTGATGGCAGAAGCGGTCGACTCACGCCCGTGCTTTGCACAGGCTTCCCTATAGCGTGCAATCCCGTCACCGGCCTCTTCCGGAGTCAGGTTCGGCGCCGCGAGCCATCCTTCTGCAAGTCGTGCAGTCCGGTCGATAGCCTTGTCGGCCAGTGCGCCCACCCAAATATGAACCGGGTCCGATGGAACAGGAGAACATATCGCCTGCTCAATCTGCCAGTAGCGTGGTTCATCGACCGCCTCACCGTTCCAAAGTCCTCGCATGGTCTTAATGCTTGCGACAAACATACCGACGCGCTTGGACATATCAATACCCATGGCAGCACCCTGGCGCGAATCACCCAGGCCACACTGCATAATGAAGGGGCCTTTGGCTAAACTTGCCAGAGTACCGACCTGCTCGGCCAGGGTGACTGGATGCCATAAAGGCAAGAGGTACAGGGCGCCAAAAGGCTTGTCTCCCCACTCGGCAAGCATTCTCGCCAGGATGACATTGTTCTGATAGTAGGGGATAGGAGTCACATGATGATCGCCAACAAAAAGTGTATCCAGGCCAGCATCCTTTGCTGCCGCTGCACGCTCTATCATATTGCTGGCGCCTTCATGTGGGTCTTCAACCAGGTGGGTGGAGCAAACTGAAATTCCAATTTTCATTCAACAAAACTCCGATATCATCAAGAAAAAGGGTGAGGGATTACCCAGCCCATGGCATCTTACACTTTGGCAAACTCCTTGTGTATTTGACGGCCAGGTGAAGTTGTGCGGGACCCGATTATTAAAATGCCGTGGCGATACAACTCACTGCCATGACAGATATGAGAACGAAGGTTCCCTGGGCACCAATCAGACGGGGGTAGTTTGCTCCCTGATATGTGCCCAGGCCCACGGCGTGCAGCACACGAAGGACAAAAAGTGTCCCACCGCAGGCATGCAGTAGGATCGTCTGCACTCCTTGCAGTTCCAGCACCAGGAGAAGCAGCAAGGCAATGGGTACATTCTCGATGAAATTTGCCTGTACCCGGAACGCGGCTTCGGGTTGCCAGTCTGGTACTTTTGATCCTCGCAGGCGTGCATACAAAACAAAATTTGCCAGCAGAACCGCTAACAAACCATGCACTCCGGCGTAGATTGCCGTTACCTGAATCTCATGAATTAGATTGACCTCATTCATATTAGCCACCCGGTCATCGCCAGTACGAAACCTGCTAGTGCCAGTATTAGGCCAATAAATCGATATTGCTCAATCCAGAAGAACCCAAACGCTTCTGGTGTGCCAGCTTGAGGCTTTGGTGTATCCGGCGCTCTTATAGCCAGCGGTAGACCACTAACCCAGGTGATCAGTAAACCCTGCCATATCATGCCTAGGCCAAGGCAGACTATCCAAAGTTCATCCATACGACCTCCTAGAAAATTGTGCACAGTTTACTCAATTCTTCTATCGAAAAATAAGTAAACTGTCCCAGTATTTTCAGAATCAGGACAGCGTGCATTGATGAGTCACGCACAAGTAGCAGTAGTGGCCACGTATCTATGTGGACCAAACCAGGAGAGTAGAGGTCGGTGTTCACAATAGCCTCAACTTCTCAGGTTTTGCTGGAATGGTATAGTGAGAAGAAAAGAGAACGCAAAGAAAGGTAGTCCCATAAATAGATTTTTATCACAGGAAGTAAAACAGGCCCTCGCAGAGAGTATGCGGGAAGCTTATATGGAGATTTTTCCAACCGGGACCATTGAATCGAGACTGGATGTCCTGGAGCAAGGTTCCTATGTGGCTGTTACGTGTTCTCCTACAAAAGGTATTGATGAAACCCTTGATATGTCTGAACGTCTAGCCGAACGTGGTTTTAAGGTAGTTCCTCATGTTGCTGCAAAAATGGTGAAACACAAGACACACCTAAAGGAGATATTGGCTCGCCTGAATGACTTACCGATTATCAGCATTTTTGTTCCTGGTGGTGATGCGCTGAAAGCCGTCGGTGATTATTCGTCTGCGCTCGAGTTATTGCGTGACCTGGCAGAGTTTGATCACAATTTCTCAGAAATCGGCATTGCTGCACATCCAGAGAGACACCCGGTGATAAGCAATGAAGTGCTGCTGGATCAACTGATAAAAAAGCAGGAATATTCAAATTACCTGGTTACACAAATGTGTTTCGACGCAGAGATTATCGTTAACTGGATAAGGGAAATACGGGGACATGGAGTTACACTTCCTGCCTGGATTGGTTTGCCGGGGGTATCCCAGCGCGGCTCTCTTATGAAAACATCAATACGAATTGGTGTTGGTGACTCGTTGAGATACCTGAAGAACCACGGCAGGATAGCGGCAAAACTACTAATGTCAAAAGAGTATCGCCCAGACGACCTGTTGACTAATCTTGCGCCTTATCTTGCAGACCCCTACTACAATATTGAGGGCCATCACATATACTGTTTTAACGCCGTTGAGAAAACTGAGGGCTGGCGAAAAGAGTTTATGGACAACATTTAGAAACTCCATTAGGAAGTCTGGATGCTGTTTAGTAAAGAAAGTCCTCAAAGAACCATGCGGACAGTACGTGTCGACCGGTTATGCCTGACTTCTTGTACATTTCTGGCGCCTGTTGCCGGACGGTTTTTTGCTTCGTGGTTCGCAACAGGGCGATCTCCAGGAATGACAACCCTTTTAGCAGGAGTAAGGCGACTTCCTGTTCACTCCGTGTCAGTTCCCAGTCTACAAACTGATTACTAATTGTCTCGCTGTACTGGCTTCTCGCAGCCTGCATTTGTTCACTGGCTCTTTCTATTTGTGCTTGCCCCGCTGCCAGTTCCTCCTTGAGTGTCATTTCAGGTCACCGTTATCTTTCTCGGTCAATAAGAACTTTGGTAGAAAGAGCGACCGCTACAGAGAACCTCACCAGCAGAGAAAGGTAAGTTGTAAGGCATATAGTACAGGGGCTGAGCAATAAGGGAATATCGAGGGTGATGGGCATTGCACCCAGGACGGTCGATACCCATCGAACCAACCTGATGCAGAAACTGAATCTGCATAATGTCGCGGAAGTAGTCGCCTTTGCGGTTAAGTCCGGGTTAACCTGATTTTGCGGGATCTGAGAAGTAGGCGGTGGACCCTAGCACGGCAGAATTCGCTGTTGGGCTGTGTGGCGCTGGTTGTTCGAGATAGGGAAACAGATGCAGGAATATGAAGGTTATGTGCTGGCAAGAGTTCTACACGTGCTTGGTGTCATTCTCTGGATTGGCGGGGTCGCTTTTGTTACGACTGTGTTGATTCCATCACTCAGGAGAATTGACGACCTGGACAATAGGATTGAGCTCTTCGAAAAATTGGAGGGCAGGTTTGGCGTTCAGGCCAAGATGACGACGCTCATCACTGGCATATCCGGATTTTACATGGTGATTTTTAACGATGCCTGGGAGCGATACCTTCATCTGCAATTCTGGTGGCTTCATCTGATGACACTGGTTTGGCTGATATTTACTCTGGTTCTGTTTGTATTTGAGCCTCTTTTTCTCCATCAGTGGTTCAGGGACAAGGCCGCTGAGAATAGCGAGGCGGCATTCAGAAAGCTTCATGGAATGCATATCTTTTTGCTTGGACTAAGTCTGCTTGCTGTACTTGGGACTGTAGCGGGTTCCCACGGGGTACTGTTTTTCTAGCACTTTTTTTAATGGCGTTAGGTGGGTTGGTTCTCATCTTTCCCCAAACCGGGTATCGGTTTAAGGAAGGACATGGCGATTGCAGCCGGAATCGTGATGATCAGAAAGAGCGTCAGCGCAACATTATAGCTGCCGGTACTGTCATAAATGGCGGCCGGTATATAGGGGCCGATAGCGCTAGCCATCATGAAGGGACCAAGCAGGCCCATAACTCGGCCAAATGCGTCTGGTCCGAAGCGGCTGCTGATGATGGCGCCAAGCAGTGGAAGAAAGGCTCCCGCAGCAACCCCCAGCAGACCGCTGGTAACGGCCAGAAGGGTATAGTCAGGTCGCGTCAGCATCAGGCCGATAGAGAAAGCCAGAATGACCATGGCTATCCAGAACAGGTATCGATGATCCCAGTAGTCTGCCTGCCTTGCGAAGAATAACTTACCCCCGATCATCGTCATGGCCATAATGGATACCAGGTAGGATGCATCCTGGGTACCGATGCCCAGGTCCGACGCTATGGGCTTGAGGTTCTGCTGAATACCGCCGAAGGCGATCATCATTGGAATGAAGGCCAGTATCATTGCCCAGAAATTGCGTTCCCGCAGGATAGTTTTCGTTGTCCATTCAGGAAACACGAACGGCTCAGCGTCAGTGGCGTGTGCCTTCACATCCTCTTCAGGCTCTACGCCTTTTTCCTCGGGTGTGTTGCGGACCACTGTCCAGACGAGGGGGATTATGGCCACAACCATGACCAGCGCCAGTATCAGATGTGCGCTGCGCCAGCCATAGGTCAGGAACAGAAAAGTTACCAGCGGTGGAAATAGAAAACCCCCGATTGAAGTTCCCGTCGTTGACAGCCCGATAGCAAAACCACGCCGTGCGCGGAACCACTTGGCGCAAAGTGTCTGGGCAGCCAGGGGGCCGGCAAGGACAATGCCGACATTGATGAAGGTGCCGTACACCACCATGATCTGCCAGGCGGCTGTTGCCTGGGATATGAGTGCAAAGCCAAGGCTGGCACAGAGAACACCGGAACATACCAGCGCACGAATGGACATGTGATCCATGGCCCTGCCGGCAAATGGTGAAACGAGGCCCATCAACAGGTTGAGGACGATGATGATCAACATGACTTCGCTGAGGGGTGTGTCGAATTCCTCTGCCCACTCTGGTGCCCACATGGTGAAGGAGAATAGGATCATGCCGAAGAGAACGGCCTGGAAGGTCATTCCCGTACCAACAATATTCCAGCCGTAAAACCAGGGGGTTGAAAATTTACTCATAACTGCTTACCGCCGCGGAAGACCTCACCACGGTACCGGCCGTGAAAGCCTTCGTAATTACATCAGAGTATATGTTAGGGTTTCTGCCATGTCGAAAGGCGAAAAATCACCCGGCTGGTTGCCCCAGGCTACCGTATGAAACAGCTGTTCCTTCGCTGCAGAATATGGATAGGCAGGCAATCGTTGATGAAGTGCACAGAAACCCGAATGGAAAATATTCAAGCGGCAGCTGCGGGATGAATTCAAAGACCTGTCATACGCTTGAAAGGAGGCGGCGAGAATGAACAAGTTAAAGGGATTGCAGCTATGAGCGCCTATAAAGATATCTGGTATGAAAGTGATGATGGGCTAAAGCTCTACGCGCGTGACTACAGGAACGAGAATGCCGAATTGACGCTACTTTGTCTCCATGGTTTGACACGGAACTCCGGGGACTTTGATGACCTGGCTTTAGCTCTCCAGAGTCAGTATCGAGTTATATCTGTTGATCAGCGGGGCCGGGGTAACTCCGAGTGGGACAAGGAGGTAACCAACTACCAGCCAGCTCGCTACACGCAGGATATGTATACGCTGATCGACAAGCTGTCACTTGAGAACATCGTTCTAGTCGGTACATCGCTCGGTGGGTTGATGTCGATGATGATGGTGGCGCTGCGGCCAGATATTTTTCGTGGTGTCGTGATCAATGATATCGGCCCCGTCGTATCGCAGGCGGGTCTGGATCGAATAAAGGGCTATGTTGGTAAATCAAAACCGGTAGAATCCTGGGAAGATGCGGTTGAACAGGTCGCAGCAGTTAGCGGCATCGCCTTTCCAAACTACAAGGGAAAAGACTGGGAAAGAATCGTACATCGCATGTACGAAGAGGATGCTAACGGTCAATTGGTGCTGCGCTATGACCCTGCCATCGCTGAACCCATGGCCAATAATCAGGACAACGCTGTTCAGGCAGATCTGTGGTCGCTGTTTGATCTGATGAAGAACCTTCCATTGCTTACCTTCCGCGGTGAACTGACTGATATCCTATCCCTTGATTGTGCCAATGAAATGCGGCGACGGCATCCAGATATGAAGCTGGTTGAGGTTGCCAACGTCGGTCATGCACCCATGCTTGATGAACCGGAGGTTATGCCGGTGCTTACGGCTTTTCTCTCTCGGTTGTAAGTGAGGCTAACCCTTTGCATTAGATGATCTCACTCAACTGGCAAAGTCACTCGGGCTATAGACACAACCTCGTACTAGGAATTACTGCATTCGGTCAGAAGCCTAGAGCGATTCCCCCAAAGGGCTTATTCAACTACACCTGCAAAGGACACGTGATCGGCGATGGTGTTTGCTTCCCGCAGTTCCTTCATAGCCCGATAGTCTTCACCAAACCAGAAATCCTGGTATGCCTGTGCCGATGGCAGTTTCAGTAACACGAAGCTTTCGCGCGGCCAGTTTCCCTCTAGCACGGTAAAATCGCCGCCCATGATCAGGCCCTGAACGCCGAATTTTGCAGAAGCCGGTGGTGTCTTTTGCATGTATTCCGTTATCCATCCGGTATCTGTCATGGTGGTTGTTCCCAGTAGGTAATGAGGAGTCGATTGATCATCTGCTTTATCGGATTCACTGTCTGGCTGGCCCTGCACCAGAACAAGGTCACCGTCACTCGCTGACTTGCGGAGTGCTTTCACAGGTTGGTGGGCCTCCGATTGATAAAATTGCTCCGCCTGGAACGGGGAGGGGAACTTGATGAGCGTCAAATGCTGACGTGGCCATACTCCTCGTTCAACAGTGAGATTGGGGGTTGCAGCAAGAATCACTCCGCCATATTCCTGGAGCATAGGAACCGCCTGCTCGACGTAACTGCCGAAGGCTTCTTGGTCATGAATATCGATGGCGACGATCAGATATGCCGGGTTAGCCACTTCAATGTCTCCTGGTTTTTGCTGTTTCAGTAAAGTTCCTTCAGAACATCCTTTGTGTAGGGCGCGATTTCATCTGTCTTGCCTTCCCTGACCTTGTTTGGCCAGTACGGCTCGGCCAGAGAGGCACGGCCGACTGCAATCAGGTCGAACTCACCCTTTTCCATCATGCCCACCAGTCGTTCAAGGCCAGTAAATTCAGAATAGTGCGCGTATCTGTCGCCTGAACGGGCAGCTGATCTTTTGGAGGTCTCTTCGGGCGTATCAATACTCTGGCCGGCATAGTCCTTATCAAGTCCCACGCTTCCAACTGCTATCGTCGGTTTGCCAATTAATTTTTTGACCCAGCCCGCCAGGTTCAAGTGAGACTCCTCAAACTCTGGAAGCCAGAAACGGCGCATAGAGGCGTGGAATATATCGACCCCCGCATCTGACAGGGGGCCTAACCAGAGCTCGACTTCCTGCGGTGTTTTCGCAACCTTGAAATCGTAGTGGCCGGACTTCCACTGGGAGTGCCGGAATATGATTGGAAAATCTTCACCAACTGCCTCCCTTATAGCGGCAATTACCTCGATACCCATTCTAATTCTATTTTCAAGTGGTCCCCCAAACTGATCATCTCGAAGATTAACCTCGTCCCAAAAGAACGAATCGATCAGGTATCCATGCGCACCGTGAATCTCGATGCTGTCAAAGCCAACGGCCTTGGCATCGGCTGCTGCCTTTGCATACGAAGAAATGACATCCGCTATTCCTGATTCTGTAATGGCAACGCCTGATTCGACGCCAGGGCTTAGCAAACCCGAGGGAGATACCGCAGGTACATCCGGGTTAGGCCCGTTCTCAGGGACTCTTGTTGCACCAACATGCCATAGTTGCGGCGCTATTTTGCCGCCGGCATCGTGAACTTCGTCAACTACATTCCGCCACGCTGCAAGTGGCTTCTCGCCATGTATAGCAGGTGCGAGGGTGTATCCACTGGACGCGTCATGGTCTATCGAGGTTGCTTCAGTAACAATCAGCCCCATACCGCCTTCCGCACGCCTGCGATAGTAGGCAGCACTTTCTTTGCTGATGGTCTGGTCCTCAGCCATCATTCGCGTGCATGGCGCCATAATGATGCGGTTAGACAAAGACAATTTTGGGTGATCAAAGGGTTTAAAAAGTATGGTATTTGCGTAATCCATAGTATGTGTCTCTAAGATTGAGGGAATATGTTATGTGGTCTCTATCAGTGCCACTCTCCTGGCGAAAGCAAAAGCGCGATAGCGGTGTCTTTCAACTATCGCCCTTTCTTTGTGGTTGAGTTGTGCCTTACAGCCGCGACAAGCATGGCACTACCAGCGCCTTCTGTCAGCCCGAATCATAGACGGATGACGAATGGCATGTCGAGGTCTTGCCGACATGCCCTACCGACAAGCCAAGCTGACCAGCCCGGGCTGCTCAAGAAGTAGAGCAGATTTTCTCTGGTCAAACTGGTGACGGGACCGGGTCGGGGGACTAGGCATGGTCTTCTACCGGAATCGCCGTTGCAGGCCATGCTAAACTCACCCGCCTCATGCCAATAATCACACTGCAAAAACTCACACTGTCTTTTGGCACCGACACGGTCCTCGACAATGCCGATCTCTCCATAGAGAAGGGTGAAAGGTTGTGCCTGACCGGATACAACGGGAGCGGTAAAAGCTCCCTTATTCGGCTGGTGAATGGCCAGATTCAGCCGGACGAGGGAAATGTCTGGCGGGATACGGGCCTGACCTTGTCAATACTAGAGCAAGAAGTTACGGCACCAGAAGATTCTACGGTCTACGATGTGGTTGCGTCTGGCTTTTCAGCTGTTGGGGAATTGCTGGCTGAATATCACGACCTTGCGGCCAGGGCGGCTGGTGGAGACATAAAAAGAATCGGATATCTGCAGGAAAAAATTGATTCGGTTGATGGTTGGGCAATTGGGCATATGGTAGACACCATTCTGGATAGAATGAAATTGCCCGCCGACAAAAAACTTTCTGAACTTTCCGGTGGTTGGCTGAAGCGGGTCTCCATTGCGGCATCACTGGTTATGGAGCCGGATGTATGGTTGTTGGATGAACCGACAAATCATCTGGATATTCCTACAATTGAGTGGCTGGAATCGATACTGCTGGACTATGAAGGCACGATTGTCTTCGTGAGCCACGACCGGCGATTGATGCAGTCCGTGGCGACCTCAATTATTGACATCGACAGGGGTCGCGTGACCCGTTGGGATTGTGACTACACCACTTTCCTTGGACGACGTGAGCATGAGAGGTCGGTGGAAGCCAGCAAGAATAAGCTCTTCGATGACAAATTAAAGAAGGAAGAATCGTGGATTCGCGAAGGAATAAAGGCACGCAGAACTAGAAATGAAGGCAGGGTAAGGGCTCTTCAAAAGTTAAGGGCTGAACGTCAGCAGAGAAGGTCCCTTGGTAAATTGAAGATGGAAGTAGATGCCGGGATTGCATCTGGGAAGATCGTTAAGGAGTTGTGTGGGGTAAGTAAAAGTTACGATGGTGAGCTGCTGGTAGATAATTTTGACCTCATTATCCAGCGTGGCGATCGGGTAGGCATGCTCGGACCTAACGGCTGCGGAAAAACAACGCTATTAAATATCATTCTGGAACTCAATAAACCAGATGAAGGGTATGTTCATACGGGTACGAAACTGCAACTAGCATACTTTGACCAGGTTCGTGATCAGCTAAATGAAAACCAGTCCGTTGCTGATTATGTTTCAGAAGGTCAGGACTTTATTACCATCAACGACAAGAATGTTCATATTGTTTCTTACCTCAACAACTTTATGTTCGATGCGGATCAGTCCAGATCACCTATCAGGAAACTGTCAGGTGGAGAGAAAAATAGATTATTGCTGGCAAAATTGTTCTCGCTGCCAGCAAATTTACTGGTTTTGGATGAGCCAACCAATGACTTGGATGTAGAGTCCCTTGAACTGCTTGAAGAGTTGCTGATCGACTACCAGGGAACGGTGCTTCTGGTTTCACATGACCGGGCTTTCATGGACAACGTCGTATCGAGCCTAGTTGTATTTGAGGGGGATGGCCGGGTGATTGAGTACGTTGGTGGCTATAACGACTGGTTGTCTTCGGGGGGCATCTTTCTCAGTGAGAAGGGCAAAAAGCAGGCTGCCAATTCGGACGTACAGTCTTCCTATGAAGCACGAAAGCAGGAGAAGAATGCGCAAAGGAAAAAGGAAAAAGAGCTGGAAGCGCTCCCGGTCCGGATCGAGTTAGTTGAAGGCCAGGTAGAACAGTTACATCAAAAAATGAGTGACAGTTCATTTTTCGAGCTGAGCGACCATGAGCAACAGGCCGTCTATTCTGAACTGTCCGGGAAGGAAGGAGAGCTGGCAATGCTTTATCAACGATGGGAAGAGCTCGAGTAAGTAGCCTTGGGGTAAACAAATCGCAGGAATGGATGGCTAGAGCCATCCATATTTCAAATTTTATCTTACAGCTATCAATTCAACTTCGAATACAAGTGTGCTGTTGCCCGGTATAGGGCCAACGCCGTCCTCTCCGTATCCCAGCTCCGGCGGAACGGTCAGGCGCCACTTGTCACCTTCTTTCATCATCTGTAACGCTTCGGTCCAACCGGCAATAACGCCATTGACGGGCAGGTCGATCGGCTCACCACGTTCCACGGAGCTGTCAAATACTCTGCCATCCTCAAAAGTCCCATGGTAGTGAGCGCTGACCGTGTCGGTTGGTCCTGGTGTCGCGCCACTGCCGCTTTCAAGAATTTCGTATTGCAGCCCTGATGCTGTGGCTATGATGTCGCCCATTATTTTGCTTCCTTTGAAAAAGGCGCCACCCTAACATAACTTAAAAACCGTTGCGCGAATTAGCGTCGAGGCGGCATACCATGATCAAGAAATTATCAACTAGCTTGCCTAATTGAGAGTACTAGTTCGTGCTGATATATTTGAAGACTAATGCAGGACTTCATCAGGAGCTACGTTATCGTTTTCCCACTGGTCAATTAGTGGCGCCATGAGCGTAACGGTCGAAGTGCCATATTCCTGGAGATGATTATCTATAAATGAGGTGATGATTGAGTCGGCCTTCGTACATCGCTGGGTCCGTACTGAAAGATCGTTTATCAGCCAGTCTCGACCTTCTGGATTTAACATTGCGAGAATGTACTTTTCATCCTAGTAGGAATGAACCAACACATTTCTATCGTTCACTGCTCGCCAAGCGAGACTTTTCTCAGATTTGGTTACAAATTCGACCGTCATCAAATCTTCAAACAATGTTCCAAGCGTTTTAGTACCATCAAGGTCGTCGAGCCGTAATTTCAGGACAGCTTTTCCTGCTTTTTTCACTCATGGTCAACCAGTGCGAGCAACCCGCGCATCCCGTTTTCAAGTATTTGCGCCGAGTAAACGGCATGGCCATATGCTGAGAATACGGCCGTTAACGCATCTTGTTTTGGATCTTCCATCTCAAAGCCTCTAATAGCATGCAGCCGAGTGGATCTCTATTTCCTTAGAAAATCACACCGGCTTCGTTACAGCGGTAGGTCTCGGTATACCTACTTTATATAACTATGCTTTTCTATCTATGTGTTCCGACTATGCTTTTTCAACTGCTCTTTTTCAAGTATGATTTTTGAACCCTGCTTTTTAAAACATGATCTGCACCTGTTTGTGAATTGCAGGTGCACGGCGAATATACACCTACAGGGCGCGTTATCAGAGAGCTGAAAAGTTAGTGGTGTATGACCGGCCTTAAGGTACTGTCGTCATTACATTAGCAACCAGTCGCTAACCGTTCTCAAGAATCCTGAAGGGGCAGGAAGCTGTCTGCTGTCATTCTCATGGGCTTGGGTAAAGACCTGGTGTGGCTCTCTTGATCGTTTCTGTTCCAGCCAGATCACTCCATCGAGTTCGCCGCTATTGCCGCGCGTTCCTACGAGATCAACCAGATCATCACCGTTAAGGTCCAATGGGACAAAGTCATCAAACATGGCGCGCATCCTGCGCGAAATATTGTGGCGTCTCCAGGGTTCGGTTGGCTTTTCGGGCTGCTCGAACCAGAAGAGGCCGCCCGCCCGATGGAATATACCGGGGGAGACCAGGTCATGGTCTCTGGGGTCCTGGCTATAACCACCCGAAAACAAATCCAGCCTGCCATCACCATTGATGTCAACCAGGGCCAGTGCCGTTGGGGAGTCTGGAAACGCAGATGCGATGTGGTGGATCTTCCAGGATTGATCCCAGCTTTCCGGCTGCTCCAGCCAGACAACACTCCAGGGTGTTTCAAAAGTGACAATATCCAGCCGTGCGTCCTGATTGAGATCAGCAAAGGCCAATACCATACCGCTCAATTTTTTAGGCAAGGTCGGCTTTTTTGGGAACGATCGGTTGGTCACGTTAACGGGATATTCTTTGAATTGAAGCGGCTTTTGGACCTCATTTTCAAAGATCATCATTCGAGACTCACCCCTGGAACCGCCGAGGATATCGAGATCACCATCGCCATCCAGATCAATTGGGCGAGCGTTGACGGGAACCTTGTACCTGCCCAACTGATTTTCTTTCCACTCATCCTCATCAAGCGGGTTTTTTGGGATAGCCAACCATGACATGGGCGTTGGCGGGACATCCATTGATCCAAACCCACCGTACATCTTTATGCTCTTGTTTGTGACTACGGCCTCCAATCTTCCGTCTTTATCCAGATCGGCCAGGAAGACACGTATCCAGGAGCCCTTACCCTTTGCGACACTGGGTATCACACTGTCCCAACTGTTGGGCTTCCTGATGTCAGCTTGCTGACCTCCGGGGTTTTGGAAATAGACGATGGTGCCTCCTTCACATGCAACGAGCAGGTCGGGCCAACCATCTCCGTTAACATCTCCAATAGCGGGATCTTCCACGCCCTCAATAAAGTCGCCCTGGGCGAGGGTGACAGAAATCCAGTGATCGGGATCAGCGGTGCCAAAGGCGATTCGAATGTGATTGCTGTCTTCATGAACGGAAACGATATCCTGGTATCCATCCCTGTCGAGATCGGCAATCTGCAGCCCGTCGGCACCCCTCAAGCCGATACCGTCGGAAAGGGATTGATCGTCTACTCGATGTTCGATCCAGTGAATGAATTTGTCGTCCGCCGATTTTGAATTCGACGGCATGGATGCCACGGGAGTGGGGTCTCTGCTGAGATTGACCGCAGCAAGGAGCGCCAGTATGACAATGCCAAAGATGCCCAGCATTCCCAGTATGATTTTCAGCACCTTTTTCATGGATTGCCCCTTGCAGCCAGTCACCTGAGATATTGTAGAGAGACCGAATTACTATTGCATGTTGGCATGCGGAAAGCTCACGGATGTTCGCTTCCCATCCCTGGTTTGAAGCGGGCGAAAATATGGAGGGAATACCGCCCTGATACCAATTCTGGTGGTTGTTTAAGCCCACCGAATATGGCCTACTAAGATCAGTTGAAGTTCTGATCCCTTAAACGTCCAAAACCGATAGCTAGGAGAGCCGAGCTATTAGATAAGAGAGTTGAGCTATGTTGATTGTCGCCAGTGTGGTCGAAGTTGATGAGCTTATGTGTATTGGCTGCAAGGCCTGTGATCGAGTTTGCCCTACTGAGGCAATAATAACGGTCGACAAACTGGCGGTGGTTGATGAATCAGCCTGCACCGGGTGCAACAAGTGTATTGAAGCCTGCATGGACCATGGTGCGATCAATCGGAAAAGGCTTGAAAAACCAGTGTGGATACGTGTCGATCTGGAATCACAGCCTGAGGAAAAAGTTGCAGCACTATGCGCCGGGGCCCGACTCCATCCCGCTCAGTCCATTTGTCCCTGTACCGGTACCCGCGCAAGGGAAGTTGCCGTGGCAATTCTCAATGGTGCGACAACACCTGCTGAGGTGACAATTCAGACGGGTGCTCGTGGCGTATGTTCAATGTGGTGTACGTCTTCAGTATTGCGTCTGCTGGCTGCAGCCGGGCACTCGACGGAGGGCAATCCGAAGAACTGGCGATTGTATCCCGATGGTGTTGGACCAGGTATATGGAACGTTCCCGACTCCGTTGCAGACAAGTATCCAGAGTACCGCTTAAGAGAAAGCCGCGACGCGCTTCAGAGCGGTGATCTTGAACTTGTTGGTTTTCCCAACATCCGACAGGAGAGTGACTAATGAGGTTTGCCAAGGCCGTTACACCCCCTCACCAACCTGAATCAAAAATGGGTTTCAGTTTGCCAGCCATGCGCGGTGCCGAACTGCCGGGGCTGGTTTCCGTTGATGTTCAGGATCTGTTTCCGGATATTCCGGATGCAATCCACAACTACGGCCAGGATGTGGCTCCCGTACGAAAAGCGGCCGAAAACGCCCTGGCTAACGTTGATTTTTCGCGAATCAAAGCAAGTGACTCGGTCAATGTACTCTGCTCAGAACACGGGTTCGGCATGATGGGTGGTACTGCCTATGCTGAGATTCTTAAGACAATTCGCGACATGGTCGTTGAGAAAACCGGGGCAACTAAAATAAAGCTGGGGTTTGCATGCGGGCTCAACAAGGTAGAAGCACTGGAGATTCTTCCCGAGCATGGATTGGACGGTTATTATAAAGGGCAGACGTTTCAGTTTGGCCCCTACGACAAGGGCGTCCCCATCGATACCGAGATCGGTCGTTTGTACGGAATTGGAGTTGCCTTTAAAGCTAACAAGATTATCCACGTTCATTACGATGACCCGCGGGAACTGCACTTTCATCGCCTCAATGGCAGGGCGATGAAGGCATTTACGATGAGCTATGCACGGCTTGAAACGCGCTCGGTCTATCACACGCAGTTTCCAACACAATCAGCCAACATCGTTCCACGCCTGATATATGAATCGGATTTCATCCAGAAGAAGTTTGCGTTCAGTACGACCCTCTCGACTTCTCCGGCGGGGGTGATTGGTGTTGAGGCCAACGATAGTCTGGTTGAGTTGGACAAGGTATTGACTGAAAGGACGCTTCGCAACTATGGCAAGCTGGTTAAACTGTTTGAAAGCATGGATGAATGTATCGTCGTAATCGATGGTCATCGCTGGCTGAACTATTCACATGCGGGCGGCATGACCAGTTGCAATCTCTTCTTTGGGCCCCAGGACTATCTTGACCTTGACCTCAACGTGAGTAGAAAGAGTCAGAATTCCTCCGTCAAAGCCATCGTCATCAACTACATGTGGAAGCAGGCCTTCGCCATGTCTGAGATACCGGTTATTTCCGCTCAGCCGAGCATCAGCCGCCTGTTTCAGCGTCGTGGCGTTGAAAAGCAGTTTTATGCCTGTGAAGGACTGACTGAAGCAATGGAAAAGGCCTATGAGGTTACCGGTAGCCGTAAAGTGATGGTATTCGATGGAACATACGGAGCGATTAACTGCTCACCTGAGCTGGCGGAAGAGTTAATCAGCAAAGCCCCCCAGGTTTCTGAAGAAGTGGAAAAGATACACCTGCCCAAATGGCTGAAGCAGAGAGGGCTGGCCCCCGCTCATTGACGCAGCATCAATCACACATATCTCCAGAATCAGCAGCGAAATATGGAAGAGTTTGAGCTTCTTGAAAAAACGGAATTGCGTATCGAGAATCTGGGTCTACGTAACGTCAACCTGACTGAAGTAGCAAACGCCGTTGCTGATACTCTTGAAATTGATCGCAATGAAGTCCTGGTGATTGATGCCCGTGGGAACCTGCTTACCCTCGACATCATGCGAGATCAAATGCGCCCAAGTGCATTAGTCGGAAAGCAGCATGAGCTTTTCTTAGCCCTGGATAAGGTCGTCGGAGTCAGTATTTCTGATGAGACAACGCTATGCTCAGAAGGTATTTTAGGCTGGATTCTTGTAGACCAGGAACAAGGCAGGCAATCTATAACGCAAGGGCAGGAAATAGCAGCCAATCTTCGGAGCGCCATTGCACGCAGAGTCATCGTTTTCGCCACCGGCCCCGAAGTCATAGGCGGTGAAATTGAAGATACTAATACCCCAACCATTGCTGCAGCACTTACCAGTGAAGGTTATCGCGTAACTGCTGGCGGTCCACTCGATGATGATATTGATACGATAGCAGGCACACTTGGCAGTGCAATAAGAGATCGGGGTTTCGGTGTCGTGATAACCACCGGCGGTGTCGGTGCTGAAACTAAAGATAAGACCGTTGAAGCGCTTGAAATGCTCGATAAGGATGCATCTACGCCCTACCTGGCTAAGTTTGAGAAGGGCCAGGGCCGGCATGCCAAAGATGGTATTCGTATTGGAGTTGCTGAATTGGGAGAAGCGCTACTGGTTGCGCTGCCCGGCCCTAATGACGAAGTAGTGGTTGGTATTCAGGCGCTGATCAAAGGCTTGATCGCTGGTGAAGGAAAGCAACTCCTCGCGGAGAGGATCGCAGGCGTGTTGAGAAAGCGCATGTCCGGTGTTCATCATAAACAGGAGCACCATAGTTCGCATTCGCTGAGTCAGGCAATCTTTGGTAGCACTCCGGGCCTAAAGGAGTGTTTCCTTGAGGCCACCGAATCAGGGTTGATTGCCGGCCTTGAACTACTAGGCCAGGATTCCAACCTCAAGTCATTGCAATGGCAGATACTGGTAGAAGACGGCATGGAAGTTTCCGAGGGGACTCGAATAGTTCGAGTCGAGGGTACTGCCAGCGAACTGGATCGTGCTGAAGACTATCTCCTTGGCCCACTTGGGTTTGCAAGTGGCATCGCTACGCAGGCAGCAATATTCAAGGCTGCCTGTCCGCTGGGCCTCTCACTGGCCTGCGGGGGCTGGAAGAAGTTGCCGGCAGCGATGAAGCCACTGCTTCGGGAAGGTTTGAAGGTGGCAGGTATATTCCCCAGGCTGGTGGCGGGAGACTTCGTCTATATCGGTAAGAATGGTGTCAAACTGCTTGGCGGAGTTGTCGCGGCGATCGAGAAGGGGCGTTCAATAGATCATGGCCCTGTGTCAATCCAGGTCTCGAGCGCAGAAGAGTCGCTTTTTGCAGCCGAGGCTGGCGCCGGGATTATTATGGTGGATACCGGAAAGGTCGATGACCTGCAAGAAGTAAATCGGGCGCTCGCAGCAAACAACTTCAGGCATTCCATCGTGCTGGCCTTTGGCGGTGGTGTTCAATTGGATCAACTTGATGATGTTCGCTCCGCTGGTGCGGACGCCGTCGACATTGGCAGGGCAATTCTGGATGCGCCCCTGTTGGACTTACGAATACGGGTGGTATAGCAGGCTAATTGTACGATTCTAGTAAGTGTACGATTTGCCGTGGTTTTGACTATTTTGTAATCAGCTTACGCTCGAAGTCTAAACCTATACAATGGCTCGCAAGGACAATCAGACTAAACGGGAAATCAAAATGTTAAAAACGACATTATCTGACATGTTGGGAATCCAGTACCCCATTGTCCAGGGTGGAATGGCACCATGGGCGACTGAAAGGTTGTGCGTCGCAGTGTCTAACGCAGGCGCCCTCGGCCTAATCAGCAGCATCGGTGTAGGCATGCCCCAGGCAGCACCAGTTGCCCTGGCAGATGATCCAAACTGGAAGGACAAGAGCCCCTATGAACTGTTGCGGGCGGTCCTGCAGTGGGCGACGAAACAGACCGCTGAAAAGCAGGGAATATTTGGTGTAAACATACCCCTGGCCGAGGAGTTCGGAGAAGTTGTTGAGGGGTTGCTCAAAGCATCTATAGATGCCAGAAAAGAAAATGAGGATACCGCGAACAGGCTGAAGGTGATTGTCACATCCGCTGGGAATCCAGCGCCCTGGGCGAGGCTGATTAAAGATTCCGGTGCCCTTTGGTTTCACGTTGTGCCGTCAGTAGCCCATGCATTGAAGGCGGAGCAGGCCGGTGCTGACCTTGTTATCGCCTCCGGTCGAGAGGGAGGTGGTCATGTAGCCTTCGAGCCCGTACACAGTATGGTATTGCTTCCGGCGGTCGTTAATGCCATCAGTTTGCCGGTTGTAGCTGCGGGAGGATTCTGTGACGGTTCCACCCTGGCTGCCGCCCTCTCTATGGGTGCTGTCGGTATTCAAATGGGTACCCGCTTTATTGCCACTGAGGACGGTGACTTCCCGGAAATATGGAGGCAGAAGATACTGACGTCCAATGAGCGGGGAAGCCATGTGGGAATCTCTGTATTTGGTCCGGCGAGATATCTAAAAAATAAGATTTCTCAACAACTCCATGAGTTGTACAACAAGGGCTTTCTGGAGGGCTACAAGGAAGGGACACGGATTGAGGGCCACGGAATGCGGCAACTTTCAACCAGCACTGATCCCGATGAATGTGTTTTCCTGGGGGGGGAAGTTGCGGGCAGGATTGAACAATTACCAACCGTTAGTGCATTGATTGAGGAAATCAGCAATGAAGCAGAAACGGTTATCCGCAGGTTGCCGAAACTCGTCACCGAAGCCTGATACCTTTGCCGTTTCTCCAGTTTTAACCCACCCCTAGTGTGTAATGGAAGGTGTAATGGTGGGCACAATGTGTGGGCGGGAGACAATTGACAGATTCAGCGAAATAGATCTCTCGGTTATTCCTTGTTGGGATATGTGTAATAACTAGCAATCACGACAGAGCCTATGAATGTGAGACGATTCTGTTTCTTCCATCCGCTTTCGCCTGGTACAAAGAACTGTCTGCCGGCTCAATAACATCAGATGCGGTTGTATGAGAATCTGGTTTCAAGGTAGCGATCCCAGCGCTGATGGAAACCCTGGAGAGGTCGTTAACTTCTGTACTCTTGTGAGGGATATTTTGCGCGATAATGCTTTCCCTGATTGATTCGACAATCCGGTACGCGCTCTCCACTTTCGTGTTTGGAAGAATGAGTGCAAACTCTTCCCCGCCGAAACGAGCAGCGAGATCTCCAGACCTTTGTACAGCCTTTTGAATAAGCTTGCTGACCGTTTTCAAGCAATCATCACCTTGCTGGTGACCGTAGGTATCGTTGTATAATTTGAAACTGTCGATATCCAGCATAGCGAGCGATAGCTCGGAAGATTCCCGTTGAACCCGGCGCAATTCAAGCAAAAGAGACTCATCAAAATGCCGTCTGTTAAAGAAACCCGTCAAGCCATCCTGACGTGATAAGTGCTGAAGTTTGGCTTCGACCTTGATGCGCTCCTCAATCTCTTTCTCCTTCTCAAAGTTGAGCTGAATCGCCTCCAGCATTGACCTGTTAAAGATAAGCGTAATATTTGGTAGTCTGTACTACTTCCTTATCTGAAAAAGTAATTGCCGAGATTCTTCTATGACATTAAAAAAACGAATAGCAGTAACACTACCAGCCGGGCCGATAGTTTCGGACACGGCGGACAGATTGAAGTGGGCTGAGGACAATGGTTACCCGGACGCCTGGTTTGGCGATGCCGGTGCACCAGACAGCCTGACGCTAATTGCCGCCCTCGGTCAGTCCACTAACACTATACGCATTGGCGTCGCTGTTACGCCTGTTTACACAAGGTCTCCATCCATTCTTGCGGCAACTGCTAATGCTATTGAACAACTGATTCCTGGACGCTTTGTGCTTGGCATAGGGTCTTCCAGTCAGACAATTATGGGGCAGTGGAATGGTATCCCGCTGGACAAACCACTCACCCGGGTGAAAGAAACCGCACAGCTGGTAAAGCTGATGCTGAAGGGTGAGAAAACTGACTTCCAGGGTGAGACGCAATCCAGCCGAGGCTACCGACAAATGCCACTTGAAAAACCGCCACCCGTGTACATCGGATGCTTGCGAGAGAACATGATTGAAATGGCAGCGGAAATTGGTGATGGCGTTGTATTCAATCTTTGGCCGAAGGGAGCGTTGCCAAAAATGATGGAGGCCGTCAAGGTCGGGGCGAAGCGAGCGAATAAGGATTGGCAGGAGGTAGAAGTTGTCAACCGTGCCATGGTCCTTTGTACTGACGACAAGGAATACGGCAGAAACATGTTCAGGGCAGCCTTTGCACCCTATTACGCTACGCCGGTTTATAACAAGTTTCTTTCCTGGACTGGTTATGAAGATGCTGCGGCAACGATAAGAGAGGGCTGGGCTGAGAAAAACCGCGAGAAAACGGGGGGCGCGCTAACTGACGACTTGATTGATGAGATTGCCATTATCGGTACCGAGGGTGAAATCCGTGAGCGCATTCAGGAGGATGCTGACGGCGGTGTCCATACACATATTATTGCGCCACTGGCGGCTAGGCCCGAGGACCTGGAGCGAACGTTTGAAGCTTTTACAGCAGACAACTTTCAATTCAGCTAACGCTGGAATTCGGCGTCAGTTTATCAATTACCTGGGTTGAGGAACCTTGCTGGTGGTTATTTATATTGCTGGAGTGTTTCCGGAATTAAATCACCACCAACACCACACCAACCGTGCTGATCATCATACCGAGCAGTGTTTTACGGGTAGGCTTCTCCTTCAGGAAAAAAATTGCAAAGGGCAGAGCTAGGAGCGGTGAACTGGTGATCAGAATGGCTGTCTTACCGGCACCAATCATCTGCAGCGCCAACACATAGGACACAGAAGCAAGCCCGTAGGTCGACAGTCCCGCAGCCACCACCAGTAAAATGTTACGCGTACTGAACTGGTTCGTTTGGGGGGTTGGCCTTAGCAGGCGTGGCAAGGCCACCAGCGTAAGGACCAGGGCTGAACTCACCGTTCTGATAACTGACACGGCAATGGCGTTGCCTCCCACTGAACCTGTTTTCAGAGCGAGCGTCGCTACCGCCCAGGCTGCCGCCGCGACTATCGCCACTGGCACACCCTTTCTGTTCACAATCAACCGCTGCGAGTCACCGGTTGTTTTGCTGCTGCCAACGGTTATCAGGTAGATACCCCACAATATCAATCCTCCCCCGGTGAAGGTCAGCAGGGAGTAGCTTTCACCCAACAACATGATTGCCCCAATGGTGGTCAGCAATACAAATGCGCACTGTGCAATGGGAAATGCAATGGATGCGTCCAGCAGTGACAGACTTTTGATGTATATCGTGTCACCGATCGCCATGGCCAGAACACCTGAAGAAATGATATACAGGATAGATTCAGTGGAGAGTGCATAGAGGCTGCCAAGTTCATCAGAGGCAGCAAGAATTAGGAGCAGAACGGAAACCCCCACCCAGAGTCGGATGGTGTTAATGGTGATGGTGTCTATTTTATCGGTTAGAGATTTGATGATAACGCTGCTGATGGCCCAACCAAGGGAAGCAAGCAACGCCATCAGAACGCCCGTTAGCATGGATAGAGTATAGTTCCTACATAAGCGCTATGCCATCGAGCGCCGGATTATTACTGACAAACCACCCGATGAGCCAGAACAGGACAGCGACAGGGAGAAATCAGGTCAGGGGAAGGGGAAAACTTTTCTGCACCGGCGCTCGCCGACGAACTACGGTGTATACCAGATAGGTGAAGTGTAAGCTCTGTCCTGAACCGTTCTGGGTACTTCATCACTAAGCGGTACATTGAAATAAGCCGCGTCGTAGGTCGTCCACCTGGGCGTCGGAATCTCCAGTACTCTGGCATAGTAAAAAGCGCGCATACCAGGCTCGAAGTCTGGGTCCTTCCATACGGTGCTTAGTTGCGATGAACCAATCGTATTAGTGTAGGTAGCATTTTTGACGTCAACCGTGTTACCAACTGCCGGTAGTTTGCCCGTATCGTTGTTGGGTAAGCGGTCTCCTGACCAGGCAATGTCATACACTTTTTCTTTCAGTTGCCCGTCTTCGGTCATCCATCCTTTTATTATCTGAATACGGTCCAAGTTGGCGCTATCGGTATCCTTGGCTGCTAATACCAGGAAGGTGGGTGACCTCCCTTTTGGAGCTGTATCCAGATCCCCCCCCATAGGGACACCGGACTCATAAGCTCTGTCCAGTAATGCCGGTCGAACTAGATCACCTTCAGCGAACTCCCAACCCGCGAAAAAGCGAACCTTAATTCGCGAACCTGTCGTCGCGTACACCTCACGCCGTTTGAATGCGTCGAATATGGCTTCTCGAGTATTCTCTCTTGCCCAGACCGCCGCATAACCAGAGGCAACAATTTTCACGTTGGGCCAGAGACGATCGAGGGCCAATGCATTCTTCAGGCGCGCCGGACCGGGTTCCGATTCGGGAAACTTGCCGAAGAAATTATCTTCTTCGGCAGTCGAGAGAGAATTGTGCCCGTCGGTACTGCCAATGAGTCCTGTCTTAAAGGGGTTCACGCCCAACTCATCCTCATACCGCAACCCGAGTTTTAGTGCACCGCGAGCATACTCATGCTGCAGCATCCAGTCTTCTTTTTTTGCAGTTCGGCCGATGTTATCCCAGTCCCAGTTCTCAAAATCCGCGAACTCATCATCCGGGGAAAGTGTTGGATGGGCCTCGCCGTCTCCTTTCACCTGAGTCACCTCATAGACGGTTTCAAACCTGGCACGCAGGGCAGCGTACTCTCGGTCAATGGGGGTTCCATCGACAGCCTTAGAAGGGAACAGCATGCCATTGGAGAGGTTGCCGTTGTGGGCGATAGAAAGAACCTCACCACCGGTCAACTCCTCATATCGCGCCAGCGCCTTCCACAGCTCCCTTGGATCCAGGCTGTCCTGTGCGGAAAACGGTACCAGCCGACCTGCCTTGTCAGAATCATCCTTGTAGAGGACAACACGATGAAGATTGTTGCCATCAATCATTGATGTCCATTCATAACCCGAGAATGCGGTAAACACTCCCGGTTGATTGTGCCGATCTGCAGCTCGGGTGACATCATGCCAGAGGGTTCGCTGTACTGGCTCCGGTAGTGCCGGGTTGTTGTCCGAGTCCTGCATACTAGCAACAAAAGAACCAAAAAAGGCTGCTGGATTCCCTTCCTCCAGAAACTTCTGCCAGAGACGCCCTGTTTTGGTCCCTGTCACAAGGGGATCTTTCATCGTGAAACGATAAAAAGCACCGAGATATTCTGAATGATCACTGATCACCAGGAAATCCAGCGGGCGCCTCAATTTCACCTTCATGCCGTTGTGGGCAGTGACCGGCTCACCCTGAGCGAAGCGATACGCATCCTCAGGCGCCAGATTGAGATTCCCCATGCTCCAGGCATC
>PBRQ01000041.1 GCA_002725995.1 Gammaproteobacteria bacterium
AACCTGGGTGGCCGCCAATGGCCAGTCAATGGGAGTCTGGGTGAGTCATGCAGTTATTGATGGTGAGGTGTGGCTGACCACAACTGGTAATCGCTCCAAAACTAGAGCATGGAAGCGGGATCCGAGAACATCAGTTGTTTTCAGCCATCCAACTATGGGCTCCGTGACTATTGTTGGCACCATAGACCTGCACGACAACGCTGAGGAAAGAACTGCGTTTCTAACTGAACTTTTCAACAGGGGCGGTCAGCCGGAGGAGCTTCGTGAGCTATGGATGAAGCATATGGATTCAGAAGGACGCTTGGTTGGACCCGTGAAGGTGAAAAAGTACATTACCTTCGATCAGCGCAAGCTGGTATTTTAGGTCGCGTTTATTAGGGCTCGATTCGTCGGCCAGAAGCATAGGCTGCGGCATTTTCCCCAGCCAGCTTTCCGAATACGATACAGGGTCCGAATGAGCCACCACCACCTATGTAGCGATCTCCATGCAGAGATCCAACCGTTTCTCCGGCCGCAAACAGGCCGGGGATCGGTTGATCATCGGTTCCAAGCACACTGACTTCTGCATCTACTCGCAGTCCGGTGCCGGTCCAGCAGATGATCGCCGGACGTACTTCGACCGCATAAAATGGGGCAGTCTCTATTGGCTGCGGAGCCCCCTGGGTCTTCTTGAAGAATACTGAATCCCCCCCTTGATCACAGTCCTTGTTGTAGCGATCAATGGTACCTTTTAATGCCTTTGGGTCAATCTCAGTTTGCTCCGCCAGAGCTTCTATGGACTCAGCTCTGATGATGATGCCTTCATCTGCTTTCTGCGCAAGAACTTCATCTACCCAATAGGCATTAAAGAATGGCGTCCTTTTGGCTGCCGCCCGGATGGCTTCATCGAAGATCGCAAATACAGTTCCGCCCTGCCTTTGTATTAATCCACCTAAAACAGTATAGGGCGCAGTCTCATTTACAAATCGTCGACCCTCGGGATTCACCAGGATCAGCCAATCGGGCAACAGCACCTCAAGATCGTGGCTAAACCCAGGTGTTGTCAGCAACAGCCCCTTGTTATGCCCATCAAGTGCAGCCCCCACCTCCTGGCCGAGTTTCAGACCATCTCCCTGCGCCATGGGGCTACCTATGTACCAGCCCCAGTTGCCTGCTTTGGCAGCATCCGGGTAGTGCTCCGCAATGAGTTTTGCATTGGCGCCAAAGCCACCCGTGGCAACCACCACGGAACCACAGTTAACCGGCCCGTCCGAAGTTTCTATCCCTGAGACGGATCCAGCATCATCACAAATGAGATGCTCGACCCGCGTTGCCAGCACCAGGTCAATCCCGCGGGAAGCAAGTTGCGCCTCCAGTGCAAGCACCACCGCCTGACCACCACCTTCTGGCTGATGTCCCCGGGGAACATCCCCCACGCCGGAAACATAAAGCATCGCCGTCGGGAATTTAACACCACTTGCCGTTAACCATTCAAAAGTCGGGGCGGAAAGGTCACAATAACGACGCACAATTGAGGGTCCAACCATCCACTGGTTGAATGTCATGTAGTGTTCGAACATGGCATCGGCACTGTCTTCTGCAATCCCGGCTTCACGCTGAACACTGGTACCCGCGACATAGAAATGACCGCCACTGAGACGGGAGGAACCTCCCGTCTGAACATCTGCTTCTACTACAAGAACACTTGACCCGGCATCCGCAGCCGCGATCGCCGCGGTCAGGCCTGCAGCACCAGCACCTATTACTATGACATCATAATCGCTTTGCTCACGACTCATTCTGCGCTGCCAGAGACTCGGCCACGGCACCCCTGTCGTGATAATCCACCTCGCGGGTAACTACCCCGTCATTGAACTCAAGGAAGGACATCCCTTCGGACCGCCATTTCTTACCCTTGTTTTTAGGACCAAACATTTCATCCTGAACGGTAGCACTCATGACCCAGTTACAGGCTACACCCTTGCCACTTGTCCAGTACTGTTCGGGCAAAAGAACAAGATCAGTCCAGATGGTGAGCCCCTGAGCAAAGAAGCCGCGGATGGCATCCCAACCCACGTGTTCGCCACCAACTATGTCATACAGCACACAATCCGGAGACAAATAGGGTTTCGGGGCATCAGCGTCGCCACTGCTCCAGGCTTCAAATAGTTTCTCAGTTAAATCAATTCGTGGATCTCGATCGTTCATTGTTACGCTCCTTATTAACTCATTTTCAATTTTCTAACGCCCTTGACTATCCGTTTCATGAAGAGACTCAATCGCTGATCAATCCTGTCAGCTGAAAGACAAAATTCTGATGAATCGCAGTACCGACAATAGCAAGATTAGGTGCAGGAATTTTACCCGCACAGAATACACGCAATGAAGTCGTGTTGGCACAGGCACCTTTGAAGAGATTAAACACCTGCCAATAGCGCCATTCTTCAGCTGTTAGTTTTGTATCAGTCAGCTCCTGGTACAGTTCAATCCAGCCATCAGTGCTGAGGGACCTTGGACCGCGCATGACGGCACAGAAAACCCAGTCTTCGTACACATGGCCAAGATGACAAAATTCAAAGTCAGTCAAAGCAAGTATCTCGCCCTTGTCATGAACAAAATTACCGGGGCCCGGATCACCATGAACAACACCAAAGGGGCCGCTGGCTGGCGCACGATAGTGAAGCCAGGCTGCTGCTTCCTCCAGGAGTGGTATTGGCAATGGCGTCGCATCACGATAGATATTTGCCCATCGGTCAATTTGCATATGAGTCGCTTCTTCCACGGACTCTGGTTTAAGGTCAAAATCGAGGCCTGCATCCTGCCAATCGAGCTTATGTAGTCGATCTAGAACCGTCACAAATTCTTTCAAAGTGTCGCCAGTGGGGTTATCGAAATCACCCTCAACAAAGTCCATGACAAAAAACGGCTCACCAAGCACATCGCGGTTATCTTCAAGCCAGCGGACCTGCGCGACCGGAAAACCAAGGCCATGTAATGCACCCATTACACGAAACTCCTCAGCACTCGAGGTTCCAAAAATTCCATCCTGCTCAATTCGAACAACATAGCGCTGCTCTGCGCCTGCAACTTCAACGTGAATCAGTAACATCTGTCGAGAATGCCCCTCGGCAAGACGTCTTACCTCGGTCACACGTGCATCTTCTTCAAGCTTTCTAGAGATAAAGCCACTCAGGGGTTCGACCAGCGTTTCAATATTGTTATCTGTCATTGAGCCCACCCGCAAATGAAGTGATTAGTGGGGCGCTCACGGTGAAGTCTTCAGTTAGGTGTGCCTTCAACAATGCTTTCAACTGGCTTCGAACGGCGTTCGCCTGCTCGCTTTCATCTCCCACGGATGCGGCCAGTAGTTGGCTGCATAGATCGAGCACCTGCCCCTGATCAACCCCCGGCCACCCACCGGGCAACTGCGCCGCTATATCCGGATAATTCGACGCAAGTTGATCAATGCAGGCAATGGTCTCGGATGTGCGCTGTTCTGACGGGTCTTCTCCCCGCTTCGGTGCAAACTCAGCCAGCCCAATCAGTCTGATCAGTGCAGCGCGCGCCCAGGGATCGTCGAGCCGGGGCAGTATTACTGAGCGCATCGTCTCCGACATGCACAGCCATAGTTGGTCATCGGTTGGTAGTCGTATATCAGCCATCTTCTAGCCTCCTTTTCATAAAGCCTGGATTTGTGCAGCAATTTCAGCCTCGTAATCAAAATTCCAGCTAGACATCCACGTTTTATCGATCAGGGGTTCTGTCCTACCCTCCCATCCCTGCTCTTTAAACCAGGTAAAGGTATCTTCGTGACCAACTCTAAAATCGAAGCGAGGGTTAACATCCAGTAGTCTGCTGGCCTTTCCTATATCAAGAATTCCATGGTGAAACTTGGAAAACAGGTGGCCCCATGCCGGCTGAGTGAGCGTTGGGATTATGTTGTCCGGCACGCTGATAACATTAGCCTGGCACCCCGTAATATCCGCCAGTACGCGGACATACTCATCCACCGTCACTGCTTCCGCACAGATATTAAATATTTCTCCGAGAGCCTTGGAGTTACCAACACTGGCAAGCATTGCCTCACAAAGATCATCAACATGGCCATAAGACATGGTGACAAGTCCACTATGGGGAACCAGTATCGGTTTACCCTGCTGCAGGCGCAGAAACATCGGCGTTTCCATGTCATAAATGTTGTTATCCGGCCCATAGATTGCTGCCGGCCGAATAATTGTCGCTGGAAAACCGTTCTCCCCATACTGTTTGACCAACAGCGCCTCCATCTTCGCCTTAAAACCTCCGTAAGTCTCAGGCCCTTCCGTAGACGAGGGATCTTCCTCTCGCCAGGGGAAAGTACCAAGGCCCTGTTCATAGGCCATAATCGAACTGGTGTAGACATAATGCCCGACCTTCCCATCCAGTAAATCGATGAGGGATTCGGCATCCGACCCACCTGCCGCCATGACAAACCCGGATATATCAAAAACCGCATCCCATTCAGTATTAGCAAGCCCGGCGTGCATTGATTCCGCATCCGTACGATCAGCAACAATCAAATCAACACCTTCGGGTAATTCCACCGGGGTCTTGCCGCGATTCAGCACCGTCACCTCATGTCCGGCTTCGATGAGAGTCTTGACCATTCGCTTACCAACAAAAACTGAGCCACCGAGAATTAATGTCTTCATTTTTCCTCCTTCTATTGATCTCGTAATTCTTACTTCAGGAAAGATCCAACCCTGCCATCGTCATTCTACCTCGATTTGAAACCACCAGATCCAAAATTTGTGGTTCTAGAATTACATTGACGCGTAACTCCAGATCTGATCTTCTTAGCTGTATGGGGAACGACCCCTTATTCAATAATTCTTTTCACGAAGCATCAACATTATCACAAATAGCAGTAGCTTCCTTAATCGAACTATTTGTGGGTGGGTAACTATTTTTCTGGAAGCGAGGCGAACCAATGTCTACTGAGCATCTCACTTTTTGTCGTTTCTGCCACGCCTTTTGCGCGATACGTGTCACCGTTGAAGATGGCAAGGCCGTCAAGATTATTGGCGACAAGGAAAATCCGACCTACTACGGCTATTCCTGCAAAAAGGGGCGACAGCTTCCTGAACAGCACTACCATCCTGACCGCCTTTTACAATCTCAGAAACGGCAAAAGGATGGTTCTTACCAACCTTGCAAGGTAGAGGATGCTATCGAGGAAATCGCCGCCCAGCTTTCTTTGATTATTGAAGAGCACGGCCCCAGGGCCGTGGCAATGTACACCGGCACCTTCAGCCACCACTACCCAACCGGTACTGCCTTCGCCATGGCCTTCATGGGCGCCATCGGTTCCGCCATGATGTTTTCACCATCAACAATAGATCAGCCTGGCAAGCCAATGGCGACAGCATTTCATGGTCGCTGGAATGCTGGTCCCACCAGATTCGATGATGCCGATACCTGGTTGCTGGTGGGAACCAACCCCCTGGTCTCCATGTGGGGCGGAATACCGCAGTTTAACCCTGCCAAGCGGCTGCATGATGCGCTGAAGAACGGGCTCAATCTGCTCGTTATCGACCCTCGAAAAACTGATGTTGCAGAAAAGGCAAAGATTCACCTGCAACCCAAACCCGGAGAAGATCCGACCATTCTTGCGGGCATGATCAAGGTTATTCTTGATGAAGAATTGTTCGATCAAGATTTCGTTGACGAGCAAGTGGAAGGGATTGAAGGGCTCACCCAGGCAGTCTCTGAATATACACCTGAATATGTTGAGTCGAGGGCCGGCATCTCAGGATCAGCGATGGTCGAGACCGCCAGGACTTTCGCTGCTGGCCCTAGAGGCATGGTGACCTGTGGTACCGGTCCGAATATGGCACCCCGTGGAACCCTGACGGAATACCTAGTATTAGTACTCAATACCATCTGTGGACGCTGGGTAAAAGAGGGAGAGGAAATTCCCAACCCTTTCGTATTCCTGCCTCAAGGTGAGAACAAGGCACAGGCTGAGAAGCGACCCGATGAAATCTATGGGTTTGGAGAAAAAATGCGGGTTAGGGATCTGGCCACCTCTGCTGCTGGTCTACCAACCTCCGCCGCCGCGGATGAAATCCTGCTCGATGGCGAAGGTCAGGTCCGAGCGCTACTAGTCGTTGGTGGCAACCCCATGGCCGCATGGCCAGATCAACTCCGGACCTATGATGCCATGCGCAAGCTAGAACTCAGTGCGACACTGGATATCAAGATGTCCGCAACGGCCAAGTTGAGTTCTTATGTAATTGCACCAAAGCTTTCCCTCGAGTCACCCAGCATATCCATGCCCAATGAAGCGCTTACTTTTTATGGTGTCTCACCGGGCTACCCGGAACCCTATGGTCAATATGGACCAGTAGTCGTTGACCCGCCAAAGGGCGCTGATGTCATTGAAGAGTGGCAGTTCTTCTATGGCCTCGCCCAGCACATGGGTCTGCAACTCAATATCAGTGGCACGAAAGTCGACATGGCCAATGCGCCAACCAGTGACGATGTGCTGGAAATGCTGACCAAGGGGTCCCGCGTGCCCTTGTCTGAGGTTAAAAAACACCCCCACGGTCATATATTTTCTGACCCATCCATTGTTGCCAAACCCATGGATGAAGGTTGGGAGCCCCGCCTCGATGTTGGCTCAGCTGAAATGCTGGCGGAACTCAACGAGGTCGGGAGTGAAGAGTTTACAGAGCATGGGGGTTATGCCGGCGACCCTGAGTTTAGCCACCGGTTAATCAGTCGCCGTTTGAAAAATGTCTACAACTCTTCCGGGCGCGATCTCAAGAAGCTCGTTCCCGGGAATTTCAGCTACAACCCTGCCTTCATGAACCCGGACGACCTTAAGGAGATGGATCTGGAAACAGGTGATGTCATAGAAGTGTCATCTGGCAGAGCAACAATCCTGGCGATCGTTGAAGAGGCACCGGATGTACGCGCAGGCGTGATTTCCATGGCACACGCCTGGGGAGATGCGCCAGAACATGATAATTCAGTTCGATTTATCGGCAGCAATACTGGCAGACTAACGGATAATGCAGGGCGCATTGATCCACGATGTGGCATGCCAGTGATGAGCGCCATCCCCGTCAACGTAAGGAAAGCAGCAAATCAGCTCGAGTAATCAGGCGCTGAAGTTGACAAAAACCAAATAAAGCAGGAGTGAAAGCGTGTTAACCAAAGCAGATGAGTATCCGTTCCACCAGATCCCCGGAACCTTTTCGACAATCCAAACAACCGACAAACACTGGAACGACGGTCACTACGTCTGTCTATGCGATGACAAGGGCGAGGTAAGCCTGATCTCGGTAATACGCCTGTATCAAAATAACGATGTCCTCGATGGGTTTGTCTGCATACGCCACGAGGGAAAGCAACACAACATCAGGATATCCCGGCGACTGCGAGACGATATGGACTTTTTTGGTGTTGGGCCTCTGCGAATGGATATTCTGGAACCAATGCAACTGGTCAGACTGGTGCTGGGTGAAAACGAGCATGACATATCCTGCGACATCCACTGCCACAGCTCCCGGGTTCCCTATGAAGACCCAATCGATAGAAACTGGGTTGAAGATCGCCTCATGAGCGAACGGGTAGTCTATGAAGTTGTTGGGCACTGCGAAGGACACATCACGGTCGGCGGCAAGAAGATTACTCTGACCCAAGAACACTCCACCTTCTTTCGCAACCATTCCTGGGGCACCATGCCGGGTCGAGGCGGCCCTCGTGAGCACGGCGCGCCGCCACTCAAACCAAAGCCCATGTCTGGCCTGCGCCTCTGGGTACTGTACGAGATGCCTGACCATGGTGGCTTCTTTCACTTTCATGAGAACAAGCTCGGTGAGCGCCAGCACACCAGGGCCGTGACCCTGAACCAGGACAGTCATGAGGAAATCATGTCAGTCAAACACTCGCTCACCTTTTACGAAGGTACGACCAGGATAAAGGGCGGCAGCTTTATCACCCAGGAAGAAGGCGGCCCAGAGAAAGTCTATGAAATTGAAGATATGGGCTGGATCTATTGCCAGGGTGGTGGCTATTTTGGCGGCTTTGACGATGGCCTGGGTCAGGGAGCCTGGCGGGGTGAGTACCATATGGAGGGCGAAGTCTGGGATGCCAGCCATCCGGTTAAAATTGTCACGCCTGATGGTGAAGAAAAAATACTCTGGAATGCCTGGGCGGAAAGTTTCGTTAAGCTGACATGTGATGGCCAGGTGGGTTTTGCTCATCTCGAATGCGTTACCCTCGGTAAATTTGAGCCCTATAACTTGGTTGCCGATGGCGGGTAAAAGAAATTGGCATTGTTCTAACAATAAGATTCCCTCATTGCCTCCAATGCGGCAGTGAGTTGTTGTGAATATCTAAATCTGAACTAGACCACAAAACTAAACCATCAGTGATGTTTACGATGCTTCTTAGTTGAACATCAGATTAAATAGTCCGGCACCTCATCTTCTGTGGCACCGCCATCCATGGTCTGATCCCGCGTTCCTCCCTGGCGCTAGCCACTCCAGATCAGGCACCAGACTATTCAATCCTAACTACTAAATTCCGTCGAATTAATGTCTGATCAAGGTTAGTACCTAAACGGCTTACTCGACATGGGTTGCTGCTCGTCATCACTAAACAGAACTGTTGTCGCAAGATCAGAATCAAAAAACTCCCACACTTCCTCAATCAGCCCATTATCATCAAATTGATGCAGCTGCAGATAGCGGTTGTTGTAGTCTTCTCCGCTCAGGGTTTTGCTTTCACCATCAAATATTACGGCTGACCTTCGCTCATCTGCGAGCATAAGCTGCCAGCGTACTGGAATATTTGCTGAGCTTGGCTCCAGCAATGAAAAAAGCCTTGGCAGCAGATCCTGCACAACACAGTCTATTCCCTCCCAACGACCAGACACAGGGGTTGCCCCGTGAACGTTATATGCCACATCCGGACTATGGCACTTCATCCAGGCTTCCATATCGACTGATTTCAGTGCTGCATAATAGTTTTCCAGGGTTTTCTGGTGTTCTTTCGGAATACTCATCGCTCAATCCTCTCTGCCTGGGGGCCAAGACTCACCGGCTAATTTGCATGTTATAACGTGTTACATTATTGTAAAGACCATAAGATGCTAGCACGAGCAGGTCGAAATCTGCATCCAAATTAATGAGTGAAAACCGTTGCAGGGCATCAGTACCCAGCGACCTATTTCTTCGACGAGGAAAAAACAAACATGACCAGCGGAATTAAAACGACGATAACTGACCAGCAGATTGCGGAACTAAAGACAAGAATCGGCGAGGTAGTAAGGACTGACTACGAGGACTGGCAGCTTGATGATGCCCGCTACAAGCGTGCCATTATCCGTACCTGGGCGGTACTTAACGCCGATATGCGTCCACTGTATATGGACCCTGAATATGCCGGGCAGTCGCCCTGGGGAAGCATCATTGCACCCCCGGCCATCATCGTCTCACATGAGCAGATCGACCCGGAAACTGATATCTTTCCCGGTGCATTTTCAAGGCTGAACGCGATGCAGTTGGACTTTGATCAACCCATTCATATGGGTGACATCATCCTGGCGGAAAGCGAAATCACCGCAGTTGAGGAAGTTACCAACACTGGCGTTAATGGCAGGGTAGTTTGCGTGTCAATCACAACCCGCGTCAGCACGAATGAGAACCAATCGATCGGTCGGGTCCAGCTGGACTGGCATATGTATGAACGCGGTTCTGACGCACAGCGTGAACTGTATGGTGACAGGCAAGATGCTCACATGCACAGTCAGGGAGATATCGAGGCCCTTGGCGAGGAATACAAACTGGAGCAGCAACGCGGTGCAGATACACTTTTCTGGGGCGACGTCCAGGAAGGCAACGAGCTGCAATGTGTGGTCAAGGGGCCTACCACGCGGGCACGACATATCCCACGGTCAGAGAGTACCTGGTACTGGGGGCACAAGCAGGCCAATGATGAATCGAAGCAGCACCCCGAAAGATTTTTTGAAAATGAAAATGGCGCGCTCGAACCAATCATGGCAATTGACTGGGTACATCACCGGGCACAGCGTTGGGGAGATCTCCCCGGTGCACTCGAATCAAATGTGGATCGTCCAAACTTCATCATACAGGCCCTGGCCAACTGGATGGGGGACGCCGGATACCCGCTGCACATAAAGCTCGAGTTCCCGGTGACAAATATGATCGGAGATGTTACCCGTAGTTATGGTCGCGTGACTGGCAAACGCCAGGAAGGTGACACCAGTATCGTGCAGCTGGAAGTGTGGCAAGAGAACCAATTACAGCAACCCATTACCACTGGCACAGCTGAAGTAATTCTGCCCACAGCCTAAAAGAATCCAAGGAGAATATTATGTCTACTGAGAATGACACCAGCAACCTGAACACAGGCTTTGGCTTTAAAGGCGGTAACCCCAACTATGGTCGCCTCACCGATGAATCCGTTGAAAAACTTGCCAGTCGAATTGGCGTCGAGCGCCGCCGTGATTTTGCAGACTGGGAGCTTGAAGATATGCGCTGCACTGCGGGTAGCATACGCCGCTCCGCCTTATCGCAAGGTGACTACAACCCCCTGTATCTTGATCCCGAATATGCGGCTCGTTCAAACTACGGTTCACTCATCTCGCCTCCATGGAACATCATCGGTATTGAGGTCACCAATGCAGCCAGGGATGGGATGCCAGGGCTCCATGCCTGGTTTCGCGGCACTACGATAAAGTGGGTCCGACCCATCAAACTGGAAGACTACATCACCAGCGTCGGTGTGCTGACGGAAGTTCGCAAACAAAAGAGCAAGACCAGCGGTGAAGCCGTTGTCCAGGAGTACATCAACACTGGCTACAACGACCGCGGTGAAGAAATCGGCAGCATGTTCACTTCATGGCACCGAGCCGAACGGAAAACCTCCAAGTCTATTGCCAAAAATCAGAAGATGCGCGGGCTCGCCGAATATTCTGCTGAGGATCTCGAAAAGATTGAAGAGGATTTCAAAAAAGAGGTTCGTCGCGGTGACAAACCGCTATTCTGGGAGGACGTGACGGTAGGTGAAGAATTACCCTTCGTGGTCAAAGGCCCAACCAGCCAGGCCCAGCGAGGCGTCGGTGAAACCGGTGGCGGCAGAATGATTCGAGGAGAACCCGGCGAATGGAGCCATACCCATGGCAACGCCTTTAAACTATTTGAGCGACATCCAGGCCTGCCCTTTGTGAACGAATGGGGTATTCCTGAAATTCCGCTCGTCATTCACAACAGCAATGAACGCTGCCAGCGATATCTGGGCCTGCCCGGTGCCTACGATGCGGGCTATCAGCGCATCAACTGGACTGTTCATATGTTGACCAACTGGGCTGGGGACGCGGGTTACCTGTCAAGGCTTGATATTCGCTTTCCATCCTTTAACATCATGGGTGACACCACCTGGTGCTGTGGCCGGGTCACTGGAAAACGCCAGGAAGAAGGCAACAATATCATCGAGATCGAGATCTGGAATGATAACCAGTTGGGGACCCGTGTCACTGAAGGCAATGCAGAAGTCCTGCTGCCCTCCAAATCTAATCCGGATGAAATTGTATGGCCGGTTCAGTAGTACTAGCCAACTGGAAATAACCTGACAAAGGAACCTTATATGTCTGATGGTGCGCTCGATGACCTCTTCATCCTTGATCTTTCTCACGGTCTGGCCGCAGCCTACTGCACCAAATGGTTTGCTGACCTGGGTGCAAACGTTGTTATGGTTGAACCAGCCGACAAGGGAGCATCAATCCGGGATATCGGCCCGTTCAAAAACGATGAGCCAAATCAGGAAACCGGCGCCTCGCATCTCTATCTCAATGGTGGGAAAAAAAGCATCTCCCTGTCATTTAAAAATGAAGAGGGCAAGTCACTGCTAAAGCAGTTGATCGCGAAGGCAGACATTCTGGTAGAAGATGAAGCGCCCGGCAGGCTGGGCAATTTGGGTCTAGGTTTTGAGGACCTGTCTGCTATCAACAACAGGTTGATCTACCTGTCGATTACACCTTTTGGCCAAACCGGCCCCTACCGCGACTACCCTGCCACTGAACTAACCCTCGCAGCTTTTTCGGGAACCCTCGCCGTCAGGGCAATCAGTGGGGAAAACCCCATTTGCATGGGTGGTTACCAGGGAATGTATATCGGTGGCCGCATCGCATTTTTGTCAGCCATGGGTGCATTGCTACAGCGAGATATCACCGAGGCCGGCCAGCATGTAGACGTATCCTTACAGGAAGCCATCGCCGGCAATGATATGGCGGCACCCACAACCTATTCCTATAATGGTATTGCGCAAGTGCCGCCGCCAAGCGCCAATGCGCGTGGCCGAGGTGGTGCTGGTCGCTATCCCTGCAAGGATGGTTTCGTTGACGTGTTGCCAGGTATTGGCGGATTAAAAAAGCTCGCCGCCATGTTGGGAGACCCCGAGTTGGCACAGCATGAGCTCTTTAAGAATCATGCCCTGCGCGCAGAGAAAGCTGAAGAGTTCGATGCTGAATTTATGGAACCTTTCTTCTCAACTCGTACAAGGGCAGAGATAGTTGAAGCAGCCCAGGCCAAGGGCATGCCATTCAGCTATGTGCTGACCCCGGACGAACTGCCGAGTGAACCACACCTTGTGGAGCGAGGATTTTTTGTTGATATCGAGCACCCGGTTGCAGGAAAGGTAACGGTCCCGGGTTCACCAGCACGCCTCACGGAAACACCACCCAAAACAGGTATCGCCCCACAGGCTGGAGAGTCTAATGAGGCAGTACTTTCGGAAGTACTGGGAATAGATGATCTGTCATCACTTGAAAATCAGGGAGCACTCTGACAATGAGCAAACTTCCTTTAGAAGGAATCCGGGTCCTCGACCTGACAAGAGCATATGCTGGCACGATCGGTACCCTTTACCTGGCTGATCTTGGAGCTGATGTAATCAAAATAGAAGCTATCACCAGACCAGATATTCCAACCCGGGAGATGAACCCGGCAGAAATGGACGCGGGTGATAAGCCATGGGAACGTGCCGCCTACTTTCACCGTTTGAATGTAGGGAAACGGGATATCACCCTTGACCTCACCACTGATACCGGCAAGGAATTGTTCCGAGACCTGGTGCCTCGCTGTGATGTCGTGACCGAAAACTACAACCCTCAGACAATGCGTCGATTCAACCTCCATTATGAGGCCCTGAAAGAACTAAACCCACGCGTTATCATGGCATCCATGTCAGGTTTTGGTGCCGATGGACCACGCAAGAGCTGGGCTGCCTACTACCCTGCCATGGAATCAATGGCGGGGCTTACTGCAATTACCGGTTACGATGAAGATCAAACATTGACCTCCCTGAGCGGTTATGGAGACTGGACACTCGGGACCGTAGGTGCAATGGCGATACTTGCGGCCCTGCACCATCGAAACAAAAGTGGTAAGGGGCAATACATTGATGTTTCGGGTCGCGAAGCCGTGCTTGCCGCCATTGGCGATACCATGGCAGACCTGTCGATGAATGACAGAGTGAAAAAGCCAACCAGGAACCTTCATATCAATATGGCTCCCCATGACACTTATCAATGCAAAGGGGACAACTCCTGGGTAGCTATCGCCGTGCGAGACCAGCGGGACTGGGAAGCATTCTGTCGCGCCATCGGATCTCCCGCCTGGACCGGGGAGAATCAATTCAGTGATCAGGAGAAACGCCACGGGAACCAGGAGGCGATGCGCCCCTTGATTGAAGAATGGACCAGCCAGCATACACACAGGGAAGTGGCTGATGCCTTATTGGCGGCTGGCGTCCCTGCCGGACCAGTCCTTAACCCCAGCGAGACATTGTTTGACCAGCAACTAAAAGCTCGTGATTACTATGAAGTAATTAGCCACCCCCTGGTCGGGGCAAGGTTGTTCCCTCGCCAGATTCCGGCCCACTATTCAGGCATGGAACGTCAATCCCGTTCTTACACGCCAATGCTGGGAGAGCACAATCACCAGGTGCTTGGTGAACTCCTGAACATGGATGCCGCATCACTGAAGGAACTGGAAGATAGCGGTGCTATCGGCACAGAACCAACCCGCAAAGGCCGTCGCCCGCCAGAGATGTCAAGAGACAGAATGCGAGAATGGGGTGGTAAGGCTGATGATGACTACCTGGAAAAGCTATCTGCGGCTTATGGAAAGAAAATTGGACCTAGCGGTTGAGCTATGGCGCGCAAATCGAGTTAATTAGGCGGCTAAATGATGAGAATCAATAGCCGCTGATTTTAGCGTGTTGCGGTTTAGTGTCCTCGAATCGCTGCAACTGTGCATCGTTTGCTTTCGTTTGATAGTCGCGCTTCCATTCATCGATACTCATGCCATACACATATTGCTGACCGTCGGCATAGTTGAAATCTGGATCGAGCTTCTTTGCTGCCGCTGAATACCATTTAGACAGGCAGTTGCGGCAAAAACCCGCAAGGTTCATCAGGTCAATATTCTGCGCGTCGCTGCGCTGCTGCAGATGTGCTACCAGAGCGCGAAATGCTGCCGCTTCAACTTCAGTTTGCTGATCTTTGGTCATGGTATGGCACCTAATTATTGGGGGTTTCATTTTTTAGCAGATATTGGAGGCATCGGCAATTAATGCCAGCCAATGCCGCCGTAGATGAAGTGTGTTGACGAATCCGAGATAGGCAGAAAACTTAACCACTAGTAATGTTTACGATAGTCTTTTGTTGAACACCGGATTGAATAGTCTGACACCTAATCTTCTGTGGCATTGGCCATCCATGGCGCTAGCCACGTCAAATCAGGTACCAGACCATTCAACCCTAACCACCGAAATTCGTCGAATTAATGTCAGGTCAAGACTGTGTACCCCGTCAACACCTATGGAACAGATATAGCACTGGTTTAAAGGAGAGTTTTTGTTCATCCTAACGTAAGGAGTTGAGATGAAACA
>PBRQ01000042.1 GCA_002725995.1 Gammaproteobacteria bacterium
CCAGGGACCCAATGATTAACAGTCATTTGCTCTACCAACTGAGCTATCGGGGAACGTCAGAAGGGGGCGAATTGTATAGTGCAGGGAAAATCCGGTCAATAAGCATTAGCGAAACTGCTAAAGGGGTTGCCCGCGCAAGACTGCTGACAGGGTGGTGGCAGTAAGAGACTGCAGGCCACAGGATATATTCCCCTGGCTAGGTTATAGTCCCGCCTGTCATGCTGGATGCGGTCAGACTATTGAGCATTGCTAAGCGCTTGGCAATTTAACTGGTGCGGCCATGCCCGCCGTAAGATCCTAAACCCCCACATTGTTTCTGGACAAGCCCATGAAATCCGGCCTATTTTCCGTTACATCAGACTTTGAGCCCGCAGGAGATCAGCCCCAGGCGATTAGTGAGTTGATAGGCGGTATTGAATCCGGGCTGGCATCACAGATATTACTTGGCGTGACCGGTTCCGGTAAAACTTTCACCATCGCCAAGGTGGTTGAACAGACCCAGCGCCCCACCCTGGTAATGGCTCCCAATAAAACACTCGCAGCCCAGCTATACGGTGAATTCAAGGAGTTTTTCCCCGACAACTCGGTTGAGTATTTTGTCTCCTACTATGACTACTATCAGCCGGAAGCCTATGTGCCGTCCTCCGATACATATATCGAAAAAGATGCGGCGATTAACGAGCACATCGAGCAGATGCGACTATCTGCCACCAAAGCGCTGCTGGAACGGCAGGATGCAATTGTCGTGGCCTCCGTGTCTTCCATCTATGGTCTGGGGGACCCGGTCGCATACTTGAAAATGGTCATGCACCTGGATCGTGGGGATCGGGTTGATCAGCGCTGGATACTTCGTCGGTTGGCAGAATTACAATACACTCGAAATGAAACAGAATTACACCGGGCGACCTATCGGGTAAGGGGAGATGTCATTGATGTTTTCCCGGCTGAATCTGACCGCAATGCCATCCGCATTGAATTATTCGATGATGTGATTGAAGACTTGGCCTTTTTTGATCCCCTCACGGGTGAAATTATTCAACGAATACCAAGAGCCACAATTTTCCCTAAATCTCATTATGTGACGCCGCGTGAGACGATCGACCGGGCGCTTGACGAGATTCGTGACGAGCTCGACATCCGGCTTAAGCTTCTCAAGGAAAACAACAAGCTGGTAGAAGCGCAGCGCCTTGAACAAAGAACCCGTTTTGACCTTGAGATGATCAAGGAACTGGGTTATTGCAGCGGTATTGAAAATTATTCCCGCTATCTGTCGGGCCGTGCATCCGGTGAGGCGCCGCCGACACTTTACGATTATCTGCCGGATGATGCGCTTCTCGTCATGGATGAATCTCATGTGGGTGTTCCGCAATTGGGTGCCATGTACAAGGGCGATCGCTCCAGGAAGGAAACCCTGGTTAATTTTGGATTCCGCTTGCCATCGGCATTGGATAACAGACCGCTGAGGTTTGATGAGTGGGAGGGAATGGCGCCGCAGATTATCTTTGTTTCAGCAACACCGGGCGACTATGAAAGGGAAAAAGCCGGTCAGGTAGTGGAACAGGTGGTGCGCCCCACGGGGCTGGTGGATCCGGAACTGGAAGTTAGGCCAGCGCGGACCCAGGTTGATGATGTCTTGTCCGAGATTCGCGCACGCGTTAAAAAGGAAGAGAGAGTGCTGATAACGACCCTGACAAAGAGGATGGCCGAAGACCTGACCGAGTATCTGGATGAAAATGGTGTCAGGGTGCGCTACCTGCACTCGGATATTGATACGGTTGAGCGCGTGGAGATTATCCGCGATCTTCGCCTTGGTGAATTTGATGTGTTGGTGGGCATCAATCTCTTGCGTGAGGGTCTGGATATGCCGGAGGTGTCACTCGTTGCCATTCTCGATGCTGACAAGGAAGGCTATCTGCGTTCCGAGCGTTCACTTATCCAAACCATTGGTCGCGCGGCGAGAAACCTGCATGGCAAGGCAATCATGTACGGGGACAGGGTTACTCATTCAATGCAGCGTGCTATCGATGAGACGGAGCGTCGCCGTGAAAAGCAGTTGGAACACAATAGAGTGAACAACATCGTTCCTATTGGAATCACCCGGGAAGTCACCGATATTATGGAAGGTGCCAGGGGTGTACCGGCGAGGGGTAAACGGGGTGCCGCTCGCGTTGCAGAAAAGAAAGGCCGTTATCGCAGCGGCCTGCTTAGCCAAGAAGCGCTTGAAAAAGAGATAATCAACCTAGAAAAACAAATGTTTGTTGAGGCGAAGAATCTAGCTTTTGAAGAAGCGGCAAAACTTCGGGACCGGATTGAAGAATTGCGCCAGCAATTCGTTCGTGGTTAAGGCGAAACATCGCGTGGTGCTGGAGAAAGAGCTGGATTCTTGATAAATTACGCGCCCCGTGAACTGAAGCACTGGTTGTTAGTAGAGCCTGCTTAGTTTATTGAGTGGATATTGGGGAGTGTAGCTCAGTTGGTTAGAGCATCGCCTCGACAAGGCGAGGGTCCTCGGTTCAAATCCGAGCACTCCCACCAAGTCCGTGGCTTGTGCGAAGCACAAACACGGACCCCGGAAGGTGTTACGGAGTAACGCTGAAAGGGAAGAACCACGGCTTGCGCAAAGCGCAAACAAGTCCGTGGCTTTTGCGAAGCAAAAACACAGACCCCGGCAGGCGTTCTGCAAGAACGCCGAGAGGGAAGAATACGTGGCTTGTACGAAGCACAAACATGGAAACAGCAAGAAACCCAGGTACGCATTAATTGTGATGCCGGAAGCTAAAACCACGTGGCCTTTGGTAAGGGTCACCACTGAAAGCGAGGACAAGATGCCAACTATTACTCTACCAGACGGTAGTCAGAAACAATTTGAATCCCCCGTAACTGTTCACCAGGTTGCCGAATCCATCGGGCCAGGTCTCGCCAAAGCGGCCCTGGCTGGTCGCATCGGAACGACACTGGTTGATACTTCTCACACTATCGACGCTGACAGTGACCTTTCTATCGTCACTGCCAAAGATGACGAAGGGCTCGAGGTCCTTCGCCATTCCTGCGCTCACCTGATGGCGCAGGCCGTGCAACGGCTTTTCCCTTCCGCACAGGTGACCATTGGTCCAGTCATAGAGGACGGCTTCTATTACGACTTTGCATACGAGAGGCCATTCACGCCGGAAGATCTCCAGAATATTGAAAAAAAGATGGCAGAGATTGCAAAACAGGATCTCAAAGTCGACCGTTCCGTCATGTCGCGGTCGGACTCGGTAGATCTTTTCACCAAGATGGGAGAGAGCTACAAGGTTGAACTGCTGGAGGCCATTCCCGCCGATGAGAGTATCAGTTTCTATCGGCAGGGTGACTTCATTGATATGTGTCGTGGGCCTCACGTGCCAGGCACCGGCAAGATTCAGGCATTCAAACTCACCAAGGTGGCCGGCGCCTACTGGCGTGGTGATTCAAGCAATGAGATGTTGCAGCGAATTTATGGAACAGCCTGGGCGGATAAGAAGTCACTGAAGAAGTATCTGCACCGGCTTGAGGAAGCGGAGAAGAGGGATCATCGCAAGCTTGGCAAGAAATATGATTTGTTTCACACCCAGGAGGAAGCGCCTGGGATGGTCTTCTGGCATCCCAAGGGGTGGCAGATCTGGCAGATTATCGAGCAGTATATTCGCGAAGTGCAGAATGAAAATGGCTACCAGGAGATCAATACACCGCAGATGGTGGATATGTCCCTGTGGGAAAAATCAGGCCATGCAGACAAGTTCGGTGACGACATGTTTTCCGTGCATACGGATAACCGTCTTTATGCCATCAAGCCCATGAACTGCCCGTGCCATATCCAGGTGTTCAACCAGGGGCTTAAGAGTTACCGCGAGTTGCCCATTCGGTTGGCTGAATTTGGATCCTGTCACCGTAATGAACCATCCGGCACCCTGCAGGGAATCATGCGCGTGCGTGCATTTGTGCAGGATGACGCGCACATATTCTGTGCTGAATCACAAATCCAGAGCGAGGTCATTAATTTCATTGACCTGCTGACTGACGTATACAGGGACTTCGGCTTTGATGAAATTATTATCAAACTGTCTACTCGTCCAGATGCGGAGAAGCGAGTAGGTAGCGAGGCAGACTGGGATCGCGCCGAGAAAGCACTCGCTGAGGCCATGGATGCAAAGGGTCTTGATTGGGCAGAGCTTCCAGGAGAGGGTGCATTTTATGGCCCTAAAATTGAATTTTCGCTGAAAGACTGCCTTGGGCGCGTTTGGCAATGCGGCACCATGCAGGTGGATTTCTCCATGCCTGGCAGGCTGGACGCACAATTTGTCGCCGAAGACGGTAGTCGCCAGACCCCTGTGATGTTGCATAGGGCGACTTTGGGCTCATTTGAGCGCTTTATAGGTATTCTGATTGAGAACTATGCCGGGGAAATGCCCCCATGGTTGGCTCCGGTACAGGCGGTGATCCTGAATATCACAGACAGCCAGGCGGATTATTGCCTGACAGTGGCTAACACCTTGAAAAATAAGGGGTTTAGGGTCGAGGCGGACTTGAGAAATGAAAAGGTCGGCTTCAAGATTCGTGAGCACACCATCCAGAAGGTGCCCTACCTGCTAGTTGTGGGGGACAGGGAGCTTGAAGGAGGGCAAGTTGCAGTCCGGGCTCGTGATGGAGCCGATCTCGGCGTTATGACAATTGATGATTTTTCGTCATTATTGGCTAAAGAAGTAGAAAAGAAGGGACGTACGGCCTGATTTTGCTATACTCCGCGTCCTCATGCCCGAAGGAGCAACGGAATCAAGAAAGACGAATCTAAAAAGTCACGAATAAATGACCAGATCGAAGCAAACACCGTACGGTTGATCGGTGCTGGCGGGGAACAGGTCGGGATTGTACCAATCTCGCAAGCATTACAAGCAGCGGCCGATGCAAAGTTGGATTTGGTGGAAATTGCACCAGATGCAGATCCGGTAGTTTGTAAGGTCCTGGACTACGGCAAGCACATATTCGAGGCTAAAAAAGGAAAAGCAGCGGCCAGGAAGAAGCAACGTCGCATGCACGTCAAGGAGATGAAGTTTCGACCAGGGACTGAAGAAGGAGATTATCAGGTAAAACTACGCAACCTGACACGTTTCCTGAATGATGGGGATAAGGCCAAAGTGACTTTGCGTTTTAGAGGTCGTGAAATAGCACACCAGGAACTCGGTATGGAACTCCTGAAGCGGATCGAAAATGATCTTGCTGAAATCGGAGCAGTTGAAATGTTTCCAAAAATGGAAGGCAGACAACTGACGATGGTGATAGCCCCACACAGTAAGAAGAAGGGTGGTCAAGGAGTAGCTGAGGTGTGAATGTTTGGTTTTGGCTTGCCAGGACCGATTCACATATAGCGGCTTAGACATCACCCAAAAACAAGTGGCCGTCATTTGAATTCGTGGTGGATAGTGTTTGTTCACCAGCAATTCACAATGATATGAGGTTACATTTAAATTAATAGGTCCAATGCCAAAAGAAAAGGTCCAGGACGAACAATGCGGAGTATCGAACGATGCCAAAAATGAAAAATAGTAGTGGTGCAGCCAAGCGGTTTAAGCGAACTGCCAAGGGTTACAAGCACCGCCAATCCTTTCGAAGTCACATCCTGACCAAGAAGAGTACCAAGCGTAAACGTCAGCTGCGCAAACTGAAAGATATTGCGCCAGCGGATGTACCGTTAATCAAGCGATTGCTTGGACACTAATCACCAACATTCATCCTGAATCGCCAGGATAGAGCAGTGCGGGAAGGTCTCGGAAGAGTCCACCGAGCAGATCGCTGATCCGACAGTATTTAGGGTGAAGAAGTCAACTTCGTCAGGAGAAAATAATGCCTAGAATAAAGCGGGGCGTAACCGCCCACCGCCGTCACAAGAAAGTTCTAAAACAAGCCAAGGGATACTACGGTGCGCGTAGTCGGGTATTCCGGGTTGCCAAGCAGGCAGTCACAAAGGCTGGTCAATATGCCTATAGAGACCGCAAGGTTCGCAAGCGTATGTTTCGCGGCCTGTGGATACAGCGCATTAATGCTGCTGCCAGGGAAAATGGCATCAGCTACAGCCGTTTAATCAGCGGTTTGAAGAAACAGGACATAGAAATCGATCGTCGTGTTCTGGCTGATCTGGCAGTAAACGAAAAAGAAGCATTTACAGCATTGGCAAACAAAGCCAAAGAAGTCGAAGCGGCCTGATAGACCATGTATCGGAATGCCGATACCATGGGATACCGTCATAGACGTAGTGATTCCGCGCGGGATTGCACCCATGGAATAATGCGAAACTCAGAAACAGCACATGTCTGATTTAGCCGATATTCAGCAAACATCCCTCGAAGCGGCAGCTGCCGCCGAAGACATAGTGGCACTAGATGTCGTTCGCGTGCAGTATCTTGGAAAAAAAGGCGAGTTGACTGGTCTGTTAAAGGGCCTCGGAAAACTTCCGGCCGATGAGCGTCCCGGGGCTGGCGCAGAAATTAACCGGGTGAAAAGTGCGCTGCAACAGGCGATTGCGGACAGACGGCAATCCCTTGAGCAAACAGCCATAGCAACCAGGCTTGAAACAGAAGCCATTGATGTGACGCTACCGGGCAGGAATGCGGAAGTCGGTGGGCTGCACCCGGTTACCATGGTGCTGCAACGGATCGAACACTTTTTTCGTGGTGTTGGTTATGACGTTGTAGAGGGTCCTGAAATTGAAGATGACTATCACAATTTCGAGGCCCTAAACCTGCCTGAGCACCATCCGGCAAGGGCAATGCATGACACCTTCTACTTCAACCCACAGCTTTTGCTGAGAACACATACGTCACCTGTTCAGGTGCGAGTAATGGAAACTCGGGAGCCACCATTTCGGATTATTTGCCCGGGGAGGGTCTACCGTGTGGATCAGCCGGATCCATCGCATTTGCCAATGTTTCACCAGGTTGAAGGATTGCTGATCGACTATGAAAGCAGCTTTGCTGAGTTGAAGGGGACAATCGTCGAATTCCTGCGCGCGTTTTTTGAAAGGGAGGATCTGAAGGTTCGCTTCAGGCCATCCTATTTCCCCTTTACAGAGCCGTCCGCGGAGGTCGATGTTCAATGTGTGCATTGCGATGGAAAGGGTTGTCGAGTGTGTGGAAATACCGGCTGGCTTGAGGTCATGGGTTCAGGCATGGTGCACCCTAATGTATTGGAATTCTCGGGTATTGATTCGGAGAAATTCTCTGGCTTTGCTTTTGGTATGGGGCCTGACAGGTTAGCACTGCTGCGTTATGGGGTCGATGATCTTCGCCACTACCTGGACAATGATCTGAGGTTTTTGAGACAGTTTAGATAAACGCGAGGTTATCCAGGCTGGAGCGGGTTGTACGAGCCAGAGTGTCTTCTCTGGAGGAGCGCGAAGTGTGAATTGGAGAATGCTGGTTTGTTATTCTTAAATGCGAGATCCTTCGGCTTCGCTTAGAATGACATGCGAATAGTCATCTCCCCTGTTCGGAGCGACCGTTAGGGGGTCGATGGAACTGGAGAAGATTGTATCAGTCAGGATGTCATCTCGACTGCAGCACGAAGTGCGAAATGGAGAGATCTGATCAACTAGGAATCCACAATGAAATTAAGCGAGAACTGGCTTAGAGAATTCGTCAATCCAGAGTTGACCACTGAAGAGCTGGTGGAACAGCTAACCATGGCTGGTCTTGAAGTTGATGGCGTCACACCGGTTGCATCAGAGTTTTCGAAGGTGGTTGTTGGTGACATCCTCGAGGTTAACTCTCACCCTGATGCGGATAAACTTGTCGTATGTAAAGTCAGCAGTGGCGATGAAACCCACCAGGTAGTGTGTGGAGCCCCCAATGCCCGGGCGGGCATAAAGGTTCCCTTTGCGCTTGTAGGCGCAAAGCTGGCCGGCCATAAGCTCAAGAAAGCAAAGCTTCGTGGCGTTGAATCCTTTGGCATGCTTTGTTCTGAGCGAGAGCTGGGCATCAGTGATAGCCATGATGGTTTAATGGAGCTGCCCCGAGATGCGCCTGTTGGTGATAGCATGCGGGACTACCTGCAGTTGGATGATTATGTTTTTGACCTTGACCTTACACCCAACAGGAGCGACTGTCTGGGCATGACCGGCCTCGCAAGAGAAGCCGGCCTGATTAATTCGCTGGACGTGCAATATCTGGACATCCACCCGGTTGCCCCAGATATTGACGACACTTTTGCAGTTGAGCTTGAGTCAGGGAGTGCATGCCCGCGATTTGTAGGTCGTGTCATCCGCAACATTGACCTCAAGGCGAAAACGCCCCAGTGGATGCAGGAAAAACTCCGCCGTTCAGATATTCGCAGTATTGATCCAGTGGTAGACGTGACCAACTTTGTAATGCTTGAGTTGAATCATCCCATGCATGCTTATGATCTCCAAAAGCTTGTGGGCAGGATTGTGGTTAGGCAGTCAGTAGAGGGTGAAAAGGTGACCTTGCTGGATGGCTCAGAGGTTGAATTGAATGCGGATACGGTATTGATCACTGATGAATCAGGCCCAATCGGTATGGGTGGTGTTATGGGCGGTTTGTCCACCGCTGTGACTGACGGCAGCAGGGACATATTCCTCGAGTGCGCCTTTTTCAATCCCAAATCGATCGCTGGGCGCGCCCGGTCATACGGCATGAACACGGATGCGGCGCATCGCTTTGAGCGTGGGGTGGATTGGCAGGGCCAGATAAATGCCATGGAGCGGGCAACCGCCCTGCTGATTGAGATCGCCGGCGGCGAAGCAGGACCCGTTGTGGATACGGTGTTGGAGGAGCAACTTCCCAGTAGCAAGAAGGTCATGTTGCGTGCGGGCAGGATAAAGCGGTTGCTTGGTGTTGAAATTCCCTGGGTTGATATTGAAGACATGCTTTCAAGGCTTGGCTTTGACCATGATCGTGCTGAGTTTGATGGCAAGGAAGGTTGGTTAGTAAGCGCTCCCTCACATCGATTTGATATAGATATTGAAGCAGATCTTATAGAAGAGATCAGTCGTGTCTTTGGATATAACAACCTTCCGGTGAGAACGCCCGTCACCAGCTTGACAATGACCGCGATGCCAGAGGGCGAACTCACACAGGACCGGATGCGTGATCAGATGGTAGCCAGAGGTTACCAGGAGGCGATCACCTACAGTTTTGTTGATCCAGTGTTGCAGGCTGACCTCGACCCGGAATATCAGGCAGTGGCCCTAGCCAACCCCTTGTCTTCGGAAATGTCCGTGATGCGGACTACTCTGTGGACTGGTTTGCTTAAGTCATTGATTTACAACCTGAATCGTCAGCAGGACAGGGTCCGCCTGTTCGAAATGGGGCTTCGTTTCCGCATGGAACCGAATCAGCAGGAACTCACCCTAGAAAATATCACCCAGGAGAAGGTGCTCGCAGGCATTGTTTGTGGAGATCAGAATGCTGAAAACTGGGCTGATCGATCACAAGTTGTTGATTTTTATGATATTAAGGGTGATCTCGAAAGTATTTTTGCGCTTGCTGGAGAACCCGGCAGCTTCAAGTTTGCCACAACCGAGCATGCAGCGCTGCAGAAAGGGCAAAGTGCTGAAATACTTCGCGACGGCAGGAATGTTGGCCATTTGGGGCTACTCAGCCCTGAAATTCAGCAGATACTCGATATTCGCTCACAAGTATATCTTTTTGAACTAAAAATAGACGAACTTATAGCTAAAACCGTTCCAAAGTCGGCGCTATTGTCCCGATACCCGGTGGTCAGAAGGGATATAGCCGTTGTCGTTGATCAGGTGATTAGTGCCCTGGCGATCAGGGATTGCGTCGAATCCGCTGCAGATGATACCTTACAAAACCTAAAGTTGTTTGACGTATATCAGGGCAAAGGCATTGAAACAAATAGAAAAAGTCTTGCTTTGGGCTTGACCTTCCAGCATCCTTCCCGCACTCTTACGGATGAGGAGATAAGCTCCTCAATGGACAAGATTGTTGCTTCTCTTGAGACCGAAGTTGGAGCCAGCTTAAGGATTTGAAACATGAGTGCTTTAACCAAAGCGGAAATGGCTGAAAAGTTGTTTGACGAGTTGGGTTTAAATAAGAGGGAAGCCAAAGAAGTCGTTGAACTCTTTTTTGAGGAAGTGCGTGCCTCACTGGAGGGTAACGAACAGGTTAAGCTGTCAGGTTTTGGTAATTTTGACCTTCGGGATAAGAGCCAGCGACCTGGACGCAACCCCAAGACTGGCGAAGAAATTCCCATCTCAGCCAGACGAGTAGTAACTTTTAGACCAGGCCAGAAGTTGAAGGCCAGAGTAGAGGCATATGCTGGATCCAGATCATAACGCTGAATTACCACCGATACCGGGGAAGCGATACTTCACTATTGGTGAGGTAAGTGGTTTGTGTGCGGTAAAACCGCATGTGCTGCGTTACTGGGAGCAGGAGTTTCCGCAACTGAAGCCTGTAAAACGCCGTGGCAATCGCCGCTACTACCAGCGACAGGACGTCCTCATGATTCGCCAGATCAGATCATTGCTTTATGACCAGGGGTTCACCATTGGTGGTGCCCGGCAAAGACTTTCTGGTGAAGATCAAAAAGAAGATAACACCCAGTACAAGCAACTCATACATCAGACGATCGTTGAGTTGGAAGAAGTGTTGGACGTTCTTAAGTCGTAACAATTAGGTCCCTAAATTCCTGATCGGTCATCTCGCCTGTCCTGAACGTTTAGCAAGGAGTCGAAGCGGAGAAATCTTATGGGTCATCTCGACTGGCGCCCAAAGGGCGGAATGAAGAGATCTCATCCGTTATTTCACTCTTAGTTGCGAACAACAACCTAGATGACAAACCACAAAACCTGGTACAAAATCCTGGCCCATGAAAATCCTTATTACCGGCGCATCTGGTTTTATCGGTCAGCACCTGACCAGGCATCTGATCTCACTTGATCACGAGGTAACGGGGCTGGTGCGATCTGGTTCTGTAGTCGCTGCTGGTGAAGGAGATCAGGTTGAAAATAATAGAAAGAGTGATTTGACCTCGGCACATATCCTTTCTCTTGCCGATATATCAGACATTACTGCAGCACACCTTGATGGAATTGAGTTAGTCATCCACCTGGTCGCAGTTACCCACAAGCCTGGAAGTGACAAGTCAGAGTACTACCGGGTCAACGTAGAGGGTACCCAGCAGTTGCTTGATTCATGTGTCGAAGCTGGAGTGAAAAGGATCATTTACCTTAGTTCCATAAAAGTAATTGGTGAACGCTCAATCCTACCATTGAAAACGAATAGTACGCCGACCCCGGAAGATGACTATGGAAAAACCAAGCTCGAAGCCGAGCGGCTTCTGATTGCCGAAAATAATATTGAAAAGGTGATATTGAGGGTGCCCCTCGTATATGGAAGCGGCGCCAAGGGGAATTTTGCGAGTCTGGTTAAGCTTGTTGGTTCCGGAATCCCGTTGCCATTTGTTTCCACTCACAACAGGCGAAGTTATCTTGGCATCCAAAACCTTTGTGACTTCTTCTCACTTTGTATCGCTTTGGAGAGCCTTCCAACTCATATTTTTCATATTTCTGATGGTCCCTCGGTTTCGCTGGCGGGTCTGGTCAAGTGCCTATATGAAGCCATGGGCAGTCCGTCAAGGTCCTTCTGGGCGCCTAGTTCTTTAGTGGAATTGCTAAGCACTGCGGTATTAGGTCGAACGAGGGCAGAAAAACTGTTTGGTGATCTTGAACTGGATATGCTGGCTACCAGCAAGCACATGGGCTGGGTACCG
>PBRQ01000043.1 GCA_002725995.1 Gammaproteobacteria bacterium
CGCTTCACCACCCGTATCATATATCTTTGTACCCTGGTACAACATCAGCCTGGCCGCATCAAGGTGAATTCTATTATTTGCCAGAGGATGCTGAATCGCCTGGTAAGACCCTGTCGGTTTACCAAAGGGCGCTCTTTGTTTTACATAATCGAGTGTTTTGTTCAGTACAAATTCCGAGAAACCAAGAGCCAATGCTGCGACGAGAAAACGCTCTGGATTCAGCGCGTCAAACATAACTGCCATGCCCTTTCCTTCAGAACCAACAAGTGCATCATGGGGCAACTCAACATCATCAAAGAATACATGCCACTGCGTATCTTCTGACCGGCCAAGACTAATGTTCAGTTTTTGTCTTTCAATACCTTTGCTCTTCATGTCCAAAACGAAGAGGGAGATACCAGCAGTACGTTTGTCACCACCTTGACTCTCTTCTGTACGAGTAATAACCAGACCATAGTCAGCAGTATCTGCCTGAGTAATAAATGTTTTTTGGCCATTCAGTAGCCAGACGTCTCCCTCTTTCTTAGCTCGGCTTGTAATTGCAAATGTATTGGTACCCGCATCTGGTTCAGTAGCCATAATACAAAAAGATTTTTGGCCTGTTATTGTCGGCACTACATAGGATTGTATTTGCTCCTCCGTTCCATGCATCAAAATGGCATGTCGGCTAAATGCACTCAAAATCTGTGATAGTGACGCCAGGCCTTTTTGCCCAAGTAAATCAGACAATAGTACCGCTGCTGTCACGCCTCCACCCATCCCGCCATACTGCTCAGGTATACCCAATCCCAACAGGCCATTGTCAGCCATAGCTTGATAAAGTTCCCTGTAATCGCGTTTTCCCAATTCACACTGTTTTACATATTCACGGTCGAAATGAGTTGTAAGCCCATCAACGGCATCGACTACGCCCAGCAAAAGATCACACTGGTCTGAATCAGAATAGATTTGTTTGATCAGGTTGCGCATTAGGAGGACCTTTCGCTGTTTCGTAGTGACACAGGATATTAGACACTTTGTGTTTTGTCACTCTCAACACCAACCAGACTCAAGGAGTATGGGCGGGATAAAGACACTTTTTCGAAAACTGACCTGAAGGGGCAAACAGGCAGCCAAGAAGATTTCACCGACCACGCCCGGCATTTTGTTTCTATCTGACCAAGAGAGAAGCGCGGGCCTGGAAACAATCTGGAACCCATTACCTGCAAGGTAATAGGATTATTATCCGGCAGGTTCTAGAATGATGCCTTGCTTCTTTAGGGACATACACTATGTCGAGTCTCGCGCTCAACCCAACGCCGGTTTTCTCTGACCTTTTGAGAAGCTGGCCGCCAACCCCTACAATAGCGAGGTAAAGGAACTATTGGATGAAGTACGAACTTACCCTGACATTCCGGAATCATAGGTTCATAGCTTGAAGGAATCAAAGCCAATACTGCCGCTGATTTTGAAGAAGGACGATCTCGAACTGCAGTTCTTTAGCATGATATCAACATTTAGAACTCCCCTTGACGTGACTCTGCAGGAAATTCGAATTGAGACTTTCTTCCCTGCTAACAATGATACAGATGTCTATGTTAGAAACTTGGGTAGAAACACTGGATGACCTATTCACCTGGCATTTGATCAGATCTTTATCTAGTGTCCCGCTAGCTATTAAGCCTGCAAATAAATCTATCATCTCCCTGGTAATTGTTTAAGCAACCAATGAGTCATGGAGTGCATCCTTCACTGACATGCATCAGCAGAGGATTCATTTATGAAAAATATCTATCTAGCCTCAGCAATCCTTGGGGCAATCACTCCCTGGATCTTTTTTGGTCATTTTGTACTGAATGAAGGGGTCGAGCTTGTCACATTTATCGAGATGTCATTCACCAATAGTGCGGCCAGCGGCATTGGGGCTGATCTTCTTATCAGCTCATTTGTCTTTTGGAGCTACCTCATCATGAAGAAAGAGAGTGGCATCTTGCTTTATGTGCTGGTTAATCTAAGTATTGGGCTTTTCTGCACGTGCCCTGTTATCTCTATATAAAAGCAAGAGAATCCGAAAGGAAAGGTGATCTATCGACGGACCAGCTGGTCTAACGAGAGGGTAAAGATCCACTGGTCACGAAGAACTATTCAAGAACAATTTCATAACTCCCGAGCAGGTCCTGATAGAAGGCTTCGGTTACAACCTCGCGTCTGTGTTGTAAATAGTCGGCATATACCCTTTTTTCAATATAGGCGAGCGGCGTTGTTTCCGTAGGTATTAGCCTCTCAAGCCTGACGAGATGAAGGCCGAAGCTGCTTTTTATCGGCCCAACCCACTTCCCCTGAACAAGTGAATGCAGGTAGCCAACGAAGGGGCGCCCGAATATCGCAGTTATTTCCTTTTCACTGCGTGACGCATAGCTGCTGTTTAGCATGGAGGTTTCGGATAAACCTCGCCAGTCATCACCCTGCTCAAGTTTTGTCTGAAGTTCAACGAGTCGTGATCCATCGGTGAAGAATATCTGTGAAAATGAATAGCGGACGGGCAGTGAGTAGTCGGCTGTATTCACTTGATAGTATTCTTGCACTGCCTGAGCCTGGTCGCCCTCTTCCTCTACCTCCTCAATCAGGAACCCAAGCTTCTGTACCAGGCGCCTGCGGACAATGGAGTCATCTCGATCAAGCCCCATCCTCAAGGCTTCACGATAGAATACTTCTTCCCTGATCCAGTTCTGAACCAGGGATTCCAGCTCCTTCGGCGTTGCAGAATTACCTGTTTGTACCTGCCAGAGCTTGTCGAGCCGAGATCGCACACCCTCATCCACCACAACCCTCCCGGGCTGCCGGGAAAAATAGTCATCAGTTGCAAAAAGAACAATGCCGACAGCAAAAAACCAAACGAGGGGTTCTCTCAGCAGCTTCATTGTTCCGGCGGGCTTATCCATATGGGGGATGACCAGGCTCGTTCCTGAATAGTTGCGTGCAAATCTTCTCTGGGAGAAACGCCGCTGCGGATAGCATCCCAGGTAGACCAGCGACAGGTCGGGTTCTCCAGTACACGCATATAGTACAAGGCATGCTCAGAAGGGTCGTAATCCGGATCCCGCCAGATTGTCCTTAGTTCTGCAGATCCCACATCATCACTAATAGTGCAATCTTCAAGATTCACCTTCGCACCATTGTCAGGACATCGGTGGGTCGCCTTGTCAACCTCGCCTCCGCCTGAGCAGGCGACATCAAATACATGCTCAACTGATTTCCCATCCCTTACGGAAGCTTTTATTATCTGCAATCGTTGCAGCGGTGCACTATTGGCATCCCTGGATGCCCACACCAGGAACTCCGGCTCCCGGTCTTTATCAGCTATCAAGTCTCCACCCATGGGGACACCAATACTGTACGCCCGTGAAATGAGGTCCTTAGTTTCAATCTTTGGCAAACCATACCCGGCAAAAAATCGCACCCTGATCCTCGGCCCTGATGTCGCAAATGTCTCTTTGCGCCGAAATGCGTCATAAATTGAACCGCGGGTATTTTCATCGGCCCATACGCCCGCCAGACCCGCCGCACTCCAGGTCCGATAATAAGAATCAGCATAGAGTTCACCCCCTTTCCGTGGCTCAGGCAGGGGAATGGAACCACGCTCAACAGGTTCATCGTCCAGCAGGCCAACCTTGCTCCAGTAGTTATCCTCATCGCCTGCATAGGTTCCGTTGTGCGTATCGCTCGAACCAATAGCGCCAAACTTGAACGGATTAAAACCCTTTTTCTGCATCAGCTCAATGCCGTTCATCAGTGCTTCTCTGACATAACTTCCAGGCACGGTACTATCTAATTTTGTCGCTATTCGATAGGGCATGATTTCGAAGTCTGCCCATTCATCCGTGGGAGAAAGGGCTGGATGTGTATCCGATGTCCCTTTTACCTGGGTGATTTCAACGAGGGGCTCATTACGCATGCGCTGGTCTGCATAGGCGCTATTCAATCGATTGCCGGTGAAGTCCAGCAGTTTGAACATCTCTCCATTGGAACCGTTTGAATTGTGGGGAATGGCAAGTGCTTCCAGACCTTTTTCGCGCTGTTCGTCCATCCATTCCCACAGGCGTTCGGGGTTGGACGAGTCAATCCGTGAAAACGGCAGCTCGGGTGCAGTATCGCCGCGGAAAATTACATTTCTGTGCAGGTTTTCCATCTGATCACCGGACGCCGTATATTCATAGCCGATAAGTGCAGTGAATTTACCAGGATCGTTATGCCGATTAGCCGCAGCAACTATGTCATCCCAGGCTTCCTTGTACACCTGTTGGTCAAGTAGCTCGCTGCTACGCTCGGTTCGCAAAAACGCGATGACTTTCTGGAAATGTCCATACCTGTTCGCGGCATCAGACAACTCGCTCATGCCCTCAGCTATTTCGTGCTTTGACAGGTCCGTAGATGGATCTGCCATGGCACGCAGGGAACCCAGATAAAAAGCATGATCAGTAACGGCGTAAAAATCCAGGGGAACATCCAGCTGCATATCAAACCCGCCTGGGTGCGTTACAACACCACCCTTGGCAAAGCCATAGGCATCATCAGGCGAAGCAGTTGTGCCAAATATAAAGGCATCAAAGGAATACATGGTGTGCACGTGCAGATCACCAAAGTAAGCATTCCTTCCTGCATTGAAGTCCGGAGTTGAAACCTGGGGTTCAACAACGGTATCGGCAAGTTTTTTACCATCGCCTACGTCTTCCTTTTCACTACAGGCCTGCAGGCAAAACGAGAGCACAGCAACCATGACTGCTGATCGCATCATGGCTATCCAGCAACCTCGACTCCCACTGTGCGATGCCCTCATCACGACGACAAGAGGCTCCGACAGTTCGTGAGTTCCATTGTTGCGGGTGCCTGTTTCTCGCACATGGACTGGACTCTGGCATGGAAAGTTTCTATCAGTGTATTTTCCAGCTTCCCATCCTGCCACTCTGACAGCTGCCGGCTCAGGGAACGCAATACTCTGAAATTGCGCCCGGAAAATACTGACTGTCCATCCTTTAGTTCGGCAAAGAGATCAATTGATGTCTTAACAATCAAGTCGTTGTTTTCCGGGGCCAAGCGAATAATTGTCTTGATATAGCTCGCGCCCCACTGGAATCGAGTTGCGGCACCCGTTGACGCCTCGTAGGCCTTGCGGCTCCATTCCACGGCTTCCGCCGTCTTTTCCTGTTCTTCAGCCAGTGATGAAAGACTGCTCATAAAATAGTAGGGAGACTCAGACCGATCCAGTTCCGCCAATAACAGGGCATGGGCCTCATCATAGAGCCTGGCACTCTGGTATATATGATTGATCCGATTAACCACGCTCTGGCGTGCGAACGAATTACTTTCCTTTTCATCGGCTCGGGTCAGGTCATCCTTCAAATCAGTAATAATTGAATCTTCTAAAGGTGCCTCCCCATTCTCCATGAAATGGAAGGTCAGCAGGGGTAGCCAACCCGCAACTTGCTCGGCCGTTGATAAAGACGGCTGATGACGCATGGCAACTAATTGCGCCTGCCATTTACCCCTCAATTTGACCAGTTCCTCATCACTGAAAACCGTCAAGGCAGCAATTTCTTCAGCGTAGTAGGCAAGTGAATCCCAGCAGGCTAAAGTGAGTTTGGGAGAATCAAGAATGGCAGCAACCCGCTCAAAGGCGCCGGTTGATATCCCTGCTTCCCGGTCAAGGGTCAATTCAGAATCATTCGGTTCCAACTCACGACTGAGTGCCACCAGGTATTCCATATACAACCTGGCGCTCGCTTCCTCGTCGCTGCTTTTATCCGACAGGTCAGAAAAAAGTGTTGCCGGTGCACCTTCAGGCAAGCTATTGGAATCCTGACCCCAGGAATAGTAGGCCAGTTGCACAAAATCGCTCGGCTGCAGTTTATCGGGGTTATTTATAGCCAGGTCCACCAGCATGGTCGTCGGCCGCATCTGCGCCAGGCTCAATGCCAGCACACTGTTGTACCGGGATAGCTCAATGCCACCTGGTATGCGGGTGACTTCTTCACCATCGGGATTAAAAACAATCATGGTGGGGTATCCCTTCACACCAAATTTATCACCCCAGGTCTGGGCGTGGTCCATATCTCCATCCAGGTAAATGGGTACGAATGGCTCAGTCTGTGTGATGAATTGCTTGCTCTTGAAAACAGTATTCTTTATTTCCTGGCAGGGCGGGCACCAGACGGCACCCCAGTATAGATAAACAGGCTTGTTCTCGGCTTTGGCAAATTCAAAACCCTGTTCAACTGATCCGTCAAACCAGTGAATCTTTGCAGCAGACAGAATTGGCTCCTGGACTTTATCTGCCGAGCTATCTGCCGAAATGTCCGCTGCGTTGTCTGCCGAGTCACATGCCGCGAGAAATAACAGAAACAGGACAGCCAGGGAACGTGAGGTGTTCATGTCAAAATATCATATAGAAGAATGGCGGATTGTACTCCACCCACTGAAAAAGGCGAAACTAGGGTTCCCTTATCACCAGCAACCGAGTTTCGGTCATGTCTTCAATCGCAAAACGAATACCTTCCCGGCCCAACCCACTTTCTTTTACTCCGCCGTAGGGCATATGGTCGACTCGCCAGGAGGGCACATCCCCAATCACGACACCTCCGACCTCCAGCGTATCCCAGGCCTTCTGAATCTTGTATATATCACGGGTAAAAATGCCTGCCTGCAAACCAAACTGGCTATCATTGACCATGTTAAGTGCCTCTTCATAATCAGAGAAGGGAGCGAGCACGGCCGCCGGCCCGAAGGCCTCCTCAGCATTGACAGCACATGTTAGCGGCACTGATTCCAGCAGGGTAGCTTCAAGCATAACGCCTTCAAGGCCGCCACCACATAATAAGGTAGCACCCGCTTCCAACGCCTCGTCAATCCATCCCTTGAGCCTGCCCGCCTCCTTTTCTGAGATCATCGGGCCAATAAATGTCTCTCGTTCCTTTGGATCGCCCATCTTCAATGACTTGGTCTTGCTGACTAACGCCTCCCTAAAGGTGTCATATATTTTTTCGTGGACAAATATTCTCTGTACGCCGATGCAGGATTGTCCAGACTGATAAAAGGCACCAAATACTATTCTCGCAACAGCATCATCGATGTTGGAGTCCTCATCGACAACGACCGCAGCATTACCGCCAAGTTCGAGCACAACGGGCTTTTTACCAGCCTTTGACTTCAGATCCCATCCCACCTCTGGTGAGCCGGTAAAACTTAGCAGTTTCAGCCTTTCATCAATGGTGAAAAGCTCAGCACCGTCCCGTCGGCACGGCAGTACTGAAAATGCACCCCTTGGCAGATCTGTCTCTGCCAGGGTTTCAGCAATGATAAGTGCACCAATCGGCGTCAGGCTTGCAGGCTTTAAAACGAAAGGACAACCAGCAGCCAGAGCAGGTGCTACCTTATGGGCAGTGAGGTTCAATGGGAAATTGAATGGGCTGATAAAGGAACAGGGTCCGATTGGTATCTTCTTCCACATTCCCCGGTAACCCTTCGCCCGGGGACTGATATCCAGCGGCATTACCTCACCATAAATTCGAGTCGACTCCTGCGCCGCAATCTTGAAAGTGTCAATGAGCCTGGTAACTTCACCTTCGGAATCATTGATGGGTTTGCCCGCCTCAATACAAAGCGCTTCCGCAAGCTCAGCGAACCGTTCCCTGAACCTCGATACACAATGTTCAAGAACAGCCTGCCGCTCGTAGGCGGGCATGTCCGCACAGGCCTGCTGCGCCTCAACTGCCGCTCCGATTCCCGCATCGATAACCTCGTGACCCGCCATGGCAACCCTGGTGGCGGGTTCCCCGGTATATTTGTCATATACCACCAAATCTTCATTGGCATAGATGGGCTCATTTGCAAGGTAGTAGGGGTAGGTTTCCTTTAGCATATCGCTCCCTCGTAATATTGTTGGCGTATTTTCCAGCTCCTCGACAGTGCTACAGTCGAGTATTCTTCATCATTTCATATGTAGACCCGCGTTTACCACAGGCCAGCACACACCATAAGCCAGCAGATTGGCAAATTAAATACCAATCAGGCCCACCCGCCTGCAAAACCTGCAACCTGCCAAAATCTGACACTTTTCGGCCAGGATCAAGCTAAAAAACGACCAACCGGCACCACAAGAGGTAGAATATGGCAATATCCCACAATCTGCTGCTGAATCGAGAACTGCCATACGAATGTTAACGATCTGCACAACTGCCTTTCTCCTTTTGCAACCATTGATGACATTTGCAGACGATGAAGCAGATGATCCAGGGGGGAACACAAATAGTCATCGATACTGATAGTTATATTGAAAGTGATGTTCTCACAGAAATTGTCGAGAGGGTAGAGTCACAGATAAGCAATAACAATGCCGATGTCCGTTTTTTTTATTACGGCGGAAGAAGCGCTCGATATGGCGGAACAATATGCCAATCCAACTCGAAAGCGTGGCTATAAGAAAGTCCGTGTAGTCAAAACGGGAAGTAAGCATGAAGGGCATAGTGAGTGCACCTTTGGTGCCGGCCACCACCGATCAATGAGTGAGGGTGCCGCGAAATGCGTATTGAAGAATATCGAAAAAATTAGCAGTAATGCGGCGGTGCACCCGGTCATGGAAGCTTGTGGAGCCTTGAACGAAGCTGACGAGTAAAAGCTCCGCAACCTTGCTCAGGTTGCGACGGTCACCTCAAGTCAGAATAACCTTGCCGACCACCTTTCGATCTACTAACAACTGGTAAGCCTCAATGACATCGTCCATGTCCAGCACATGAGAAACGAAGGGGCTGATCCGGCCACTGCCAAGCCACCCCATTACAATACTCGAATTCTGTGCATATTTTGATGGTCTGTGTTGCCGCAGTCCCCCCGTCGTGTAACCAATAACGGTGGCGTCCTTCACCAGCAGGTGATTTGTTTTCGCGAGAGCAGGGCGACCACTGGTAAAGCCAACGATTAATATCCGACCAAATGGGGCAATGCAGCGTATGGATTCATCAAACACATCACCGCCTACGGGATCATAAATCACATCAGCACCATGCCCTCCGGTTAACTCCTTCACCTGATCACGAAACCCATCGTTGTAATTGATGGTGTGATCAGCGCCAATTTTCTCCACCACCGCAAGCTTTTCATCTGAGCTCGCCGCACCTATGACCGTCGCCTCATAAAGTTTGCCGATATCGACCGCTGCCAACCCAACACCACCGGCGGCACCATGCACCAACAGTATCTCACCCGCCTGCAAATTTGCTCTCTGCAGTCCATCGTAGGCAGTTTCATAATTATTACGAAAGGATGCGGCTATTTTGAAATCTACGCCATCTGGAATTTTTGTAATGGACTTATCCCTGACAATGACCTCTTCTACGCAGCCGCCAGGTGTTATTACCCGATCACCGACGACGACATTGTCTACGCCAGCACCTATTTCAGTTACCAGTCCCGCCGCCTCGCCGCCAACTACAAAAGGAAAATCCCTCTTTACCTGGTAATTGCCGGACATCTGCACCAGATCGCTAAACTGTATTCCCCGCGCCTGAATATCAACCTTGACCTGACCTTCACCAGGCTCACCAGGTGTCTCAATCTCCCGCACCTCCAGGTCCTCATGACTACCGGACTTCACACAGTAAACAACCTTCATAGAAATATTCCGTTTCCATAGTAGAGACGGTACTTACGATAGCATTCATTAACCTCAAGGACAGCTACAGCCACATGTTTACCCGAATATATGCACTCGCCGTCTGCTTTGCGTCAATTCTCTGCATTGCCATCTCAACAGGTATTGGCCTATATGACATCGTACAGATCAACTTCCCAAAACTGACGATGGATTCGTACCGCTACCAGAACCTGCAGTCAAATGAAGCCTATCGACGATCACACCCTTACCCGGGAATGATGCCTGCCTATCCCGTGACGGTTAACCGACAAGCTGGCACTACGTCTCGTTTGGCACCCGTAGCCAAGGCCGCACAGAATGAAGCCCCTCCGTCTGATGAGGAGATAAGCAAACTCAGGGAACAGCAGTTGGCAATTGCCCTCGACAATGTCAGGCACGACGCTCAAAGAAGTCTGATTTAAATACTGGTGATACTGCTGGTCTCGATACCACTATTCATTGTCCACTGGGATTTTCGCAGAAACTGGATGCGGCCGAATCAACCTGGATTGTAACTTGCTCCCAGAGAAATTCTGCCCGTCATTCAATTTCATCCAGAAAACCATTAATAACCTTGCGAATTCTGGCCGGTTTCTCCACCCAGATTGCGTGACTTGCACCCTTGACCTCGGAGAATGAGCAGCCAGGGATTTTGTTCGCATATCTGACACCTGTACCAGGGGTGGCTTCATCATATTCGCCACAGATAATAATCGTTGGCACCTTTATTTTTCCAAGATCACCAATTCTCGTATAGTTCTTAAGAGTACCTGTTGGTTCAAACTCACTGGGTCCCCACATGTATTTATAGATCAGTTTTCCATTCGGATTGGTTCCTGAGAACATTTCGGCAAGCTTCTTCTTGTTCCTGAGGACGTGTTTCAGATAGAACACTTCCATTGCCTGCTGATAAACCATCGAATCAGTAGCGTCTATATCGTGACATGTATCAATAATATGCCGAGTTTTCCTGGGCAGCCCCTTGATGAGTTTTCGCCCATCCGCCTTCCAGTCCCGGGAACTGAACATCGGCGACTGGAATACCAGAGACTTGACTCCCCTTCCCCGTTTTCTCAGGTAGTATTCCAATGCAAGCGTCGTCCCCCAGGAGCCTCCCATCAGGTGAAACTCATCCAGCCCCCAGGCATCCACCAGCAGGCCAAGTTCATCGACAAAAGTCTTTATATTCTGCTGATTCCTGCCGGTTTTTGAACTGCGCCCTCCTCCCAACTGGGTGTAGCAATAAACGACCCTGCCATCTGCAAGGCTGAAAACGTTGCTGTCCGGTTTATGGGTGCCACCAGGTCCTCCATGTAACCAGATGATGGGTGTTTTCCCCTTCCTTCCCTTTTTAGTGTAGTAGGTTCTACCAAGACGGTGATTAATATAGGCCACGAGGTTCCATTTATTCCGATCATTAGATGAGGATTATGTATCATAGGGGTGATGGCGAGTCGAGTGATTTGTCCGGTAATGGTGAGGGGTACTAGTAGTGTCCGAAGAAATGGGATTATTTAAAACCATGTACAACAACAGGGCGATGCGGCGCCTTGATAGCCGGGAGATCCCCGAGGAAATTCTCATCAAACTTATTGACGCCGCTAACCAGGCCCCATCAGGGTCGAATATGCAGAATGGGCGCTGGATAATCGTGCGTGATGCTGCCAGGAAAAAGACCCTGGCTGACCTGAATAGAAAGGGGATAGAGGAATATATTGGTCCTGCCGCTTCCAGGCCAGGCAACCTGCCCCATCAATCTGAGGCAAAACGTAAGCGCATGCTGGATGCGGTCCTATGGCAAATGGAACATATGCACGAGATACCAGCACTGATTATTGCCTGTATGGAGTTCGGTCAGAAGGTTGATGCAACTGCTATGGCTCGCGCAGGTGGTTCCATCTGGCCTGGAGTACAAAACCTGCTGTTGGCAGCTCGCGCCCTGGGGCTCGGGGCGGCCCCAACAACCCTGGCACTCGGAGATCATAGGGCGGTTGCCAAAGCACTAGACCTTCCGGATACGATGGGTGCGTTTTGCTTAATTCCCGTGGGATACCCGCTTGGCAAGTTCGGTCCGGTAACACGCAAGCCCGTTGATGAGATATTGAAATTTGATGCCTGGTCCTAACTCTTTCGCAACCCCAATATGGCTATTGGTACAACAACTGATATAGGTGACAATGATGAGCAGTCAGATTGATGGTTTAAGCAAATTTTCTATGTTTCAAGACTTTTCCCTCGAGGAAGTATCTGCCCTCGATGAATGCATGGGTACTATGTAACTGCTGAAGGACGATATTGTATTTAGTGAGGGGGATGCGGGGGAGTTCGTGTGCTTTATCGTTGATGGCAGACTGGAGGTCATCAAGGAGTCAATGGAAGGAAAAGAGAACACGCTGGCAACTCTAAAAACTGGCCAGGCCATCGAAGAGATGGCGCTGATTGACGGGCTACCGTGTTCTACGACTGTACGGGCATGCACCCAGTCAGCCCTTGCTGTTTTATCAGACGAAGGATTCGATGCTCTGTTGGAGCAGTCCCCTATGACCGGCATCAAGATTTTACAGCACCTGGCTCGTGGTCTGTCTCCCAACCTGAGAAGAACTTCTAACAAACTAACGGACAGCATGGAAATCGATTGTTAGGAGATCCTGAAGTATCAGATTACATACCTATTCTGGATCAGCACATAAATGCTATGGTAGCGTTGACTAGCAACTGGAAAGCTAAAGAGAAAATAGATGCCAGACAAGCTAAATGAGCTAACGGCCGAGGAGCGGCACGTAATTATTAACAAGGGCACCGAAGCACCCTTTACGGGTGAATATGAGGGCCTGACCGACAATGGTCTTTATATCTGCAGGCAATGTGATGCTGCGCTGTACAGATCGGAACACAAGTTTCAGTCCACCTGTGGCTGGCCAAGTTTTGATGATGAGATCGAAGGCGCTGTAAAACGACACCCGGACGCCGATGGTATGCGAACAGAAATACTATGTGCAAATTGTGACGGTCATCTGGGGCACATTTTCGAAAAGGAAGGCTTCACCTATAAAAACATCAGGCACTGCGTCAATTCCATCTCAATGAAATTTGTTGGCAAAACCTAGCCTCCTGAAAGTCTACAATTAGCCGTCAGCAGGGGGCGGCATCGCTACCCGACGTCGACCTCTCGAATGACATTCTGATCAATAAGGTCATCAATTTGATCACCGTCGAATCCCAGCTCAAGAAGCAGTGATCGTGTCTCCGTCGCGAATGGTGCCGTTGCATTCTGGGCCTGGAAACCCTCACCATCGAGTTTCACAGGAGGCGAAAGGGTTCGAAACTGACCCGCGGTAGGATGATCCAGCAAGTAGAACATATCATTTGCTTCAGTCTGGGGATCTTCAAACAATTCAATTGGGAACTTCACAATTGATACGGGTACGCCCGCCTCCTGCAGTATGCGCTGCCAGTCAGCACTTTTTTTACTACGAACAATCCCTTCAACGCTTTGACGCAAAGTCTGCAGATACTCCTTGTCAAGTCCATCTGACTTCTCTGGGTAAAGCATCTGATCAACAAAACCAAGTGCGTTGGAAAATTTTACCTGGAGTCCCCTGCTGGCACAGGCTATGGCTATGCTGCCATCAGCCGTATCGTAAGTTCTAAAATATACCGCCAGCAAAGGCATCACCCTCATAGATGGCACACTGGCCACCTGCTCCTCAAACGCAGCACCTTCTATTCGCTGCCGGTTAATCTTCTCTATTATGCCGCGATGCTTGTCCCGATCCAGATCCTCCGAACGAATCAACTGGTTGTTCGCAAGCGTCATGGCGGACTGCATCAAGCTGACATCAACCACACCACCTTTACCGGTTCGTTCTCGCCGCAACAGTGCTGAGCTGATACCGAAAGCAAGGGACATGGCAGCCATGTAATCTGATATGACCGGGTCACCAGGTGCCGGTCTGCCATCTACAATTCTCCCCATGGCAGCCATCAGGCCGCTTCGAGCCTGTACAACTATATCCATTGCAGAGAGATTGGCATCGGGACCTTCCTTTCCGAAAGGGGTAATCTCGCCAATGATGAGCCGTGGGAACCTTTCCTTGAGAGTTGCCGAATCAATCCCCATTTTTGCGGCAAGACCAGGCCGGAAGTTCATCAAGACGACATCTGCCCAGCGCAGGAGCGATTCAATTACTGGTTTCGCTTTCACGTCACTCAACTTCAAAGGCAATGAGTGTTTACCACGATTTCGCGAGATGAATATTCGAGATTCAAAGGGCGTGATTTCTCCCATATGCCGGTTAGGATCACCACCGGGGGACTCTACTTTGATCACCTCTGCACCGCCTTCGGCGAGCAACTGACCGCAGAATGGTACAGCTACAAACTGACCGAATTCTACGACTTTAATATTCTCGAAAGGCTGTGTATCGGGCATGAAAACTACGCTCTGCTTATTCTCTTTTTCATCTTTGGAACCCATATTGCATCGTCAGGGGCATTGCCATAGACATCGAGACCAGGGTATTCACTGGCTACCCATGCACACATGTATGCATCCAGTCTGTCGTGACCTGCGCCGGACACACATTTTCGTAATCTGTCCGCAAGCTCACACCCTGTCCAACCTGTAGCTTTTGCTACTGCACCAAGCTGCGCGGCGAGACCTTCCTTCTTAATTTTGTGCACTTCGGCGACACCCAACCTGTGAACGATCGCATGGGGGAAAACCTCTAGGCAACGATACCGCACTTGCAGTTCACGAAAAAGTGCAAAGCCTGCAAGCATCCAGAGCTGGTGACCATGGGGTAGTCTGTTTTCGGTACCCCCTTCTTTCAGGTGGTTTCTCACCTTTTTTCTGATGTTTTTGAAGCCCGTCGCGGTAGGGGTGGCAAAGCACCTGATGCCATCAGCGTTAAGGGCGCGCTCACCCTCTCGCCGCCCGGTTAGTGAATAGTCTGCCGGTGCATCAATAGCGATGACTTCAATTGTCGCCTCCAGCAAGGTTTCAACTGCCCCGATATAGTCGCCTACATCCCTTGCAAATTTGCTCACCGAAGCCGGTCGCAGTGAGGCAACGTTACCAGAGCCGCGCGGAATTGGAGGCAGTCCTTCCATATCAAGTGTGACAGGAAATAGCTTTCTACCCTTTTTTCTGACGATACAAATTGGCAGCTTCTTATTCTTAGTGAAGGCTACATCAATGCCGACAAAGAGTTTTCTGGAGCTCATAAACGAACAGTAACAAAAAATCAGTCTAAACTGCTCGTCAAAGGTCGACCCGAGTACTAGTCCTTGTCGGGGCTATCTCCATCCGTTTCGTCGTCCGGCGAATCACTTTCCGCTGCAGCTTGTACATCCATATCCGGATCATCATCCGGATCTTCCAACCACGCTTCGCCACCTGGTGCCTTGTCCGGCCAGGGGGAGTAGGGAAATGGACGCAATTCTGTATTAAATGTCTGGAATTCCAGGATTTCCAAGATATAGATGCTGAGGTTCTTGCCGAATTGAAGCAGGGGCTCATTAACACCACCAGTAAACAGAGCCGCAACGAACTGAAAAATCGCTATAAAGGAAATGATAATCCTGGAGATACTATAGGCAACTGCAAACAGCACCATGTACAGGCCGCGAATCCAGATATCCTTGCTTGCCAGATTTTCTCTTGTTTTTTCTTCCACTTGTGACACCTAATAGGTTTGATTTCTTCTCTACCAGCAATTTCAATACCAACTATTTATTTCGTTATATATCAATTGGTTAGCGAGGGCACAGGACTTTAAACTGGTCAATCCAGCAACCGGTTGGTCCAACTCGCCACCTCAACCGCTTCAAGTCTATATTCGCTCTTTCAGGGTGGTATCTCGATAAATGCTACTAGGATCTGGTACTTTCCCCACCAATAAGCCCGTGCAAATGAGCGACCACACTTCGCCCCAGGGCACCAAGGGAATACCCCCCCTCTAGGACCGAAATAATTCTGCCATTGGAATACTTGTCCGCTATACCTTTCAATACATCGGTCACCCAGCGATAGTCAGCCTCGTTCAAACTCACCTGCGAGATTTCATCTTCCCAGTGAGCATCGAAACCGGCGGATATAAAAAGTAACTCCGGCCTGAATCGTTCCAACTCCGGTATCCATGTTTGCTCAATTGTATGGCGAAATACCGAACTGTCCGCCGATGCCGGCAAGGGAGAATTCACAATATGGTCCGGGGTTGGCCCGGTGCCACTGAACGGGTAGAAGGGATGCTGGAAAGTCGACAGAAACAGGTAACCATCCCTGCCCCTTACAATGTCCTCGGTCCCATTCCCATGATGAACGTCAAAATCAACAATTGCGATACGATTTAAATCGTATTCTTGTTTTGCATAGGCTGCGGCGAGCGCAACATTGTTAAATACACAAAAACCCATCGCCTTGTTTCGTTCAGCATGATGACCCGGTGGTCGGGTCGCACAAAATGCCGACGAGATTTCTCCCTTCATCACAAGATCTACGGCGTTGACCGCAGCGCCGGCAGCAAGCAACGCGGCCCGCAAGGTACCCGGGCTCATCGAAGTATCTGGATCCAGCTTAAAAATACCTTCAGCTGGGGAATGTGCGAACACGAAATTCACATACTCCCGTTCATGACAAAGTTCCAACAGCTTTTTCGAAATGGGCTTGGCGTCGTATTGGCGAACAGCAAATTCAAAGCCACTGCTAGCAAGTTTATCCTGCACTGCTGCCATCCTAGCCGGTGCCTCAGGATGGAAATCCCCCATGTTATGTGCTGAACAATCAGTGTGGCTGATGATACCTAGCGGCATTCCCTGCAATCCTATTTTTCAAGTGAAAGCTCAAGATTTATCTCGCCAAATTCTTCGGGGAGTATTTTAACAAACCCGGCACGCTCAAAAACCGTCAACATGAGTTTGTTGTCTCGACGCACACTGGCGATCATCTTGCTAAGTTTTCGTTCTCTGGCGATATCTATCATTTCCGCCATTAACGCTTTAGCCATACCCTCACCGCGTTTACTATCCCTTACTACGAAGGCTGCCTCGCAGCTATTCGTTGACTCAATAAAGTGTACGCCATCAGCCTACATGGCACCACTGGCACTAAATTCTAAGAGACACTTTTCTGCATATGGTTACTCCAGTCTAGCCTGC
>PBRQ01000003.1 GCA_002725995.1 Gammaproteobacteria bacterium
ACGGTTTGGACCCGGGCTGTAATGCAGATATGGTGATTCTCCAGGCCGAAGATCCGATGGAAGCCGTCCGCCTCAGAGCCCACCGACTGTTTGTGATCCGCCGTGGTGAAGTTATTGCCAGTTCATCGGAGGTCATGACCGAGATCAAGATGGGGGATACAAAAAGCCGCGTGGCTTTTCGTAACGGAGAATTGCCGAACGAGATGATTTGAGTGACCCCAGTGGAACCCGGCGGAAAGTGTCGTTTCTACGGAATATATTGCAATGGAACGCCTCCTCGCACTTTTCTCTACTTCCTGCCAGTCAAGTAGGCGGTATGTCTGAACCATTCAAGAGGTTTCTTAACACCGGTGGATTGATACTCGTGGTCGCGGTCCTGCTGACGAACATTTGCCTCGCAGCACCGTTACTGCAGGAGACGCTGTACGAGGGGTTGGTGCCGTATGCGCACACGGCCTCAGGTGGACTGGTCCGCGCTGATCAGAAGACACAGCAGGAGATTCGCCGGTTTCGAGGTCGCCTGGAGCGCTTCGGCATTCAGCCTATCGTGGAGACAAAGGCGGTGCAGCGATTGCGGGCCACAATTGGCATGAGATTGTCGCCTGATCCAAGTCCCGAAGAAGTCTGGGAAACAGCCCGGAAAGTATTGAACTGGCTGTACAGCAATATCGCGCCCGGACAGCAGGGTTATCGAGATATGATGGGCAAAGCCGGCTGGCCCAAGGCTGAGCGAATCGCTAATTATTGGAACCGTAACGGAAAACTCGCCTGGGCTGCGTGTTTCAGTAAGGCGCATCTGGTCTTCCAGATTTTCCGGATCGTCGGTCTGCCGTTAGATGATTTTGGTATTGCGTCGGCGCACTACAAAAACGCTGAAGGTCGGGTTACCCCCACCCATGTGTACCTCGGCTTACGGGTCGGAAAGGAGTGGTTTTATATCGATCCCGGCACCGAGCGCGATCTTGGCCCGTTTGCCCAGCGCTCGAGTGTTGGCGGTCCTCTCATGCAGCAATACGGGCCAGGAGTCGATTACGAACACCCGTATTCATTTCGGACCGTAGGTGGGCCTGGTCGTTTCATCGGTGTGCCGTTGTTGGGTAAGCCGGCAAAAGCGGACTCTGCGATCAAGATTGTCCAAAGCAAATCGACTGGGTCGGTCAGCACGCAAGTTTCTGTGCCGACACGGGTAGATTCTGACATGGCCTCGCTGACATTCTTTAAGCTGGACGATGGCAAAGGCGAGGGCGGGACGATCGGCTGTGGTGATCGCGAAAAATTGGTGAAAGTTAAGATTCCTAAGGGGCGCGAGCCTTTAGGGTTCACCCTGAATCTTCTGCTCAGGCACGGAAAAGCACTGGCTGAACAGCATGGGTTGTACCATCCGCTGGCCTACTCACATCTGAAGGTGGCACGACTGACTTTGCAGGGCGCAGAGGCTGTGGTGGAACTCAGGGGGCGCTTCGTGATTGGCGGTGTCTGCGACACACCCCGGGTGATGGTGCAACTCGAACAAGCTGCCTTGCAGTTTCCGCAGATAAATAATGTGCGTATTTATATCAACGACGTCATCATTAGCGCATTGCTTGATCAGCGGTGACACCAGGTGTCTGGATCAATAATGGCTTCACAAAATAGTTGCATCATGGTCTTATGATCGTGGTCTTGTTAGTCTCCACAATGACGTTACGAATGATGACATGAGATTCTTTTTGGAGAATTCGTAAACTGTAAACTCCTGGGATCAGCTCGGAGACTGTGTTGCCAACGCGATCGCGGGTAACGATTGCACCGGAATTATCCAGTAATTCAAAAATTACCGGGTCTGTATCGATTGTTATGGTGCTTGACGTTGCTTTTTCTCCCAGAGCCTCATCGGCAGTTAGGTTAATTACCTTAGCGGCTTGGTTGAGGCTTTCGCTGAGGTCGCGATAGCTGCCAGCGTCATAATAGTTGCCATTGCTGGCGTGGGCGAGATCCCGGAGCTGTGTTCTTGCCGCTTTGTCAAGATCAAAACCCACCACATGAATCTGCACTTTAAGGCCACGATCATTTAATCGTCTGATTTCCGCGACTGGATCACCGTCACAGGATTCTTTTCCATCGCTTATTAGGAGGATGATAGGGCGCCCGTTTTTGAAGGGCTCGAGATCTCTTCCGGCCAGCCTAAGACTCCTAGCAATTGGAGTATGTCCGTAAGTTTGGAGGGGGTTAACAGCCCGGATAATGCTTGAAGGACTGCCTTTCTCGAAATCGACCAGCAACTCAGTATTCTCGCAGGTACTCTCCTTACCATACTCGAGACTGGTATCGAACCCATACGCCCTCAAGGCCAGCGCAATGTTTTTTGAGTCCAGAGATTGTAGGACTCCCTTTAGGGCGCGTTTTGCGGAAGTAATCCTGGGCTCGCCACTTGAAGCGAGTCTCATAGATCCGGATGCATCGAAAATAATTTCGAGGTGAATGGATGGAGCTACACCCCCTTCCCGAGCAGTTGCAGTATCTTGCTCATCATGGGTTGAGTTACCTGAGTTTTCGGTCGAGTTCGTTTTGGGTGCGCGATCCCTTGCAATAACTTGCAACGCACCGGTCTTGGTGCTCGGAGTCAGACTTACTCGGTATTTCAATGGGCGCTGCAGTTCTGAACTGATTGCCGCATAAATGCTAGGCAACTGGTCGCTCGAATTGATACGAAAGTGTCTTCCACCAGTCGCTCTGGCAATATCTTCCAATAGCCGTTTCCCGTGACTCGCTCGGTCACGAAAAAAGACATCCTGGTCAGGACCCAGACCAATCGTATAGAACCGGGCGGGAGTGTCGCTTATAGCGTTCCAGAATGTAGCCGCCGGCGGCTTGTTATCGATTCCATCAGTCATCAGAATGACAGCCTTGTTTCCGAGACGATCTTCGAGTAGTTGGATTGCCCGTTCTACGGCTCTATACAAAGGGGTGCCTCCGCCAGCGGTAAATCCGTCCTGGACAACTTGCCATGCCTGACCCGGATCGCTGGTGAAATCCTCGAGGAAAACCTTAACCTTTTGTCCGGCGAAACGGCCAAGGGAGACGCGCTCATTGTCACCCATACGCTGGAGGTATGTTTTGACTCCATTTCGTAAGTGCTCGAGTTGGTCCGCCATACTGCCGCTGCCATCCCATAACAACACAACCGATATCGGAGGTTGGGAGATCTCTAAAAAGTAGTCACCTGGTTCGAGGGTCCAAGCGAACTCGCCGTTCTGAGTTGCATCTCCACCTGGTTCATGGCGTTCTAACACTTTGTCGTGTGAATCTTTTAGTTGGATCAATAAGCCCAGATAGGGTGCAGCACTGATCTGGGCCGCCAGCCGTTGTCGTTTTCCCCTGATCGAGAATTTATAGATATCTCGATCAGAGGGTGAATCGATAGCGCCGCCGAAGGTCTTGCCAATAGGTACGGGTATCGCATTCGTGATGCCATCATTCGGCTCGATTTCCATCAATGTTGCCCCGGGCAGCGTGAAAGTTGCCTGTTTCTGGGTCTCATCAGATTCTCTAAGAAGAATAGAGGTGGTTTCTGCTGTCTCTTCTGTTATCGAGACAGTCCCCAAGCTGGTATATGGGCCGCCATAGTTCTCAAGAATAGACAACCTGAGATATCGAGCTCGGCGGTGAATAGGGGTGGTCCAGATGCCAGTCGAGCGGGGCAAGACAAATTCACCAACGGGTGAGAAATCGGAGACGGGACTGAAAGGGGAGGTAGCTATGGCAACTCGTTTAGGCCATGTAGTCGCATCATGCTGGGTAGTGTTACCCAATGCCAGATGAGCAATTCCCGCTTCACGGCTTTCATTAAACGAAAATACCAGAGTCTCGGGAAATTGAGCCTGCGCGGTGCGGGCTCCATTGACCTTCGTTGTTAAGTCAATCAGCTGCGCCAGCCCGTCTTGTCGAGTTTGCCAACCAGGCGAGAACCGGCTGATACCCCCGCCAAGGGACGCGAGTGCAATATTCTTCCGTAGTGCAGCCACGATGGTTGATCGTTGTTTCGGACTCTCACCGATTTCAACCTCGCCGATGGCAATGTCTCGAGTAGCCCCAAATTCATGAGCGCTGACAATGCGCAACTGAACCCAGTTGGCAGTATCTGGCGGGAAGGAAATGAGATGTTTGCCAGTTTGCCGGGCCAGGCGGACAGCAGCGGCTCGAACAGGGGTGGTTCCAAAATCCCCTTTGCCCAACCAGACCTCGATATGTTTAGGTAACGAACCAGATTGCATTTCCGCTTCTAGAGTACGCGTATCAATAGTTACCGAAGATACCCGAGCAGCCCGCTTTTGGTAAAAGGAAAAACGCAGGTCAATTGGGAGATTTCGACTTGGCCACTTCCATCCACAGCGGGTACAGCTTTGGAAACGGGAGCCATCAGTCGCAAAATAGGGGGCACCATCAATAAGATTTGATAATTGCCATCTTGGATCCTCTGCGACTTGACCAGCGGATTTATCATTGGTGAAGTAATCAGCCTGGCCACCGAGAGCGGAAAGTGCGACATTGAATCCCGTCTTACGGTTTGTGCTTGGTTGTAGTGGGGGCGCGGGAACACCAGAGATGACAGAGAAAGGCTGGGAATGAATTACTTTGCCGTTGACGGCAATCTCAGCTCGATAGGTGCCTAGCCGTTGCCATCCTCCTTTGGCCCTTATAGAGAAAACCCTTTGAGATTTTCTGTGTCCTTTAGGAAACAGCTTATACCTTTGTCTGGATAACTGTTTGTTGGCTGCTACCCCCTCAACGTTGACCGCAAGCCAGCGAACCTCGGCTTGTATCGGTTCGTCCAACTGAGAGCCAAGGGTTAGGGTGATACGTGCTGCCGATTCCGGGAATTGGGTTCCGTGAGGTGCATATTCCACGCCCCCGATCTGATAGGCTAACTCAAGGTCGATTCGACCGTGCGCGATCGTTGATTGAATGGGCTTTGTCCCGGTGAATGCATTTACATCAACAAAGTTATTTGTATTCGAGTGAGATCCAGCAGACAGACCTTTCTTTTTGTTGGCAGAGGAATTGGCGGTGGGCACAGCCTCCTGGCCCAGGGTATCAGTGGGTACATCGAGCAAAAAACTGCCAATTGCGCGATCATTAAATACCAAAGTGGCTGAATTCGGGACGACTATAGGAACCTCAAATACAAGGTAACCCTGCTCTATGGCTCCGCTGTATTGCAACTGAATCAGGTTTTGGAGGTGATCAGGTTGAGGACCAAAGAGTGGCAGGTTTATATCAAACTGTTCCTTGCCCCACATTAGGTGAAATCTGTTGATCGGAAGGGCAATGGGCTCCGAAAAGCCGTCTTCAAAGACCAGCTCCGGGGTAACTGTATTTGTGAATCTAAGGTTCAATAGCAGAAGATGGTTGCCCTCGTGTTGAGGCCGTACAGATCCAAATTGGTCAGCAAGAAAAGCCTGGGCAGTTTCAATATTCAGGCGGGAACTTAAGGAGGGCGCTAAATTGGCGCCCTTAGAAATACCCGAAAAATGAGAAATTAGAAAAAGCCCGCAGACGGACAGGATTAATCCCCTGTTTTTTGACTTCAACAAGTTACGGGAATAAGGGGCTCGCACAGAACTATCGATTCTTGGTCCTAATCTATCTATCGACCAGCGTGTAATAGTAGGTGACTCAATTGCCGTCGTCGTTTTCTAATGGGACAGCCTCACCGCATTGGCCTACACCGGGGATCGCCTCTGCCTCTTCCCAAAACTTGGCAACTCCTGATTTGAGGTGTCGGGTTAAAAAGTTGTATGAAGGCGCTAAACCAGCTGGATGGCACGGGCTATCGGACACATCCAAGAGGGTGTCGACCAGTAACCCCACAACCCAAGTAACAGCAGCCCCGATCACTAACTTTTCTGTCAATGACTGCCCACCGATACGGTGACGCGAGCCTGACATTCCCAACAACTCGCCTGTCCGTGCATTTAATCGCCACCAGGCTACCGAGTCCTCACCGAAATCAGATCGCAGGATGACCAGATAGTTTGCCGCGAGATCTCGCTGAATAGCTTCCTGGGCAACAGTGGGTAACTCCAGGGTTTGCAATGGACTGAGGTCGCCAGGCTGGATTAGGAGCCAACCAAGTCCTTGATCCTTCTGAAAAAGTGAGCTCGTGCTAACCGCCTGCTGTGTGCGAGATTCAACGGCGGTCTCAATTATGGTGTCACGCAGTCCTGAGAGGAGTTGCGCGTTGAAGGCGTCCTGTGCAGTGTGGTCAATCGATGATATACCGTTTTCGATGAGGTCAACCGCCGATAAAACATAGGCAGAATCTGGCGAGTCAAAATGAACATGTTTCCAGTAACCTAAAACGTTCGGGCGATTGATAAAAATATTGGAGGCACTTCGAAGGGCAGCGATTCCATAAAGCTTGGTTGGAAAGACATCAAGTTTTTCCAGTAGTGTGATCACAGGCGACATGTCGTCGCCTCGGCTTATCCAGTCATCTTTGTCCTTTTTCTCAAGATACCTATAGGCTAGTCTCAATTTAAGATACTCTTGGGCCTGTCGGACTCGGGCATAGGCCATGCTGAAAAAGCCACCCGTGATGAGAAAGTTCGCGCGAAAAGAGAGTGCAGCAGAGCGGGCCACTCTTTCCGATTGGGTAAGCCCGGGAGGGTGTTGGTTGTTTCGCAGGTAAATGGGGCGGGTTATGGTCTTTGCGTTTCCTCCTCCAGGAGATTGAATCACGAATTCAACACGTACTGCATGGAGAGAACTATCCTGATTTTCAGTCGCACTACCCGAAAGCAGATCGAGCTTCTCTAACGTGGTGCTCAGATTTGCCCCAGAGGAAGTGCCTGGGAGATTTTCTGGAGTTACCGTTACATCGCCGTCTGCCCTGATTATTTTACCGATAACCGGTTGGCGGTTCTCAATACGGATCGTTGGAGCCCATGAGTCGGCTAAGGACAGATATCGTAGGAGCGGGCCGTCATTCTTTGATTGGTAGAGGCTGTTGATCAGGGAGGGAAGACCCTGCTTTTTAATTGGGCTCATCCCAAGCCGAATCTTTGTGGTGCCCAAGCGGGCCACGGCGATCGATTCCTCCAATGCAACTGATTGCGTCAGAATACCAGACTGGTCTTTGACGACAACGATCCGAACAGTAACGCTATGCAGGAACTTTGTAGGAACATGGCGCGGAGAAAACCGGTGAATCTCCTGACCTGTGGACTGCATCTCAGGGTGCAGATGTTCGCTATCCCATTCGACGTTTTCAGGAGTTCGGTGCTCAACATAAAAGTAACGCTTAAGGGAGCTGTTCCCAGAGGAGGAATCGGCTGGATCAAAATATTTGCTGGTCAGTGCGGTGAGCTGATCATGTTGCACCGAAAGAATGTTCCTGATCTTAATTCTCAGTGCTCTTTCGGCTTTGACTCGATCAATCACGAGGCGAGGTCTCCCGTCACCGGACAAACTATCAGCGGCTTGGTTTAGTTTCGAGTGATTGTCAGCCTGGAAGAAGTCGGATCTCTCGCCAGCATTCTGGTGGGACACTGCCGCGCGTAGCACTTGCTTTTGCTTGCTGGTTGTCTCGAACCAAGCGATGCGAGTTTGACGGCCGGAAGCCTCGAGCAGGGCAGCCAGCAAGAGTGAGCGATCCAGTAAATTACCTTGCCTAGCCAGTAATGTGCCAGGGGCACCTTTGAGGGCACCTAGGTAGGGCACCCATCGGGTTTGGCTGCGCACCCAGTTGGTCAGCAGGTTGGGCGTGTTGCCAATCTTTTGTTGCAGGGCCGCAATGTCAAAGCGCGCCTCTTCGATTTGATTCAAGTCGTATTCGGCAAGTGCAAAGGTATGGTCCAAGCCATCGATCGGCGGCGAGTTGTCTATCGAAGTCTGAGCTATTAAAGGGGGCGGGGCGACGAAGAGAAAGAAACACAGGAGAAAGATCAAGCCCCTGGTTGAATGATGTGGAAAACCGGTAAGCATAGAAATTGCCCACATAATCAGATGCTTTTTCTGGCGTGAAAAGAACGTTCTTTCACGATAAGGATAGTTTTGAGTACGCCCTTGCGTGGTGAGTGTAAGTAACGAAGTGATCTCACAGGATGCCCCTGAGCCTACCACTCGCATTCCTTGCTCATCAGATCGCTCAACTCGGAGGAGCTTACACCGCTGCCCAGATCAATCTCGATCGAAAATTCATATCTTCCGGTTTCCTGTAGTTCCTTCAGCATGAGCGCGGTCTGGTTACGCATTAACTCAACATGTCGCCTGGACGCTTTACATTTCATGATCATATCTCCAGGCATATGGATCTGGATCAGGCATTTTCCATCGTCGTAGCCCTCGATGACGTTCTTCCCGGCAAAGCCTGGAATGATCGGATGAGCGTAGGTGTAGGTATGCGGGCTGCAGGAGTTAAGGTGCTCCAGATAGGCAAAGGTGTCACTGACATAGTCTTCCAACAGTGCGACGGGTTGTTCATCGATTGTTGCCTCGCACGACTCCAACATTGCGTTACCAAGCTGATCTGCGAGTTGTTTATCCGGTGCCAGGCGAAGGGGAAAGGGGTCGTTGCGGTGGGCATGGAGTTGTTCAACCCAGTATCGGTTTATTGCTAAGTGTGCCTCAATTGCTTCTGCCGGTGCCTTGCACAACAGTCCGATAGCCCCAACGATCATCACCTTGAAGCGGCACAGAGTACCCTGGGAGCCCTGGATGATGAACTGGATCTTTTTGGGCGGAGTAGTCGGTACCGAAAGGGTTAACTCAGAGGGCTCGCAGGCCTTAAGATTATTAGCAAAGATTCGTGACTGCGACAGGTATCTGGAAACGGATGTCGCGTTTTCAAAGACCCACAGTTGATCAACATCAACATCAGCCGGGTTTTCCTTTGCGGCGTCTATTTCATTGAATGACGCAATAAACCACCGGC
>PBRQ01000044.1 GCA_002725995.1 Gammaproteobacteria bacterium
CAAAGAGCCAGAGGATCTTGCGCTGGATGCAATCCTCAAGGCGCTAGAGGATGCGAACATGACCTACAAGGACATTCAATTCGTTCTGAGTGGCAAGGTGGTATACCCCAAGGCGGGTACCGGTATCGATCTGATGATGAAGCTGGGTATGGAAGGCCTGCCCATCTATCAGATTAATGCCATGTGTGCGACTGGTGGCGCTATGTTCGAGCTTGCCCGCCAGGCTATCAATAGTGGTTCCTGTGAGGTGGTACTCCTCTATGGGTTCGACAAGCACAAGGGTATGTTCGAGGAACTCGGTGAACCCTGGCAGAACATTCTGGGCATGAAAGCGAGCCCAGTTGCCTTTGCCACCGTGGCACAGAAATACATGCACGACTACGGAGCAACTGAGGAGGACTTTGCCCGTGTCGCGGTAAAAGCCCACAAGAACGGAGCGAACAATCCTTATGCGATGTACAGAAATCTGATTTCCATAGAGGACGTGTTGAATTCTCCGATGGTAGCTTACCCACTACATCTGTTTAACTTTTGTTCACCGGACGACGGTGCAGCTGCAGTGGTTGTATGTAGCAAGAAGGCTGCTGAGAAATTCGGGATAAAGAATCCTGTTACGGTTGCCGCATCCTGCATGCAGACTGCACAGTATCCGCCACCTGTAGTCGAACCCAGCAATCAGTACAGTGTGTATCTGAGGAACATGAAGGGTGTGCCGGCTGTTGAGCTGGCAGCCAGGAAGGCTTATGAAGCTGCGGGTATTGGACCGGAAGCGGTTGATGTGGCAGAAGTTCAGGATACGGAGTCTGCCCATGAACTGGTGCATATAGAACAGCTTGGCCTCTGTGAGCCCGGGCAGGCCTATCATTTGCTGAGAGAAGGTGTCTTCGATATCGATGGCAGATTACCGATCAACCCTAGCGGTGGTATCCAGTGCAAAGGGGAGCCTCCCGGTGCGTCCGGCCTGGGTCAGGTATGTGAAATTGTCTGGCAGATGCGCGGGCAGGCTGAGAAACGACAGATTTCCAGGGAAGCCAAAGTTGGTGTCTGCCAGGTATTCGGTTGGAACCATGTGGCTTGCGTTACGGTGTTGAAAAAGTAGCAGCCGTTACTGAAATGGGCTGACAGTATACTCGGGGAACTTTACCTGGAGACTGTCTACCTAGAGATTATCGGCCAAGAGATTGGGATAGTCATCAATTTGAGAATAAAGTGCAGCCTTTATACGGAGGAAAAATCAATGGCGATGAAAGGTGTGGATCATATTGCAATCAGGGTCAGAGATTTCGATGAAGGGGTTAGAACCTGGCGTGACAATCTTGGTATGGAGCTGGAGCGCACGGCGGCATCAGATGCCCTCGGAATACAACAGGCATTCTTTCCGATGGCTAATGGAGGTTTCATTGAAATCGTCGCGCCTACTAACGACGAAGCTGCAGTAGGTCGCGCGATTGAATCCAGAGGGGAAGGTCTTCATGCGCTGGCGATGGAAGTGGATGATCTTGATGCTACTGTTAAAGATCTTGAGGGAAAAGGTGTAAAGCTAATCGGTGTAGGCGGGCCGCAAGTTTTTATCCATCCAAAATCAGCAAACGGAATTTTGATTCAGCTCACGCCCGCTAGAAAGAAAGAGAATTGAAATAGCAGCGTTTGATCAAAGAAGAAACCTACATCCGTTAATGAGGAGATATCGAACATGACTGTAGAAGGAAAAGTGGCCATTGTAACCGGAGCAGGAGGAGGGCTGGGTCGCCAGCACGCGCTGTTACTCGCTTCGCGTGGTGCAAAGGTAGTTGTTAATGATTTGGGCGGAGCAGTCGATGGTTCAGGGGAAGGTGATGCGGCGGAGTGTGTGGCCAACGAAATCAAGGCCGCTGGCGGAGAAGCTGTCGCGAACAGGGCATCGGTCGCCGATCGAGACGGTGCCAGGGACATCGTAGAAACGGCCGTTAGTACTTTCGGTACGGTGGACATCCTGGTCAACAATGCCGGTATTTTGCGTGACAAGTCCTTCAAGAAGATGACCCTGGATGATTGGGACCTGGTAATCAATGTTCACCTAAACGGTACCGCCTATGTCACCTGGCATGCCTGGCCGATTATGTATGAGAAGAATTACGGCAGGATAATCTTTACTTCTTCAGCGTCTGGCATTCTCGGCAGTTTCGGACAGGCCAACTACGGCGCTGCAAAAATGGGCATGGTCGGGTTGATGAATAATCTTTCGCGAGAAGGCGCCTCTCATAATGTATACACCAACTGTCTGTCACCAGCGGCTGCAACCCGGATGACCGCAGGGATACCGGGCAGTGGTCTGGATGCCGAGGAACCGGATGAAAACTATCATCCCGGACAGGTTAGTCCTGCGGTGGTCTATCTGGCTTCGGAACAAGCACCCAACGGGCGAATTATCCAGGCAGCCAGTGGCCGCTTCGCATCGGATGCGGTGTTCTCAAATGAAGGGGTGGATCTAGGTTCGGAACCAAACTGTGATGACTTTACCGAGGCTGCTGATCGCATCCTGGACCTCTCGGATATCCGCCTCAAGACCAATTTCTGGTGGGATGCGGGCCCCGGGCCAGTGTCCAGGTAGGAGCCAGTAAGAATGTTTCCTGCGACCTGGAAACATTCTCGAGGAAATATTTTGTGTTCGTCAGGGCAACCGGCCCGCTCTATCAGCATGCCCCGAAATGCTAACGGTTTTTGACCGTTGTTTGCAAAGGGATTGAACAAAGACACCGTATCAGTATGTTACATGTTGATAACTAGGCTTTTCCCTTCATTTTGAATTCGTCAGTCATGAAGAAAACAAGGTGACCTATTCTGAATTCACGAATGAACAGCGGCTCTTCTACTTGAAGCCTTTCTTCAGAATAGTATTTCTGATCAGGAAGAAAGGCTCTACTAGGAGTGAAAGGATAGCTGACACTAGCCGAATCCCCCACCAAAAAAACCTTCCACGGCCTTGGACATATCCAGGAGTCTTTCTTCATCGTCCTGTAGTGTCTCCAGGCTACAGTCTACGCCGTGGTCCACACCTTCATTGTTGTATACGGCGCAGATACTAAATTTCCCCCCGCCGGCGTGAATAATCTTGCCAGTAGGTGCCGCCTCCGTGCACATGAAAAGAACAGCGGGGGTGATCAGTTCCGGTGCGCGGGTTGGGTCCGGCGTACCGAGGTCTTCATCTCTACCGGGTATTGTGTTTGTCAGTCTGGTTGCAGCAGCTGGTGAAAGGGTGTTCACCTTGATGTTGTGGGAAGCTCCCTCTTTGGCAAGCACATTCATCAAGCCCAGCATGCCTGTTTTGGCTGCCCCATAGTTGGATTGTCCGAAATTACCAAAGATTCCTGAAACTGAGCTGGTAAACATAATACGACCATAGTTCTTTTCATACATGATCGGCCAGGCCGCATGTGTGACATAGGCTGTACCGTTTAGGTGAACATCGAGTACCAGGTCCCAGTCTTCAAGCGTCATCTTTTTGAAGGACTTGTCGCGAAGGATGCCGGCATTGTTAACCAGAATGTCGATTGTGCCAAAGGCACTGACTGCATCGTCTATGATGCTCTTGGCTCCTGCCTTGTCAGAAACCGAAGCCTTGTTGGCAATAGCTTCGCCGCCGGCGTCTTTGATTTCCTGCACCACGACATCAGCCATATCACTGGCACCCACGCCATCCGCACTTCCACCAAGGTCGTTGACAACTACCTTGGCGCCTCGCCGGGCAAATTCCAACGCATGTGATCGGCCAATACCACCACCGGCTCCGGTAATTGCTACTACCTTGTCTTTGAATTCACTCATTGGCAGGCTCCTTATTTGGCCATAAATAGTCGCTAATTATTGATGCAGGGTCACCAGGATGTCAATTGGGCTATTTCTGGAGTAGATATCAGACATAGCTAAAGTCGTAACTGTCTTCGCGGGCTACTATATGAGCCATCGAAGGGGAGGGCAGTCCGTCCGCATGGATTGGCTCAGGTTGTCTATTGGCATTGAGTGCCTTGATGGTCTGATTGCAGATCTGGAACTGGCACTGGGATGAATGCACCGTTCATCGGCTATGTCTATGCGCCGGCGTTGAAGGACTGGGCCGCGAAGGGCACTGATAGCGAGTTTGTTCAGTCTGCCGCCACCGTAACGGGTAACATCCGTGAACATAGTTTTGATCAGTTGAAAGCCGATGCGGCATTTCGGCTTGCCAATTTGTTTCGTGCACATGGGCAGAAAGCAAAAGCTGAGCAATATTGGGATTTGGCCCTGGAATTGAACCCGGATATCATCAATTTCATTCGCCAGAACCTGACTCTGACTGAGGAAGGGTCTGCTGGCGAGACCTTCATAAAGTTAATGGGTGAATATGTAAGCTCCGGAAAGGACTATTACCGGCCCCTCGATCTATAGGAGAATAGGGTCGCTGCGCGCCGCAGCTTCAACTTTTTTGCGGCGCCAGGCTGGTCGACGATGCTATAGAAAACTAAAACTGTACCCGGCTTTATTCCCTCACCTCGGGGTTTGCGGTAGCTGTCACAGGAGCGGGGATCGCGGCTGTCGCGAATTGCGCAGACATCAAGACTGCATTTAGGCCCGGGCCTGGCATCGTTTGGTGCCCCACCAGGTGCAAATTACTCAGGCCGGTTTCCTCGTTGGAAAAGAACTCCTTGCCAAGCTCAAGCTTCGTTACCTGGCGACCAAAACCAGCGCCAAAGGGCAGGGAGCACTTTGACTCCATGTCCAGGGGGGTTCGGTAGAATCCGTCGAGCAGATTTTCCGACAGGTTCGGCAATAGATATTCCTCGAGCCTTGCCCTGATGTCGTCGACAAGCTGCCCACTCAGTTCTTCCCAGGGAATATCAAATTTTAGGTTTGGTACAGATAGATAGACGCTGAAATGATCCCCATCTTCTGGAGACATGCTGGGGTCATAGAAACCGGCGCGATAGACGCCGAGCAAGAGCTCGTCTGGCATCACGCCTTCGTCATAAACCTGTGAAAAATGCTTCCTGAGATCTTGCGGGAAGATGACCATCATGGCCGGCAGGTTGGAATAGCGCTTGCCTGTTGTGAAATGATATGAGAACACGCTGGGGGAGTACTTGATGTCTCCCATTATCTCCTGGGACTTTGCCGCGTACTCGTCGGGTAGCAGCCTGCCATGGAGCATATGCGGTGAGATATTGCTGACCAGGTGGCTGCATGAGATTTTTCTGCCGGACTGCAGAATGGCTGTCTTTACCTTACCCTCGTTGCACCCCAGGCTAGTGACAGCATCTCCCTTGATTACCACGATACCAACATCCAGCATCAGTTTCTCGAGGGCTTCCACAAGACCTCCCATGCCGCCGGGAGCGGTGAAACTTCCCCACGTCTCCTGTATGTTCAATATCATGAGGTAGAGGCTGCTGGTTGAGTAGGGGCTCTCTCCCAGTAGTGAAGTTTTGAAGTTGATTGCCATTTGCAGCGCTTCATCTTTGATGTGTTCCGCAACCACGTCAGCAAAGATTTCTGCAACGCCTCCCGGCTCCTTCGAGTAATCGTAGAGCTGTTGATATTGTGTTGCATGTTCTGGGTTTCTCTCCTTCAGGCTTGCCAGAGTGGACTCCAGATCACCAAGATCCAGACTCGTCTTGTCGTCGTATATGAAGCGTGTGCACATGTCTGATACTTCGATTACATCGACGTAGTTAGCCACCTCCTTGTCATGCTGCTCGAAGAGCGATTCAAAGGAGGGGTAGTCACCAAAGGCTAATGGGTAGAAGCCGCGCACACCGTTCTCTTCGAAGCTGGCCGCTATACCGCCGACGTACTCGTTTTTTTCAACCAGTGCAACGGCATGACCCTGCGCTCGTAACTGCAGGGCACTTGCCATTCCCCCCATGCCGCCCCCGATTACAACGACTTTTTCTTCACTACTGTTCTTGGTCATACTCATTTCATACTCCTGTGCTTCATACTGCTATAAAGAGTGGTTTTTTCCACACCATCGAGGCAGCCAGGGCACCAATGCCGAGGGTCATCAGGATGATGAAGCTCAAATCCAGCCAGAATGCGATGCGCCGTTCTCTCTCGATATTAACGTCAGGATTTTTGATCAGGCGCTTGTGGTAGATCCGCGGGGTAATCATCAGGACGACCGGCGAATAGAGCAGGGCGAGGTAGCCATGATGTGCCCATGTTTGAACTTCCATGGCTCCGAGCCTGGAAACCATCACCATGCCGGGGTACGCGATCAGGATGATGCTCGGTATGCAGAAGACTTCGAGAACCAGGAGGAATCGAAAGCCGTGCGCGAGTTTGGCGTGATCCAGGTCGGGTTGCATCCAGATAAAGCGACTCACTGTGACGGTAGCAGCGATTAGCCCGCCGTAGAACCAGCCAACCCCCAGTAGGTGAAGCACCTTAGCATCCATATAGTCCAGCGTGAGAAGACTTGGATCAGCATAGGGCAGGCCGAAAACGCAGAGTAGGACCAACAGGTTGACGGCATCGTGGGCCACATAGAGGTACGGGTCACTGGGCTTGCTTGTGGCCCTGCGATTGACGGATTTTTCTGGGGTCAAGGGTTTGGATCACCTGCATGCAATGCTTCGAGATAGTTGCGAAGACTTGTTTTTCCGCGCGCCGGACCGACACCATCGATTTCGCCAGCGGTAACAATGAACTCAGCCAGATCGCCAAACTGGGTTGACAGCAGGCCTATGAATTTGACCATACCCCTTGCTGCCCACATGGGAATCACGGTGATCTTCACCGGCTTGCCAACCACTTCGAAGGCCAACTTGGCCGCCTCTCGCTGGGTCATGATATCCGGGCCGCCAGCTTCGACTTCGATCTCGTCACCTTCCGCTGTCTCAATGCAGACCTCCGCGAGATCGCGACCGTGGATGGGACTCATCTTGTTGTTGCCATCACCAATCATAAAGGCCCGACCCTTTTTAGCCATATCAAGCAGTACACCCATGTCAGAGAAGTACCCGCAGGGCCGAACGATACGGTATTCCATACCGGAATCCTTGAGTAGGGCGACGACTTTTTCATGAGCCTGGGTAATGGCCAGTTGCATGATGTTCTCAGCGCCCTGCATGGAGACATAGACGAAGCGTTTGACGCCGGATGGTTGGCAAAGGTTAATCAGGTTCTTGTTGCACTGGTAGTCGACTTGCTCGAAAGTGAGCCCATCTCTCTGTCGGGAGATACCGACTGAGGAGAATACCAGGTCGACACCATCCATCAGGCCCCCTAGGGTTTCGGGCTTGCTGATTTCACCAACAAAGACATCGTCCACATCGTCTTTGGAAATCGCCGGAGCGGTAAAGGGACCAGGCTCATAGAGGCGTTTTTCATCGCGCGTTAGAACTCGAACCTGATAACCATGTTCCTTGAAAGCTTTCACGGCGAACTTGCCTAGATAGCCGGTCGCTCCAGCCACCAGGACTCGCTTTGAATCAGCCACTTGAATCTCCATTTCTATTTATACCTGGAGTATAAGCGGGATGAATGTTCTTTTCGATTCATCTCAGAGTTCATCAGAAGGCAAAATGATCGAAGAAGTGTACTTGGATGACAATAGGAATCGCTGACTTGTCTTCAGAACATGATTCACTCATCAAGTCGGGATTGTCTTGTGGTGCAATGGCAGGTTGAAACAGAGGGTCGAAAGGTCACTAGGCAGAAGGGTGATAAGTATCTTCGAAATTCTTTTGAATTGTTCTGATCCTCGTCTGAATGTCAGCTGCCATTGGTTCCGGTTGATGTGTTTCAACGATCGTCTTTAGCTCCGCATCTATTCTGTCAAACAGCTCGACATCAGGCTTGCCACTGCTGGTCAGGGGCATACTGGGATAGAAATAGCGGGCATCCCAGTTTTCAGTTCGACAATGATCCACCGTGTGCTGGTTAGCCAGATAATTCCCACGGGGTCCTTCCTGCAATGTCAGGTCCATCGCCAGTGTTTCTTCATTGATATCGATACCTTTCCACATTTTGCGGAGCATGCCGGCCAATTCGTCACAAAATAGCAATGAATGCAGAGAGAACGTAATACCTTCGTCAAGCGAGCCAAGATAGTCGCATGTCGCTGGGCGACTGTAGTAGGTTTGCATCATATTTGCGGACAATTCCCACACGGCGTCCTGATTAAACCGCCTTGCTTTTGAGTCGCCTCCTGTTCCTGTCAGGGATGGATATCCCATTTCACGGGCAACCTGACAAAGTACCATTTCCGCCAGCGAAGTCTGGCAAAACGATCCAACGCCGCCGGTTGCCGGTTCCATAAAACGTGCATCTGAACCACTAATACAAAAAGAGCCCTTTCGTACCAACTGACCCAAAACCATACCCGCAAAATCAGTCGCCAACGAGTGAACTAGGCACCCGGCCATTGTGATTGGGGCTGAAGCGCCGCCAATCACGTAGGTTCCCGTCGTCATCGGAATACCTGCCTTCACCCCATTGATGATCTGGTCGGTGTGGACCTTGGCGAAATATAGTGGCAAGGGGGTCACAAGTTGCATGAAGTATGGCTTTTCCGCTAACTGCGGGTGTCCGCCACGAATCGCAGCCGCGATATCAATAACAACATTCAGTGATTCCGGATTTTCACATAAGAATTCAAGCGACTTTGTTGTGTTTTCAGCCATCACAACGAATTCATCGACTTCACCAAATACATTAGAGCGTTCTACATTCTTGCAAGCAATCGTAACCGCATCAATATTCTCTAACGCGTCCGCGACCCGGGTTGCCAGAGCCAGGTCTTTCTGGTTGCTATCTCGAGCCTCACCCGTTTCTTCATCAAAGACCTTAATGCAGGTCATCCCCGGAATGAACCATGTATGGCGGTTATCAATTTCAATATATTCTGTGCAAGTGCGATTCCACAGCTTCACACTCTTGGCCGCGCTAGCCAATGCGCTGCGAACGACCTGCTCGGGAAACTTAACAAGGCCACCGTCAGATACATCGCATCCACCTTCGCGAAACAAATCTAAAACGTCTGTGTCTGGCTCAAATTCGACACCTACTTCGCGCAGGGTCTTAAAGACGGCCTCAAGGATTTGTTGTGACTGAGTACCACTTAAAAGGTCATAGGGGGGCGTTGGACCAAAATGTAGGCCTTTGTCAACAAAGACCTCTTTTTGCCGATCGTTCTGTCTACGGTTGGTGCGTTTACGTTGCATTAGAACCTCACGATAATTTGGGTAGCGAACGGGCGATATACTAGGTGGGACTCACGACTTGTCTGTCCTGGGTTTTACGGTAAACGATATAGGCGGCAATCATGCCAAGAAAACTGAGTGCAGCGACGAGGAGAAACAAGCGCTGATAGCCATCTGATCCTGGGTATGCATCCAAAATTACACCGCCTAGCGTCGGCATAAAAATATCGGGTGTATATCCGATAACAGAAATGATGCCTGTTGCCATGCCAGTCGCTGCCACAGGAATGCCCCCCTGTTCCAGGAGAGAAAAATAAATACCGCGCAGCGCATAAACTGCGATGGTGATAGCGGCAACGTTGATCAACAATAGTGGAACAAGGCTCGGCGCGCCGGGCACTAGCCCAAAAACGAGAAAGCCAAATGTCATAAGAATGAAAGCTCCGAGGACAGCTTTCGCATTGCCCATTCTGTCGGCAATAAAACCAGCGGCGATGGCCGCAAGAAACGCAAGCCAAAGTTTACCCGTGCCAATGGCTCCTCCCAATACGGCACTAAGGGAAAATACCTCGGTTGCGTAAGGTGTGAAATAAATCGCCCCCCATAGTCCGCTATAGGCTGCCAGGATAATGATCGCCAACAACCACACTATTGGGAGTTTCATGACTTCAATGATTTCCTTTATCGAATGCTTCGACCGCTCCTCTTTTGCTTCCTCTTCAGGCGCTCTGTCTTCTTTCATGACTGTCCAGACAAGAACAGCCAGGAATAAGAGGATCAGCGCGAGAAGCAGAATAGTCTCAGAGAGAGCTGAGCTATCACCTCCACGGAAAGCGAAGATCGACAGAAAAATTGTGGCTGTCACCATATCAACAGAGTTTCTTCCTCCTTCAAGAATTCCAAATGCGCGTCCTTGCTCCTCGCTAGCTGCCAATTTACGCGTTGCCTTAATCATCGCTGACCAGAATATACATGCCGTTGAGATCCCCCAGATAGCGTACAAAAGAACACAGACTTCGAAGGTTGGTATGGTTGAAAAGATGCTGCTACCTGCCGCTGTAATCAGCAAGGCTGCAGATATGAGCTTGCGTGATGAAATGCGATCAGCTAGCCAGCCACCCGGAAAGTAGCCGATAAGTGAGGTGGTTCCAAAGATACTGGAAAGAAGGCCCAGTTGTGTTTTTGAAAAACCAAACGCGTCTTGCATGGGCACATAGAAAATTTCGGAAAAAAATGGCATCCAATACATTAAGCTGCCAGATAAACAGAGCAGCACCATCGTTAGAATTTTTTCAGCGGTACTCATCGCATAGTAATCTCGGGCCACAAATTCGGATACACCATCTTAGATGCTTTATGATCCTGGTATCCACCTTATTAAAGTATTGCGGTAACAAATTTTATGAAGAGTATTCTGATCACTGGTTGTTCAAGCGGATTAGGTAGAGCAACGGCCCTTCTGTTTTCGGACAAGGGCTATCAAGTATTTGCAGGCGTCAGAAAATCTGAAGATGTCCAGGCGCGGGCATAGCCAAATTTATACCACTTGAGTTTGCCAGCGCGGATGAAATCAGGCATATGTTTAATGTGAACACGATGGGTCCTATCGTCCTTTCACAATCGCTGCTCCCGCCGCTCAGAAAAGCAACGGGACGGATTGTCATCGTTGGTTCTATTGCTGGAAAGGTTGGCTTCTCCTTAAATGGACCTTATTCAATTTCAAAATTCACCCTGGAGGGTTTTGCAGATGTCCTCAGGCGAGAGCTTTCACCTTTTGGAATAAAGGTTTGTCTGTTGGAACCTGGAGGTATTGCAACTCCAATGATGGATAAAGTTGAAGGGGAGGCTGAGGGAGTAATCAGTAATCTGCCGAGAGATGGGAAGCGCTACTATGAATCGGCCATAAGAGACTATATGAGTTCGATACCCTTCACGAAGGATTATGCCGTAACGCCGGAACAGGCAGCAACAAAATACTACATGCAGTAGAGTCGCGCTGGCCAAAAGTTAGGTATCGAGTGACCCCTGACGCAACGGCGCTAATTTTCTTGAGTTGGGTGTTACCGGATCGTGTCTTTGATTTCTTTCTGCGAAAAATATCAGACGCTATAGGGTTGGAAATAGTGAAATCGAAAATATTGGAACGGGGAAGAACATCAGATCAGACCTGAACGATGACACTTTGAGCTTCCACTCGAAGTCACAAATGGGTCTAGTTCTTTATTTCGCCGAACCTTTCACTCATCCGCCATCGCCCATTACCATTTCGCATAACTTTTGGATCCAGCTCTATTGGAAACTCCGATCGAATCCGAGCATCAGCTGCCGCACTGATATAGGTTGGATAGTAGCTCTCCAACATTTCATGGACTCTTTTATGTGCTTGTTCATACAGGTTCTTGTGGTCGAGGCTTTCCCATGCACCGGGCGCTGATCTGTCCGCCAGGTTGGGGTAAAGATATTCGCTGTGCATCAGGTCAAGTGTTTGCTGACTGCCCAGGTAGTGACCAGTATCACTCACGGTATTTTTGATCAGGTCAAAAGACAGGGTTTCATCCGTCACTTCAATGCCACGCAGGATTCTCTGTACATTCCCGATCATGTCATTGTCGATTACCATGCCTTCAAATGACTGACCTATTAGGCTGCCGACAACACCCGGGTATGCGCCAATCAGGTTGCAGCCAGCCAGTGCCGCGGTCACGGTGGTCAACGCCTTCTCGTATCCAGCCTGGACATCCATTGTTTTGGCATCTGTCATTCCTGTGCCCACACAGGAGATAAGACCGAAGTGATTACAGATCTGCACCGTTGCTGCTGTAACGAGTGCTTCTTCACCACTCCCGCCTGAGAATGAGCCGGTTCGCAGGTCAGATATAAAAGGCCACATGCCAAAGTTGATGGGGCTGCCGGGTCGAACCAGATTTACGACACACAGGCAGGCCAGGGTTTCGGCGAAACACTGAGCCAGTGTTCCCGCAAGTGCTGCTGGAGATGTTGCGCCAGCCTGGGGTGCGACGGCCACATCACAGGTTAGGCCGAGTTCTGCGACTTTGACCACCACCTGAGCATTGTCTTTCGAGAAACGAAGTGGTGATAAAATTGGGCAACCTGAAAAGATGCAAAATGGCCGCTTTAGAAATCCTCCTTCTTCACCGAGATACCCATCAAACAGGGCGATGAGCGGTTCAATATGATCAACGTTGGCAACACCAAGAGAAAATGGCTTTTTAGTACCGGCCAACTGTGTGTAGGCAATATTCACATCATGAACGAATGTGTCACCGCTGTAGTCAGCGGCAATAAATGGTTGGCCGAAACTGTGAATATGCTCCAACTGATCCGCCAGGCGGGTAGCATCATATAAATCAATGAGGGTCGTTGGCCTGAAGCGTTGTGTTTCGAAGTCGAGGATGGTTACGGCTTCCCCGGCTGTACTGAACAGGACATCCGCTCCACGGACTTCAAGATCATTGACGGGGTCAGGTGCAAATCTTGTATATTCTTTTGCCGAGATATCAATCAGATCTTCGACAAGGGCGCGCGGAAAGCGCAGCCGATTGTCATCATCAACCGTGCAGCCCCTGGGCAAAGCATAGTGAAGAATCTCAGGAAGGGGGTCTCCAATACCAACAGATTCGAGAAGGTTTAGTGCCGTTTCGTATATTCGTTGGATATCACTTTCACTCAATGGGCGATACTGACCACCTGACTGGCCAGGGCGTACGACTTCTCCGGTGGAATCTCTTGACCTTTCTTTGATGCGCGCCGCGCGACCTGCACCGCGTTTACGATGGCCGCCTCTTGCTGTGGGGTTTCGAGCAGTCAAATGAAATAGTCACTAATTGGCACAGTTCAGGTTCAGTATGCAGGTAAATGGGGTGTACTAGTAGTACGCGACGGCCCACCTAGTACTTCTCTCCTCAGACCATGTGTGTCAATCGGAATGCCGCACCGCCATCTTCAATTGCAGCCCGACGATGGTATTAGTACTATTCCCTCAGATAACCACAGAAGAAGAATGACAGTCATACCGGGGGACAGTTCATGGCTTCAGAATCAGACGTCATAGTCATTGGTGCCGGTGCTGCGGGACTGGCGGCGGCCAAGGAACTGAGTCGGCTCGGGCTGACATACACGTTGGTTGAGGGATCACACCGTATCGGTGGTCGCGCCTACTCCGAAGAAATCGCGCCCGGCGTTTGGTTTGATCTGGGGTGCTCGTGGCTGGTTGGGGACGCCATTAATCCTTTCGTTGCCATCGCTGATAAACTGGGTATCGAACTATGCCAGGACAAAAGCCACCTGTTCAAGGAGGAGAATCACAGGTTCCAAAGAAATGGCGAGCCCCTGAACGATAATCAACGTGCTGCTTGCCTGCGTTTCTATAGCGACACTTACCAGGCAATCTCGGCTGCTGCCAAAAAAGGTGAGGATGTGGCTGTTAGCGATGTGGTCGATTTGGACAACGAATTTGCGCCGCCCCTTTTGTGCGGCATAGCCACCTCATGGGGAAAGGATATCGATCTTGTTTCAACCGCCGATTTTGCGAGCTCCACGGGTGAGCTTGGCTTTCAGGCGCTGCACGGCTATGGCACCCTGGTTGCGGCCTGGGGTGCAGATATCGCCGTGTTGCTCAATACCCGCGTTGAGCGGATTGACTGGTCGGGTCATGGTGTGAAAGTAACGACGCCCAAAGGAACCATTGAGGGGCGCACAGCCCTGAGCACGGTATCGACGGGTATTCTGGCATCCGGTGATATTCTTTTTAGTCCAGGTCTGCCGGATTGGAAAATGGAAGCCATCCATAATCTTCCTATGGGAACCGAGAATAAAATGGGCGTGCACTTTGACGCGGATGTGTTCGGTGAAGATGGTCGTGGACATTTCAGTACCTGGAATGACGATGGAAATGCGGCCAAGGTTGACGTTAGCGTTATGGGGCTCAACACCGCCGTTGTTTTTGTTGGTGGTCGGCACGGTGTCTGGTTAGAGAAACAGGGTCAACAAGCCTGTCATGATTTCGCCGTTGACCGGGTCGCAGATATCTTCGGTCACGACATACGTAAACATGTAGACCGCTCCATCGTAACAGCCTGGAGCACGGAACCTTGGACCCGCGGGTCCTGGGCCTGTGCGCTACCCGGGCAGGCATCGCAACGCGCCAATCTGCAACGTCCCGTCGATGAACGTCTGTTCTTTGCCGGTGAGGCCACGGTCTACGGTGGGCAAGGTACATGTGACGGCGCGTATCAGTCTGGTGCCCAGGCGGCACAGGAAATCGCCAGCCAACTCCTCGCCCGTTAGCGGGTGGCGAATGCCCTGGCTACACCTGTACACTAGGCTGCGCACTAGGTTTTACAATCAGTGTAATTGGCAGTTGTGCAGCCGTTTTACTCAGGTCGGGTGGATATGGATCGGTTCTGTTACTAAAAGCAGATTGTTGAAAACAGGTTATTGAAAAGAAGGCATGTCTGAAAATAACAATAAATACTGGCGAGCAAATGTCACATTGATGCTGGTTCTGCTCAGCGTATGGTTTTTCGTCTCATTTGTGTGTGGCATTTTGATCGTCGACTACCTGAACCAGTTTCGCTTGTTTGGCTATAAACTGGGTTTCTGGTTTTCCCAGCAGGGCTCAATCTATTGCTTTGTTGTACTTATCTTCGTTTATGTGTGGGCAGCCAACAGGCTGGATCGAAAGTATGGCGTCGAAGAGGAAGAATAGGGTATGAGCTTACAGGCTTTGACCTACCTCTATGTCGGGTTGTCATTTACGCTATATATAAGCATAGCCATATGGAGCCGTTCGGCTTCGACAAAAGAGTTTTATGTTGCAGGGTCACATGTTAGCCCGCTGGCCAATGGTGCCGCGACTGCTGCTGACTGGATGTCTGCTGCATCATTTCTCTCCATGGCCGGCATCATTGCCTTCGAAGGTGCTGATGGTGCCCGCTACCTGATGGGTTGGACGGGTGGGTATGTCCTGCTCGCGCTTCTTCTTGCGCCCTACCTGCGCAAGTTTGCAAAATATACGGTGCCTGATTTTGTTGGTGACCGATACTATTCGCAGACTGCTAGGCTCGTGGCGGTAGTCTGTGTCATCTTTATATCGTTCACCTATGTCGCCGGTCAGATGCGTGGCGTAGGTATCGTCTTTTCCAGGTTCCTTGAGGTTGATATTGATACAGGTGTTTTAGTGGGCATGGCAATCGTATTTTTTTATGCGGTGCTTGGTGGCATGAAGGGCATCACCTATACCCAGGTAGCGCAGTACTGTGTTCTGATTTTTGCCTATCTGGTCCCAGCCATATACATCTCATTAATGTTGACGGGAAACCCACTGCCGATGCTGGGCTTTGGTTCAACCATGAATGACGGGTCCGGCGTCTACCTGCTGGACAGATTGGACAGCCTGACGACTGAACTGGGTATGACGGCATTTACGGCGGGCAATAAGTCCACGGTGGATATGTTTTTTATTACCGCAGCCCTGATGGCTGGGACGGCTGGGTTGCCTCACGTTATCGTGCGTTTCTTCACCGTACCGCGGGTCCGTGATGCGAGAATCTCTGCTGGTTATGCGCTGCTCTTCATTGCGCTTTTGTACACGACTGCTCCCGCGGTGGCTGCCTTTGCCCGTATCAATATCATTAACAGCGTGGAAGGCATGTCCTACTCCGTGGCGCCTGCCTGGTTTAGTAAATGGGAAGATTCCGGGCTTATCGCCTGGCTCGATAAGAATGGAGATGGCAAGGTTCAGTACCGGGGTGGTAATGCACTTGTCCCGGTGAAACCACAGTATCTGGAATCGCGTGGCTTGAATGGTGAAAGGTTGTTGGCGAATGGTGGATCTCTTGCACCCAATGAACTTTATATTGACCGCGATATTATCGTTCTCGCGCACCCCGAAATCACAAAACTTCCCAACTGGATTATTGCGCTGGTAGCGGCGGGGGGGCTGGCGGCTGCTTTGTCCACTGCAGCAGGCTTGCTGCTGGTGATTTCAACCGCTGTGTCACATGACCTGCTCAAAAAAACCTTTATGCCGCACATTAGCGAACGTCAGGAATTGCTGTTCGCACGAATAGCCGCGGCCTGTGCTGTGGCAATCGCGGGTCTATTCGGCATCTATCCCGTGGGGTTTGTGGCTGAGGTCGTTGCTTTTGCCTTCGGTCTTGCCGCGGCGAGTTTTTTCCCCGTTATCCTGCTGGGTATATTTTCCAAACGCATGAACAAGGAAGCGGCCATTTCCGGCATGATCGTCGGGCTTACGTTTACCTTTTCCTACATTGTCTATTTTAAATTCATCAGCCCGGAGATGAACAACGCCGCGCATTGGTGGCTCGGAATTTCTCCGGAGGGTATTGGTACGCTGGGTATGATCTTAAACTTTGCGGTTTCCCTTCTAGTCTGTCGATTTACACCACCGCCACCCCTGGAGGTACAGCAGCTGGTGGAAAATATTCGCATCCCGAAACAACTATGAGATGCCTGCTGCCAAACAGGTTATTGTGAAGCCACTCAGAATACTTGCCGGCAGTGAAGCCTACCGGCATGTGCGAACTAACGGCTTATCACCGGAGGATATCAGCGCGGTTTTTGGTGCCTCTGGTGCAGCGAAATGGTTGGCGATAGTTGGGCTGGACCAATCAATTTTCAGTGACTGGCTGCCGCGAAGCAGTCAGTCGATAGACCTGTATGGTACTTCAGTGGGTGCCTTCAAGCTCGCTGCTGCGGCGCAGCAGAATGCGGGTGCAGTGCTGACCCGGTTGGCTGACGCCTATATCGCTCAGGATTATGTTGACAAGGATATTGCGACTCAAGTCGTTATAGAAACCGAGAGGGTTATTAATTCATTCCTTGGCGATAGTGCTATTGATGAAATACTGAATAATTCTCGATTTAACTATCACTGTGGTACTACCTTATGTCGTGGGTGGCTGGGTAGCAGCAATCCAACAAAACAAAAACTGGCTATGGTCAATTCTCTTTGTCGATCGCTGTTAGGGCGCGGCTTTCATCATAGCCTTTTTGATCGCTGTGTTTTTCATTCCGGCGAAACAACTGCCGCCTATTCAGGAAACGATGGGTTCCGCACGCACCGAATCCCATTGAGCAGAGAAAACATTTTTTTCGCTGTGCAGGCTTCCGGTTCGATCCCCGTATTAATGCCGAGTGTTGGAGACATACCTGGTGCACCCCCCGGTACCCATTGTGATGGGGGGGTATTGGACTATCATCCAGTACCGTCCAATCTCAGTCAGTCCGACCATCAGTCAGGCAAGGGTTTCGTACTGTATCCGCACTTCTACAGCTACTTGAAAGAGGGCTGGTTTGACAAATTCTGGCCCTGGCGTAAAGCGGTTGCGAGTCAGCTGAGCAGGACTATTATTCTTGCGCCCAGCGATAAATTTGTGGCTTCCCTGCCAGGTGGGCAGATTCCCAATCGTCAGGATTTTAGGCGTTTCGAGAAAAATGACCAGGAAAGAATCCGGCGTTGGAAGCGGGCAGTGGAACGCAGTATCGAACTAGGTGAAGCGTTCCTGCAATTGGCTGAATCTGGTGAAGTAGCTGCTCACGTTGAGCTGATGGATTGACAATCTGCACTCGTTGGTGGGTCGCTCTATAAGCGCTTTGAAGCCGCCATAGCAAGATTTATTACCAATATCCACGGGAATGACGTACCCTTGGCGAAACATTTACTTGCATGCGAATCACCGCAATGACAAGGAATTCATTGAACTCAATTACCAAGAGGTTTTTTAATGACAACAGCAGCAGACGAATATCGACATGACCAGGCCGACGTAGAAGGACTTTGGGCTGACACACTCTGGGTCAGTGTGGTCGACCGCGAAGCCAACGTCTTTGGCATCATTCACTTTCAACTGACGAACAAGGGCTATGCCCGGTATGAATCCCTGTTTGTGATAGATGGCGTGCAACAGCAGTACGGTAACAAGTATCCGCTGGCTATAGAGTCTGACAAAGGTCCCTGGACCGACGGTGTCCTGAAATATGAAGTGGTCAAACCATTGGAGGAGATTCGCATAACCTTCGATTGGACCCGGTTTGCTTTTGATTTAACCTTTAAAGGCAGGTTTCCAGTATTCGATTACGATGACAGCGTGAATGGCAACCCGTTCCACGTGTCCATGGAAGCAGGCGGGCACTTCGAACAGGCCATGCACTGTACTGGTGATTTTGAAATTCGGGGCGGTCCCTGCAAGGGTGAAACCCGGAAACTGGATTCCTGGTCGCACCGTGATCACTCCTGGTCTGCCCGGTTTTCCGATGAACCAGCCTGGGAACCTACCCAGCAAAATATCAATGGCCACTACTGGCCTTCCATCCAACTCCCAAACAGTCATATCAACATATTCGGTACACCCGATCCTGCTGCGAGAATCGGTGGCTTCATCTCGGATGACAAAGGCTCGAGAGCTCTTTTGGGTGGCAGCTGTGAGTGGTTGATGTCCGACAATGGTCGTGATCTCGTGGCTCACCGCTACACGCTCGAAATGCCGGATGGCGAGACTATCCACGTCAAAACCGGTCGCAAGCATGGTCAGGTAAAACTGTGGCTCCGGGGTGAGAACGATCTCGAGAATGTATTTGACTGTTACGAGCCTTTCTTCGATTACGAGGTCGAGGAAACCGGTGAGCAGGGTTATGGCGTGTCTGAATATTCTGTGATGGGGCCCTGGCCGAAGTGGCTGGTGTAGAACCATAGGGTCTCTTCATTTTCATTGATGCTGGACTCGAAAGGTGCCGCCAGGTTAAGTGTGTCGAGGGACAATTGCTTGATTGGCGGTGCTGGCGGTTCCAGGCTGGCTTGCCTCCACACACCCTTTTAAAGGGAAAATTCGCCTTCAGGGGTAATCGAGCAGTAAGGCAAATGACTAGAGCTAGCTAAAGCCGGCAGGCACCGAGGGAGGGCTGAATTGGTTGATCTGGTCTAAAAGGAAATTGTCACGCCCCGAATCAAGCATAGATCCTTGTGCCGGCTGGATGCAGAGGTGGTGGGTGATCAACTATTTGCGAGGACTGTGGGCAGTACCGCAGCTGACGGCACCCCGACAGAGTTTGAAGGCATTTCAACCACCTCCGTCATCAAATAATTCCCGGGGGAATGTTTTCCTAACTAGAAAAACCCGTGTTAGTCAATCCGTGGCCGAGCAAATACGTGGCACTAAAACCTACAATCTACAAGTTCAACATCTCACTATCTGACCTCAACAGAGATCACTATGAGACGCTCAATTTGACCGTTGCCCGGCATCCTTCTGAAACGATTGAACGCATGATAGTTCGTGTGCTGGCCTACTGCATCAATGCAGATGAACAGCTCGAATTTACCAAGGGGGTTAGTGCCGTAGACGAACCGGACCTCTGGTTGCATACGCTCGATGGCCAGCTTGGCACCTGGATAGACGTCGGTGAACCAGCAGTTGAGAGAATCAAGAAAGCCACCAGGCTCACCCGGGATGTAAAGGTGTACAGCTTTAATTCCAAGTCCCCAATCTGGTGGCAACAGTCAAAAGAGAAAATCAACAAACTCAATGTTTCTATTTTCCAACTATCCTGTGAATCTGTACAAGCGCTGGCAGCACTTGTTCAACGCACAATGAGCCTGAGCGTAACCATTACCGACAGCTCAGCTTTTATCGCAACCGATAGGGGCGAAGTCGACCTCACATGGCGAGCGCTGCTACAAGTGTAAGATTAGCGCAGTAAATCGAACAATCTGGAAAACGCCTTGTCACTACTACAGGAATTACCGCTTCACAAGCAGCTGTTCAAAGCACTGGATAAACTCGCTTTCACTGAAGCCACTGAGGTCCAGGCTCGCGCCATCCCTGCAGCACTTGCAGGGAAAGATGTGATGGTCTCTGCAAAAACTGGGTCTGGTAAGACCGCCGCTTTTGTTTTACCCATGTTGGACCGATTACTTGCGACTGATGCCCCGGGGTCTGGCACCCGCGCACTGATCCTTTTGCCCACCAGGGAACTGGCCCTTCAGACTGCAAAGATGTTTGCCAAGCTTGCCAGGTTCACTCATATCAAATGCGGCCTTATTATTGGTGGTGAGTCTTTCAAATACCAGATTGCAACAATCAGGAAGAACCCGGAGGCGCTTATTGGGACACCCGGTCGACTGGTCGAGCATATTGAGAAAGGTACGACAGACTTCAATGATCTCGAATTATTTGTATTGGATGAAGCCGATCGTATGCTCGATATGGGCTTCGCAGAGGATATGCAACTGATCGCCGCTGCCTGCAAAAAGCAGCGCCAGAACTTATTATTTTCCGCGACCTTAAAACACAAGGGCATGCATCACATCAGGGAAATACTGAATGCCCCGGAATCAATCGAAATTGACTCCTTTAAGGAGGGACACAGCAATATCATCCAACAGAAGGTGCTTGCAGATGACACAGCACACAAACAAAAGCTGGTCGTTGCACTCATCAGGGAAGAGCAAGCAAGAAAGGTTTTTGTCTTTTGCAAAACCAGGGAACAGTGCCATCAACTCGGCAGTGCACTTCAAGCCAAAGGTCTGCAGGCGGGATTCATACACGGTGAGATTCCGCAGAATCAGCGTAAAACAGTACTAAATCGATTCAGGGACAACAAATTGCAGGTGCTGGTCGCAACGGATGTCGCTGCCCGCGGTCTGGATGTTGAAGCGGTTGACCTGGTAATCAACTTTACTGTGGCGCATTCGGGTGACGACCATGTGCATCGTGTCGGTCGTACTGGTCGAGCCGGACGTGCAGGTAAAGCAATCACGCTGGTGACGTCAGTTGATTGGAACTTGATGTCCAGTATAGAAAGGTACCTGAAAATTCGATTTGAGCCTCGAAATGTTAATGGTCTAAAGGCGCGCTATAGCGGACCGAAAAAACTGAAAAAGTCTGGCAAAGCCGCTGGGACAAAAAAGCGGAAACAGTCAGGGAAAAAGTCAAACAGAAAAAGAACCACGCCAAAGAAACGTAGGGCGACGACACAAGGCAATAAAACAGAAGCTGATCAGGACGGCAATGTTTGGAAACCTGTCAAGAAAAGATAGGTGTGCAAGGTGACCGCTGCTCAGAAGCAAACACCTCGTTATCTTTTCTCATCAGTTCCCCATCGTTATCATGCTGTCTGTTCCTCCACCGCCCGCCAGGCGGCATCCCAGGCAGCCTGCATGTAGGCCATCGCCTCGGAATCGGAATTGGCAATCGAGATGCGTCCGAACTGCGCGCGCCCAATTTCGTGAGGTGCCTGCCCTTCCTCCCACTCCGGATCATCCAGTGCGAGGTAGTCATAGGCATAGCCGTGGGAGATGCGGTTGACGGTGATGGCGCTAATATCATTCTCATGATTGAAACCGTGTTTACCCAGCATGGCCTGCAATTGCTCACGAACCTCCTGTTCATAAGTTGCAAATGGTGTTGAGTAGATCTTATGGCGCCCGAGTCGAAGCTGGTCACGTCCTGTTCCCTCCCCCTTTTTTACCGGGAGAGGAGAAGACATCATGAACGCCACCATGGGATCATCGGGCCCCCGTGGTGGCTGATAACCGCCTGTGGCCATGGTCGGCGCAGCGCTCACCCACTGGAACGGATCATAGGGGCACTGCGTCATGGTGACGCCCAGTTTTGAAAATGCCTGGCCATTCTTGAGCAGCACATTCGCGTAAACGAAAGGCACCTTAACACCATAGCGCAAGCCTTCTTTTTGCTTTTCGGGCATTTCCGGGCACAGGTGTGGAATCAGCCCGTTATAGCATGCGAGTACACAATGATCAGCACTAACCCGCAGGGCTTCACCTTGTTGAACGTAGTCGACTTGTACACGTTTATTCTCTACTTCACGTACGCCGACGACCGTGCTGTTGAGCCTGAGCCTGGTCCTTTGCATCTCGCGATCCAATGCGCCGTAGTTAAATCGTGCTGTAGCAATGTCCTCGGCACCTTTCATTACAGGTGCTACATCGGGGATTAAGTGTTGTACCAGTAACCGGGCGATGGAGGCGTTGCCGTCCGGGAACATTCGCACCTCCATATAGTTGTCTGCCATACTCCCTGCCAGAGAGCTGGCTAGGTCACCCAGCCAGCCCAGGGACCGCGCTCCGGGGGCGCCATTGAGGAGAGCTTCCAGTACAGTCAGATTCCATCCAGAAAGGCCCAGGAGTATCAGCAGAAAGGAATTCAGAATCGGCACAGTCTCCTCGGCGAGGCCAACCCGCTCGATTAGGAACTGGTTGTAGCTGACAGACTTTATATAGTCGTATTTCTCAAAAACAGACAAGCCATCCAGGAAGTCGTGATCGCCGCTGAAAAAGATGATTAACTTGTCCTGTTCTACTTGCGGCAAGGGAAGTGCACGGACAGCCGTTTCATAATCGCCCGCACCGTACATCAGTTTCATCCAGCTGCCACCCGCCGTCACATGGCCGTCCCGTCCTGGCACAGTCATGCCATTGTCGGCGTTGAACTTGCCCGCCAGCGCGAAATTCTCTGGCGTATTGGTGTCCATCGCATCGAGGTAATCCTGGTCGATACCCATATCGGCGAGCAGACCGGCGGCTGCCTCGCTATAGGTGCTGGCGTTCTCAATGTTCTGCGCACCGCCCAGGCTCAAAACCATTCTCCCTTCCTGGTTGAATTCATTGCGCTTGGCGTGGCCACCGAAATCGTCGTGGTTGTCCAGGAGGAGGATCAGCGCATCGGACCCCATTTTCTTCTGGTAATACCAGGCGGCGGCCAATCCGCTCATGCCAGCACCGACGACCACCAGGTCATAGTGCTCATTCAATGATTGGTACTGTTCAGGTTTTCCCCCTCGCCAGGCCAGGGCGTGGGCCACTTCGAAAGAGCCATCGTGGCTGCCGCGCATCCCCGTTAGTGTTGGGGGGTAGTAAAGGGAGGGCGCTCCCGTCGTAACAATCGCCGGTTCGCCTTGCCCGAATAAATCGGCAGGCGTGAGCAAACTCGTCCCCGCACCAATAGCGACACCATTCAGGAAATCCCGGCGTGTTATCTGTTTAGCCATTGCTGTCTCCGAATGCTTTACATGTCAACAACCTTAGCACAGACCGAATTTAGTGCCAGTGGTCCCATATGGGCTGAGGTCACACAAGCTGACGCCACACATTACCGAGCCGCTTTATTCACAACGGATAGATAAGATCATATTAATAGTAACTGAAATATTTCGATAGGCTTCTTGTGGATTGTAGAGTTCTTTAAATGTAACGGGATCAATCCGTAAAAAAGTTTAGGATGGCTTTCGGCGTATGAACCTAAGTTCCATGCCATCGGATTCAGGTGACTGTTTTTAAGGCGTTACTAGCCAATACGCACCAATTTATGGCCCTCGGGCGGCTTTGTCACCCACAAAAACTCTCTGAGGGCTCCTACAAATAGTATTCACCCATCAAAAATCAGTGTTCTATCCGTTCCATTGATTTCATTCAGCAGGTTGGCATGGACATTGCGTAAACCCGCCCTAGAAAGGCATGAATCATTACAAATAGCCAATACACAGCAAACACTGCAGATCAGATCGGAATATTAGGGTGTCTAGAGTAAACAAACGAATTGTAGTAATCGGAAACGGCATGGTCGGACACCACTATGTGGAGAAACTGCTGGAGGCTAATATTCCGGTCTCGATTACCGTTATCGGTGGTGAACCCCGACCGGCATACGACCGGGTGCATCTGTCAGACTATTTCGCCGGTAAGAAACCTGGAGAGTTAGCACTAACGACAAGAGAACACTATCGAAGTGCCGGTGTGAGAGCTTTTTTTGGCGATCCAGTCGCTCATATCAATCGTGATGAAAAAACTGTTCGGACCAGGGGTGGTCGCCAATTTCCCTATGACAATCTCGTACTCGCTACCGGATCATACCCGTTTGTGCCACCTATTCCAGGCGCTGATCTTCCAGGCTGTCTTACCTACCGCACAATTGATGACCTTGGAGAGATTAAAGCTGAAGCAAAGAATGCAAAAGTGGGGGTTGTTGTTGGTGGAGGCCTGCTCGGTCTTGAAGCTGCAAACGCGCTTAAGAATCTGGGTTTGGAAACTCATGTCGTTGAATTCACTGACTGGCTCATG
>PBRQ01000045.1 GCA_002725995.1 Gammaproteobacteria bacterium
ACCTTCTTGGGCTCAAACCGTTTGGGATCAAGCTGTAGCTCCTGGGTCACAATCTCCTTAACCAAACTCTGAGCATCGGCCTCGTCGTAAATCGAGAATTGACGCGTCCAACTCAGCCCTTCTGCATCACGGAACTTATCAATGTCAAAACGCAGCAAGCGAGAGAACAAAGCGTGAAATGTGCCAATCCACAACTCTTTGGTCACCTCTCGAAAAATTCGACTCCGCAGCTGGCGCTGGTCCACCGGCGGCAGAGTGCTCCATGGTTGGCCGTATTGACTCTCAGCAAGCCGCTGAGCCAATAACAGCTCCAAACGATCCTTCATCTCGCGCGCGGCCTTGTTGGTAAAGGTCACAGCCAAAATCTGAGCCGGATCGGCACCATGCGCTCCAATCAAGTGAGCGATGCGATGCGTCAGTGCACGCGTCTTGCCACTACCAGCTCCTGCAACCACCAACAGAGGTCCCTGATGATGGTCGACAGCCTTGCGCTGAGCATCATTAAGGCCAGCAAGAAAACTCACGCTTTAGATCTCACAATTGGCCAACCCCTCGTCGCCATATGACTCGACAAAGAACTGTCATAGCGAAAGCCCCTCTGAGGACAGTGGTGCATAGCAAATCAGCCTCAAGCGCCGAGTCAACCATGGCAGGCTGAAGATTGCACCCATTTTGCTGTCCTTTGCCAGTTGCCAGGCCACAGCCAATACGTCGCCCCTCAGACGCTGCAGCAAGACTGTCGCGAGCTTGACGGAGCCCACCAAAACTGAGCCATCAATGAATAGAGCCCATGACATAGGGCCATACACCCCAACAGGGGCTAACTGGGCGCCCTGCTACTGAACCAATCATCTGCAAAACATTTCGCAAGTTGGAACCAGCAATACAACACACACAAACCAAACGCTTACAAACGAACCATCATCAAAAAACCGAGATCAAAAATATTTTGAATCGGTGCATGAGCAAACGTTGCCAAAGATTATGAAGAACTAACCATTGGCAAGAGACGTTAATGTCATCACTTCAATATCAATGGCTTACGAGCAATCAATAGCCACTTACCTAAACCCTCAAAGGGCCTTATCCTGTATGACAGCTATTCTCAACAAGGAATCTAACGCTGCTTTACCAATGCCAACGAGCGACACAACAACACGAAAGAAGCCAAGCCCCACAACAAGCCTGCCGCATTTCGAGACCCCTTTGCAATCACTACCTGACGGCATCAATCACACAACTCAACGCAGCTTATCAACGACCCCCACTCCATAGACACCATTAATTCAGCCAAGATCAACAGGCAACAAGTTTTCACAAGGCCAGCCTATTCGCTCTATTCATCCAATACTAAATGCCAATAAACTCAGCTTCTATAAGACGACTAGACGAATGGATGAGCCAAATCAGGCCAGTAGATGCTCTACTGCCAATCAGCATCACGTTGCACACAATCAAGGATAAAACCCCAAGGGAAGTAAGCCTCGGATTACTAGTCATCTGGTTGGCCTGGAGGCTTCTTATTCCACTATTAAAAGATAAACATAGCGAAGCTCTTAGGAGCAAACTGCTGCCACAACTAGCACTATTCCTTGGCTTATTGCTGGTCAATGCCCGTGTGATTATCCAGCGCGATGACATCCGAGGACCCACTCAGTTCTTGCTCATCGCCCTTGGGGTCATGGTCGGCTCACTGCTGAGTCAACGAGCGTGGAAACCCACACTCGCATGGATCTCACTGGCCAATTTGGGAATCTTGACCCTGTTTCTGCACGAAGCAACCTCAGCCGAATTACCTCTGGTTCTTGGCTCAATCAAAACCATCTTCTCCACCACCTTGGATGGTCATCAAGGCATTAACCGCGTGGCCACACTGCTGATGATCCTGACAATGACATCCTGGTATTCCTATCTCCTCAACCGTGACTTCGTTATCAAAGGGCTGGGACTGATAGGAACAGTCAGCGGATATCTCCTTTGTATCGGCAGCGGATCGAGAATGGCAACTGTGGCATTTCCTCTAAGTGCACTATTGGCATGGTTGGTGATGCGCCTCAAGGGTCGTAGCAAAAAGTTCTTCGCCATTTCCCTCACCATCACTGCAGGGATGGTGAGCCTGATTGGCTTGTGGTGGTTCATGATCGGGCCACGCTCAACCATCAACCTGGGCTCTGACAGCCACCGTCTCGAAGCAGCGCGCTGCTGGCTGTCAGCCATGTTCACAGGCCACAACCGATTTCTCTACGGCGTTGGCTTCAACAATGAAAAACTGAATTTGATCTGCCACCACATCCCTAATTTCAAAGGCTCTTTGGGATCCATCGGCCATGCTCACAACACCTTTGCCCAAATAGGTGGCCATCACGGATTACTAGGCATCATCGCCCTGTTAATCCTTTTGATCCTTGTGGTTCAAGGACTCCTTCGACAGCAAGCATCAGTGCAAAGAGTTCTGCCACTAGGTCCAAAAGGCACAACCTTCGTTGAGATGGCACTGGGTCTCAACCTTGCCCTCGCATTCAATGCACTAGCCACAACCATCCACCACCGAAACCAATTCAATCAAGTGCTCATTGGCCTTCTTGCAGCGACAGCCCTCTGCGCAATCAGACCGGCTGCAGCAAAATCAGTCAACGACTCTCCTGAATCACCTTCCTGAGCAGAGCAGCAATCTGCTCCAGATGATGGCGGGCGGTGAAGTTCGCAGCAGCCCTGCGCTTGCCAGCTGCACCTAGGCGAGCAGCCAAATCCGGTTCAACGATCAGACGCGCCATCGCAGCAGCCATCCCCTGCAAATCTCCCTCATCCACCAAAAAACCACTGACGCCATCCTCGACAACTTCAGGTATCCCCTCATGACGCGTTGCAACTACTGGGAGACCGCTCAACTGGGCCTCCATCACGGCCACAGGTGAACCCTCCCGATCTCCATCTGGAGCCACTTGTGAATGCTGAACGAAGCATCGAGCCTGACGTAAAAGCTCAGCAACCCGTTGGCGATCTGCCAACCCAGGCAGGATCACCGCGGAACCTAAAGCAAGCGCTTCAACCAACTGACGCGCTTCCGCCAACAATGGCCCATCACCAAGCATGACCAACTTGGTGGTGAGCGCAACTGGCTCTGGCAACGACTGGCGCATCGCTGCGAAAGCGCGAATCGTTTGCAGCGGACCTTTTTTGGCAACAAAACGTCCAACGGCTACAAGCAAAGGAGAGGATCTACCAGGATCGGCTCCATGGAATAGTCGTTCATCAGCTCCTGATGGACTCACGATGAGGTGATCATTTGGGGCCCCTAAAGCCAACAATGTGCGACGCATCGGTTGGCTTTTAACGATGATCCCCGAGACAATTACCATCAAACGGCGATAGCGATCCTTCAAGAGACCCAGCCTGTTCTGTGCCGAAGCATCAGAACCACGGAAATGCACAATCAGCGGTGTATCGCTCCAAGCAGCCGCCTCCATGACACGGACTGCATGAAAACCAAATTCAGTCATCAACACATCAGGTTGATGACGACGGATCAAACACCAAGCAACCAATGAGCCTGGCAACGTGGCTAATCGCAAAAGGCCAAGCCTGGTTAGCGCCTTACTCACAAGAATGGCGAGGCCATAGGCCAAGCGACCTGGATCCGATAGAGGTTGCTCATCACCAAAATAGGCGATGATCTCAAAAGGAAGGCCCTGAAGATTGGCACGCACAAAGGTTTCCGTTGGCGCGCGTCGTGTTGGCGCAAAAACAAGCAAGCGCATGCTCATGGCAGAGCGAGCACCGAGCGCCACTGTGTCTCCACTTGCGGCCAATCAAGGGCTGCAAGGCGATCACGTGCTGCCAATCCCAGACGATTCCGTAGGTCCACATCTTCAACCAGTTCCGACATCGCCTTGGCGAGAGCATGGGGGTCCTCGCGGGGAACCACAATGCCGGAACGACGATGTTCGACAACCTCCAGTGGCCCTGGCGACGCATCAGTAACGATCACAGCAAGTCCGGCAGCCATCGCCTCCAAAAGAGCATTCGGCATACCCTCAAACCTTGAAGGCAGCACAAATACAGACGCTGCAGCAAGCAGTACCTCTGGATCACTGCGGGAGCCCTCAAAATGCACACGGTGGGCGACACCCTCGGCTACAGCCTGACTCTCCAGTGCCGGCCGTTCTGGGCCATCGCCAACCAGAACAACTGGCCATTGACTGGCCGAGCCAGTCATCAGTGCAAGCGCACGAATCAAGACATCGATGCCCTTCTGAGGAACCAACCTGGCCACGGTGACAAATGCTTCTGGCCGTATCCCATCAGCAGCATTCGCAACATGGAGGGAGTCATCCTTTCTCGGCAGGGGGTTGGGCAATAGTTCTAGGCGTTGCAAGTTGGGCAAACACTCAAGAGACTGGCGCACGCCATCGGTATTGGCCGTGACCACATCGGCACGTTGGTAAAGAACCTCGCGTAGCCGCTGCCAGGGGAAAGGCAACGACTGACGCGATAAATCATTGCGCTCAGAAATCACCAGGTGGGTCGAAGAATCCCAAAGGGCCTGGCACACCAACATGTTGGTACGACTTAAAAACGCCAGGACCCGCTGAGGTTGATGCTGGCGAAACAAATCCTGAAGCAGCAGTGCCTGAGGCCCACCAACCCCGTGTACACACCAACAGAGCAATCCTGATGCAAGGCCATTCCTGCCAGGCTTAGCCTCGCCACTCAACCAGGGCCAAACCAGCAGCAGCAAAAGTTTTGCGGCGATGCGATGTAGTCGTCGCCGCTGAGCGAACACGAATCGTCGACCACGCACTGCCAGGGATCGGTTCCAATAGTCCCTGCGCCAAGCGGCTTCGACCGCAGGCCCTAGATCACAATGATCAAGTCCATCAGGGAGGCAATGGGCAATGGAATGACCTGGCAGCAAAGTCACAACACGCAGGCTTAGCCCCTGAGCCGCGAAGTGATCAGCAGCGAGAAGAGCAACCTTTTGCGCACCACCCGGCCCCAAATGAGGCAACACCAGCCAAAGATCATCCATCTTTGCCATTCCGAATGCCCTGATGATCTGCTATTTGCAAGCCTGCCAGAGCTTTACAGAAACTCTGACGCAAAACCTGTTGAGCAAAGCGCTCGTGAACATCTAATGCTTGTTTGGCTAATGAACGGCGCCGCGTTGTATCGGCCAAAAGCTCAGCCAAAGCCTCAGCCCAATCCATGGGAGAAGCATCCACAGGCATTAACAGCCCATTACGACCATTCTCAATCAAATCGGCTGGGCCAGTGAGGCAATCAGAGGCAACACAAGCACAGCCTGCCGCCATGGCCTCCAATAACACGTTAGGGAAGCCCTCATAACGCGAGGGAAGCACATAAATCCCAGCACGTTGATACCAATCCATCATGTTGCCAACGCGCCCCGGGAAGTGAAGTCGAGCCTGAAAGTCACCATGTTGAGCAAGCAGAGCTCGCAAATTGGCCTGCTGATCCATGCCGTGATAGGTCGTCGACGCAAGGCCCAAAATCACGAGCTGCACCCTTGGCGAGCGAGCTGCCAATAAGGCAAAGGTCTGCACCAAGCGATCGAAACCCTTTTGATAGGCCTTGGTGCCAGCAGCCAAAATGAGAGGGTCATCTGCAACCACCCCGGCAGCCGCAAGCCACGACTCTGGGTCAGGGGCAGGATCAAAACGTGGCAGTGGCCACTGCACGGGATTCGGCAACAGCAGCTGATGCTTGGCTCCAACCTTGTTCGCAAGCCACTTGCCCGTTGATCGGGTCTGCACCAGATGGAGATCTGCCCATGGATAGGTCAAACGTCTTAACAACCGCCAAGGCATAGCAAGTCGCTTAGCCGGTGGATAGTTCCGCTCAGAAACAACGCATGGCACAGCCAGAGGGCGTGTAGCGAGAAGCAGCTTGATGGCTGGCAACGTTGTCATACCAATAGCCACGGCAACCCGCTCACGCCGAATCCAACACCGCAAACGCTGTACCCGCCATGGGAAACCAAACCAACGCAGCCTCTTGAGCCAATCTGGATCAACAGGCTCAGCGGCCCTCTCAACTCCAGCCGGAATGGGGTAAAAATCCCTTCCCAAAGGCTGACGGGTTAAAACAACTGGAGTCCAACCTTCCTGATACAACCACTGAGCAAGGGTGAGAGTGATCCTCTCCGCACCCCCAATTTTCAAAGAGTCAACATACAAAAGCACTCGTGGCGATGAGACATCAACCACATCCTTCATTGACAGACCTCAGCCACTTTAGTATCTAGATACTCAGGGAATAAGGGCAACACTCCATCAAGTGATAATCCCTTATTCTTAACCATTAATCGCAATAATTCGTGAATCCTTTGCGGATCATGACTGGGACCAGTAATCATTGGCTCCAGGCTATCAACCTCTTCAAGAAGAGCCTTGGCAAAACCTCGATGATCCTCTTGCGCACTACTTTCATCATGGATAAATTGATGACAATGATCCACAACCAGAACAAGCCTTTGCCTCGCCCTCTGATAAAGGGATTGATCCCCCAAACGCCAAGCTTCAAGGACATCAATCGTGAGGCATCGCATCAGATTGCGAGTCAAACGGAAGGAGGTATCTCTATCAATCGCATTCAGATCGAACCCATCCATAAACTCCGCTGCTTTTTGTCCAATAGCCGCCAGTGACTTTCGATCGCCAAGCGCTAAATACAAGCGCGTGAGTGTTGAATAGCAAGAAATCAATAACTTTGCTCGATTCGAGCGATTTCCTCGCAGACATAGTCTTGTGCCTGGATCACTTTCAAGTTGAACAACAAACGACTGCAAAGCAACCGCTGATTCAAGCATTCTGACTTGATCCCCACTCTCAACAATCCGATAGGCCAGCACGACTCGGGAATAACATCCGTAGGTCAATGGCAGCCGAACACTTCTGGCTAAAGTTTCGAACAAAGCAATCTGCTGTTGTAGATCTTCAGGACGCGAACCCCGACGAAAAAGTAATTTGCGTAAGTAAGAAATCTGGCCGTAATTAATCCAAAGATCTTCCATGACTTCAAGCGCATAATTGAAATCACCTGCTTGCACTGAACGTGGAATCAAGGCACGTAGTACAGGCAGATTGAGTGGCCAACGGTGTCTAAAAGCTTGCAACATCTCCAAGGCATTGTGATGGGCACCAATTCGATCCAGCCCAGCAGCCAAGGAAGTCGCGAGCTGCGACAGGAGCCATTCATGCCAATAGTGACGAAGAAGACGCACTCTGACTCTGGCCCGTCCAGAGGAAACACCACTGGCTCGAGCGTCAGGCAAAATTCCCAGCTCGTTCAGCACCGACAACATGGCTGCTGTTCGCACCTCATAGGTGTGTTCTGCCGCTACAGCAAGTCGCTCCGTCAAAGCCGGTCCTTCAGAAGCAAGCGCATTGGCAATTGCCACTTCAAAGGAGTCCGCTTCAGACTCACAAAGATGTGCCGCTACAGCGTGGGGACGAAGAGCAGGAATCGCAGTGGCAACGACTGGTTTCCCAGACGCCAAATACTCGAAGAACTTCATCGGGAACATATGACGGGTGTAGCTGTTGTGCCGCAATGGCAGCAAGGCGACATCACAGTGAGCAAGCCAGGAAGGCAAATCGCTATAGGGCTGAGCTCCAACAAAGTGAACATTGGAGAACGTGAGCAAATTGGAAACATCCGTTTCGGGATCTGCCTCCCCCACAGGACCAACAAAGACATAGGTCCACTCAGGGTGGCGCGCCGCCAAGATCTCAAGCATCGGCAAGTTCAGCTTGTAGGCATCAATGGCGCCGATGAATAGCAAGCGAGGCCTAGGGAGATCATTGAGAGCAGGAGGACACGGCAATGTTCCACTCAATGCCTGTCCAAAATGTTGCTGATCAGCGACGTTGCCGAAAAAATGAGTATTAGGATGAATCATTTCCAGGTCAGCCTGTAGATCCGGGGAAGTGGCAAAGACAACATCCACGGCTCGGCAAAGCTGCCGCTCGCTTGCGCTGATCCTTTCCGCCGGCATACCTGGTTGAGCCTGGATGCGATCAACGCAGTGATAAATGCTTCCACCAAAACTACCTAGCGACAAATAACGTCCGGTCAGCGGGTTGTAAGTCCAAAGGATTGGTTGCTGGAAGCGCAGCCAAAGCAAGGCAAGACGCAGCCCCAGAGTTAATAATTGCCGATTCAGAATCAAAGCAAATCCAGCCGTCCCGCCGGGCAACACAAGAGGTGACCACACCCAAAGGGCCTCGCCTACACGCCGAGGCGGACGCAACACTCGACCAAGACGCCGCAGGATGCGGCCTCGATCGACAGCCCCAACACGAGGTGCACGCAAACCAAGAGAATCAACATACAAAACTCGGTGACCGGCAGCAGCCAAGGAGACAGCAACATGCTGCTTATTAGTCCATAGCGGATGATCCCAATCTGCAGTGGAAAGAACCACAAAGTCGGCCATAGTCCGTTCAGGCGGTCTCGAAACGAGTCATCTCTCGAAAGGTCGAAGATGAGGAGCAAAGTGTCTCATAATCACCGGATGCCTTAATGCAACCATCCTGCAATTCATGAATACGATCACACTTTTTGACAGTGGTTAGCCTATGGGCAATCACGATAGTGGTGCAACGTCTACCAATCAGATCAAGCGCCTGAAGAACATCATGTTCTGTCTTGTTATCGAGAGCACTTGTGGCTTCATCCAACACAAGTACTTTTGCCTTGCGAAAGAAAGCTCGAGCCAGAGAAAGTCTTTGCCGCTGACCGCCAGAAAGTTTCACACCATTCTCACCAACCATGGTAAATAATCCATAAGGCATCTGACTCACATAGTCGTCAAACTGAGCAGCCTCCAAAGCAACCCAAACATCATCATCATTGATGGATTCAAGATCTTGGCCGAAGGCAATATTTTCGCGAATACTTGCATCAAGAAGGCGAATATCCTGGGGCACAAGTGCGCAATTGGCCTGCCATGCCGGCACCTCCTCTTCATTGAGCGGAACACCATCTAAAGAGAGCTCCCCTCGCGTGGGAAGAAATAACCCCAGCAACAGATGAGCCAATGTGCTCTTACCGCTGCCTGTGCGGCCAACCAAAGCAATCCTTGAACCCACTGGAATCGTCAGATTGACATCTCGAAGCACCTCTTTCTCAGTGCCTCCATAAGTAAAACCCACGCCCTCCAGTTCAATAAATCTGCGTGGCATGACTCCCTCGGGAGTGGGCACCCCGGGGGACGACAACACGAGTCGATCAGGGGTCATGCTCAACAACTTCAAAGCATCCTTAATTTCAGGCAGGCCACCTCTGAGCTTGTTAATGCTGCGAAACATCGACTGCAGAGGAGAGGAGATGCGCAACAACGTGACCAAGACTGCTGCCAACATCGGCACAGCTTCACGAATTTTCTCTGTATCACCAGCCAGCAATGCCGGAGCCAGACCAACCAAAAACAGGATAGTGATCCCCGCAGGCTCAATGATGAAGCGTGGCACATCAGGCAAAAGCTTAGAGAGACGGTCATAACGCTTGGCGACTACACCATCGCGCGAGAAGCGCCCGACAAAGAATTCATCCGCCGAATAGATTTGTACATCTCTCATTGACCTCAAAGACTCCATCAGCAACAAATTGATCCTGCGCGAATAACGAACCTTTTGCTTTGTCGCCAAGCGCAAATAAGGAGTAATAATTTTGGATGCAAGCGAATATGCAGCCAACATCAAGACAAAAATCAGAAAAGCATTCCAGCCGAGCACAAAAACCACTCCGACCAGCAGAACCAAAACCGAAAGTGTGTTACCAACAATTGTGATCAGAGGTGTAACAACTGTGGTTGAAACACGGTTCAGAATTCTGTTAAAGCGCTCGGAAAGATGAGCAGTTCGATTGTGAGTAAAAAACTCATAGCGTTGCAGCATCAAGTTGGCATAGACCTTATTAACTAAATCTGTCCAGATCTCTGCACTGAGCATGCTTTGCATCAGCGAAACACCAAAACGGATCGCTGAAGTAAACCAGAATGACGCGATTAGGAGTCCTAGCAACCATCCGGTTTGATCAAGAATGCCACCGCCAAAAAAGCGGATGCCCGGAATACGATCATGCAACGTCGCTCCCGACATCACCCCTACCAACCTGGCCAGCAGACCAACCAGCAGCATGTCAAGCAAGCCCTGAAAAAAGGAGGCCAGCAAAACAAGAATCAGAAGGTTGATGCGCTTAGAAGGAAGTTGACGCAGCAGCTGTCTTAGTTCATTCCAGGTCTGGCTTTGCAAGAGCATGGACACGCCGCACAATTCTTCTCGGAGGCAGACGAAACGCAAGCATCCTTAAAGCGCAAGTTACCGGTTGCCAACCTCCACAATCAGCAACAGGTCGGCCAGCCAGGTAACCGATTGACCATCCCCAAGTCCCCTAGTCGATGCAGCAGCTCATCAGAAAGACAGAAGCCACAATTAGCGGCGAGAGATCAGCCGTCTCAAAAGCCTCAATATTCGGCCAACCTTTCGATTGAATCGCAACAAAAAGGTTGGAGACCTCCTGAGGGGCACTTCATCTGACGGCATGGTCTCAATAGCAGCCAGCGCCGATCTCCAACGCGACATCAAAGCCGTTTCCGTATGTTCACTTAACAGCTGATTGAGCCGCTC
>PBRQ01000004.1 GCA_002725995.1 Gammaproteobacteria bacterium
AACCAGATGAAATCACAGACCCTGATGAGCTGAAGTGTCTCTTAAATCAGGACGCAATCTGTCCAGAAGGCTTTGACGACGTACATTTATAGAGATCAGTATTCATGGGGGTTAGCGATTTATCGTACCCCACGTCACTGCATTTGGCTTGCAGTGACGTGGGGTGTATTTTCCAGTAAAACAGGCACACATTTCAGTGAAATTTGTTTTCCAATCAAGAAAAGTTTTAAGCAAACTCAGGACTTTTATACCTAGCCTGTCGCAACGCGCCAACTGCAATCATTACTAAGCAAGCGAGTATGATGAAAAATATCGTTTTGTCCTCTTTACTATCAGCTTGTGAGGAGTCTACTTTTTCCAGCTGCTGTCCTTCTACCGACTGACTATCTTGGCTGGCTAGAAGAGCGTCAGTCGGTGCAGGTAGTGTCATATCCAAACCAAATCCAATCGCCTGCTGATTAACAAACTCTCTCAGCTTTTCATTATCAACCATGAGGTCGTACTGAGTAATCAGTTCCTGATAGCGCTCGATCATAGTTTGTAGAGTAGCCTCATCAGCTTCCCAATACTCTTTTCTCACAGCTTCCAGCATACGTTCCAGCATCTGCGCCTGTGATTTTGGATTTACCTCCTCAAACCACTCGTTCAGGCCCAGCTCGTACTTATCTTCAATATACACTTCAAAAAACTCGCCCCACTGATCGTTGCGAACCACATTGGGGTCAACCACCTGCCAACCCCAAAAATTAGCCAGGTTGCCGGACATGGTGACGGCGCCGCTGTATCCCTCTTTTTGCATTTCGGTAATCCAGCGTTTATGGAAATTGCGCGTACGTAACTCCTTCGCCAGCATATCCGCGGCCGTTTCCATCTTCGCTTTCTTTGGATTACGCAGATTGCTGATGATCATCTCCGGACTTTTGCCGTCGATGTTGCGCACAGCCAATGCCAGTGAACCGAAGTATTCAAACGGATCATCCGAAGTGATCATGCCGTAGAGATTGGAGGAACGTGCGAATAAGGCAACGTCAGTACCTGACAACTGCTTGGCGTAGAGACCTTCGATCTTCTGACCCCAACGGCTTCTGTCCGCACCAAAGACGCGGTCCACTGTTGCCAGGTAATTATCAGCAATTTTTTCGTCGGTCTCCCAGGTATCACTTTGCATAATGGGCTCATCAACACCGGAACCGTATTGCCCAAAGGCGTTGGCAAATATACGTACGCTGGAGAGATATTCCGCTTCTTCGGCATCCACCCCTTCAGCGATCAATTGCTCTTTGACCTTTTGACTATTATCCCAGATAGAGTTGCCGGCTTCTTTCAGCTCTGACAGCTCTTTGACGGCCTTGGCCAGCATTTCCATGACATTGGGAAAGGCATCGCGGTATAAACCAGTCGCCGATAACACCACATCAACCCGGGGGCGCTTTAGTTCCGAAGCGGGAATAATTTCGGTACCAATGACGCGCCCATCATCACTCCATTGGGGGCGTATACCCATGGCATAGAGTGCCTGGCTTTCCAGTACACCGTAGTGACGCATGGCTTCAACAGACCACAGTGAGAACGCGAGTTTATCGGGGTACTGGCCATGCTTTTTGTAGTAATTGGCAATAAGCTCTTCGGCCAGCTCGGTACCCTGCTCAAACGCCGCTTTGGTAGGCAGGCGTGATGGGTCAAAACCGATAATGTTAAAGCCCGTAGGTAATGATCCTGGGTTGCGCACCGGGTCGCCACCGTTCTTAGGAGGAATGTACTCGCCGTTCAAACCTGCAACCAGGTTGTCCAGCTCTTTAATGCCGGTGATGTCCTCATAGTACTGTTTGGCTTGCGCAATGTAAGGCCTGATCTCACGGCTCAATTCGCTATCATCACCCTTGTTGACGACAAAATCGCGCAGGGTTTTGAAGCCGGCGGTATTTTCCAGGTCTTCATCAACAAAGTGCATTAGACCATCAGAAATTTCTTCATGTTCTTCGCCATGCTCGTCACCATGATCGTCACCATGATCGTGGTGGTCCTCATGTTCATAGTGGTCTTTTTCAAAGTCAGCAGCCACTCCAAGAAATTCATTGCCAAGCATTTGGCCAAGGGTAGAAATAACCAGGCGCTGTTCAGGCAATTCACCAAAAGTGTGTAAACCCAAAGGCTGATTTGCTGAGGCTAGCTCTTCCAGGTAGTCGTGAAGTGCTTGCAGAAAAGCATCAAAATCCGCGTCAATTTGAGCTTGATCATAATTGAGGTCTTTACACAGGTTTTCTTCGTGGCACAGATCAATGATGTGCTGTTTGGTCTTCTCCTTTACACCACCGGTATCGATATGGCGATACTGATCCACTAAGGTATGCATATCTGCCGTAACACCCTGCAAACCCGCGGCCGCAAATGGTGGTGTCATATGACTCACGATGACCGCATTGCCACGGCGTTTTGCCTGTATCGCTTCACCAACATCATCAATGATATAGGGGTATACAATGGGCAAGGTGCCCGTTGACAGGTTCGCGCCGTCATAGCGAGATAATCCGCGGTCTTTACCTGGCAGGTATTCATGGGTTCCGTGAGTACCCAGATGAATAAATACATCACTATTCCAGTAATCCCGGGCATAGAAGTACGCCGCCAGATAATAGTGATTCATGGGGATCTTAGTGTTGTGGTACAGGCCCTGCTCAGTGTCTGCACTATCACCGCGGGGCGGTTGACGAAGTATCAACATATTGCCGTTGCGGATGCGCGGAATAACAAAATACTTTTTGCCATCGCGCTCGGTAATCATGAAATTATCTTCTGGCTGTCCCCAGTGTTCAATAATTCCATCAGCCGTTTCCCGGGGAACGGTCTGCAACCACTTCCTGTAGTCTTCCAGCGGTAACAGCTCAGCCAGATCATCATCGATCAGAGCTTCAAGTTCGTACTCGCGGTAAAAGGGTGTAAGAATCCGCTCAACATTATTAATAAAGTACTCGGAATCCCGCTTATCAACACTATAGCCTTCCTCATTAAGGCGATGACTAATGGACTGTAAACTCTCCGGTACATTCAAGAATGAGGCTCCCATATCCTGGTCGCCCCAGAACATAGTGGTGATTTTTTTGTCTGCATTACTCAATACCGCAAGACCTGCGTAATTGAGTGCTTTCTCAACCAGGAATTCCAGCTGGTAATCGATAACTTCAATCTGTTGTTTGCGGTGATTCATTGCCGCAACAACAATGGGATCAATAATGCCTGCTGACTCGGGTAGCACCAGGGTAAACGGCAACATAGCCGAGGAGATCCCTTCTTCGCTTTCTTCCCAGGCTTTCTGATCGCCGTCGTAATGAGTAATGGCCTGAACTACTGGAATACCAAATTTCTCAAATTCCTGTTTGCGCTTGTTGGCCCAGTGAATACTGCGGAAGTTGATGATGACATCAGCCACGGTCTCTACTCTGCCATTCGTATTCTCTTGAATAAGCGCTGAATAATCGGAAACACTGGGACTTAACTCAAAAAAGAAAGGCAACGCGTAATGGCCCTTGGCTTCAATGCGCTTAATCGCCTCATCGATCAAGGTGGTTTGATTGGACTCAATCGATGCCCGCTGCAAGTTTAATGCAACAACTCTTTTCCCCGGCTGAATCGCCCCGCGCCATTTGGTATAGGCTTCACGCGAGGGGAAGATCAGATTTTCATAATCCGGGTGATACAGACCGATCTCAGGATAAATAATTGGCTCTGCAACGTTTTCACTAATAACGCTGTGTTGTACCCGGTATTTAAGAAAATCTTCCAATCTCTTGAAGTTTTCTTCACCACCATTTTCGTAGTATTGATGAATGGTTTCAGCCTCAGGCTCACTGATACCTACACGAAGACCGCTATTATCTGTGGCTTGTATTGCAAATATTTTGTTGGAAAGCCCATTCAGCCGGCCCTGATACTTTTCGTAGTTCTTCTTAGAGGTGCGTGCTGACGCTGTATCCAGAATTACCAGGTGATGCTTCGAAAACTCCTGCAGGGCTTCCGGTACTTCGCCAAGATTTTTATCGGACTTGGTTTCAATGGAAAACGCACCTGGAGAAGCGCTCTCTTTTATCACTTTTTTGAGCAGCGATACTTTCGCTCTATTACTGTGGCGGCCGGTAACAATAAGAATGCGATATTCTTCACTTTTATCTAAATGCTCTCTCGCATCGGCTGCCGCTGACATAGGCAGCAATAGCGTAGCACAAACAGCACTCAATACGATGGCAATGTTAAGCCTGAAAAAATTTTTTAGCATTTTAAAATTCATTGGGGGATTCACTCTGGAATATAAACAATCGAGCCATCCGGCAGCTTATAGGCGGTTCCTGCTTTAACGCCTTCGCCGCTGCCAATCTCACCATTGCTTTTATAAGTTTCGACTTTTTCACCGTTCTTAATAATCATCTCCATATCCGGTGTGCCAGCATTTTTGATCACCATCATGTTTTCTTCCAAAAACGGGTTCATGGGGTTTTGAGCAATCGCAATCAGTAACGCTGCGATCAATACCAGAAAAACATCGACTAAGTTAACCAGTGACAGCGCCGGATTGATGGCTTCATCTTCATCAAGCAGCTTCACGTTCTTCTCCTACTATTACGGCACCTTCATCGCTGTTTGGTATTTTCAAAGGAGTTTCGATGAGAGGTAGCAAGTCCACCAGTTCGGTGGCCAGCCAGCGTTTCTTAATGGTGGCTATCCAAAAGGTGATTGATGCGATCACCAGACCAAAGATAACGGCAGAAAAAGCCACAATCAGGTTTTCGCTGATGCCTTGTACGTTACCATCGGCTAGACTTTTTAGGGCAGGCCCCATTGGCACCATGGTGGCAATCAGGCCTAGCATGGGGGCCAATCGGCTAACCGTTCGCACCATTTCAAGCTCCTTTAAGGCGGCAACATCCAATTGATCTTTGTTAAGACGTGGCACATCTTTAGTGGTATTTACCAAATTGGCCTGTAGCGAGGCCAGAAATAACTCAATCAAGGGATAGCCTTGTAGCTTATTGGCTTTCATGACTCTTGCCGGGTCACGGATCGCACCCGCATAGTGTTTTTTGTTAGAACGACGCTGGAATGCTTGATAGCTGAAGCCGCCGATAGCAAAAAGGCTATAAGCAAACAAGGCTACCAATAGCACCAGGACGGGTGCCAGAAAAAGATCTGACAACTGATACATTAGCTGTTCAAGTTTTTGTATATTCATAGGTCTGACTCTTAGATCAAATGCGATAAAGCAGGCCGGGCAAGTCGTGAGAGTGACTCGTCAGGCCTGCTAACTTATGTGATTAACGTGTTTTTCAGTCGATATCTGCTTTCATCGTATTTTTACGAATCAAAACTCCAGATTAAATCCGACTCGAAACTCGGTTCCCGCTTCCTGGGCCAGCGCCACACTAGTGCTGGTCGAGGCTAGACCTTCAAGGTTGGCCCAGCGAGCATATTGCTTGTTGAACAGGTTAAAAACTCCCAGCCTTAAACTGGCTTTATCGGTAAAATTGTAGTGCCCAAACACATCCACTACGCCATAGCCATTATTAGTGACACGGGTGTCATCTGAGACGCGGTCTTTGTTATCGACCAGAGTTAGTACCGTTTCCACACCCCAACGATCATCAGCTGCGGTATATGCAATACCGAAGATGCCGGTTAGTGGTTCAACGGAATCCAATGGTTGGTCGGCCTCTTCATCATCTCCACGGGCATAGGCGATGCTACTATTTACCCGCCATTGGTCGGTCAGTTGCCAGGTAGCTGTAAACTCCGCGCCATAGATGCGTGCTTCGCCGATATTTCGATCCTGGAACAGGCTGATGCCGTTGTCGCTTCCAACAAATTGACTGTCGATAAAATCTTCGTAATGATTATCGAATACTGCAAAACTCAGGTAGGCATTAGATAGATTGGCTTTAATACCCAGTTCAATGCCTTGACTGGTTTCGGGCTTCAGATCTGGGTTGGGTACAGTCGCATAGTTAAAGTTCAGATTAACGAAGGATTGATTCGCTTCATCAAAGTTAGGGGGACGAAAGCCTTCTGCATATTGGGCAAAGAGGGAGACTTGATCGGTGACATCGTAAATTAGCCCGAGATTTACAGAAACATCCTCTTCGGTTACTGATTCAACAGAAAACCCGGCAATATCAACAACTCCGCTTAAATCTGCGTCCATGTTGTAATAGTCGTAGCGAACCCCGGGAATTAGCGTAAACCCACTATCACCCAGCACTATTTCATCCTGCCAAAAAATACCGCTACGAGTGGTCTCGGTATCAGGAAACGTCTTGTTAGGAAAAGATTCTGCACCGGAAAACGGGAAAGCGAGAATATCGCAGGTTTGAGCACCTGTTACGGCGTCGGTTTCACAGCGATTGCGAGGGCGTTCGGTGTCAGTCACTTCATAATTGATTCCGTACACCATGGTGTGTTGAACATCTCCCACAGTAAACGCTTTAACTAAAGTGGAGCCAAAGCCGACAACCCGCTGATTAAACTCGAAATCGGTATTGCGTTCGGCATCGGCCCCAAACGGTGCAAAGGGAAATGAATAACTGGTTCTTTGCTGTACGGTGTTCTGTAGCGCATCGGTTTTTTGCCAGAACAATTGAGTATCAATGTGATCCGAAAACGCCGTATCCAATTGCCAGTGGTGGCTCAAACTGACACGATAACGCTCGGTTTCATCTCTACCGAGTGATTCGGTGACACTTGAGCTGAGATCGCCAATGAGCTCGTAATCGATATCTTCCTGCAGTGCATCCAGAGTCAATGTAACTTGATGGCTATCGTTGGGCATCCAGACCGATTTCAATAACAAAGCATCGGACACGCCATCCTGAGGGTTCAGCTCTCCAGTGCCCTCAATGTCTTTTTCTTTAAAATCCCGGCGGGTATATTGGGCAACAAACCCCCAATCATTTTGCTGGGTTGCGGCAGTAAAACCTATTTTCCCCTGCTCATCAGCACTCGAACCCGCCGTACGGAGTGCAAAGTAGGTATCATCGCCTTCGGTAACATAATCTTTGGGGGACTTGGTATTCAGAATAACCGCGCCTCCTAAAGCGTCGGCACCGTAAAGCACCGATGCAGGCCCTCGTATCACTTCGACACTTTTTAAGTCGTCTACTTCAAATGAATCGCGGCCGTAGGAGGCAGGTCCTGCAGAGTAAATATCGTTACTTCGCGCACCATCAAGCAGGGTCAACACACGGTTCCCGCCGATACCTCGAATAATAAAGCCCTGATTACCACCTCGTCCCGCAGTGTCCATAGATATACCAGGCTGATAGCGAATCAGATCGTCCAGGTCGTTGGCTACCTGCTGTTCCAGCTCTTCAGCAGAGATAACACTGACCGTGCCTGCTATGTCAGCCTGCTGTCGCGGTAATTTAGTCGCCATAACGATCACATGCTCCATAACCCCGGCATTGGTTTGATCTAATGGGTTACCGGTAACGTCTTCGCTTGCCACCACGATACTCGATAGCGAAACGGTAGTTATTGCCAGGAATAGGGCCTTCTTGTTCATTACTTAATGCTCCAGTGAGTGAATTTTCTCAAATAATAATGATTCTCACTTGCAATGTAAATGATAATCATTATTATTTACTGCGAACGGACATCAACTGCGGAATAATGGTTATGAAATTAAAGTTTTTATGTGGCACGCACCGGATGGAACTCTCCCGAAATCCGGAGCAGGCAATTCATTGCTGGCAGAATGGGTTCGATACCGGACAACTTCTCTGTGAGCAGCAAATGTGGCAAGAAGCGCTGCCTCATCTCGGGTGTGCGTTTGAAACGTCTGAAATCCTGATGACAACAAAGGCGGTTGAGCCGAAGTGCGCTTATGAGCTATTCACCTCTTCAGCATTATTGTTGACTGATGCTTTCGGAAAACTCGGTTATGCAGATCAGTGCCAGGAAATTTACTGGATGGCAGTAAAATGGCTGACACGCGAATTGTCCTGCCACCCTGAAGAACAGGCGTGCATCGGTGAGCACTTAGAATATCTTTACAGGCATGTTCAACACTCAGAATCTGTTGGGCATCAACCAGATTTTGGCGCAGCATGCATGCACCATCATCTGCGTACAGCCGTACACTAATGCCATGATAGGCAAAGAGGATTCATATGAAGGCTTTATTTGACCAATCAACTGACGAAGCACTGAGCTACCGTGATTTTCCTCGCGCTATTGAAAATGTTAAGCGTGACTCATCAGGTCAACAAGATCCATATAAGGAAGATTCATTTGTCCAACTTGAAATACAAGTCGAGGCATTGCGAAGGCTCATTGCTCAACACAGACTGGTGATCGAAGAGATTCATTGTTTGAATGGACGATCAAAAAATATTGTTCGCCAGACTCTTCTCGATAGCCTGGTCAGCTCCGCCAGTTGTATCCCGTCAGCACCATCTGGACACATTGACCTGATTGCTTAAGAGACACATTTGGCTCATCGTTAATCCCAAGAGGAACGATGATGACAAAACGTAATCCCAACAAACGCAGTTCTGAACAGACTGTACGCAATATCCGCAGGGCAACACGACGCCAGTATTCCGCGGAGGAGAAGATTCGTATTGTTCTGGACGGCCTCCGAGGCGAGGACAGTGTAGCCGAGTTGTGCCGCCGTGAGGGCATCAATACCAACGTCTACTACCGCTGGTCCAAGGAATTCCTGGAGGCAGGTAAAAAACGCCTGGCTGGCGATACCGCCCGGGAAGCTACCACCACTGAGGTCAAAGATCTCCGCTCAGAATCTGCCGCCCTCAAGGAGGCCGTGGCAGAGTTGCTCATGGAAAACCGGTTGCTCAAAAAAAGCGTGACCGGGGATGGGGCGGACGATATATGAGATATTCGGCCTCGGAGAAGTATGAAATCATCCGCCTGGTGGAGCAGTCCAGCCTGTCGGTTAAACAGACACTTACCCGTCTGGATATCCACCGGTCCACATTTTATGCCTGGTTGAAGCGCTATGAAGCTGGAGGCATTGATGCACTTGAGGATCGAAAACCTGTTCCCCGCTCTGCCTGGAACAAGCTGCCTGAAGATGAGCAGGTGGCTATAGTGGATCTGGCGCTGAAGAAACCGGCGCTTTCACCCCGGGAAATCGCGGTGACGTACACGGACGAGAAAGAGCGATTTGTTTCTGAATCTACCGTCTATCGGCTCCTCAAAGCCCAAGACCTGATAACCAGCCCCGCCTATATCCTGATGGAGGCAGGTGACAAGTTCCAGCATCCGACCACCCGGGTGAACGAGATGTGGCAGACAGATTTTACCTACTGCAAGATCATCGGTTGGGGCTGGTATTACCTGTCGACGATTCTCGACGACTACTCCCGATACATCCTGGCCTGGCGCCTGTGTACTATGGGCGGGGACAGCAGGTGCTGGAACGTCGCGAGCAGATAAAACTGAACACTTTGGCGATGCGTCGCAAGATGCATTACGATAACCAGATGAAATCACAGACCCTGATGAGCTGAAGTGTCTCTTAAATCAGGACGCAATCTGTCCAGAAGGCTTTGACGACGTACACACCGGCATCCCCACCAAGTCGGAACAGAGCGACCTCAATATCGCCCTGCACGTCCTCCACGGCGATGCACCGCACCTGGTAATGGCGCCCCTGGATATTGCCGACTGCGTCTTCACTACCGGCTGGGCTGTGCACCTGGCCCAGCACCTGCAAACTGCAGCTATCGTGCTCTCTGATCAGTTTATTGGTCAGTCTACGGCGGTGGTATCGCAGCCGCGCTGCTGTGAGTGGCAATTACCGCAGCAGCCTGTGGCGGATGGCGATTACCTGCGCTATCAGCTCACAGAATCTGGTGTGTCCCCCCTCGCCGCCCCCGGCGAAGCTGGTCATCGCTTCACTGCCGACGGCCTGGAGCACAACGAAAAGGGTACTCCATCGGCCAGGGACTCAGATCACCAACAGCAATTAAGTAAGCGTCAACGCAAGCTCACCGATTTTGACTTTGGTGCAGACTGGGCACGAGTCAGCGGCAGCGGCCCTCTGGCGCTGGTCAGTTTCGGCTCCTCTCACGCGGCGGTAGCTGAAGCTGCTGCTGTGCTGGCAGAGCGTGGCATAGACACGCGAGTGATCTCGCTGCGCTTGCTGTCACCGCTGCCACTGGACTCATTACAGTCTGCGCTTGAAGGTGCCAGCGGGCTGCTGGTGATCGAGCAGAATGACAGCCAACAGCTATATCGCTACCTACGCGCGCAGGTAGATTTCAACCAGGCCGTACATAGCTACGCAGTGGCGGGGCCTGTGCCCTTGAATCCACACAATATTGCAGATGCAGCACTTGAGGTAATGGCACCATGACAGAAATGATCAAACTGAAAGCCAAGGATTACAAGTCCACGGTGAAGCCGATCTGGTGCCCTGGCTGCGGCGATTTCTCAGTGCTTAACGCTATCACCAAGGCCATGGCGGCACTGGCAATCAACAAGGACGACACGGTGCTGGTGTCCGGTATCGGTTGCTCTTCGCGACTACCGGCCTATGTAGACAGCTACGGATTTCATGGCGTGCACGGTCGCGGCCTGGCGATCGCCCAGGGCCTGAAAGTCGCACGACCAGACCTCACGGTAATCGCCATGGGCGGCGACGGCGATGGTTTTTCCATTGGCGGCAACCATTTTATCCACGCCTGCCGACGCAACGTCAATATGACCTACATCGTCATGGATAACGAGATTTACGGCATGACCAAGGGCCAGGCCTCCCCCACCACACCCATGGACTGGACCAGCAGCAAACTGACGCCCCACGGCACCGGTGTGCGGCCCTTTAAACCCACTGCATTGGCGCTGGCCTCAGGCGCGACCTGGATAGGCCGGGGCTATTCCGGCAACCCCAACCAGATGGCGGGGTTAATTGCCTCGGCTGTAGAGCACCAGGGGTTCAGCTTCGTTCATGTTATGTCGCAGTGCATTACCTTCTGCCCGGGGCAGACAGACTGGAAAGCAATTGTTCACGAACGCCAGGAACCGGTACTGACCAACGAAGATGAAGCGGCAGAGCTGTTCCTGCACGAGGACGGTTTCCAGACAGGCATCCTCTACCAGCAGGGCCGGGATACCTGGCCGCCGCAGCATTCCAGCACCACACCCACTACACCGGCACAGCTGGCAGAATCTTTCAGGATAGGATCATGAGCAACAAGCAACTGGCGAATTTTCTCGCCCACTCGGTGGAGCTGGAGTCAGAGGCCCTGGAGCGCTACCTGGAAATGGCAGACACCATGGAAATTCATCACAACACAGAGGTGGCACAATTCTTTGGCCGCATGGCCAGTGAAGCGCGCCGCCATCTTACAGAAGTAACAGAGTTTGCCCAGGGCATAACCCTGCCCACGCTAAGAGCGTGGGAATTTAGCTGGCCCGAGGCTGAACCGCCGGAAACCCTGAGCTACGAGGCACAGCACTATCGCATGAGCCTGCGTCAGGCTATGGAACTGGCCTTACAGAATGAGCGTGCAGCGGAGCTTTTTTACCGCAACGCAGCCGAAAATAGTACCGATGAAGAGACCGTGCGGGTGGCAACCCTGTTTGCCGATGAGGAACATGAGCACGGTGCACAGCTGGAAACCTTAATCGCCGAGCAACCTGTAACCGGCGCCCACCTTCTGGTGGAGGACGATGACCCACATATGCCAGAATAGGTTATCATCAAGCTCCGCAAGGGTTGCTATTTATCAACGAGTAATCAGAAAGCTGATGAGATCGGAGAAGCTCACTCGGCCTAGCTTTTATCTC
>PBRQ01000046.1 GCA_002725995.1 Gammaproteobacteria bacterium
CATGGGCAATAATGTCCGCCGCTTTATAAGCATCTGGGAGTGTCCGAAACCTGTGCTCGTAGAGGTTAAGGGCTGGGCGATTGGTAGTGCGACTGACCTGGTGCTTTGTTGTGATCTGCTTTACATGGCCAGTGATGACCACATCGGGTACGTTCCGAGCAGAATCTACGGCACGCCAGCGACAATGTTGTGGGTCTACCGGCCTGGGCCTGGAACATGCAAAACAGTTCCTGTTGACCGGGAGAGCCATGACGCCGCTACCGCTTATCGGATTGGACTGGTTTCCCAGGCGGTGGAACCGGATCAGTTGGCAGATGCTATTGAAAGTGAAGCCAGGCGGTTCGCCAGTATTCCAGCAAATCAGCTCGCACTGAACAAAATGCTGATTAACCAGGCATTTGAAAACATGGGGTTGCGGACAACCCAGCTGTTGGGAACCCTTTTTGATGGCATGACCCGCTATACGGAAGAGGCAAAGCAGTGGGTCGAGCCCTTTGCCGATAAGGGCTTTCGTGAAGTTATCAGGGAGCAGGATAAGCCCTGGCAGGACTATGGCGAAAAGCCTCAAGAGGATGATTAGCTATCGGCGCCTAGTTTAAGAGTTATACATAAAGTATTTCTACTCAGGGCCAAGAAAATCTAAACTGTACTAAATCCTGGCAGCTAGGGGAAAGGTGCGAAATTCCTACTTGGAGAAAATGGGTATCGACGTTTGGGTTCTCAGGGACAGGCCCGAGGTCGACGAACCGGTTGCCGTGGAAAAAGTGGAAACTGGTGAATTCCAACTCTGCTTCCTGAACTATCGAACCTTTGGCATCTGCATATCGCTCGACTATGAGCAGGAAGTGATCTCGCCAGCGGCAAAACGTTTTATTGCTGATATTGCTCTGTCTCTAAATGGTGGAGGTCATAAGCCAACGCTGAATAACTTGAAGTGGCCGGAGTCCAGTCGCGAGTCCAGTGACGGTGCCGGCAGGACCCCAGGCGAAGCCGTATCCCACAGAATGAGTAGCTTGCCACCCCTGGTGCTGGTGTTTGGTGACCGTGCTGTGGATATTATTCCTGGACTGGAGCCGGATGAATCCGGTATCAGTACCCTTGATGGACGAAAGGTTCTTGCTTTGGATGCCATCAGCGATATTTGTCAGGGTGCGCAGGGCAAAAGAAATCTCTGGCAAAGGCTCAATTCACAGCGTGGTTCATCATGAGTAGTGTTACTGCTTTTGATCATGAGATTGTGAAGATGACGTTTATTGACCTGCCATTTGTCCTCAAGATTGAACGCCGGGGTTACACTCACCCTTGGTCAGAAGGGATATTCAGAGATTGTATAAATTCGGGATATGAGTGCTGGCTGCTGACGTACCTTGGCAAGGTGATTGGTCACGGCATTATGACTGTTGCTGCCGGAGAATCGCATGTGCTCAATGTTTGTTTTCACCCTGAGTGCCAGGGTCATGGCTTCGGCAGAATCATGGTTGAACACTTGGTTGGTAGGGCCAGGGTAGCCAATGCGAGAAGAATGTATCTGGAGGTTCGCCCGTCGAATCTCATTGCCTATAAGCTCTACGAGAGCCTTGGTTTCAATGAAGTTGGCGTCAGGCCGAATTACTACCCTGCCTTTGTTGGCAGGGAAGATGCGCTGGTGCTAGCAATGGATTTGTAGCCAGGATCACCAGGTTTTGCCCCAGCCGGTTTGCGCTAGCTATAGTGAGGGATCCCCACCTGTACAATTTGTGACTTTTGAATTGGAGAAGGCATGGCTATAATGCGTCGCTTTTCGTATCCATGCAGCAGATATTGTGATTAATCAGGAAGTAGACAAACGACGAACATTCGCAATTATTTCTCACCCGGATGCGGGCAAGACGACGATCACAGAAAAGTTGCTGCTGTATGGCAGGGCCATCCAGTTAGCCGGAACCGTAAAATCAAAAAAATCTGACCGATACGCAACCTCCGATTGGATGGAGTTGGAAAAGCAGAGAGGGATCTCTGTTACAACCTCTGTTATGCAGTTTCCCTATGAGGGTCGAATCGTTAACCTGCTTGATACACCGGGTCACGAAGATTTTTCAGAAGATACCTACCGAACACTGACGGCTGTGGATTCGGTGCTAATGGTCATAGATGGTGCCAAGGGTGTTGAAGACAGAACCATTAAGCTGATGGAGGTCTGCAGGCTTCGAAATACGCCCATTCTTTCATTCATCAATAAGCTCGACCGCGAGATCAGGGATCCAATAGAAGTGGTCGATGAGGTTGAAGATATTCTCAAGATCAAATGTGCACCCGTAACCTGGCCTATTGGCATGGGTGCCAGATTCAGGGGGATATATCATCTGTATGAGGACGAAATACACCTGCTGGAAGCCGGTCGTGGGGACAGCATCACCGAAATTCAGGTGATCAAAGGTATTAATAGTGACGATGCCGTCGCCGCACTTGGTGAAATACTCGATGATCTGAAAGATGAAATCGAACTGGTGCGGGGAGCAAGTCATGATTTCGACCTTGAAGAATATCTGGCCGGGAAACTGACGCCTGTTTATTTTGGTACGGCGTTGAAAAATATCGGTGTAATGGAAATGCTCGATGGTTTTGTCGACTATGCGCCGCCACCCCTGCCTCGGGAAACCAGCAACGAATTGATTGATCCCAGGAGCGAGGAATTCTCCGGCTTTGTATTTAAGATTCAAGCTAATATGGACCTCAAGCACCGTGACCGGGTCGCCTTTATGCGGGTTTGTTCCGGTAAGTATGAGCAGGGTATGAAGATGCGGCATGTTCGTACGGGCAAAGATATACGAGTCAGCGATGCGGTAACCTTTCTTGCCGGTGAGCGCGCCCAGGCCCAGGAGGCCTGGTCTGGAGACATAATAGGGCTTCACAACCATGGCACCATCCAGATTGGAGACACCTTTACCGCAGGTGCGGATTTCCGTTTTATTGGTGTTCCACATTTTGCCCCGGAAATGTTCCGCCGTGTCCGCCTTAAGGACCCCCTGAAGAGTAAGCAACTCAATCAAGGCCTGACGCAGTTATCGGAGGAGGGCGCAACTCAGGTGTTTTTGCCTCTTGATAACAACAGCATGATTCTTGGTGCGGTTGGTATACTGCAGTTTGATGTCGTTGTTTTTCGCCTGAAGGATGAGTACAAGGTTGACTGCGGTTATGAACCGGTCAATGTTTTCACAGCCCGCTGGGTTGAGTGCGAAGATGAGAGAATGCTGGCGGACTTCAAAAGAAAGGCGGAATCAAATCTTGCCCTGGATGGTGGTGGTCACCTTGCCTATCTTGCTCCCACCCGTGTGAATTTATCTTTGATCGAAGAGCGCTGGCCCGATATAACCTTCAGGTCAACCAGGGAAATCTGAAGCAGGGAATTTCCGGTTTTATGTCATGTCTTCGTAGGGGTTAGGAATTTCGAGGCTGATATCCTGCACATGCCCTGGAATACAGATCTTATCCGCTGACAGGGCCAGTTCTTCACCATCAATTACACCTTCACCAAACTTGTAAATGAGTGACGTATCCCCTTTGATCATGTCGTCATCATAGTCTTTTGTTCTTTGCTGAACAGCTTCGTTGAGGTGCTCATGGTTTTTCATCTTGTCTTTACCATGGCGTTTCTTCAGCATCGATTTGGTAACGTGGGGGGCTAGAACTATGGCAGTTGCATTGTTGCCACCAAACCCTTTTGAGTTGATAAAGCTGGCATCCATTGAGCTGGGATCAATCTCCCGATGTTTCAGTAGATAGTCGAGATTACTTGAATGTACATCGTCCGCGATCTTGTCGACGGTGGTGATGCCAGGGATGATGCCATCATTCCACACGCCCAGTGAAGCCGTAATCTGGTCACCCGCGGCGCAGGCCAGTGAGTGGCCAAGGTAGGATTTGATCGCTGCTATGGGCCACTTTTCTATACCGAAATTTTTGGCCATCTCGTTGAAAATATGAGACTCGGTAACCCGGTTCTGGGGTGTGCCCGTTCCGTGTGCCTGCATGTAGGTTCTATTTCGGAGCGCGTCTTCACCGAGCATGGATTTGACCAGCCCCATGGCTTTGCCGACGGTGACATAGTTGCCTATTCCTGGACCCGGAATTGACTTCTTGAACCCATCTGCATTGATAAATACATCTGCAATGCAACCGTAAATATTGGTGCCCATTTCGAGTGCAAGTTCATCATCAAACAGAATCAGAAATTGAGATCCCTCCGATAGGGTGAAACCACAGTTTTCTGCAAAGGGCCTGCAGGCACGTCGGTAATCTGGTTCCTTTGAGGCATAGTCATCAAGCTTTTTCAGCGCCTCATCTTCGGCTAGAGCACCCATGGTGCGGTAACCCTCGATAACATCCGGTGTAAGGGGTGCCTCACTCGATCCGACGAGCACGGCCCTGAACTTACCGGAGCGAATATCCTCAATCCCCTGTCTCAGGTTATAGAGAAATGTTGCGCATGCTCCGACATTTGCGCCGGTGCTGCCAACACTGCCAAGAATGTAGGCATTGACAAAATCGGCGGTCATTTGTGCAAGCCCAAGCGCCAGGTTTTTGGAACTGACGCGCTTGCCCATCAACCCGGACTGCAGCATGCCCCCGGAGCCATTGGCATCGAGTTGCCCCATTGCACTACTTGCGTAGATGGCGATCTGGTCTGCGGGAACCCGGTCCCGGACCTCCTGCCAGTTGATACCAAGGGACTGAATGGCATCCGATGCACCGTATACGGTCAGCTGCAATCCACGTGGATGATTACGACTCTGGTACAGCTTATGCGGATAGAAGCCCGTTGGTAACTGACCGGCAGACTGAACCTTCGATATACGGGTATCGGGAAGCATGACTTCGAGGTCAGTTTCCACTGTCACGATGGTCATTCTGCTGTCGGTTGTGTCCAGACTCCAGTTTGCCGGGAGGTTGTCCGGCAACTGATTTGGTGAAATGGTGAAAGTAACGGGCCGATCCTGCGGGGCTGACAATTTGGCGGTTTTATTCAGACGTATGGCTCTTGCATCGAACAGGTTGCTTTCCAGCTTCCGGATCAGGGTATGTCTGGTGATAAAGTCGTGATCGTCCTGGCCGCCCATTAGTGCTGCGAGCGCGGCGAAGGTTCGGTCACTTGCCTCGGCGCCGAGCTTGTCGATTACAAGCCGCCGATAAGCGTGATGTCCGGAACTACGACCAGCTGGGTTGACCCCGCCAAAGCCGACTATAACAGGCAGGTGTGTCAAGAAACTAACTCCTGAATCGAATAGAGAATTGTACGTGGTTGCCTAAACCATTTCTATGGCGATGGCTGTCGCCTCGCCCCCACCGATGCATAGAGCTGCAATGCCTCGCGTCTTGCCAAGCTTCTTCAGCGCATACATGAGGGTCACAATGATGCGTGATCCAGTTGAGCCTATGGGGTGTCCCTGGGCGCACGCCCCGCCGTGAATATTGACTTTTTCCGGGTCCAGCCCCAGTTCACGAATAGCTAACATGGTTACCATGGCGAAAGCTTCATTGATTTCAAACAAATCAACGTCATCCTTCTGCCAGCCGGTCTTGGTGAGCAATTTTTCTATTGCACCGATAGGTGCCAGAGTGAATTCAGATGGATCCCGGGAGTTGGTTGCATGGGCTACAATTTTCGCCATGGGTTTCAGGTCGAGTGAATTGACCGCGGACTCGCTGGCAAGTACAAGTGCGGAGGCACCGTCAGAGATAGAACTAGAGTTTGCCGCGGTCACCGTACCACCTTCCTTGAAAGCTGGTCTTAATGTTGGAATTTTATCTATATTGGCGTTTCCCGGCTGCTCATCATCGCTGACGACCTTCTCGCCCTTGCGCGTTTTTATCGTAACCGGAACAGTTTCATCCACCAGAGCGCCAGAATCGATCGCCGATTGTGCACGGTGCAGTGACTGAATAGCAAAGTCATCCATAGCTTCCCGGGTTACCTGATTTTGATCGGCCACATCCTGTGCGAAAGCTCCCATCAGTTTTCCCGTCTTGGCGTCTTCGAGCCCATCGGTAAACATACAATCCAGCACTTCTCCGTGCCCCATCCGCATGCCGCCCCTGGATTTTGGCAACAGATAGGGTGAGTTGGTCATGCTCTCCATACCGCCTGAAACCATGACATCATTTGTGCCGGCTTTGATCAGGTCGTGCGCCAGCATCGTCGCTTTCATGCCAGAGCCACATAATTTGTTAATGGTGGTCGCACCCGAGGTGACGGGTATGCCTGCATCTATTCCAGCCTGGCGGGCGGGTCCCTGGCGCAGACCTGAGGGCAGCACGCACCCCAGAATCACTTCTTCGACATCATCCCCTGAAAGTCCTGCACGTTTGACAGCATCAGCAATAGCGGCAGTGCCCAGCTCAACGGCCGTGAGTTCTGCCAGCGCGCCCTGGAGCCCGCCCATTGGTGTTCTCGCACCTGCTACAATGTATACGGCGTTGGTATTTGTTTCAGACATATCTGTTCCTAATAAGTGTAAATTGTAAATTGAATGTGTGCTGACAGCAGGGCGTGGTTTCCATGCTGACTCAGGCTTCCAGAGTTGCACCGGGCTATTTTCTTTTGCTGGTGAAACCAGGGATCCGGAGGATCGGCCTAGTACCTAGTTTTTAGAGCCTAGTTTTTAGAACCTTGTTCCTAATTTCATAGTCCTAGTGTCCCATAGGGTACACCGATTCGCTCGCCTAATGCTATGAAACCGACTGCTCGAAATCAATATCGAATATCTCCTGATTGTCCGGAAAGGTAACGTTAAGCAGGAAAATAATTGATCCAGCAAATTCGGTCATTTCTCCTCGCTTTGAAGAGTCGATCAGGAGTTCTACGCAGGCTACGACAATCAGATAGCCTATCGCTTGGTAATTTTTCGGCATCGGGATCGCAAACCGGTTGATGAGGCGCGCAAAGGGACCATTTCGCAACCTGTGTCTGCGGTACAGGGGGGTCATCACAAACAGGTAAACGAGCATGGCTAGCGCAAGGCCGGTTCCAAAAATTACCTTGTTAATGCTGACCTTTTTGTCATTCACTTCAACCACCAGGTTGTGCAGTCCGGTTTCGGCCTGACGGTTATAGTCGAGAAGCACCTCAGGCGTCTCCCAGCCGAACACCCGCTGCCCCCAGGAGATTTCCTCTCCAGCTCCAAAAAGTCCAGCCAGTCCTACAAATCCAATCATTCCTAGGAAAAGGATGGGGCGATGCTTGCGCAATCTCCGCAGCCGAGAAATGCAGACAATAACGACCAGGAATAAGGAAATGGCTGTTACCGTTTCAGTGAATCCATCTTCGACAACAAGTTGATATCGAAAGGCGTCCTGATTGACGTGCGACAGGAATACTGAAAAGAGCAGAAAAGAACCTGCGAATGAGACCGCTGCAGCTTGCAGTGCCGGCTCACTGAGGCGATGAAATAGGCTGGAGCCAGCTTTCCAGAGGTGGGTCAGAGAGAAAATAGCAACGAGCGGATCCACTAGATAGTCCCACAGGTTGCTGGATTCAAAAATCCCAAGACCGTAGCCGAAAAAGACAAGGGCCAGCAGACTAGAGAGAAAGAACCAGCTTCTGAAAATACCCAGGAGAATGATTGAGAGCATCATGGGCGAAAGTACAATCGGGTAGTAGCCCTCCCTATAGAGATCCATTTGTGAAAAACCAAGTGCACTTGGATACAGGAAGATGGCAGTGATACCAACAATCAGATAGAGGCGGTTCAAGTCGGCACGAATGGATTCAGTTGGGTTGATGTCGCCACATCGGCAGGCAATGTAGAGCCCTAGAAGCGCTAACGAAGTGATACTCAAATTCCCGACGAGACCCGCCAGGTAGTGTGCTGGGCTTAGGCCTGTAAACGGGAACAGGGCGATGATAAATGCCAGGACAGTGAGTGCAGCACGCTGATGCCTGTGCGGCAGACAGCGCTGGCCTATCGCCAGCGCAGTGCAGGCGATCAGCAGCGCATTGGATATGAGAGGCAGCAGACTTTGGATGGCCGTCATTACCAGCTCTCCCCGGCGGCGACAATTTTGTTCTCGAGCCAGGCATCATTAAAACGAATGTGCTTGATGGACTGATGATTCCAGCTGTAGAGGAGGTCGAATAGGCCAGTTCGATTGCGAGTTATAGCGGGGTAGGAGTATTCGTACTCATGGCTTGCGGGGCTTACATCTTCGAACTCAAGTGCATGAATCACCTTCCAGCCCCTTTGCGTATCGGTGATGGCCAGGCTCAGGCTGGATCTGCCCATCGTGGAATCGTTGACCACGGCCAGTATTTTATCGTTTCCGATATAAACCGCTGCAATGGCAGCATTTGGGTTGGCAACTTTTGACTTGGCAGGTTGTGACCAGTTGTTCCCGCCGTCAGTAGTTTCGAATTCAAGTAGACGCATCGGGGGTTCACCGGCATATCGCATCAGACCCATTGCATGGGAATTGCTGGCTGGCACAATAACGGGCTGCAGTGAGTAGCTGCCCTCACTGAGTCGAATCTTGTCTATAATCCGGGCATCTGTATCAAGGCGCAGGATCTCTCCAAATTTCCCGATAAACTCGTGGTAGACCGGCAGGCCTATGGTTCCGTCCTGAAAGTAGAAGGGTGGGTTTCTCACCAGTGTACTCAGGTTTAGGAAAGGTGAGGTGACCAGTTTCTTAACCTTTCCCCAGTTTCGCCCCTGGTCGTTGGATTCAACCAGGTTGATGGAACTACCCGCCCAGCCGCCAACCGAAACACTGACAAAGAACAGCCAGACTCTTCCATCGGCGTGACGGAAGCCGACTGGATTGCCCACCTTGCGTACAAAGCGGCCAAGGTCCTGTGTCACCTTTGCCGGGCCAAGCTGCGCGGCAGCATTCCCCCAGGCACCAGCTTCAAATATGGCGCGGTATATCTTCACATCACCGGCGCCTTCCTCACTGCCCCCGTACCAGAAAGCCACCAACTTGTTATTGAGGGCAAAGGCGCTGGCGGCGTGGGCTTTCCTGGTCTTTTCCTTTGACACAAAAGTCTCTTCATACAGGGGAGCATCCAGGGTGTTCCGGGTGACATCAGAAACGGCGAAGCTCGATCGGGTTACATGTGGAATCTGAAAAAACCAGATGAGTAGGAACGAGATGATAAGTACGAGGGCGAGCATGCCTTTGCGCAGGGTTTCATGGTGGCTCAAGGTGTGAATCATCTATTCCCTATCTTGTTGTTGTGCCTGGCAGGGGTTTACTGTGTAAATCAGGTTGAAATGGCGTAGTCTGAATTTGTACCAGCAGGTCATATGATATGCTGCGCGGTCTTGAAATTGAAACAGGGAAAGGAACCATGTCGACAAAAGCAGAGCAGGCACTAGAGATATTTAAGTCTTTTGAAGGTGAAGAGGAAGGTGTGAGTGAGTGGTTTGAGGTCGATCAGGACCGCATCAATCTTTTTGCTGATGCAACCCTCGATCACCAGTTTATTCACATTGATCCGGAGAAGGCGGCTGAACTTTCACCTTACAAGGTGACCATTGCCCATGGGTTTCTTACCCTGTCGCTTATCGTCCACCTGGGGGATTCCATACCGCCAAGAAAGCCCGAGGCCCTTGAGGGAGTCTACATGGGGGTAAATTATGGGCTTGATAAGGTGAGATTTCCTTCTCCAGTTTCTGTTAATTCAAAGATTCGTGCACGGCACACGCTGATGTCCGCCGAATTGAAGGGCACCGACACCATCCAGATAAAGCGTCAAGTAAAGGTTGAAGTGGAAGGGTCTGAAAAACCTGCCTGTGTTGCAGAGTCCCTGATGCGCCTGATGTATGGCTAGAGTAGTGGCATCTGACGCTCTAGGAGTCGATGGGTCGGCGAGCCAGCCGGCCTGTATTTAGGCTTCCAGAGGATTGGTACAATAATATTTTGCTGAAATTGAACAGGGAAAGTCATGAGCCTTATTACCAGAGATGATCTGATACAGAGCATCCAGGACTCACTGCAATATATCTCCTACTATCACCCGGCTGATTTTATCAGGGCGATGGGTGAGGCCTACGCGAGGGAGGAGTCAGCTGCGGCCAAGGATGCGATGGCACAAATACTGCTGAATTCGCGTATGTGTGCAGAAGGGCACCGGCCAATCTGCCAGGACACGGGCATTGTTTATGCTTTCGTGTCAGTCGGTATGGATGTTCGTTTTGAAACCGATATGCCATTTGAAGATATGATCAATGAGGGTGTGCGCCGAGCCTATGCGTTACCGGACAATATCCTGCGGGCATCGGTTCTCGCTGATCCCGCTGGCAAGCGAGTCAATACGAAGGACAATACGCCTGCAGTTATTCATACGGAACTCGTTGCCGGTGATAAGGTTGAGGTCAGGATTGCCGCAAAGGGAGGTGGTTCTGAGGCCAAATCAAAGTTTGTGATGCTCAACCCTGCAGATAGTATCGTTGACTGGGTGCTCAAAACTGTACCAACCATGGGTGCCGGCTGGTGCCCGCCGGGGATGCTGGGCATTGGTATTGGGGGTACGACGGAAAAGGCTATGCTGCTTGCAAAACGCGCTCTGATGGACCCTGTGGATATTCATGAACTACGAACAAGGGGGCCGGCATCCCGTATTGAAGAACTGCGCCTTGAGTTGTTTGAAAAAGTGAATGGGCTCGGTATTGGTGCCCAGGGTCTTGGAGGGTTGACGACCGTAGTAGATATAAAAATTGCTGATTACCCAACTCACGCTGCAAATTTGCCTGTTGCCATGATTCCCAATTGTGCGGCAACCCGACATGTACATTTCACGCTGGATGGGTCAGGCCCGGCGGAATTGGCGCCACCCAATCTCGATGACTGGCCATCGGTAACCTGGGAGGCTGGCCAGGGATCAAAACGGGTAAATCTGGATACCATTACTGCTCAAGAAATTGCACAGTGGAAGCCCGGGGAGAGCCTGTTGTTGTCGGGTAAAATGCTTACCGGAAGAGATGCTGCCCACAGGCGAATGCGTGACCTCTACGCTGAGGGGAAATCACTCCCGGAAGGCGTTGACCTAAAGGGCAGGTTTATCTACTACGTCGGTCCGGTGGATCCCGTTCGTGACGAGGTGGTTGGTCCAGCGGGCCCCACGACGGCGACCAGAATGGATGGATTTACAGACTTTATGCTCGATAAAACGGGTTTGCTGGGCATGGTTGGCAAAGCTGAGCGGGGTCCCGTGGCGATCGATGCCATTAGAAACCACAAAGCCGTGTATCTCATGGCTGTTGGTGGTGCTGCCTTCCTCGTTTCAAAGGCCATTCGCAAATCCAGGGTCGTGGCATTTGAAGATCTTGGCATGGAGGCGATCCATGAATTTGAAGTTGAAGACATGCCGGTTACCGTCGCGGTTGATTGCCGAGGTGAGTCAGTTCATATCAGTGGCCCACGAGAATGGCGTAGCAAAATAGGCATGATCCCGGTGGAGCAGGGGTAGGTTCTTTCTGTCCTATGTAAATACTAATAAAATCATAAAGTTATCGTTTCTTTATGGTGGTGATTCATTGAAAGGCTTTAGCCGTTGCGGTACCCTAGCGAACTTGAATCCACCGTCACAAGCAGCGTCAGGGTTAACAGTGTAAATAGTCCTGATACCACCTGCTTGAGCGCGCATGACTAGCTACCAGGTATCAGAAAAAGAAATCATATGGTTCAGGAACCAGCCTCTATAGACCTGTTGTATCAGAATGCGGAAAGTCTGGCGCAGGACTTTTCACTGTTCCCGCGAAAGGAAGCTGCATCCGTCATCAGCGGTTTGCTGACTGAGCACCAGATAGAAATCAAGCTGGACCAGCTGCACAATATGGAGGTTGATGCCTACATAGAGGCTACCGTCGCACCAACGGAAGAATCAACCAGGCCGGGTGCCCGCGATGTTATCAATGCGCTGGGTGTGCCGGTTCATCATGAAGAAGATTTTGGTCCTCTTTATACCTGTGAACTGGAAATGGATTTTCATGGGACCAGGCGTAGGGTTGGCTTTATTACTCAGGACAGGGCACATGCAACCGGTGTCTGGGGGCCAGAGCACCATACGGAGGCCGCAAGAATAGCCCGCGGTTTCGCTATTCGCTCTATGCCTATTGTTACGTTTATGGACACGCCTGGTGCTGACCCGTATGAGGAAGCTAACGGTAGCAATCAGGCGCACTCAATATCAAAACTAATAACTGAATTGTGCCATGCGGATGTGCCGACCCTGGGCATCATCATAGGTCAGGGTTACTCCGGTGGGGCAATTCCTCTCGCTGCCAGCAATATGCTCCTGTGTCTGCGAACCGGTGTGTTCAATACCATCCATCCTCGCAGCCTCGCCAACCTGGTGCGGCGATACAATTTGTCATGGCAGGAATGTGCAAAGTTCGTTGGTGTTTCCTCATACGAACTCTATAAGCAGGGAAATATCGATGGCATAGTCGATTACGACCCCGGAGAACATGACAAGATCGACAACCTTAGGAACGTCATTGTTTCTGGAATCCTCTCTATTGAAGACAGCGCTAAAGACTTTGTATCGGAGCACCCGGAAATACTTGACCACTATCATCGGAATATTAATCGATACCTGAATATGTCCGAAACCATGGTTGCTGTACATGCGGACTCCCCTTTGAAGTTGCGGACTTCGCCCACGGAGTATCCCAACGTTTTTGGCGTAGCATTGAGGCACCTTCGTTACCTGGTATTACGCAGGCGAATTAAAGCCACTTCGACTACCCAATATGGTCGTCTCGCCGATAGTGAGATTCCTGAAGGTGAACTGGACAAGCGAATGCATCGCGAGCGTCGAGCTGCATTCCTGGACTGGCTGCAGGAACCTGATAAGGTCCTCTATGAGGACTCACTCAACAAGGTGTGGAAGAACTTTACTGACAAGCGATCCCAGGTTGGCGATGAGCGCGGAAGGATTGCACAGCTGATTTTCGGAGAGCCAGGGCAAAACTACGAGAACGCAAGAAAAGACCTATGCCTTGTCTCCGGGCTGCATTTGTACAATCGATGGAAAGCCAGTTCAAGAGACAATATTGCCGCTCTGATCAGGCATCTGGAGGATGATGAGTCCAATTCGTACCTCCTTGCGACCAGCGATATTGGTAAAGTTAAAGAACTCCTTGCCGCCCTGTGTACTGGCGAAGGCGCATTCATAGAAAAGCTGAAGAGTCTGTTTAGCTTTGAGGGTAAAAAACTCTTTGATCAGGCGTTCATTGATGAGAAGAACTCAGAATTTCTTCGCGGCCAGCTTGTTTCTGAACTCAACCTGATACTGGAAAGTGGGGTTCTCTATGAATCATCACTATTGGAAGGACAGAAACTGTCAGTGCAGACGCAGGGTTTGATCGAGGTACCTGGGGAGGCAAAAAGTAACATCCCATTGAATCGGCTGCTCCTCGAAGATGTTCTGTGGCCTCATGTGGAAAGAAAGGCTGAGGCAAAATCGGATGATAGCGACAAGGATGTAACTATCCTTGATGTCATTCTGAGTGAAGATGTGCGCGATGGCTTTGTCATTGAGTGTCAGAACCTTATTGTATTCAGCATTGTCTATGAGAACCTGATCGGCGATATGGTCTCCGTTGCCCGTCAGGCGCATGAGTCCAGAACCCTATCGGCACCGTTTATCGAGCAGCTCCTTAAGCGTTCCGTTGATGAAGCCTGCAACCTCACGATTTTCACCGACTCTGAAAAGGAAGAGGTGGAAAGGCGATTTGCAGAGTGGGTTGAGCAGCTTGCAGGCCATAGTGGTTGTGCATCATTCCTGAAGTCAGTCGAAGAATGGATAAGAGTCGTTCACAAGGACAAATCAGATACCCTGTTTGTAGTCATCAGTTTCTTTTTTGAGAAATTGCTTCCCGAATATTACGCATCTGTCAGAACGGGTAAGCGATTTGATGGCAAGATCGAGCCCGTAAGAATCGGACGACGAAAGGACTTCTGGAACCGCCTTACCATTGCGTATCGTGACCTCTTGTTCCATGAAGTGCTGATGCGTGAAAAACGAAGCAGGAAGACGACCTTCGATACATTGCGGGAGCAGTACGTCGAGAATTTTGAGGAGACCAGCAGTACCCTGATGTCTGCCAACCCGGTTTCGTTTCCAACCTTCAGAACTTCCATAGAGTCCGCGCTGAATAATGATATTAGGCCGCATGGCCTGATTACCGGGATTGGTGACTTTAAGACAGAGGCAGGTTGCTACCGGGTAGGACTCGTTATTTCCAATGTTCTCTTCCAGGCCGGCAGTATTGATAATTCTGACTGTGTCCGGTTCTGCGACCTGCTGGTTGAATGTGCCAGAAAACGTTTACCCGTCATTTGCTTTATTTCATCCGGTGGAATGCAGACAAAGGAAGGAGCTGCTGCGCTGTTTACCATGGCGGTCATTAATGACAGGGTGACACGCTTTGTTCGTGACAACGATTTGCCGATCATCATGTTCGGTTTTGGAGATTGCACCGGGGGTGCCCAGGCAAGCTTCGTTACTCATCCGCTTGCACAGACCTACTATTTTACCGGTAGCAGCATGCCCTTTGCCGGTCAGGCAGTCGTCGAACGGAATTTGCCCTTTACCTGCCTGCTCAGTAACTACCTGTCACTGACGTCCGGGGCTATGAGGGGGCTGGTGAAGCATCCATTTGCTACCGAACTGGATCAGGAACTGCGTGCCGTAGACCCTGCGATACCGCTGCCAACTGAGACTATTGAGCAGGTTGTAGACAGAATCATGGTCGGTTCACTGGCAGCGGCGGAACCCATCGTACTCCAGCATTCCATGTCCGATGAAGATCTAATCAGGCCCGTTCAGCGTATCCTGATTCATGCCCGGGGGTGTACTGCCGTCAAACTGGTTTCCAGGGCTCAGGAGTTCGGGTATGGCGTGGTTTTGGTGCAGTCTGACCCGGATATGGATTCTGTGCCGGCTGGTATGGTTCGAGATCGTGAGGGTGACGCGCTCGTGTGCATCGGCGGCAACACTTCGGATGAAAGTTATCTCAATGCGCTGAGTGTTCTCAGTATTGCTGAAGCCGAAAAGGTAGATTCACTGCACCCTGGAATAGGTTTTCTGTCCGAAGATCCAAACTTTGCCAATCTGGTCAGGCAGCATGGCATCAACTTTATTGGCCCAACCGTATCCAGCATGGAAACCATGGGCAACAAGTCAAATGCC
>PBRQ01000047.1 GCA_002725995.1 Gammaproteobacteria bacterium
ATTAATCGGTCATCCCATGGAAGACGTGGCGTTTGCGCGATTTCTATCTGGCTGGGCAGGTTTACATGGCGATCAGGCACGTCACTATGAGGAGGCCAGCGGTATAAAGATAGACGAGGAACTGGTGAGCTACTTCACATTGCTCAAGATTACGCAAATCAATGTCATCGTCTCACTGGCAGGTATTCAGGGTGCCATGCAGGGCCGCTCAAGGGATGCCAGGAGTCTTAGCCTCGCCAATGGCGCTCATGTACAGTCAGTTGCCATGCTTGGCGGAATCGTCGGAGGGCCCGCACAATGAAACCATCGGTACCAGCAGCACTTAGAACATTGAAAGCCAGCCTTGAAGAACATGTCATACCTGAATTGGAGAGTGGTTTCGCACGCGGTCAGGCTGGTCAGATTGCCCTGACCCTAGAATGGCTGGCGGCGGGATGGGTCGAGCCATTGCAAACAGTACGCACGGGAAACCAGGCAATCAGGAAGAAACTGGCTGCAGCATTGGAGGCATTGAATGATCTGGCTGAAGCCGATGGCCAATGGTCAGCCCCCCGGGGCCAACTCAGTGAAGCTCTTGATCTATCGATCGAGGATACCATTGAAGCACAGGAATCCGACCGGGATCGACTAACCGCACTACTCGATGAGCTGGTTATTGCTGCTGGCGTTCCTGTCAATGCACAGGAGCCAACAGGAGCGCTCTGGCGCGCCTTGGTCAGCGCAATGGAAGCCTACGCAGCCGCAGAAACCCACTACGGCCCGATTCCTTTGCCGGAAGAACACTGGGAACGCTAGCCTGGGCTTTTAGTATAAGCGACTACCAGGTCTGCTGGGGCTCAAACCAGTGCTCCACCATCCATTGATTGTCATCCAGCAGCGGCAGTTTTTCCCTATCCTTGAACTCATGCGGTGGAATTCCCATGCGCCTACCCATATAGATGTTGTGACAGGAATTACACCCTAAAGTCGGCGACCGATAAGATACCGCGTAAACTGACCCAAATAAAGCACCAGCCACTAAACTCACGGATACGAAAACCACCACCTTTTTCGAAATCAATGAAGACCGAGATTTCCTCGGTATTGGCATAGATCTGTGTTTCACCAGAAAAGGCACAGCCGATAGAAAGAAGAACAGGGCAAGTGGTAGGTACAACCCTAGTGTTGGTGCTATCCAGTTTTCAAAGAACATAAAGGGTGCCCAGAAAATCAGTGCGTACCATTCAGCAGTTGGAATATATCGACCCTCAAGGGGTAGCGGAATAACATCCGGGGCTTCCGTTGGCATCTGTACTCCTACAGCCAAGACGATGACGGCAAGAACAATCGGTAGCGTAACTAGTCCATGAAGCATCAGGTAACGCGAGATACCGCCCTTTCGGGCCCTGAGTGTGCCCAAAACATGAATATCAATCAGGATAACTACAACAATTGGAAGAACGAGAATGTGCACAACGTAGGCACGGCCAAGCGTGAAAAAGGCAAGAAGCCAGTTCTTTAGTGCCTCGCCAATAAGAGGCAATTCCCCAGCCATATTGGGTACCATCTCCATAAACCAGTACCCTTTCCACTCCCAGGGCAATATGAACCCAGTGATCAGAATGATGAAGATACACAGGAACGACAACATTCCCGTCAGCCAGGAGACCTTTTTTCTGGGTCTCATAAAATCCTTTCTCAACAGGCTTCTGACGAAATGAATGATAGTCGCCGTAATGATAAAGAAGGCAAGCCAGCGGTGTGAATCACGGACCCATCCTTGGGTAAACAGGTCCTTATAGAGAGATTGGACACTCCCATAGGCGAGTTCGAGACTCGGCTTATAGAACATGGTCAAAAATATCCCGGTCAAGACCTGGAGCACGATAAGAACCAGGGCGACCCCGCCAAAGTAATGCCTTTGATGATAACGTTTCATAATATGCGGCTAGTTAGTGTAAATTCTAGGACCTGAAGACGATCAAAGCTGCAATGCAAATTTATCACCGCCCTCAGCTTTGATCACCTTGTAAATGAGTGGGACCTTGATGGATGCACCCTGTTCAGAGAATTCTGAGGTGCCGGTTACACCGTCTATCACTTTTGAGCGGAGCATAATTTTTCTTACGACGGAACTATGTCTGGAACCTGTTTCTATCATGGAATCCACGACCAGCATCGTTGCGTCATAGGCAAGGGCGGCAAAACGATCGGGGGCGCTGGTATTCTCCTGCTGAAAGGCCGATATGAATTCCACCGTCTGGGGTAATTGCCGGTTGGGGTACGTCGCATATACCAGCGAGCCAATTGCCGCATGCCCTGCCAGTTGCAGAAACTCATCCGAAAACAGATCCTCGCCCGCCAAAAAGGGCAGATTTACCTGCCTTTCTCTCAAACCCATGACCAGGCTAGCCGCCTCACTGATGCCGCCAGTAAAGATCACCGCATCAAGGGAATCTGCTGTACCTGCAATTTCGGCGATTGTCTGTTGCACGTTATGCTGACCGGTGAAGGTATCGTAGGTATCGATCTCCAGGCTGATTTCGGCCCCCTTCTCCGTCACCGCCCTCTTGAACAGGGCGCTAATATCCAACGAATAGTCGTAGTCTGAAACGGTAACCAGTGCGAAGCGCTTTAATCCCAATTCACTCATGCCATATGCAATCATATAGTCGGTCGCGACCTCATCACTGAGGGACAACTGGAAGATATAGTCGCCGCTCCTGGCAATACGTCTTCTTGAGCCAACGGAAATCAAAATTGTATTGCTTTCGTCACTCATGTGGGTAGGGCCAAAGGTTGCCCAGCCCGTTGGCGCGGTGATAATTGCCATCGCCCTCTGGTCAATCAGGTATTGTACAATCCCCATGGTTTTATCAGCATCTGACTGGTTGTCATAGTGAACCAATTGCAGATCCTGACCATTAATGCCGCCGGATTCGTTCAGTTGCTTAACTGCAAGTTGCGCGCCCTGGACCACTGCCATACCAAAGTTTGCCTCGGCACCAGTTTCAGGACCAACAACTCCGATCAGCAGTTCCCGCTCCTTCTCAACCTGCGCTTCGCCAGGCTCCGCATTAATAATCACTGATTCACCGGCGACAACATAAACCGGCGCCTGCTCCTCTACTTCTTCCTTGCCACAGGCAACGAGCATTAGGCTTACCAGCATGGAAAATATGAGCTGATGGGGAAAATAATGCATAGTCAATTATGCTTGTGATTCTCGCCAGTTGTCTTTGACCGAGAGAAAATAATTGACCAGTTCTTCAGCAATCACGATTATCTCTTCGCTACGGTTGGTTACCGCAAAGTACCCCCGCCTGACCCTGTCCTTGTCACCGATAATTAGAACATACGGCTCTTTTCTCTGCTCATCAACGATGGATATTCGAATCCTTGGCGACGGGAGGCCATAACTTTCTAGATCAGAGCTTTCTTGTTCACCAGACGTAACACCAAGAAAATGTTCTATCTCGGCGTCCTTTATCATGAATAGTCCTTCCAGCACATTTTCCTGTGAAGCTTTAGCCTTGCCTGGTTCGAGAAGGTGCCAGCGCCCTTCATCGTGCTCTACCACCAACCTGGGTTGCCCGCGCCGATCCATTTCAAACCGCCGCAATTTCACTGGGTCAAATTCAAGAAGCGACTTGTCTCGCAGTTCATATATGCCTTTATCCGCTTCAGCCCTGACATCCGAATGAATGCGATAAACCCTTGGATCACCCGAAAACATGGCATAGGCAACATTATGGGTTGGCCCCGCGCCACCAAAGAGGATGGTGGTCTCGTCTCCTGACACCAGGAATGTCATCTCAAGTACAGGATTCTCAAGACCTAATTCTTGTAGTTTCGCGGCATCAGCCTGATCAAACAGTGTGCGATCCTTTCGTGCCAGCACAATATTGCTCAATATCGACTCGATTCTCGCATCATCCCCTTTTGCAGCGACGGGCTCAGTCAACCACCACCGTCCTTCACGGCGAATGACCTTAACTCTTAGACCATCCTGCTCACTGTGTATTGAGAACTCATCCACTGCCTCAACCGTGAACGGAAAGAGCTTCAGGTTTTCCTCGAGAACCTGCTCCTGTTCTGCCACCCGCTGATCGAAAAAATAGAGCCCACCGGCTACCAGCAACAGAGCAACGAACCAGAACAGGGTCTTTCTTGCGGAGTTCAACCAAGTGACCTGATGCGAGCGATGACTGCAAACCCGAGAATCATCACCAGTGATGGGAGAATAATGACACAAACCCAGAATACCATCCTGCCCTCAACAGCTGTCAGGGTGACGGGTGACAGCCCCGGCGCCTTCTTTCGTATCGAGATCAGCAGGTGCTCTTCAGCCAGCCAATCAACCATGTTGAGAAATAGGTCCCTGTTCCCTGCCATCTGGATATAGGAATTACTGACAAAGTTTGAATCTCCCACGACCACAATTTTTCCCCACTGCTTTGTGTCAGGGTTATCCTGGTCAGAGGGCTGCTGAGCCGTATCAGGCTTATCCTGTTCAATGGGGATGGAGGTAACCGAAATGACATTTAGCGGACCCGCCACTCCCGTTTTCTCATCAAAGTCGAGATTATCCTCATCAAGAACTCCGGACCGTTTCGCCCAGCTGTTTTCACTGGTTTTTGCAAGATTCAGGCTGCCTTGAGTTTTGTCCTCCTTGACGGATACGCTCTGGGCCATGGGGAAAAAAGTAGCGATATCAAATTCCGCAGTTACAGGGTGACTTTCATAGTACTCGGAAACAACCGGCGTCAGGTAGTTCCCACCGAATACCTGGCTAAGTTGATCAATAATAATATCTTCACCCACATTGAAACCGAATGCCTTCAAATACCGACCTAGTTGAGGGGTATCACCTGGGTCGAGCATGAACAGCGCCTTACCCCCACCACGGATATATTCATTGAGCATTTCCATCTCTCGCGGCAGTAGAGCCGTTTTTACACCGGCAGCCACGACTACCGAGGCATCTTCCGGAACGCGTCCTGCTTCGACGAGTAGCAGTTCCTGCACCTCATGGTGCTCCTCCTCAAGGGCTTCCTTTACCATAACGTAGCCAACATTTTCTTTGCTGGTCAGGCTGTTTTCACCATGGCCGGTCAGGAAGTAGATCCGTTTTATTTCTTTTCTGAGTACCTTCAGCAGTGCGTTAGTTAACTTGTTCTCGGATTCGAAACTGACGACCTCTTCTGCGCCATCATGTCTGATCAAGGTTGTCCTGTAAGATGTGACACCATATTTCGCCGCTTCCAGCGGGCTCTGATCCGGGTCAACAAACCAATACTTGAAGTTCGGCGAATAGTAGGAATACTCCTTCAGCAAATCAGCCATTGCCTGACGAGTTCGCTCGTCCGAACGGTAGAAAGCAATGACCTCGACGTCACCCGGCAGGGAGCGCAGCGTCTTGACGGTTTGAGGCGCAAGGGTATATCTGCCGGTATCCGTTAAGTCCACGCGCACCTTGTGGCGAACCGACATATAGGCAACCATGACAATGATGATTAGAAAAACCAGGGTCATCACAAAAGTATTAGCACCATAGATAGTGGAGCGCTTTCCGACGAACTTTTGAATCAGGGAAAGTTGGGTATAGGCGAAAAAGACTATCAGCAGAACACCTGCCCAAATCAATGTAAGTGGGAGGTTGCCCATTTCGCCCATGATGGCGTAGGCGATACCACCGGCTGCGGTCAACATGAGCCCAAGGATACCGGACACCATAGGAAATTTGTTGTTGCCTCCTACCACTGCTTGGCCTCCATACTTCTCAGGGACAGAAATATAAAAAGTGAAATCAGTCCCAGGTAGTAGATGATATCTTCAGAATCAAGTACACCTTTTGCCAGGCTTTCAAGATGCTCATTGAGAGCTATATAGCCGATAAATTTCCCAAGGTCGGCAGAAACAAATGCGATAGAGTAACTAAGTAACCAGAAGCAGAACAGCAGGCCAAAGGAGACCGCTGCCGCGATGATTTGATTTTCTGTCAGGGAAGAAGTGAAAAGCCCGATAGAGATAAAAGTGGCGCCCAGAAGCAACAGCCCCAGGTAACCCGTAACCATCGGCATGATCTCTGGCTCCCCAAGGATAATCAGCAGAACCGGATATACAATGGTGGGGACAATCATCGCCAGGAACACCGTCAGGCAGGCAAGATATTTAGCCAGCAAAATGTCTATATCGCTGACAGGGTAGCTACGCAGGAGTTCCAATGTTCCAGACTTACGCTCCTCTGCGATTAGCCGCATGGTCAGCAGCGGGGTCATCAGCAGCATGACAATACTGATATTGCCGAACAGTGGTCGTACCACCGTCTCATTGATATTCAGCAGGTTGTACTGCCGCTCCAGCATCGGATTGGACTGGGCCTGAAAACTGATAACAGAAAATGATGCCAGCAGGTTATAAAAGAAATATCCGGTAACCAGCAAAAACATGGCTATAACCACATAGGCAATGTAGGAACTGAAATAGGTCCCTAGCTCTCTTCGGTAGATCAGCCCGATACTCCTGATATTCACCCTAGTCTTCCCGGGTTACCAGCTTGATAAATACATCTTCCAGGCTGGCAGAAATGGAGCGCATTTCCATCAGTTCCCAGTTGTTCTCCGCGATCAGCGCCTGTAGGTCCTTGCGCGGGTTATGCCCCTTGTTAAAATCCACGGAGAAAGCACAGGCATCAGCCTGAGCCTCACCATCACGCTGAACGCTCATGACCCCGGCTACCTGACCGAGCGCAGTTTCCACCTGGTCAGGAGGACCACCGATATGTAACAACAGCCTGGATGAATCTCCTACCTGGGCACCTAGATTTTCCGGCGTATCCATGGCTACCAGTTTTCCCTGGTTAATGATGACCACCTTACTACAGAGCAAACTCACCTCCGGCAGTATGTGTGTGCTCAATATAATTGTATGCCTGCCGGACAGATCCTTGATCAGTCCCCTGATCTCCTTTATCTGTCCTGGGTCCAGGCCGACCGTGGGTTCATCGAGTATCAGGATCTCCGGGTCATTCACCAACGCCTGGGCAAGCCCGACCCTTTGCCTGTAACCCCTCGAAATGGCGCCAATACGACGAGCGTATACCTCACCGAGACCACAGTTTTCAGCTACCTGTTTAACACTTGCGGATACCTGACTCGCGGCCAAACCCTTCATGCCTGCAACAAATTCAAGGTAATCCGATACCCGCATGTCATCGTACAGGGGAACACGTTCAGGCAGATATCCAATCCTACGCCTTACTTCCAATGGTTCATCAAAACAGTCATATCCCGCAACTGTTGCACGGCCACTCGTAGCTGGCATGCAACAGGTGAGAATCCGCATCATAGTTGTTTTCCCCGCTCCATTAGGGCCAAGGAAGCCAAGGATTGCTCCCTTTTCCATGGAGAATGAAATATCGTCGATAGCACGATGGCTACCATAGTCTTTTATCAGGTTTTCTACGGCTATCATGGTTTTAATCTATTGAATCTGCTCTTTATAGGAGCCAGGGGCAAATTTGTCTGCCAACGCCACTTCAATGCTTCTTTCTTCCGGAGGGGTATTCAGTAGTTCAATCAGGGCCCGATCCTTTCCCAGTAGTTTCGTCATATCCTGGACCCGCCAATCACTCTCCCAGTTACCTATCAGGCCGTTCCATACCTGGGTAATAGCCACAGCTTCCGCATCGGTAAGCGGCTTAACGTGATCACCATCCAAGTTGGTAAGATCGATGTACTTTTTCATAAAATGGATTGTGACAATAAACGGTGGACCACAGCGAGAACAGTAAAGCAGAACCTTCTCTACATCGTGACAGGTTGAACACCTTTCATAAGCTAAGGTAATCGCTTCATCGGGCGTATAGTCAAGATAACCCTGGGCCTTGGCAGTCCGGGTAAGCTGATCCAGGGGGGGGAACAGCCATGCACCAGACAAAGTAACAGTCAGGAAGAATACAACTCCGACTAGGATCGCAGTCTTCTTCATTACTTTACAGCCACCATATAATCAGAGTTTTATTCCAGCGATATTATCCAAATACCAATGCTGTCGAAATAGAGTGCCAAGTCAACATCACCAGAGCCGATACGATTATCGGCTCCCGCTCATCATACAGCAAATAACACCTAGTATTTCCGTTTTACCTTCTTGGCTACATCCTCAGGCTTCTTGCGTAATCCGCCCTCAACATAACCACCGCCAACGAGATCTCCACCACCGCGACCGCCAAGATCGATTTCCATCATCTCCTGCGCATCGGCGAAGTCATCGCTCTTGGAAACATTAAGAGGATTCACGTCACCCTTGACCACATGATAGGAAGATACGGGGTTCAGATACTCTTCAATGGACTTGGGCTGGCCAACATCTGACATGGCTCTAATCCAGGCAACGAGATTCCAGATATCCTGGTCCTGCAAAAAATTGCCCCAGGCTGGCATTGATGAAGACAGGTTGGCAGCTTCGCCACCCCCCTTGATCACTGTGAACAGCTCCAGGTTAGTCTTCTTGTTCATGTACCGCTCGCCAGCAGTGAGAATCCTTGGTTTAGGATCTAAATCAAGTGCACTGGGTCCATCACCTTGGAGTGTCCAGCCATGGCAGGTAATACAGTAAACGTAATACCACTGCTTGCCCTCATTAGGGTCGGCGCCTGGGACCAGCGACTCACTAAAACTAGGTGACCAGTTATTCGTCCACTGGTTGTAGACAGACTCTCCCTCAGCAGGCTTGCCCACCCGGTCCCAGAGCTCGGTTCGTCCAGTTGAGTCACCATAACCACTGTCGCCCTTGGTCAACTCCGTTGCCTTGGTGCGTTTACCAACGCCCGTCAGGTAGTCAAATGGAGCAATGCCGTAAGTACTACCGGCCTTGCCCTCGGCCATATCATTGGCTTCCTTTTCATAAGCTTCCTGAGCCGCCCGCAATACTTTATCGCTTTGGACAGGACACTCGACCTTTTTTCCTTCAGCATTACACCTTTTGTCGGCTGCAGTCACTTGAGTGCTCGCCAATAACACAGCGATACCCACCAGTATGGCTTGCAGAAACGTTTGCTGTTTACTTTTCATTTCAATACCCCCTGTTGTGTTTGGGTTTCTCTTCATTTTACTAACGACAAAACCTGACCATCTAATCTGCATAGTACATTCCTTTTTAAATCGGCAAACCAGATGTTGCCTTCATCATCTGTTTCAATACCGTAGGGCTTGCTCTCTTCGAGCACAGCTCTAACAATTTTGAATTCTCCATTCACAGGGTTGAATAACCCAATTTTTCCTGAATTTTCCAGTGCGAACAATATTTTGCCCACGCTATTTACTGTCAATCCTCCGATGACACCCCCGCCCGGAATGGCATGCACTTCGAATGCCTCCCTGCTTGGATCATACGCCATCAGTGTGCTACCCCGTCTGCCGCCAAACCAGATCACGCCACGCTCATCAATGACCAGATCAATCGGTACTGCAAATGGTTCAGGCAGTGCGAACTCGCTAAAGGATCCATCGACTGGATTAAGAAAACCGAGCTTATTGCCATGGGTTTCCAGGAACCATACTCTCCCTGCACTATCAACCTCAATACCAGCAGGCCTACTCGATGCTGTTGGTACTACGTATTCCGTGAACTTCTCGTTGGCTATGCTAAACCGGACTATCCTGTTGCCATAGTGCTCCGTAAACCAGACATCACCGTTTGCATCTGTGGTTATTCGAAACGGCAGGCTGTTGGGAGTTGGAATGTCATGTTCCTTAAAGGCCTTGGTAACAGGATTAAAGTGACCAATCTGATTCGCATCCTGTTGGGTATACCAGAGAGAGCCATCAGCACCGAGGGCTATGTCAGATGGCTGGCTTCTCTTGGTCGGAATATCGAATTCACTGAAAACATGATTCTTCCTGTTGAACTGGCCAATCTTGTTAGCATTGTATTCGACAAACCAGATGTTGTCCTTCTGCGTTACCATCCTCGTGGTAGCTGAGTGAGCTGTTGGGATAGAATAGGACTGGGTAACCTGGACGGCAACGAGTGAACCGGCGAACAGGATACTAACAACAGCCAGCGTAATCGCCAGCATTTTGCTCGTCACAACACTCTTACTCGTCACAACGCCTCTTCTTACGATCATGTTGAGAGCGATCATGCTAACCAACCTCTCTCTGTCTTAGGGCAACCCAAACACCAGCAACAAAAAGTAGTGCGGCCAGTGACAGAGCTGTATACAAGGTTGAATACTCAACCTGTGCACCGCCGGTTGCAGTTCTTGTCGCGATACGCGTCTCTCCACCCTTAGTGACGGTGGAAATCGCCGGCAGATTTGCCAAATTTATTGACAACTTGCCCAGCTGAGTGATTTCTGCATTGCTTTCAGTGAACCAGAGCGCACCTCTTTTAGGATCAAAAACCATTTCTCCAGGAAAGGTGTTGTATCTTGGAATCTCGAATTCATCAAACCTCGCCAGGGTGGGATTGAAAACGCCAACCTTATTACCCCGGTACTCCAGGAACCACACCCTGCCATCATCATCCAATTCGATAGCATGCGGTAGCGCGCCGATGGTCGGTACCAACGCCTCATCAAAACGATTTAATTCGGGATAAAGCACGCCGAGCCTATTCGCGGCTCGCTGGGCAAACCAGATATTTCCCTGATCGTCCACAGCGGTATCTCCAGGGTTTGAGAACGCAGTTGGGACTTTATATTCTTCAAAAAATCCCGAGGAAAACCTACCAATCTGATTAGCGTTTGGCTCACTGAACCAGATATCGCCATTTAGGCCAACTGAAAGTCCCTGCGGATTACTGTTAGGCGTTGGAATTTCATAACTCAGGACTTTTCCGTTCACCGGGTCCACTCGAAACAATTGATTCGAATCAGCCGCAAGCAGCCACAGCATACCCTTGTCATCAGCCACTATTTCCTGAGGTGATGCATCAAGGGAAATTTCGTAGCGGACATAAGCCCCTGTCGATGTCGAGAATTTACCGAGGACATTGGTTTGGGTAACATCGTCGGCCCAGCGTCGGATGGTAAACCAGACGTCTCCTCCTGTGACCGTAAGTTGTGATGGACCAACCCTGCCCCAGGAATCCGGTAGTGGGTAAACCGCAAATTGTTCGCCATCAGGATCAAACATGGCGAGATTCCTGCCCACCTTCTCGGTAAACCAGATGCGACCATCCCTATCCATATCAATTGCAAAGGAAGCACTTAGCGACTCCGGCAACTCAAATTCAGTAATTGGTGATGATTCGTTGGCACCCTGAGCAGATGCGAGGTTACATAGCAGCAACTGACAAATGATAAAGGCGATGAGGTTGGTTAATCTGGCCATTTCCATCACCAGGTCATCGTCGGTTCATAGAAATGGCGCAATTGCCAATTGGCGTCCTTGTAGGAACCACCAAATTCGGATGTATCGCCTGCACGATAGCCACCAAGGTCTATCTGTCGTTGCCGTTCGATCTTGTAGTAGTCGCCCATGGTTGCCGGTGGCAGCGCCTGCCTTGCACCCATCATGGGGTTATGACACGACGGGCAGCCCGTTGTTTTTGCTGGATAGCCACTACCGGCAACCGCCAGACCGCCCAGCCCCCAAAAGGTCAGCGCAATGAGAGCAAGGGTTGCCTTTTTCCAGGGCGCCATTGATGCTGGTTTCTCCTTCTTTCGCAGCAGTACAGGCACAAGGAACAGGGCAAGAACGATAACAGCAGGAATCCAAAAAGTGCCCACTGACAACCACTTGGCGTCTTCCCCTGTCATGTACCAGAATGGCTGGAACACCAGGAACAGGTACCATTCCGGCGCCGGTATGTTTTCACCCTCATAGGGTAGTGGCGGCATGTTCGGATCGATTGGAACGCGATACAGGGATGCCAGAATCAGGACTGCCGAATAAACCACCAGGAGTAATACAAAAGCCCTGAGTACATGGCCAGGCCAGAAGGCATAGAAATTCTGTGGGTAGGGAGGGTCGTACTTCGGCTCCCTTCTAATTGTTCTCGTATTATCTGTCATCATCAGTAACCCTACAACGGTTCCGAGATGCCATACTTTCTAACCATCTTGAAGTGGAACAGCAGAAACCCACCAAGCAGTAATGGAAGAAAAAGCACGTGCGTATAAAAGACCCTGTTGAGGGTGAAGGTTTCCAGAGCAACTTCACTGAGATACTCTCCGATCAGAGGCCAGGTCCCGATATAGTCCATCCATATGGCGTAAGCCCAGTAGGCTCGCCAGTCCCACGGCAGAAGTACACCCGTCGTAACCATCAGGAAGACGATTACCAACTGCACAACGCCTGAAGTCCAAGTCATCTGCCGTGGACTTTGAAAAGCTTTAAAATAAAAAACGATAATCATGTGGGAGAACACAAAAGCCAGCAGGATCGTAGACCCCCACCTGTGTCCATCCCGCAAAAGCCAGCCGCCAAAGACTTCATTACTCATAGCCTCAATACTCAGCAGGGCCTTTTCCGGCTCAGGTGTAAAGTAGAAAAGCATGAACATGCCGGTGAGAACCTGCAGCAGAATCAGCAGCAGGGAGATACCACCAAAGCAGTAAAAGATATTTACATGCGATGGAACCGGCTTCTCCATTTGAGCGGCTATTCTACCTCTGAGCGCATCCATTGCTTTCTTGAACATTACTAACTGTCCTCAGTCCCGACCAAATCGGCCTGACCCAGTCCATGATTCTCACCGGTGAAGTCTATTTTCCAGCTATTGGTTTGCAGATCCAGATCCAGCGAGACTTCACCATTGACCGAGTACTCTCCAAAATCGGAAGGCATTTTGTATACGATCGTTACCAGGGCCTTCTCGCTGCTGATTTCAGTCCCCGTCAGCTCGACTCTGAAACCCGGTGGATACCGCTTGATGATTTCTACGAACTGAGACTGGTTCAGTTTAGATGCATCGACATTAATCAGCTTGAATGCCTCACGTGCTGGTGCAGCACCGCCTCGCAGCTTGGCTTCCGAAATATATTCGTAAAAGCGCGAGGCTACTACATCCGGGCCCTCCTCCGGCACATTGGGCGTGCCACTACTACAAGCAGCCAGGAGGGTCACCATGCTAAGCAGGAACCACCTTTTAATCTTCAAGACTAAAAGCCGTCGACTCGCTCAGCTATAACCAGTTCACCTTCTTCTACCAGACCGGGAAGTTTTTGCGCTGCCGCATAGTCTCCCACAGACAAATTCGAATCACCGAGATCAGGATCATCGACGAAGAAAGAGCCTCGCATTTCAAGGTGCAATGGACCACAGAAGTGCTGGCAGAAAATGGCATACTCACCGGAGATGTCAGCTACAAACTCACTGACCGCGGTAACACCCCTTGGGGCCGCCAGGTTGGTTCGCAGTCCATAAGGTCCATAGATTGTAAAGCCCATGGTGACATCCGGGTTTTTGGTAATCCCTGCTGCGCGGTCGATATTGGTTACAAATAATCGTACCTTTTCACCTTTATTGACACGGATATTCCTTGGAATATAACCGTAGCTGAATGCCTTGACATGAATCTCCTTAACCCCGTCCACCATGCGGATACCTGGCTTCGCATTTGACTTGGGTATTAAGAACCTTCTCACATCTGCACGGTGCGCAGGATCTATCACAGGCGTTTTACCATCTATCAGACCGCCCTTCTCGGCCTGACCCATATTCCATCGCTTGATCTGATATGCATGAATGGACTTGGCGTTGTGCGGCTCGCCATCCACTGGAGTAATCTTCATAGTCTTGCCGTAGGTGGGCGAAGATTCGCGAGCATCCCACATTTCGAAGTTCACCGGATAAACAACACCGGTCGGGCTGAAGAGTCCAGTAGAGAACTTGTTGAGTGCAAACACATAGCTGTTGTCAGAACTAATGGCAATGTGCCCTGTTCTGTAATGGGTTGGGATTTCGTCAACAACTTCAAGCAACTTCAGGTCAATCTTTACGTTGGAGTCAGACACGAAGCAACTTTCATAGGCATACTTTGAAGTTAAGCCTTCAGTACTATCCTTGCCTGGCTCGTAGGTTCCTCCGTCCTTGTCATAAACATCCATGACCGAGTGGAGCGGCCCGGCACAGGTCGGCAGAACTTTCTTGACCGCCAGTTTTTCTACATCGATCACTGTCATGGTAGCCGACAGCTTGTCGCTCACAATGACCAGCGTACTCTCGGGTATAATATCTGTTCCGTGTGGGTTTTTCCCTACCGGAATTTCCTTGATGAACTTGAATGGGTTGGTTGAAAACACGCCAACAGTCGAATGGTAGTAGTTACCGGAAAAAACGTAGCGTCCCTTCTTGTCAACATCCAAGTAATCAGGCGCGCTCGGTGCAGGACCCCAGTCAATGACCTGGGTCTTGCCGGTCGATATTTCAGTCTTGGACATCTTGCCTGAATATTCACCACTGCCATAGAGGAACTTGCCCGTATCATCCAGCGCTATATGGTGAACACCAAATGGAAGTGGAAGTGATATCAGGCGCTCAAGCATACCTGTTTGCAGGTTGATAATACCGATGGTATTTGCACCCTTATCATTTACATAGAGGTATTTGCCATCTGGTGAACCATTCTTATTGCCAGCATTGGTTCCACTGAAAACAGGCTCGTGGAGATCGACTCCTACGTCTATATGCCGATAGGTTCGCATACTGGGGATGCCGATAACGGCAACCTTACCGTCCAGCCCACCAGCGTTGTACAGCAACATCGGATCTATAAGGGGTGCATCCTTAGAATCCTGTTCCGCATTTTGCCAACCCGGTATCGGGGCGGCACCAGCAATACTTGAAATTGAAACGAACAGTGTCAGAAATGACACTGAAACTAGCTTTATTGGTCGACTGATTGACATCCTTTTGTTTCTCCCTTTCAAAAAGAAAATTCAGCCAAAAACAGGGTTGCCGCTCCAATCTCTTCAGGTATCGGATTACGGCTAATTGGGGTGATAAAATTTAACCTTAATCGACCATTACTATCAAGTCTTATTTCCATAAATCACGCTAAAAATTTATTGCAAAAGCAGTACTTTTAGTCGCTGTACTCGTAGACACCAAGAGCTTGCCCCTGCTGAACCAAGGAAGCTATTCTTCTTCGCCAGTACCGTTTTGACCGGCATCGCCATAGTGCTTATAGATACGGATGAAAGCATCCGCGATCTGATCCGGGAGGTGTGGCACCGCAAAGCGAGCAAACTGCCTGACCTTTGGATCGACCAGGAATAGTGAAGAATTGTGAGTCACCAGATAGTTCCCCGCACCATCCTCCTCATCAAGGAAGTAGAGGGCCCCAAACTGCCTGGTGAAGCTATCCAGTGCTGATTTGTCGCCCGTAACACCCAGGAAACGGTCATCAAACCCAGGAACATATCCTTTCAATACTGCCGGTGTATCTCTTTGCGGGTCGACTGAAATGAATAGTACCTGAAGATCTGACATCGGAAGGCCGGCTGACTCCAACTGACGAAATACCATCGCTAGGTTTGCCAGTGTTACAGGGCAAACATCCGGGCAGGAGGTATAGCCAAAGAAAATGAACGTCCACTTGCCCTCCAGCTGGCCAATACCATATTCGTTGCCATTGAAATCTACCAGTAAGAAAGGATCAATTTTCTGGGGGTCCCACAGGACATATTCCACGAGTGATTCCGGGACCAGGTGCTCTTCCTCTTTCTGTAATACGCCAACAGCAATCATCGTTGCAACAAGAAGCCCTGCAACTATCAGGATGAGCAGAGCTGTTTTGTTTATGCCAGGTTCAGACCTGGTGGTGGAGTCTTCCATTAGTAGCCCAGTTTCGGTTTCCCACAAAATATTTATGCGGATGTATTCGCCAACTCTACTCAAGCATACCATCTGTTCATCTGCTTGATCATGGCGCGGAGAAAAAGAAAGGGGCAGAATATTGGTGGTCTGATGGTAGTATCAACCCAAACACAAATGGGAAGGCCTGTATGCCAGAAGAAGTAGCATCCAATCTGTACAGAATTGTCGTGCCGTTGCCTGACAATCCGCTCAAGGAAATCAATTCTTATGTCATTACCTCAGGTGATCGAAACCTGGTAATTGACACGGGGATGAATCGACCTGAATGCCAGGAAGTTCTGGAGGCCGGCCTGGAAAGCCTCGATGTAGATCTCAAGAGAACAGATTTTATCGCAACTCACCTGCATGCAGATCATCAGGGTCTTATCTCAACCCTCATGACAAGCAGTTCAAAAATATACATGGGGTCATTGGATTCCCCTTCCTTTAGAAATAACAATGACACCTGGTCAAAAGATGGTTTCATGGGAGACTACGCGAGGAGAAGTGGATTCCCGGTGGCTGACCTTGAGGCATCAATGCAAAACCACCCGGGATTCAAATACAGTTCTGCAATGAACATTGACTACATCGACCTGCATGAAGGTGATTGCTTTGATGTAGGCGAATACCACCTTGAGGTTATAGATACCCCGGGGCACACGGATGGTCATATTTGTCTTTATGACGCTGACCACAAACTATTCATCTCAGGCGATCATGTACTTGGAGATATTACACCGAACATCGCCACATGGTCCGATGACGCAGACCCTCTGGCGGACTATATCAACAGTCTGCAAAAAGTCTCGCAGCTGGAAGTCGACAAGTGCCTGCCGGGACATAGAAGCCTGATCGCTGATTTTTACGAGCGCATAGATCAACTCACTAAGCATCACCGGGAAAGGGCGAATGAAGTACTGGATATTCTCAAACAAGGCAATATGAGCGCCTATGACATAGCCGCACGAATGACCTGGTCAATAAGGGCAAAGTCCTGGGACGACTTCCCGGTCATGCAACGATGGTTTGCCACCGGAGAAACTATCGCTCACGTGATATATCTCGAGCGTCAGAACCTGCTCCACAGAGAAGTGGTGGAAGATCTGACTATTTTTGAATCTGAGAAAAGTGTTCGCCTCTGATGATTCCTGCAAGTAATACAATCAAGGAATACAATGCGCGCAACATGAAAGCACTCTTTCAACAACCTGCTAATCTAAAATGTCGGTTTCATATCCGTCCAGGCTAATTTGATTGCTCTCCCGCCAATAGTCTTCTACGCCACTACGGCCCTTTTTATCCGCCCACTTGGTTAACGTGGATCGTTCTCCCTTAAACTCGTAGAACGGCACTGCATAACCGCAGGCGGTCTGAACCAGGTCAATTCGAATCTCATAAAATTGCCTTGTGCCGACAAAATCTGGAAAGCTCTGCTGATACTTCTCCCATTTTTCATCCCTTGGATGAACGGCCTCCGCCGCCCCGTAAATGCGAAGAATCAAGGGCTGCTTCTCAAATGAACAAAACATGAGCGTCATACGATTGTTTCGCAATAGATGAGCAGCCGTTTCGTTGCCGCTGCCCGTCAGGTTTAACCAGGCAACCGTGCTGCCGTCAATAACTCGCAGGGAATCCATTCCTTTTGGAGACAAGTTGACAGTACCCTCAGCAGCGGCCGTGCCAACGAAGAACATATGCTGTTGTTGAATAAAATCGATGTGATGCTCATTCAAGGCGTCAAATTTTTCTGCCATCAGTATTTACTCCAAAGGTTATGCCGTCATGTAGCAGTGCTATGACTATAGCAGCCGCTACCCCTGGTAATCATATCGTGCCTGCTCCGATACTAAAACCGGGCAAAGAAGAAGCTCGAACTTGGTAGAACACCAAAACCGGTTTATTATCCGGTCCTCAAATCTTCACTAAAGGAAACCACGATGACCAATGCTTACATCATCGATACAGCCAGGACACCAAGAGGCATAGGTAAGGCTGGCAAGGGCGCCTTGTCAGAATTTCACCCTGGACGACTGCTGGCCCAGGTGTTCGAAACTATTGAAGAACGCAATAGCCTCAATACAGATGAAATTGACGATGTCGTCGTGGGTTGCAGTTCACAGGTCGGTAAACAGGGCTATTGTATAGGCAGGATGGCAGCGCTTGACGCAGGCTGGAGCAACAAGGCCAGCGCAATGACCCTGGACCGGTTTTGTGGCTCCGGCATCACATCGGTCAACCTGGCAGCAGCAAACATCATGAGTGGTATGGATGATATGTGTGTTGCTGGAGGTGTCGAGATGATGTCCTACACAAGTACACTAACGAATGACACCAACAATATGACAGTTGATGGTGGCAACCTTCACCTGAGAGACCTGCATCCACAACCCCACCAGGGTATATGTGCAGACATGATTGCAACCCTGGAAGGATTCAGCCGGCAAGAGCTTGATGCCCTGGCAGTGGAAAGCCAGACACGTGCAAAACACGCAATTGACAATGGTCACTTCGACAAAAGCCTCATCACGGTTCGCAACGATGATGGCTCAGTAGCCCTGGATCGAGAAGAATTCCCACGACCTGGCACGAGCATGGAATCCCTCGCGAGCCTAAAAACCGTATTCAATCAATTCATGGGAATGCCAATTGACAATACGGGGGAAACCTTTGCTCAACTGGTAGCAAGGAAATATCCTGATTTGAAAATTGACCACGTGCACCATGCTGGCAATAGCTCTGGCGTCGTTGATGGTGCTGCGGCGATTATATTGTCTACCCAGGAGTACGCCGACAAGGTTGGCTGGAAACCACGCGCAAGAATCCGCGCAATGGCGACGGTTGGCGGTGACCCCACTTTGATGTTAAATGAACCCGTACCAGCAGCACAAAAAGCACTTGCCCGCGCCGGAATGTCCACCGACGATATTGACCTGTTTGAAGTCAACGAAGCGTTCTCCGTCGTTGCCGCAAAATTTATCAGGGATCTTGAACTCGACCTGGACAAGGTGAATGTTAACGGCGGCGCCATGGCGCTCGGGCATCCAATCGCAGCGACTGGCTCGATTCTAATTGGCACAGTTTTGGATGAACTTGAACGGCGCGACCTGACAACAGGTCTTGTTACTATGTGTACAGGTGGAGGGATGGCACCCGCGGTAATTATCGAACGGGTCTGAGGGTCTTCTTCAGGAGCGGTGTTAAGGGATCAAGCACGAGCGGCACTTACTTAAGTCGCATTAACTGAACCGAGTGCAGGATCCCTAAAAAACTGAGTTTGAGCCCCTTCAACCAGGCGTAACAAAAGCAGCTTAAGTAAATGCCATTCGGGTCAGGTTTCTGACCCGCCAAGGCTAAATTGCCAGTGCTATTTACCTACCCGTACACTCAGCACATCACATGTCGATCCATGCAATACACTGTTAGCGGTCGAACCCAACAATAACTGCAACCCTGACTGCCCATGAGTACCAAGCACCACCAGATCAATATCTCTCTCCTTACAAATTGCGTGAATCTCAGCAGATGGCCTTCCTTCCTTAATGATGCAGTTCTCTGAACGCAAATTGAGCTCTTTCCCAAGCTTGGCCATATGCGCTTCGGACTCTTTCCTGATGCTCACTTCAAGAGAAACGACCTGATCACTCCAGTTCATCCCATCCGTGGCATAGGCGATCGCCAGTGGCTCGTTGACATGAACCAGAAAAATCTCAGCAGCGTTGTCCCCTGCTATCTCTCTGCCTTTGGCGAGTATCTCGCTGTTATCACTCTGAAAATCAAGTGCAATTAGTATCTTCTTATAAGTAGCCATGACAGCCTCCTGCTAATAGGTCTATGGGGTTAACCGTGTTTTGAAATCACCAGGTTTGATTACCAGAACATCACTTTCAAGGTAATCCAGTACCTTCTCCGTGGTATTGCCGATGAATACATCTGACAAGATGTTCCTTGATATCGCGCCCATCACTACGACATCAATGGAAAGATCTCGTTCAAGTTGTCTCAGGGCGAACTCTGGTGCTTCTTCCAATAGATGTTGCCTTACCGTGGGAATGTCGAAATCCTTCATAAGGTTTTCAAATGCCTCCCTATGTTCCTTCTTCGCCTGGTCCGGATAGGTACCAGACAAGGGTATCTGACTATGAGAATGCACAGCAAAGACATCTCCCTGGACCCTCTCGGCGACGTCACCAGCAACTCTCAGTATTTTGTGATCAAGTCCATCCGGCTTGTGGCGTGAGTGCATGGGGTCCACAGCGGCTAAAATTGCCGGCGTTTCCTTCCAAAGGTTTTCTTTAACCAGAAGCAGGGGAACCTGGCAATAACGAACCAGTTGCCAGTCATCATTTGTTAGGAACATTCTCAAAATTGCACCATGTCTCCTCGTGTGATGTACCACAAGGTCCGCCTGAAAACTCTCGACCTCAGCCACGATCGTTTCATGCCCCGGGTGAGCCCAGAAAGCTTCAGTTTCGACCACCAGACCATTTGCACGCAACGGCTCAGCCAGCGCTTCAAGCATCACCTTTCTCTCTTCGAGATATTCGTTTCGCAAACCTAGAACATCAACCGCATTGAAGTAATACCCCTCTACTAGGTACTGGGTGTACTCACAGGCAATTAGCTTCAAATCAAAATCCATAAATTTAGCAAGTTGCAACACCTTCTGGAGCCCAGGTTGTGATTCACTGTGAGGATCAATCACAACAATAACTTTCTTAAGGTTTAGCATGGCCTTCATCCTCTAGCATGTTGCTGCATAAGTGCTTTCCTGCACCTGTTCAGGGTCGCAGGCCTCAACCCGCTGGCGACCTATCGACCGTCGTTGATTGGGGGCCGATACATCCATGTATCTGTCTAGCGGCCTGCCCATCAGCAGCCTGCTAGATGGCACAGTCAATACAGTATCTCGTATGTGGAACTGCAATAAGTCGTTTTTGTTGAACCTGCTCACCACATTTCTGGCAGGTACCGTAGGTTCCATCAGAAATTCGAACCAGCGCCTCTTCAATCATCTTGAGTTCAGCCCGAGCCTCTTCTTCAAGGTTCAGGATCAACTCTTGGCTTTCTAGTTCCTGGGATTGTTCAGAGAATTTAGCGCTGACTCTTTCTTCACGCTCATAGAGATGATGATGCGTTCTTCCAAGGCGACCCAGCAGTTCTTCCCGTGTGTCGACCAGAGTACACTTAAAGGCGTCAAAATCCATGACACTCTCCATCAATCCCTATTAATAATGTAAGGGCTTCAGCAAAAAGTTCAAGTGATATTGATCAATCTATAAGAATTGTTTCAACGCCTCTTGAATCTTCTCTTTTCGACCTGACAAACAGGTTGATACCAGATACTTCTATTCACAGAGGAAAGACGAATGAGCCAATTATTACCTTTTGGTGCCCTAAATGAGATTCACAGGGACTTGAGCCGTATGTTTGACAACCGCAGTAGGTATGAACCCGATGCCTATGAGACTGCTAACTGGTCACCGCGGGTAGACATCAAGGAGGACGACTTAGCCTTCACTGTTTCGGCAGACCTGCCGGGGGTTAACCCAGACGAGGTAGCAGTGACCCTGCACAAGGGTATTCTTACGATCAGGGGTGAAAAGTCCTCAGAAAAAGACGTTAAAAAGACCGGGTACAGACGCTGCGAGCGAACCTACGGTTCCTTCTTCAGGCAGTTTACCCTGCCTGAGTCCACCAGAGAGGATTCGGTCAAGGCGAAAGCCGTAAATGGAGTTCTCGAGATAACTATTCCCAAGACTGAAAAGCCCAAACCGCTAAGCATTACGGTGGCAGCGGAATAGACAAAGGCGGGAGTAGCATTGAGGGAAAGGTACGCTGCTGCCCTTGCTCTCCAAATTAGGCTCGGCACGGCAACAAGGATTTGTCATGCCCGATGCGGATGTCCAAATTAGCCTGGCCAGGGATGGCTCACAAAATTAGGCAGTTTCCCCAATATTCCGGTACAATTCCCA
>PBRQ01000048.1 GCA_002725995.1 Gammaproteobacteria bacterium
AGTGAGCTCAGTTCCGCGAATTCAGACATTGCTTTTATTCCATGCAAGGTTTTTATTCCAGATAAGAACAGTGCCAGCGCTAGTCATAGCTATAACCATAACCATAACCATAACCATAGTAGCGATCCCGGTAGAAACCATTTTTAAAATTTCCTAGTTACCACATCCCTGGCTTAGACGATGTCCCTTCTCTTGAAGGTAACCTGTGAAAACTTGTGTTTAAACGGTGACTCACCCAGTCGCTTCACCTTGCCATTTGCAATTTTGAACCGATAGTTCAAGGTGAAAGGATCCGGTACACGAGGCGTAACACTGTTAGCCGGCGATTCCAGTTTAAGGAAATCCGTGTAGACCATGCCTATTTTTACCGCTGGGGTGACGATTGACATGGCCGTGAACTGACCTGTGACCAGCTTGATGTGACCACGCTTCATCAACCCGTCAAACCACATGTCATCAGATTTGACACCCAGGTTGAAGTCCTTTTGAACCGGGACCCGTTTTGATTCGACGGTTACCAGGTCTCCTGATTCGATTCCCCGTTTTTTAGCATCATCGGGGTGAATTTCCAGGAAGTTCATGGGCCAGCGCTGTTGGGTATAGGGTCTTCTCTCGTAGTCATCAAACCCTGACTCCCAAATTTCATTTATGCGACCACTGGACACCCAGAGTTCGTCATCCTTTGGCTGCATGAACTCATAAAAATCGCTCCAGGCGCTCCATGGGGACTTCACCAGATTTAGTTTTGCACTGTGTGACTTGAATGCCATCAATTGTTTGTTGGCAACGGACACCCCCTCGGGACCCGTATCTGGGATATCGGTACGGTTATAGTCATGCAGCCGCTTTGTCTGAATGATCTTGTCTCCATCGAGCAGAAGCGGTGCCTGCAGTCCGGTTGTACCAAAACTGCGCAGGAAGTCATGTGCTTTCATGCCTTTTCGTTGCGCCATGGTCCGGATAACCTGATAGTCTTTCCTTGATCCCCTTGAGAAACGGGCGCTCTCCTCGAATACGTCATTGGAATCTTTCCAGTCGTAACCTTCGAACCCCATTTTCTTGGCGAACATGGACACAATTTTCCAGTCTGGCTTCGCATCACCTGGCGCGTCGTAGAACTTGGAATAGAGACGAACCCGTCTTTCCGAGTTGGCCCGGGCAAAATCTTCTTCTCCCCAGGTCGCCGCCGGCAACACGATATCCGCATACTGGCTTCCAATGGGGTCACGGAGATAGATTTCCTGGTTGGCAACAACCATGCCTCCGGCATCAACCCGTTTCTTGAGCGTGTCAATTATTTCCTGTTTGTCGGAACTGCGCACCTGGTACTGGTTCATTTTGGTGTAGCGTTTGAACGCATCCTCTAGCGCTGCAGAACCTGCCATCGCCTGAATCCAGGTTGTACCGACTACATAGGCGAAACGCACATGGCCGGCTTCGAGCCACCGGTCCAGATCCATTCTATGGCGTCTTCGACCCGGTACTTTGTAGGGTGACTTCATTGTCGGGTAGGGTCCGCCGTTGACGCCACCACGCTGGTGACCGCCAAGGCGGGTAATAGCCTGGCCTGGTCTTCCACCACAACCCAGGATCGCCCCGAGTGTTCCTATTGACGCTGTGTTGAGGTAGTTATTCGACCAGTAGTTGCCTTTTTCGATACAGATGCTGGTCTTTACTCTTTGACCATTAGCTTTAGGCTTGGCCATCATCTCTGCTGCCTGGTAGATCTTTTTGGGATCTATTTTCGCGATTCTGGCTGCAACCTCAGGGATTGACTCCTCCTGAGACAATAGCCATTTCTTCCAGTCTTCGAATCCCTTGACCTGGAATTTGCCCCAGGTGGTTCGCCACTGCCAGGGAGTATTTCGTGTTCCCTGACCAAACCCTGAGTCTGTTTCCCAGAAGTTGGCAACCCACTTTTCGATAAATTCCTTATCTTCCCAGCCATTCTCGAGAATGACTCGCTGGATCGCCATATGGACAACCGTGTCAGAACCCGGGTCTACATCTATGTGTAGTCCGCCATGCTTCTCCGCGAAGGCAACACCCGTTGTTCTTCTCGGGTTGATCATGATGACTTTCATCTTATTTTTGTTGATACCGTCTAGTATCCAGTTATTCCACAATACGGTTTTGGTCTCGTAGGGGTCTGTACCGGAAACGATCAGGCAGTCCGCAAGGGAAAAATCTTCATGGGCAGCACTGAAAATGTCGTAACCCATATCCACCCAGCCTGGCACTGAGTTAACGATGGCGGGGTGGTCGTGGTGGGCAACGGAGGGCGTATTAATGCTTTTGAATGCCAGCTTGGTCAGCGCATAGGTGTTCTCAAAAAACTGATAGCTGAAGTACTTCATAGCCCAGGCAGATTCGCCATGTTTCTTGATAACGTGTTTGGATACCTCGGCCATTATGTCGAGGGCAAAATCCCAGGTTACCGGCATAAGGATGTCGTTGATTCGAACCATTGGGTACTTGAGGCGATCCTGGGTGGGCTTTCTCGGGTTGTAGACCTTCTGGGCAATACAGCCACCACGAATACTGTGTCCACCACCGACGTTAACTACGTCAGCATCCGGGTCTGCAACAATAGCAATGTTATACAGCTTGCCGTTATAGGTCGCCTGCGTGAACTGGTTGGGGCCGACCCAGCCACCTTCCAGCGGCAGCAATGGATAGTTCCGATTGAGCGCATTTTGATGTTTCTTGGGGCCTCCATCCGGGCTGTTTGCCGGCCATCGGTAAACCTTGTAGCCGCAAGCCATGACACAATAATCACAGCAGGTCGTTAGGACTTCTGCATTCTTAGGCGGAAGAGGTATACGGTCTTCAGGTTGAAAGAACGGAGTTGAATTCTGACTCATTTTGTTAATTCTCCTTTAGGACTTCAGATTGTCATAGCGGCCATAGATCAATCCTATGAGTCCAGTGGCATAAATCTTGTCCCCGTCGAGTTCAAGCAGGACCTGGGGCAGACTTTCCGTGGCATGGCCTGAAATAATGATGCCATGGCGGGTCAGATCGAATGTTGATTGATGGAAGGGGCAGGGTCCCAGCACATTCTCGCGTGGAATATAGGTGTTGCCCATAACACCGCCCATGTGCGTGCACAAGGTGTTGTAGGCGACCACGTCCATGTCGGGTCCGATCCCACCACCAGCCGGGTTCCCAAGCTTCACTATCATGCTTTGTGAATTTTGGCCCTCGTCGGGGTAGGTGAAACTGACGGGCTTGTCGACTCTGAGTTGAGACAGAGAGCCGACCAGTTGACGAGGATAACTGGCAAGGTCTGCGGCAAGTGCTTTGCCTCCCATGCCAGGGAGTGCGGGCAGCATTACGGTACCTGCAACAATGGCACCACTCCCGAATATGAACTTTCGTCGCGTGACACAGTTCGACTCAGTGGCTGTACTGCCATCTCCTGTTCTGGTCTGCACCGGATCATCTTCCTGGTGAACGGCTATTAGTTGATCATTATCGTGCGCCATTGGATTCTCCTCCTTTTGACTTCAGGTACATGTCCAGACCTGCTTGCTTGGCCTCAGATTGTGTCAGTGTTGCTGCATCCGGAACTGGTGCATATTGTGGTACTTTGGGAATTGCCATCTTGATTTCATCACCACTTATTTCTTCAAGGAAGGCGACAAGCGCAGCCTTCTCATCGTCGTTAAGCCCCAACGGCTTCAGGATCTTAGTCTTGTTGCCCTTACGCTCAGTCATTTCGTTGCTGCCGCCACCTTCGTTGTAGAAGTCGATTACTTCTTCAAGTGTATAGAGCTGACCTGCATGCATATAAGGTGCTGTGTACTTGAGGTATCGCAGCGGTGCGGTTCTGAATTTACCCATGTCCTTTGGGCGCTTGGTATCGAAATAGAGACCCAGGTCATCTTTGAAGTCACGGTAGTAATCTTCATGAACACCCTTGGCATAGAGCTCAAAGCGGAAGGTAATGGTGTTCATGCCCATCTCTTCCCATTCGAATGGTCTGGGAACCCCAAGGTTGTAGAACTTCTCGTCTGAAAGCATGGGGCCGTTGTGGCATTCAATACAGTTGGCCTTGCCCTCGAACAGTTCCAGACCTTTTATCGCATCCTCTGACAATGCCGTTTTGTCACCCGAGATATAGCGGTCGAGCGGCGTATCTTTTTGACTCAGCATGGCACGTTCAAATGTTGCAATGGCATACCAGGCATCGTTCAGAATTGGTCGCTCAGTACCGAATACGTTCTTGAATTTCTTGACATAATAGGGTGTTTGCCGAAGGCGCTGTTCCATTACATCTCGTTCACCGTTTCCTGAAATACCGCCAGTTCCAGCGCTCTTGGCCTGTTTTTCCATACTCTTGGAGCTACCGGTCCAAAATAGTTTGCTCAGGTAGGCCGTATTAACCACGGTGTGGCAGTTCCGCCAGTGGACGGCGCCTGGATAACCGCGACAGATGGGATCATTAAATCCCCAGCCCTGTTTCGGATCATGGCAATCGGCACAGCCGAGGCTGGCATCACCTGAGAGTTTGGGGTCGAAGTACAGCAGCTTCCCGAGTTCTGCTTTTTCTGCCGTTATTCGATTGTCCGGTGGCTCGGGGATAGGGCCCAGGGGAGCCAGTGGCGGATCAAAATCCGGATCACCGGTCGCAAAGATGGGGGCTGAACCAAGGCTCATGACTGTCAGTATCAAGAACTGACAAATTAGTAAGGTTTTCTTAATCATCTTTGTCATCTCCTAGTTTTTGGTCTCAAGCCAGTCGGGTGTTGGATCGTAATCCTGGGGGATTTCCATTTTTTCCATCGCAAGGGGGACGTCTGCACTCAGTGCCTCAAGGAAGGCAAGAAGGTTTTTCTTGTCTCTTTGTGAAAGCCCAAGGGGAGCGAGTTCGTTTGGCATGACATCATCATGTCCACCGCCCTCGTTGTAGTAGTCAATGACCTCCTCCAGACTTGCGAGGGTCCCATTGTGCATATAGGGCGCGGTGTATTTGAGTTCTCGCAGCGTCGGTGTGACAAATTTACCAACGTCTTTGTAGTCACGGCTGACCATGAAATAGCCTACATCCCGCCTCCAGGCTGCCATATTGGGTACGCCATAGGTATGCAGAACAGAACGGTATGTCAGGTGGCGAACCGGGTCCTTAAAGATATCCAAGTTTTCAGGAACGCCCGTATTGTGGGGTTTACCATCAGATAAATAGGGGCCGTTGTGGCATTGTATGCAGCCTGCCTTGCCCTCAAACAGCTTCTGCCCGCTCTTTGCAGCTCGCGACATAGTACCGCTATCGAATGGCGTTTTATTCGAAACGAGTGTCTCGATAAATGCCACTAGCGCTTTTCTCATTTTTCCGGAGCTACATTCACCACCGAAGTTTGCCTCACACATTTCCACATAGACTGGGTCCTGTTTCGCCCGTTCATGCATGATGCGCATGTCCATGTTCATAATCGTGGTTTCCGTAAGCTGATCACGGACGACGTCGTTAAGACTTGAACCTAGCCTTCCTTCCCAGCCCCAGCCAGTATCGGTAAAATCTGCCTTGTATTGGGTGTTGATGAGGGAAGGGGAATTACGAAAGTAATCAGTACCGGGATACGCCTCCGACAGGACTCGCCCATCTCCGAAACCCATGTTCGGGTCGTGGCAGGTTGCACATGAAATAGCGCCATCTCCACTGATTCTTGCATCAAAAAAAAGCCTCTTGCCCATCTCCACTTTACTGGCTGCCGGTGTTTTTTTTGCCGGCAGGGGTGCTAGCGCCGGATACTCGCCAGCCAAAATACTTTGACTGGTGAAAGACAGTCCCAAAAGTGCGGTTAGACAGATTTGTGCAAGGCTAAAAACGCGAGGTTTAATGACCATTCTCCGCTCCCTGTTTGCTAGTTACTTTGAAAGTTAAAGTTTGTTTCACTGGTACCGCCGGCGGTCACAGTTATTTCTGATTCCTGTACGCCGAGTGTAGGGTGCCAGGCCTTCAGTTTGTAAGTCCCAGCAGGGATATCACTTATGGTATAGCTGCCATTTTTGTCTACCACGACCGCATAGGGGTGCTCCGGCGCCATCATGAATCCAAACATAAAATTATGTGCTTCACAGTTGATGGCGATATAGGGCGATCGTCGTGGCTTTATTATTTTCTCGATGTCACCCGGGTCCGGCTGGCCGAAATTGAACATAGTACGCTTGATGACCCGGCCTTTTTCGACGCCGATCATTTCGCGTGTGTTGATATTGTGTAGAACGCCCTTGTCGCTGTTACGAATAACAATGGGTCCGCGCTTGATGACCTGTGCCCAGGGAGTGAATCGGCAATCCTTCTGGACCACCATAGAATGGCCACCCTCTGGTTCTGTCCAGGCCTTGCCGCTGCTGACCTTGTCGAGAAACACGAAGGCGCCGCGGAGGGCGCCATTGTTAACGTCAATCCAGACAATTTCCCGGTAGCCTTCTCCGCAAACATCAGGGTTTTTGGTTATGGCTACATTCTCTATTGCGGACTCCGGCAGATCTCCGCTAAAGGTCAGGTTTCCCGTGACGGTGCCGCCATTGGAAACCGTTTCCTCTGTGTAGGCCGCGGCAGATGCAGTTGCGTAGGTCAATAGGGTAGCGTGGGCAGTAGCTGCCAGGAATTTGGTGAATCTCATAGTGTTAGGTCCTTACTAATATGTATGGGTTGCTTTTTGTTCTAAGTTTCAAACCACCTGCGCAGGAGAAACGCAGCTTGGCCCTTCCATGGGATTCAAGAAAGTCAGATCAAGGCTGTGTAAGAATGGACTATATGAAGGTCATATCCACTGACCTAGATCAACAAAATTTGTGATCTGTCTATTTGTTTGACTACAAGCCCGTAGCGAAGAGTTCACTAAAATGGAGCCGGTACCGAAAGCGGCCAGTTGCCGCCAAAGTCAATATGCATACCGCTATTCCCGTTGCCTGGCTGCAGCGGTCCTAGAACTTATAGTTGAAGTCCAGTCTTAGTCTGGTGCCATCTTCATCTGTCGCCGAGCCCGCAGAGCGTTTCTCAATAGCATCTACGAAGTAGGCCCGGAAGATCAGGTTCATGTTTTTTGCAAGGCCATAGCCAAGGCGCAGTTCATGACCCTTGATGTTGGTTGCGCGGCCTTCTACAGCGCTGCCAAATCTTACCCAGTCATCCTGTGCATAGGATGAATTCACAGCCAGGGTCTCCATATGCATATAATAGTAAGCAAACAGCCAGGACTGTGGTTTGGTATTGCCATGCGCGGCTGAGACGACATATCCAGTATCCTGATCGTTGTGGAAGGCCGTAAAGGCATTTGCGTCAGCAGCGGAATAGTCTTCGTTGTTGACATAGTAGTCTGCTCCGAATTTCAACTTGTCGAATTTCAGTTGACCATTGATAGCCCAGATTCCATAGTCACGCATGCCATTGCTGTCCAGCAGGTTAGCAACATCGGCATCCGTTGGTTCCGCGTCGAATGCAGCATAGCCCACCGCACCCGAGAAGCTGCCTGAACCGACATCGGTTTTGAATGTCAGCTGCAATGTACCTAGATTGCCCCCGAATTCCTGCATGCCGACGGGCAAAGTATAGTAGCCCGCATTCAGTCCGATGGAGGCCGCCTTGAATGTATAGCCAATGCCAATGGGCGTAACGTCATCATCAAACAGCATTTCGTTTTGCTTCCAAAAAGTGATGCCTGAGCGACCGATCGTTACAGAAGAATTGCTCCCCTTGTATTTGAAATACCACTTGTCAGGGTTGAAATCAGAGTCGCCCGTATCATTGTCATCAAAATCCACCAGCGTGATATGTGGCGATTGGTGGCTGTCGTCAGATCCTGAGCGCAGCCTGAATCCCACTTCGATGTCATCCCTTGGTTTAAAGGTTAAACCTATTCGTAATCTGGCACGCAGCCGGTCGCGATCATCTCTCTCACTGCCACTAGATTTGTGTGAACTGAAATCAGACTCCAGTCTTGCGCGGAAGTCACCATAAATCTTCAGTTGGTCTGAAATATTCAGCGCCAGGCTTTGCTGGCAAAATAAGATGGACGCTGCCAGAACTGGCAGGTAAAACAATCGCATAGTGAACATCAAGGCTCCCGGGTTCATTAAATTCGGTGGCTGACACTAACATTGGGAGCCTGACGCTGTTTTGATTTAGATCAACGCAACCTGAAGCTTCACGCTATCGGGCTAATTCTCTAAATGATATGGCCGTTTCCCCGATCGATCCTTGTGGACGATTGCCTGGTAAACACTCAGGTCCTCAGCATCTCCAGCCACCATAAAGTCTATATCGTACTTGCTTCCTGACTCATCGACGAAATCGGCGCAGCTCACATAAAAATCACCCTTTGAGACGATTCCTTCGTGAACTTTGTCGAGCTTCATACGCAGCACCTTGCCGCGAAGAGAATCATAGTGGACGTAGTCACCTTTAATCTGATTGGCAGCAATATGGTTGTGCATTGCCTGCTGGATATCTTCGCGCAGCTTGCCTTTGATACTGGGGTCATTGCCCGCATTGACAGAGCTGGCTAGCAGCCCCAATGTAATTAGAATCATAAATCTGGTCATAATTTACCCTGATATTCCTTGGTTGATTGGTTATTAGACTATCCGGTCTCATGAAATGGAAGTATTTGTGAAAACCGGTCGGGTCATATGACCGCAGAAAGAGGAAATCGTTTTCATTGGGTATGTAAATTGTTTCTGAGAGACTATTTCAGCAGCAGTACATTGCAACTCGCCAGAGCTGCTACCTGATAGCTAAGCCTGCCTAAAGCATTTTCCGGCTGACCGTCTTGTATGTGACGTAAAACTAAAATGATCATGTCAAATTCGTTTCTGTTGGCAAATCTGACTATTTCAGTTGCCCTGCTGCCAATGAGGTTCTTGCTCGCCACTGTAATGTCCTGATCACTGAAGCGCCCTTCGAGTATCGATAACTGTTCGTCTGCCCGGCTGCGAAGTTACTCGGTAAAATCCTGGACTTCAGAATCCTCAGCGACATCGATTGACTAGATAACGTGCAGGAGCGTGACCCTGGCTGGGGCCGCCAATGCAATCTCAATGGCTGCCTCTATTGCGATCTCATTGTTGTCCGAGAAATTCAAAGGGACGAGCAGGTGCTGCAGTTGATCAAGCATTTCTGAAGTTATCTCCGTTATCGAACACTAATTGCTACCCCACCAGCCTGTCGACCGACAGCCACAGGGTTCATCCACAAATAAATTATCCCCCAGTTTGGCTGGGCTGTCATTGACCTGAGTCACGCCAGATTGAGTTGCCGTGACCACATTTTCGGGACGTCACGAGACATAGTGGAGGTGCAGGTTATATGGATTCCAATGACGTTTGACCTGTGTCAATATTCCGCGTGGAAAACTGTTTACAATACCGCCGA
>PBRQ01000049.1 GCA_002725995.1 Gammaproteobacteria bacterium
ACCGCGCATTTCTATCATGCTATCGGGGAACATGCGCCCCATGCCGTTACAGTGGGGGACCTGGTAAAACCTGTTTGGCGCCGTGACAGGGCCAATTTTTACCGGTTCGAACAGGATGTCGTATCGCGGGTCGCGCTGGCTGCTCATGACAATTATTGCCTCAGAAATTCGTGTCGCAGAAAGATACCTGAATATCGGTGATTGTTGCAGCGCCGCGGGTCGGCAGCATGTCGCCCGACTCTGGGACAGCACTTGCACGTCTCAGCCACAATTCGGTTTCGTCCAATACCGGGCAACCAAATCCAGCCCTTCAGGCGGTAGATTTGACGGCGTATCTTTCGGTTATTGTTACCTTATATAATAGTTGCAAGGGTTTGCGTAATTATTTGATTCTCACCGCCTCCACCATATCGTAAGTGAAATATAGTTAGAGAATCCGGCACCAGGTTTCTTCGAGAGTTCACAGCGCTTTCGAGCGGTCGGATTTACCCAAGCGGTGCAAGAATTGGGAGTGAGTAATGGCAGGGGATGGTATACCGTTAGAAGAGTTCATCGAGGAAACGATGGAACTCCTCAGCGATATGGAGGGATCAATCCTCGAGCTGGAAACCCGCCCTGAGGATCGCATCGTTATCGACGCCCTTTTCCGGGGAATGCACACTATTAAGGGCGGCGCAGGCATCGTTAAGCAGTCGGGTCTCGCTCACTATGCGCATAACCTTGAAACCCTGCTGGACCAGGCAAGAGCGGGCCAAATCCAACATAGTGACAAACTTGGCTCTGTGCTGCTTGAATCGATCGATTGTATAAGAGGTTATGTTTCTTCCATCGAACAAGGACTGCAAGCTGATCATGCCCGCATTGAAGCAAGTTTAGAGGACATCCAGCCTCTATTGCATACTCCATCTGGCGAACCGGAAGAACTCACCAGCCTTTCAACCAGTGATCCCCAACTGCCCGAGATCAGCTCCAAAGCCATACCGACTCCCTTTCTGGTCACTCTCAAATTTGATGGCCAGACCCTGATCAAAGGTGGCGATCCCTTGCTGCTACTCCAACAGCTTTTTCAGGCGGGCGAGTGCGTGTCAATTGCCCACCAAGACCGTCTACCTGATCTCGCTGATTTTGATCCGGAACACCTTTATCTGTGGTGGAGCCTAAAGCTCGTTACCGATAAATCACAGGCTGAGATCAACGAAATCCTCCTATTCTTTCGCTCCGGAAATCAGCTATCTATCATTCCCTTCGATGATACCCCAGAGGAAACTGAGTCGGTAGCGCAAGCGCACGAAGCGCAGATCACCCAGGCCATAACCGACAATCACGATCACCACATGCAGTCAGTTAGGGAGATTCAGGCCGATAGTTCAGAGGCTGACGCCCAGGGTAAGTTTCAAAATGGGGATGGCGGTAGTGAAAACCTGCGAACGCCTAGCGGCACCGAGAGTTCCGCGGGAAAATCAATCCGGGTAAGCCTGGATCGCCTTGAAAAATTGCAGAACCTGATTGGTGAGACCGTTATCAACCAATCCCGCCTGACCCAGTTGTGCGCACAAGCGGAACAACTGGATCCGGTATTTGCGGCATCACTCACTGCGTTCTACGAGGAAAATGCTCGCTCCGTCCAATACATGCAAGATGAGATGCAAGCGGTACGCATGGTGCAAGTTGGCACAGTATTTTCCCGACTACGCCGCTTGGTTCGAGATTACTCGGTGAAATCCGAAAAAGAAATACACCTGGTGATTGAGGGAAGTGAAACTGAACTCGACAAAACCGTAACAGACCAGCTGCACGGCCCACTCCTTCATCTTATTCGAAACGCCATGGACCACGGGCTTGAACACCCGGAAGATCGGCGCCGGGCGGGCAAGGATCCAAAGGGGGTCATCGCACTTCGCGCGTTCCATAAAGGGGGGCACGTTATCGTCGAAGTTGAAGATGACGGGAAAGGCGTTAATTTTGAAAAGATCCGGGCAAAAGGTCTTGCCCTGGGGCTCATCGATCCACAAGACGATCCTTCCACACAGCAGTTGTTGCAACTCGTATTTCATCCTGGCTTCACGACAACCGATGCCGTAACTGAAGTTTCCGGCAGAGGGGTTGGCATGGATACAGTCAAACGTGACATTGAAGCCTTACTGGGCACTATCGATATCTTCAGCAACCCGGGTCAAGGCACTCTGTTAAGGCTAAATCTCCCACTGACTCTAGCCATTATCGACGGGATGATCGTCCGAGTAGGTTTGCTAAATTTTGTGCTGCCCCTGTTGGCCGTCATTGAGGCAATCCGGCCTATGACTGCTAATCTACAAAAAATGAAGCATGACAATGAACTGGTAGAAATACGAGGCGAGTTTCTACCATTGGTCCGACTACATCAGAAACTTCAGATCAATTGCGATCATCTGAGCCCTTCGGATGCGGTTCTTTTGGTGATTCAACAAGGTGAAAAAAAGCAGTGCCTCATGGTTGATGAAATCGTCGATCAGCGGCCCGTGGTAATTAAGAATTTAGAGGATAATTTTGTCCAGGTGCCGGGGATGGCTGGCGCCACTATCATGGGCGATGGCAAAGTTTCTTTCATACTCGATGTCGCAACGGTCATGGCCTGAACAATCCAGCAATAAGAGCATGAATCAATCACACACCCCAGAGCCCTCTGGCTCGTCCACTGCTGGTCCAACCGAATTGACCGACGAATTCGAACTGGAATTTTCTGAGCGTTCCGGACCTCAGATCATCACCTTTATGCTGGGTGATGAAAAGTACGGGGTAAATATCCTGCATACCCGCGAACTGATCACCTACCCGGTAGGCGATGTCACCCCGGTTCCGGGTATGCCCGCATTTATTGTCGGCGTCATCAATCTTCGTGGTGTAGTCATCCCCATTATGGATCTGCGAATCCGCTTCAATATTACAGAAGCTGCATATGACGACAGCACGGTTATTGTCATTGTTGAGGTTGAGGAGAAACAAATCGGACTCATTGTTGATTCGGTATCCGACGTGGTGTACCTCGATGAAGATCAAGTCCAGTCGGTTGAGCATTTCTCTGGAGGGGTCGACACCGCCTACATCGCGGGCATCGTTGATATAAAAGAAACGATGGTCATTCTGCTCGATGTTGAACATCTTCTATCTCGACGTGAACTAGGCACACTGATCAATGTCAAGCCCGAAGCGGAAGCAGCGCCATGAATGACAGGCGCCGGGTACTGATTATCGATGACTCGGCTGTCGCAAGACAGGCTCTGACTAATATTTTTTCTCAAAATGAAGACCTTGAGGTAGTCGGAACCGCCCCCGACGCGATGATTGGGCTACGTAAGATCGAATCGCTGCAACCGGATGTGATCACTCTCGACGTAGAAATGCCAGGCATGGACGGTCTGACCTTCCTTGAGAAGCTCATGAAATCGAACCCAATGCCGGTAGTCATGGTCAGTGCACACACCGAGTCCGGCTCAGCTTCGGCACTGCGCTCCCTGGAACTCGGTGCAGTCGATGTGGTGGAGAAACCACGTGTGGGTGTGCGCGATGGGCTGAATCAGCTCGCCGACCTCATTGTGGAAAAAGTCAAAGCTGCAAGCTATGCAAAAGTAGATACCCCAGCAATAAGATTCTTCCAGAAGGGTCCAGTCAAGGCTGTGCCCATATCCCAGGTCGAGCGCACCAAGATTAGCGAGTTGTCGGACCAACATGTTATTGCGATAGGCGCATCAACCGGGGGGCCTCAGGCGCTCTCCAATATTTTCAAGGCCTTACCACAGGAAATGCCGCCGATTCTGGTAGTGCAGCATATCACTCCCTCATTCACTGAATCTTTCTGCAACAGTTTGGATCTTGATTCGCAACTGACCGTCAAGATCGGCACTGAGGGCGCACGCCTACAAAGGAGTCATGCCTACCTAGCACCAGGTGATCAGCATATGCTGCTGCGTCGATCTGGAGGCAACCTGACACTGAAAATATCAAACCATGATCGTGTCAATCGACATCGACCATCTGTAGATGAATTGTTCACGTCAGTGGCCGAAACAGTCGGTCAATGTGCAACTGGGGTCTTACTTACCGGCATGGGTGTAGATGGCGCCGCCGGTTTAGCCAAAATGCGTGAAAACGGTGCGTGGACGCTCGCACAGGACGAGAGCTCATCGGTAGTGTTCGGGATGCCACGAGCCGCGATTGAGCGGGGCGCAGCCGATCAAGTAGTGAATCTGGATAATATTGCAAGCTCGTTAGTCGGGCATTTCATAGTCCAGTCCAATAAATAGGTAACGGGACATAGGGGGAGTTGCAAATGAAGGGTATGACTATCAGTCGAAAATTGCTGTTAATCTTTTTCGTTAATGTACTCGTCATTGGCTGTATAGCAGGAATTGTTTTCTATTCCTTCCAGGGTCTGAGCGGGACTATCACCTACAGCTCTAAAACCCTGGGCGACTACAAAGCTGATCTGGACACACTACGCGTACAGCAGAGTCAACTGGAAGGTCTGACTCAGCCGTTCTACCTGAATGTCACCTCGTTGTCCGCCGAGAAAGCCCGGGCAGACTTCAACCGCTTTGTGCAGAAACTCATCTTCAATATCGAGGTACTTCACACCGCCAAATATGATTCGGTCAATGCCCTGCAGACACATCGAGCTGCAATCATCTCCGAGACCTATGGAGTGTCCCAATCTGTCTTAAAGGACGCCTCAAATTCCTTGGCAGGCGAGCTCGACTCTATTGAGAAGAGAATAAATGACTCACTGACGCCAATGATCAGTGAAATCACCGATACGGCAATCCTGCTGGCTGAACGAGAGAACAGGCTGGATGCTATCCTGCCTCAGCTGGCAGACTCATTTGCCCAGCTAAAGTCGGTACGCAGCCGACTTATGTTTCTCTACCGGAAGAAAGCGGGATTGGTAACCGGTATGCCTGCATACACCGATTTCGTTAACTCTCTTATGGGAGGAGAAGACGGGCATAACGATGGCACACTGGAAACCAATCTTTTCTACCAACTTGAGACCGAGATAAACGAGCTGACCAGTCTACTGGTCGATCACGATGTAGGCAGCGAACAAGAAGAACAAACATCTGAACCCAATCAAACTGATCAAAACTCGTCTGCGACCGCCAGCTCTGTTGCTCCCGGCATCGGCTTTGCGGGTTTTGATAAAAAGCTCGATCAGCTTAAGTCCGTATACGGCCGCTACGTCGATACCAATGCAACCATTGGGGAATACGTTCAGACCGTCAATAATCCCCAGATCAGTGCAGCATTTGTAGCTCTTGATCAGACCATGCGCGAAGGCTTGGAGACAACAAAAGATCAGATTGTCGCCAGCCGGGCCAGACAGCGTCTCTCTACACAGTTTTCGAGCCTTAACGCCAGCTTGGGGAAATCCGTTGAATCCTTAAACCGTACTATCGAGGCTGAGCGACAGAAAGTCAGTGAAGGGATTCTCTCTGATGGGCAACGTTTCCTGACTATCTTGATTGCCATTGCACTGGTCGGCGCACTCATCAGCCTCGCAATTGGCCTTTTTGTTAAACGGTCGATTACCAGGCCTGTCAACAGTCTGGTAGAAGTTGCCCAAGATATTGCGCAGGGAGAAGGAGATCTCACTAAACGCCTTTCAACCTCAGAAACAGGCGAGCTTGGAGAACTATCCAACTGGTTTAACTCGTTTCTCAGCCGGCTCAGCAGTTTGATCATTGAGATCAAGGACTTTGCAACTAATATTGAGCAGGCTTCGCAAGAGATCGCATCCGGCAACAAGGATTTATCAGAGCGCACCCACCGTCAAAGTGCAGCATTACAGGAGACCGCCAGCTCAATGGAGCAGATGAACAGCATCATCCAAAACAGTGCTGACGATGCCAGGAAAGCCTACGAGCGAACCCAGGAAACCCAGACCAGCGTCAACGAAAACCGCAACAATCTTCTGAATGTCGTAAAGGAGACCATTCAGACCAATCAGGAGATGTTAAACAATGTGCAGGAGACTAATACCCGGGTCGTAAAAGGCATGGCCGATATTTCTGATAACTCAGAAAAGATGGCAGGCATTATTACACTGATGAATGACATCGCCTTTCAAACCAACCTGCTAGCACTCAATGCATCTATTGAGGCCGCTCGAGCCGGGGAGCATGGCAAAGGATTTGCTGTCGTTGCGACCGAAGTCCGGAAACTCGCATCGCGCTCTTCAAAAGCATCGGAGGAAATTGGCGGACTGGTAGAGACCAATCTGGCAAGCGTAAGTACCGGTCAAAGCCTGGTTAAGGATGGCGAACAGAGCCTTGAAGATCGGCGCCTGAAGGTCGAAACCATGCTGGGCAGTCTCCAAGACAGCAGCACCAAGAATCTTTCCCATATTCAACAGGCATTTCGCGAGCTTGCTGAGGTAATGGAAAACGTCAAAACAGCCTCTGAAGAACAGGCAAAAGGGGTGAGTGAAGTTAATCAGGCGCTGACCGACATGGAACGCCTGACTCAGGAAAATGCAACGCTGGTTGAAGAGAATTCAGCTGCCAGCAGCAGTATGGCTACTGACACCGCAAACCTCGCAAAACTATTAGCCTCTTTCCGGGTCGATCGACAGCAAACTGACGAACTCGAAGCAGGCAATTCAGCCACACCTATAGACCCCCTGGCGAGTGAAGGAGCGCCGGGTCAAGAGGAAGAAGAACTCAGGTTTTACAGCCAGCCTCTAATTGAAGAGCGCGTTAAAGGCGAGTATCTGCCGGCAAAGGCTGTTGACGATAATTCAGCTGACCTTGCGCAAATCAAGAATAAAGAGGAACCCTTCAGCTGATTCCGTTTTTTCAGCTGGCTCAAGACCGATGATTTTTTCGCTTGAATTACCGAGTGACGATCAATATCGTGATTTTCAGACCCTTGCCCTCAACAAACTGGGCCTGTCTCTTGGAAATGACAAGGCTTACCTTCTACGAGGCCGGCTGCAGCGCCGAATGACCACGCTGGGCATTAATAACTACGGGGACTATCTTGAATTAATCATGGCAAGCTCCGGTGCCGAGGAGCTACAACACTTCATCAACGCGATCACTACCACAAAAACTGGCTTTTTCCGAGAACGTGAGCACTTTGACTGGCTTTCACAGGATATTTTTCCCAAGCTGAAAAAGAGCCTGACAGGCGCCCCCGGGCAGAAAATCCGCCTATGGAGTGCTGGCTGTTCCTCAGGTCAAGAAGCCTATTCTCTTGCCATTACCGCGTTAGAAGCATTCCGTGACGAACTTGATTCTGGCCTTGATCTGAAGATACTCGGCACTGATATAAATACCGATGCATTAGCCATGGCACGCTCAGGCGCTTATCCTGCTGAAGCGCTCGACTCACTGTCGGGCTTAAAAAGGGATATCTACTTCAAGCGTGGGAACCCACCTGATGATCAACTTCACTGTGCTGATAAACGCCTCATGCAGCTGATCGATTTCCGGCAGCTAAATCTGCTGCAACAGGAATACCCGATCGCGACACGATTTCACGTAATCCTGTGTCGCAACGTTTTTTATTACTTTGACCCGATACCGCGACAAAGAGTGCTCGAGCGCTTATCAACTTATCTGGTTGAAGGAGGCTGGCTGGTGTTCAGTCTGACAGAAATCGGATACGAGATTGCGGGCCTGGTCAAAATCCGCGGCAATCTGTTCCAACGAAGGGCTTCCTAACTCCCCAAACTGCCAGTAATGTTTAAAACCCACCTTGATGGCAATGTCCTGGCGATATCCGGCCGCCTAGTCGCTTCTAATCTCCCCTTTGCACACCGGTCCGGGCAACTGCTACTGGATCAGCCAGATAAGGAACTGATTGTCGATCTAAGTGGGGCTGATGATGTTCTCGATATTGCTGGAATTCAACTTCTTGCGGTGCTCTTCCAGTCCGCAAAACGGCGTGGAAAGAAGCTGAGTATTTCGGGTGTACGGGAAACCCAGAAAAATGCTCTCGGCCTAGCCGGATTCAAGTTCCTCATCGATGACCAATACCGATAGCCCATTGCCACTTACTATTTTACTCGTCGATGATTCGGGCACGATTCGTCACTACGCCAGATCAATTCTTGAGAAGATCAAGGGCGGATGCGCCGTTGTTGAATGCGAGAACGGCGCGCACGCACTACAGTGGTTATCTTCACTCGTTTCTGAAGAATTTCCTGATCTCATCATTATGGATAGGAACATGCCGCAAATGAGTGGGGATGAGTGCATCCGCATTCTCAAGATGGATAACGACTGGCAAAACATTCCTGTGCTATTTCTGACAGCCCAGTCAGATTACGATCACGTCTATGCGGCAAAAAATGCCCTAGGTGTAGATGGCTACATATGTAAGCCTTTTGAGCCAGGCGAATTGTTGGCACAGGTTCACAGACTCGCCGGTATCACAGTCGATGAGCTTGAGGCAAGCCAAGACCGTAAGCCCGGGATGAAAGAGTTACCCACCACTCCAACCGAATCGACCGACCGGCAAACAATCGATGAATCAATGCTGTCTTTATTTCTTGTTGAATCTAAAGAGCTTACCGAAAAGATCCAATCAGGCCTTGATGCGGCAAAGGCTGGCGGTGCTGACATTAACACCTGGCGTTCAATTGCCTATTGCGCCCATACAATTAAAGGCTCGGCAGGAATTGTGGGTCTAGAAACGCATTCTCGACTCGGCAAGTCTCTAGAAGACTACGGTCAAAAAGCGGGTCAGCAACCAAACCTCTTTCAGGACACCCACCTAGAGCCCCTGGAAGAGGCGGTATTGCTACTAACTAATCTGGCGGAGACTGAGCCAACACAAGCCTATCAACTTGAGTCCAGACATCACGACCGGATTATTGAACTCGAATCCGTTTTGGATCAACTCGTATCTGCCGCCGATACGGGTATTAGTGATGAAGTCGAACTTCAGGCAACAGATCTTCCCAAATCCTCTCAAGACAGTTATGCCATATCAGACTCTGATCTTTCCGTAAATGAACATAGTGCGAAAAGTGGTGCGCACGCTACAACGGTAGATCCGAAAGGCATAGTGGTGCTTCTGATCGATGACCAGAAACTGGTCGGCGAAACAGTCCGACGGATGCTGATCGATGAGTCCAATATCAAGTTTCACTTTTGCAAGAATCCGCTCGATGCCATCGAGACAGCACTAGATATCCGCCCTACTGTGATCTTGCAAGATCTGGTGATGCCGCAACTAGATGGATTAGAACTGGTTCGTCATTTTCGCGCCCAACCAACGCTACGCGACATCCCACTAATCGTTCTTTCGGGAACCGAGGATGCAAAAACTAAGGCGAAGGCGTTTGCCTTAGGTGCGAACGACTACATGGTAAAACTCCCCGATGCGGTCGAAGTTATTGCCAGGATCCGATACCACTCAAGGGGTTATCTCAATCTGCTCGAACGAGAGGCGCACCTTGCCCGCATAACCTGGCTCGCCGAACATGATCCATTAACCGGCTGTCTTAACCGTCGAACCTGGTACGACCGATTGGTACAGGCGGCCGGTGTTACTCCTTACGAACACAACCTGGCGGTGGCGATATGCGACATCGATTTTTTCAAGAAAGTCAATGACACCTACGGCCATCTATGCGGTGATGAGGCGTTAAAGCATTTCGTCGGCATTCTTAAGGAGAGGCTCGATAACCTTGGGACTCTGGGGCGCCTGGGAGGAGAAGAATTTGGCATCTTTATGGTCCTGCCGACATCAATGCATCAGACTACCAAACCGTTAGAAGAGGCCAGCGGGATGCTTGAAAAGCTAAGACAGTCTATAGAGGATGCTCCACTCAAGTGGGAGGCGCACACAGTTAACCTCACTATGAGCGTGGGTCTTGCTTTGCACAAGGGCGATGATTCAACAGAGGTCACCCTATCACGTGCTGATACTGGTGTTTACCAAGCAAAAGACTCGGGCAGAAACCAAGTCGTCGCTATAGCATAGGCGGGCACCGCAACTTTTCTGCGCCAGCCTGATGTGCTGTCCCATAGCCACGATAGTGCACTCAATCCTCTTTGCCGGTGTGTTGGGTATGAACGAACCTGACTGCGGCTACTCCCGGTAGCTTTTCTAAAAAAGCAGACGACCGGGCAGCATTAGAAGACTTTTCTTTCCTGTATTAGGATATCGTCACCATTAGCCTCCGCTAAGGCCCATAAGAGGACGAAAATGCATTGCAACCCCTTTACTGATCCCGAGCTTGCCCGGCGCCTTGCGGCCACCCGGGACGAAATGGCCAGGCGCAATCTTGATCTGATTCTGCTGAGCGCGCCCGAGCATGTTTTTTATCTCACCGGGCTGGATCACTGGGGGTATTTCGCGCCACACGTTCTGATGGTACCCAGTCAGGGTGACCTGGTGCTGGTCACGCGCGCCATGGAACATGTCGTCATTCGCAACCAGGTTCGCAATGCCACCTTCATCGGGCATACAGACTCACAAACGGCTGCAGATGTCATCATCAAGCACCTGGCGGGTAAAACCACAGGCCAGGCCATTGGTATTGAAGCATTATCAGCAGGGTTGTCTTACGGCATGGGTACAACACTTAAAGAGCACATTGATGCAGATATCTGGCATGACATCACTGGCATGCTGGACGAGATCCGACTGGTGAAATCACCCGAAGAGCAAGTTTTTATGCGCCAGGCGGCCCACGCAGCAGATGCTGGGACGCAAGCCGCAATTGAGGCTATTCATGATGGTGCGCGCGAGGCCGATGTCGCTGCAGAGTGCCTGGCCGCGATGACCCGGGCTGGTAGTACCCCGCCGGGGTTTGGGCCTTTTTTGCGCCCAGCCCACAGGATGGCCGAGGAGCATACAAGCTGGGGTGATGGCCAACACCACGAGGCCGTGTTCCTCGAAGTCGCTGGCTGCGTTGCCCGTTATAACGCGCCTATGGGGCGGTTAGTCAATATTGGCGGCATTTCTGATGAAGACGCACAAATGGCAGAGCTTTGCAGCAGGGCTTTTGATGCAACGCTCACGGCCCTGAAGGTGGGCGTGACTGCCAAAGATGTCTACAACGGCTGGCAAGCGGTTGTCGATGACGCCGGCATGCCCGAATACCGGCGTCATCACTGTGGCTATCTGGTTGGAATTGGCTTCCCACCGTCCTGGACAGGTGGTCCCCGTGTGACCGGCTTGCGCCATGACTCCAGCCTTGAGATGAAAGCCGGAATGACTTTTCACCTGATGTCCTGGTTTACCGAAACGGGCCGGGGTAACTACTTTGTATCCAATACGGTTTTACTGAACCCTGATGGTGCGCAGGTTCTCAATAACACGCCCGATGGGCCGCATATTGCTTAGGTCAGGTATCTGGGGAATTTAGACGCAGGAATCGTCCCACCGTAAACGCGAAGCCAACGGGCTCAACGCTCATACGCTGGCACTGTGCCAGCAACAACATGCGCCTGATGTCTTTGTGCATCACAGCGGCGCCCGCAGGTGATGGGTTTGTTCTTGCCTGCAACCAGACACCAGGGCATCTCGCGGTGATCTGAGTTATTCTGACATGAGATGAGCGATTCGGTTGCCCACGGACCATCGGAGCACACTGCAGTGCCGGTCTCCTGCGATAATGCGTTATGAGCACGAATCAATGTGGCAACGCCCAGGACGCCTTTTACGCGACCGGCAACATTGTCCCACTGCCATTGATTGTCCGGGCGGAAGGTATCTGGATGTATGACGATGTGGGGCGCGCTTATATAGATGCATCATCGGGCCCGGTTGTCAGCAATCTTGGTCATGGTAATGCACGCGTGATTGATGCAATGGCAACCCAGGCACGAAGACTGGACTTCGCTTACAGCCGGGTTTCTCGCCACCAATCCAACATAGACCTGACGCACCGTATTTCAGAGCTCGCTGGCCCCGGGTACGAACGCGTGTGCCTCGCATCCGGCGGTTCTGAAGCAATAGAGATAGCGATCAAGTTTCTACGCCAGTATGTTGTCGCAAAACATCAGTTAGACAAGAAACGGATCATTACTCTGTCACCCTCTTATCATGGGGGCACCATCGCAACGCTGGCGATTACGGGTGACGATACGCTCGATCCATTCATCGATGGCTTTGCCATGAAATCCGATCGAATTCCTGCCCCTTTCCAGTACCGCCTGCCAGATGGCCAAACGCGGCAAAACTATCGCCTGGCATGCGCCCAAGCCCTTGAGGATAAAATCCTTGAGATTGGCGCGGAGAATATCCTGACATTTATTGTCGAGCCCATCGGCGGCCTGGCGACAGGTGCGTTGGTATTATCTGAGGACTATGTGAATCGTATTCGCAAGATCTGCACCCAATATGGTGTCTATCTGATTTATGACGAGGTCATGTGCGGTACAGGTCGGGCCGGCCGGTTCCTTGCCAGCCATGCATGGCCGGATGCACGTGCCGACGTGGTCGTCCTTGCAAAGGGTCTTGGCTCGGGATATACCCCGCTGGGAGCCGTGATGGTACCCGGGACTATGGCCGACGAACTTGCTGAGCTGACAGGATTCAATTTCTCTCATACCTACAATGCAAACCCCATTAGCTGTGCCACAGGGATTGCAGTGCTTGAGGAATATGACCGTTTAAATCTTATTGAAGCTGCAGCCGAACGCGGTAAAAGTCTCAAGGCGCGGTTGGAAACGCTAGCCACAAAATATCCCTGCATGGGAGACGTTCGCGGCGCGGGCCTGATGATGGCCGTAGAGTTGGTCCAAAACCCTGATACCAAGGCAACATTCCCCGCTTCTTATCCACCCACCGAGCATGTCCGAATATTTGGACTGAAGCATGGGCTACTTTTGTACTCTCGGCGAACAGCGGGTGGTCGATATGGCGACTGGTTTATGGTGGCACCGCCGCTGACAATAACTGAAGATGAGTGTGATGAATTAGTAGATCGTCTTGACGCTACATTGAACGATTTCTCGAATGCGGCTTGCACGCACCTTGCAGAGGTAATTAATTGATGTTGGAAAGATCTGCCATTGTGACTGGCGCCTCATCTGGGATCGGTGCGGCAGTCGCCAGAGCACTGGCAAAGGCGGGGTCTAATGTCGTGGTTACCTACGGTGATAATCGTCGCGGTGCTGAGATGACAGTACAGGCATGTCACGATGCCGGTGCAGAGGCATTTCTGATAAATGCCGATGTTTCCAAAGATGAAGATTGCCAGGCTATTGCTCAAGCCGCCCTCGACACATGGGGAGGCATCGATATTGTTGTTAATAACGCAGGCACCACACGTTTTGCTAATGCGGCTGATCTTAAGGCGCTCAGTGCAGACGATTTTGAACGCATCTTTGCGGTCAACGTAACCGGCTGTTATCAGATGACCCGCGCTGCAGCCACTCACCTGCAAGCAGCAAAGGGCTCTGTTGTTAACATCTCATCCCATTCTGGATTCTCTGGCATTGGCTCGTCGATGGCCTATGCAGCATCTAAAGGCGCCTTGAACACCCTGACGCTCAGCCTGGCACGCACTCTGGCACCGCATGTTCGCGTCAACGCGGTATGCCCCGGATTTGTCGACACAAACTGGATGGCCCCACATCTAGATGCTGATGCATTGGTGGCCTTCAAAGAGAAAACTGCCGCCATAGCACCGCTCAAACGGGTCCCATCTGCGGATGATGTGGCCGAAGTGGTTCTTTGGTTTGCCTTGGGGCAGGCTCCGGTAACAGGGCAATTACTCGTTGTAGATAGCGGGACACACTTATCCGTTGGCGCCCCACTCTAACTATCAACAGGAAACACTCATGCCAAGAAATATTTACGCGCCCGTCGATGCTGCCAAAGTACCCCGGTTCTCGGATATCGCCACGTTCCTCCGAACTAAACGGGCTGAGATCAGCGAAGACATCGATATCGGTCTTTGTGGTGTACCGTTTGATATTGGCTTGAATTACCGCACCGGCCCGCGCGAGGGACCCGGCGCAGTACGCCATCACAGTCGAATTATCCGTCAGGTACACCAGACTACAGGCGTTCAGCCCCACGAGTTGTGCAACATAGCTGATATCGGTGATGCCCCCATAAATCCGTTAAGCAAGGACGAATCCATTGCCAACATCGAGGCATACTTTGCCGATCTCAAGTCAAAAAGTATCCGCCCGATCGCAGTGGGTGGCGATCACACAATCCCGACCCCCATTTTGCGCGGTATCGCCGCCGATACCCCGGTCGGCGTGTTACACGTCGATGCCCATGCCGATACTCTGGACGAGTTTTGTGGCGACAAGGTGAATCACGCGACCTTTATGCGCCGCGCGTCTGAAGAGGGCTTGATTGACCCTAAACGGGTTGTTCAACTTGGTCTTCGCGGGAGTCGTTTCAGTCCACATGATATCCAATTTGGCATTGATGCGGGCTGGACCGTCATTACCTTTGATGACTACGAAGAAATGGGTCGGGAAGCGGCGATCAAACAGATCAATGAGACATTGGGACTGGGTAGCATCTACGTTTCTATCGATATCGATGGCCTTGATCCCACAGAATGCCCTGCAACGCCGGTACCCGAGATTGGGGGTATCTCTGCCCGCGATATGCAGGTGATCCTGCGTTCTCTTCAGGGTGCCGATATTGTGGGCGCAGATATCTCGGAAATTGCACCCTGCTTTGACAACCCCACGGGCATCACATCAATCGTAGCCGCCAACTTGATGTTTGAACTGGTTTGCATCATGGCGTTCGCAATCGATCAAAAAAGATTGCGCTAGCTCGCTGCGCAACTGCCGAGCCAGCCAGTTCAACGGTAAACCGCTGGCACCTGCCCGGGCGCATCAAAAGTGACGTCCAGATCTTTGAGGAGCCCATCGGCGATGCTGTAAATCCAGCCATGTACTTTCAGGGATTGTTTGCGTTGCCATGCGTCCTGCACAATACTGGTATGGCAGACGTTGCTGACCTGCTCGGTCACATTCATCTCGCACAATCTGTTGATCCGCTGAGTGTCATCGATACAGTCAGCAAATGCTGACTGGTTGCGCTGATACATATCCTTGATATGCAGCAGCCAGTTATCGATCAGCCCGCTGGACCGTTCGCTGATGGCCGTAGCTACGCCGCCGCAACCGTAATGGCCACAGACGATGATGTGCTTGACCTTGAGCACATCCACGGCGTACTGGATTACCGACAGGCAATTTAGGTCGGTATGGATCACCAGATTAGCAACGTTGCGATGCACGAATAACTCACCTGGCAACAGACCGACGATCTCGTTGGCTGGCACCCGGCTGTCGGCACAGCCGATCCACAGGTACTCGGGGCGCTGCTGGCGCGAGAGTTTCTCAAAAAAATCAGGGGCCTCGCGCTTGATCTTGCTGGCCCACTCGCGGTTGTTCTCAAGTAGCGTTTTCATCTGCAGACAATAGCCTTTCTTTACCGATACGCCGGATTCCCCATACCAAGCGCACCCCATGGAGAATTCAGCAGGCTGGCATAGGTCGGGTTTATGTTATTTTCGGTTTGCAAGTGTAACCAAGATACTGCTTATCCGTTTTTCATGCTGGGGGTCAAGATGCCCAAAGCTCAGGCACACACTATACACAAACCGACTTTATGAGCGCTTTTCAGCACCTGTTTTCACCGCTGCAACTCGGTCCGATCGAAGTACGCAACCGCGTGCTGGTCTCGGCTCATGTACCTGGCTTTGCCCAAGACAACAAGCCCGGCGAGCAATATATCGCCTATCACCGAAACTACGCGCACAATGGGGTAGGCCTGCAGATCACCGGTGGCACCCCGGTGCATGAATCGGGCCTGCTGGGGGTAACGTCCGATGCGATCTGGAACCTCAACGACGATATCATACCGGGGTATCGCGCCCTAAGCGAAGCCGTTCACGCGGAGGGGGGCCGCATGCTGGCACAACTGGCCCACAGTGCCGGCACCGTGCTGATCAACCAGCCGGGTCGTGAGAGCTGGGCCGCTTCACCTGTACGCTCAGAGACCAACGGCAATATCGCCCACGAAATGAGCCCA
>PBRQ01000050.1 GCA_002725995.1 Gammaproteobacteria bacterium
AATACAAAAGTTGAATGAAGCAGCATAAGAAATTCTACCGCTGAGAACCATTATTAATGGGGGGATTACCCTATGTCGGGCTTTGAATTCAAGTCCTCTACGATTGATTCTCTCAAGGTTCGACTCTCACTTCATACTATGGTGCCATTTTCTTATCGTTTCTTTATCGCGATTGTAGCCAGCAACTAATTTATTGATTGAAGGAGAGAAGTAAATGAAATTGAACCAGCAACGCGTAGCACTGACAGGTGCAGCTGGCGGCTACCATTGACGGGTCACACGCTATTGAAGGTGACCTTTCGAGTCAAGAAGGGTGCAGCGACGCTGTTCAGAAAGCCATGCTGGCGCTCGGCGGCATCGATGTTCTTATTAACCTTGCAGGGCTTATGAGCTTTTGTACCTACGAAGATGAGGATATCGAATGTGTACAACGAATCATGCAGGTCAACCTGATCACACCCATGCTACTTTCACGTGCAGTGCTACCGCAGATACTGGAGCAGAACAAAGGACAGATTGCGAATATTGGCTCAATGTTTGGCTCAATAGGTTTCGCCTATTTCTCTACTTACTCAGCAAGTAAATTTGGCCTACGAGGGTTCTCCCAGGCATTAAGGCGAGAGTTGGCGGATACGGACATAGAGGTTACCTACCTGTCGCCCAGGGCAGTGAAGACGCCTATCAACACTGGACCCATCGTACAAATGGGCGTCGCCGCCAATATGAATATGGATGAACCGGAACTCGTGGCTGGGTTGATGCATAAGGCCATTGAAGCTGGTAAAAAGGAGGCGTATTTCAGCTACCCTGAGGCAATTTTCGCCCGCGTCAATGGTATCTCGCCAGGAATAGTAGACAACGCAACCAGGACCCAGAATCGTATCGCCCGCACATTTGCGTGCCCTGAAAACTGATTTATTCAAAACCTGCAGAGCCGGCAGGGTATTCCACATTGATGGAATTCTTTATTCTTATACCTCTCCATAGCGAGATTCATTTGATATATTAGCGCCGACGCTCGGTTGCCTATACTCCCCAGGATGTACATATCACTAAGTGGGGGTCTGGACGCAATGAATAGTTGTGCCTGCCCATGTTGGACCGAGAACTTTAGTAGCAATAAAAGAGGATAAAGCTGATGGCCGGTATTACGTCATTTGGAGGATATATACCAAAACTGAGATTGCAGCGTGCAAGCATCGCTGATGCTCACAAGTGGGCGGACCCGGGCGCAGCAGGGAAGGGCAAGGGTGAGCGTTCCATGTGTAACTGGGATGAAGACGCCATTACGATGGGCGTCGAGGCAGTTCGAGATTGCCTGAATAGCGGCGGTGTCAAACCCGAAGCAGTTTACTTTGCCTCTACGACTTTGCCCTTTCAGGAAAGGCAAAACGCAGGAATCATCAGCACAGCGCTCAGCCTTGGTGAAGATTTGTCGGTTCTGGATGTCACCTCATCACAGCGAGCTGGTACTTCGGCTTTGTTACAGGCACTGGCCGCGGTAAAGGGGGAGCAACTAGATAATGTCATGGTTGTGGCGTCTGACCACAGGAGAAGCAAGTCAGCAAGCCCCCAGGAATTTACTTTTGGTGATGGTGCTGCGGCGGTTCAGGTTGGCAATAAAGGTGCACTGCTCGAATTTCTGGGCAGCCATTCAATAACGGTAGATTTCGTTGATCATTTCAGGGGAGCCGGGGAGGACTTTGACTACCAGTGGGAAGAACGATGGGTAAGGGATGAAGGCTATCAGAAGATTGTTCCACCAGCGATTGCAAAGGCACTTGAAAAAACAGGCATCAAGGCTGATGACGTAAATCATTTTGTCATGCCAGCAACCATAGGTCGTGCGGTCCAAGGCATCGTCAAAAAGAGTGGTCTGACCAATGCTGCTATTTGCGACACATTACACCAGCATTGTGGTGAAACAGGTGCGGCGCACCCGCTGGTCATGCTGCTAAACTTGTTAGAGGCAGGTGCCAAGGCCGGAGAGATCGTCATGTTGGCAGGTTTCGGCCAGGGTTGTGATGTCCTTCTGTTCAAAGTGACTGATGAAATCTCTAATTCAAGGCAGGGTAACGGTATTAGCGGTAGCCTGGCTAACCGGCGCGAAGAAACCAACTACCAGAAGTTCCTAGTATTCAATGACCTGGTTACCCTTGAGAAGGGCATGCGAGCAGAGAAGGACAGCAAGACAGCGCTGACAGTTCTTTATCGCAAACGGGATATGCTGCTTGGCCTGATCGGGGGCAAGTGCACCCAGTGTGGCACGGCACAATTTCCGCGGCAGGACATCTGTGTGAACCCACAGTGCCATGAGAGTCATTGTCTGGAACCCTATTCATTTGTCGAGGAAGCCGGCCAGATTCAAAGTTGGTCAGCCGATTACCTGACCTACACGATGAACCCACCTTCCCACTACGGCATGATCGTATTTGATAATGGTGGCCGGTTTATGTCTGACTTTACCGATGTGGAAGTCGGTGAAATCGATGTTGGCACGCGGATAAAGATGGTGTTCCGAATTAAGGAATTTGACCAGAATCGCGGCTTTATCAGGTATTTCTGGAAAGGTGTTCCGGTTTGACATTGATTCATCAAGGCGTAAATTACAGTTATTAGATTGGCACTAAATACATTTAACAGATCAACTTCTAGGAGATCGCGATGGCAGCGGGCATTAAGGACAAGGTAGCAATTCTTGGTATGGGTTGCTCCAAATTTGGAGAAAGATGGGAAGCAGGTGCAGAGGAACTGATCGTAGAGGCGTACGAGGAAGCCGTTCAGGATGCAGGTATCGATACCAGTCAACTAGATGCTGCCTGGTTTTCCACCGCAATGGAGAACGTAAACGTCGGCAAGGGCGGCATTGCGCTATCAACTGCGTTGCGCCTGCCGAATATTGCCGTAACCCGGGTTGAGAATTTCTGTGCCAGTGGTTCTGAGGCGTTTCGTGGCGCGGTCTATGCTGTTGCTTCTGGTGCCTGTGACATAGCGCTGGCACTGGGAGTTGAGAAACTGAAGGATACCGGCTACGGAGGCCTCCCGGCTGCTGAGCAAGGCACCCTCAACCCACTCTGGGCTGCTACCGGATCAGCCCCGGGAAACTTTGCGCAACTTGCAAGTGCCTATGGCGCCAAACATGGCGTCAACAAGGAGGATCTGAAACGCGCCCTGGCTCGTATTTCAGTAAAAAGCCACGCTAATGGCGCCAAGAACCCCAAGGCTCATCTGCAAAAAGTAATCACCGAGGAACAGGCCCTGAATTCACCGATGATTGCCGAACCCCTGGGATTGTTTGACTGCTGCGGTGTGAGTGACGGCGCAGCTGCTGCTATTGTCACCACGCCTGAGATCGCTAAATCACTTGGCAAGAAGGACATAGTAACCATCAAGGCACTGCAACTGTCTTTATCCAATGGCTCTGAAGCCGCATATAACGCCTGGGACGGCAGCTATTTCCATACCACGCGAATCGCTGCCCAGAAGGCTTACAAGGAGGCTGGAATTGACAAGCCACGTGATCAGGTCTCTATGTTTGAGTGCCATGATTGCTTCTCAATAACCGAAATGGTGACCATGGAAGATCTCTACCTGTCGCCCGAAGGTACGGTCGTTAACGATGTCATGGACGGTTTCTATGATGCAGACGGGCCGATACCGTGCCAGATTGATGGTGGTTTGAAATGCTTTGGCCACCCCATCGGTGCTTCTGGAATCAGAATGCTTTACGAGATGTATCTACAGATCCAGGGAAGAGCAGGGGACAGACAATTGTCCAACCCCAGTATTGGTATGACCCACAACCTGGGAGGATCCCCGGTAAGCAACGTGGCATCGGTCTGTATTATCGGAGCAGGCTAGCTTAGTCGTTTGCACAGGCCGACTTGAGATCATCTCATACCGGCTGCTGGTTTTTATGGTTTTGCCCTTAGGATTTTGCCTCTACAGTTCAGGCATGACTATATAACTGCTGATCTTTCCATCCTTGAGCTCTACCCAGCCAAGGAATGGAACCGTTTTCCCGGTAGGACCTATGACCTCGGCACGAAACGCGCCGTACTCGCCATCAGTTAGCACGGCGCCTACTTTGTGCCTTATCCCAACTACCTGCATCTGCTCTATCCGTTCGGCTAAAAAGCTCCGAACTGTTTCGCGGCCGACTAGCGTGTCAGTGGTGCTCCGGTCATGCCCGTCATGTTCCCACACCTGGGTGTGCCTCCAACTAATGCTCTCGTGGAGAGCCTCTACCGCCTGATCAGGGTTTGCTCCGTCTATACCATTGAAATAGGTAAGTTGCAGAAGGTGATAGAGCTGTTCTCTTGTGGTGCTTTCAGATGTCATAGATATTTTCCGTAGATACAAATAACTCTCAGCTTACTTGATTTAATCCTGTGCTAGAATCAATTCACTGATCTCTAAGGGCAACTGCAGTCTGCCAGTGTTGACCGATTCTGCCTCAGTACCAGTCGGAAGAAGCCAATGCAGATATCCTGATCCATGCGATTTGACTATGAACAGGTACATCTTTTTGCCAGTGAACTTCTGCGTGCACTGGGCGCCTCACCTGAAGCTGCATTTCACGTAGCAACGTCGTTAGTTAAGGCGGACCAGATCGGATACGACACGCATGGCGTGGGCTTGCTGCCCCTCTATTCACAGATGATTTCATCCGGCGCCATTGTTCCATCCGCTAGCCCAGTGGCTGAAAAGATTACAGATGCTATCTGCCGGGTAGATGGGCACCTTGCCTTTGGGCAGCTGACCGGTGAAGAAGCCACAAAGACAGCCATTGAAAGTGCCGACAACCACGGTATATCAGTTTGCGCTATCGGCAACGGATCTCATCTGGGACGACTCGGAGAGTGGGCCGAGGAGGCAAGCAGCAGAGGCATGGTCTTCCTAGCTTTCACCAATACCGGCGGTGGAGCGAAGAATGTCGCACCTTTTGGCAGTCATGAGCGCAAGCTGTCGACAAATCCGATCGCCTTTGGGGTACCGACCTTCGGTGCACTGCAGCACAATATCATTGTTGATTTTGCAACCAGTCAGGTTTCTGGCTCCGTCATCCGTGAGCATGATCGTACCGGCGCACAGCTCGATAGTGAGTGGACGACCACTGATTCAGGCAAAGCTGTCCCGGGTGCGCGGTCCTTTATGGAGGGGATTGGTGCCATGTTGCCACTCGGCGGGCGTGTCACTGGGCATAAGGGGTACGGGCTTGCGATTATCGCGGAGCTCCTTGGCGGTCTTGCCGGTGGCGTTGTTGTTGGCCAGGAAGATCCTGAGTGGTTCAGTAACGCTGCCATGTTCATCGTAATAGATCCCACGAGGTTTCTTTCCATCGGCGAAATCGAGGAGCAAATAACCGCTATCGCAGAGCACCTTCGTGACGACAATGTCCGACTCCCAGGTGAAGGCGCCCATGACCACAAGCTCAGTGCCGAAAAAAGCGGCGTGGATATACTGGAGTATGTCCTCGAATCACTTGCTACACTAGCGGTGGATCTAAATGTCGAGATCCCCGCTTTCTTATCACATTTCCGTACCAGGGCAACTGACAGCAATGACAAACATAAAACCTGGTGAATCCGTTGAATGGCCGTCCGGGCGTACAGGTTGGTACGTTACGCTGCTGTTGACCTTCGCCTATACATTCTCATTTGTAGATCGACAGGTACTGAACCTGCTGGTGGATCCTATCCAGTCTGACCTGGGTATATCTGACACCCAGATAAGTTTTCTGCAGGGCTCCGCTTTTGTGGGCGCTTATGTATTAATGAGCATTCCCCTCGGCCGAATTGTAGATCGATTCAACCGTGTACTAGTACTTATCGGCGGTGTCCTGGCCTGGAGTATCAGTACAGTTGGCTGCGGTCTATCCGGGACCTACTTCCAGCTCATGATTGCCCGGGTAGGGGTAGGTACCGGTGAGGCATCAGTGACGCCAGCCTCATGGTCCCTATTGGCTGACTATTTCCCAGCCGATAGACTGGCCCGACCGATGAGTGTTTTTCTGATGGGGCCCTATCTGGGGGCCGGCCTGGCACTGATCCTGGGCGCTGAAGTGATAGATTGGACCCGTGATGTTGATGAACTTTCACTGCCCTTCATCGGCGCCTTGACTGCGTGGCAATTCACCTTTATCGCTGTGGGCCTTCCCGGGTTCGTTCTCGCCGCGATACTGGCCACGATAAAGGAGCCCGAACGCATCCAGGAATCCACAGGGGTATCAGCAAGCCACGCTACCTGGCCTGAAGTCTTGCTGCAGTTGCAGGACAACAGGCGCGTGTATGCTGCACTGCTGCTGGGAGCACCATTTATTGTGGTCATTCTTTATGGACTGCAAGCTTGGATACCCACCTATCTGGTGAGAGTTTTCGAATGGGATCTGGCGCACGCTGGCAGAGTCTATGGTGTGATCGCCCTTTTAGCAGGCTCCAGTGGTGTTCTCAGCGGCCCCGTCCTTGGCAACTGGCTCAAGGGAAGAGGTTATGCCGACTACCCGCTTCGTATCGGCACGATAGGGGCAACATCGGCCATGATAGGGATGCTGTGCATACCCTGGATGCAGCAGGCGGAATTTGCCCTATGCTTCATCGCGCTTGCAAGTTTCTCAGTCACACTACCCATGGCACTGTTCAGTTTTGCCCTGCAAACGGTAACACCCGGGAACATGCGCGGCCTCATCGCCGGGCTGTATGTTGTTACCGTTAATGTACTGGGGCTGGCGCTGGGTCCGACCCTGGTGGCCTTGTCTACTGATTATATTTTTGGAGACCCAAGGGCTGTTGGATATTCGCTGGCTCTGGTTTCGGGCTTGATGGCACCCCTGGCTATCCTGCTGATATACAGCGGCATGAAACCCTATGCTGAAATGTATGCGCAACTGGACAATGCGGAAAACTAGCCCAATATCGCTGATAGAATATCAAATACCTGCGGAGACCGGTGGGGAAAGGTACGTGACACCATGTCAGAATTGATCATTGTTATCCTAATCGGTCTTGCCATTCTTTACTGGCAAGCGGCGGTACGCTGCAAGGAACTCGCTATTCTCGGTGCCAGAAAGGAATGTAAGATATGCGATGTCCAGTTGCTGGACCAGACCGTTCACCAGGTCAAGGTCTCCATGAGCAGGGACAGCACCGGCCAGTGGCGAATCTGGCGAGAATACGGCTTCGAGTATAGCCAGGACGGAGAAAGCCGCTTCCAGGGTCGACTGACCCTCCTGGGTCAAAGGGTCATCCGTGTTGCACTTGAAACCTTTAATCCCGTTATTCACTAGCGCCTCGGTTCCGAGGAAACATGCAGTGCTTCTCGTAACTATGCTGCTTCTTGGTGCCTGTCAGACGGGCCAGGAACGGTGTGCCGTGAGCGACTTTGAACCTGTGACATTACGACTCAACCCATCGGACATTGAAAGGCTCAGAAGCCCGCCCTTCAGCAATGCAGACAGAGAGACAAGAGTTTCAAATTATTTTGCCAGCAATGAAGAGGCAGACTATCGGCAGGAAACGCGCGAGCAATGTTATCTGTCGCATAAAGGGCAAACATGACTACCTGGTAGTGGTTGGCGCGCACTATGATCGAATAGGTCGGGTCCAGGCGTTGCGGACAACTGGTCTGGTATTGTTCTCGCTAGTCAACTGATTGAAGCACTAAAGCACACGCAGCCGAACCTGACCTGTGAAATAGTCGCCTTCGGTGAAGAGGAATCTCGAACCTATGGGTCGAAGGCCTATTTGCGAAAACACGGGTCAGGCCCCATTATTTCAATGATAAACGTCGATACACTGGGTCTGGGTTCTCTCAAGATAGGCACCCGCTCAGACCGGGGACTGAAGTGTATTGCTTAGCGGATCGCTGCGGATATTGGTGTGCAACTGTCACCTTCGCTTTTGCGGGAGTCAACGGGAGACTGGGAACCATTTGACCGCCAGGGGATAGCCGTTCTTAGCCTTCACTCCCTTGATCGCCGACTGATCGGGAAACTGCATACCCGAAAAGACTCGTGGCCAGCAATAGCTGAAAACAGAATGTAGGAGGTGTGGCGTCTGCTACTCAACATTAGCCGCTTCCTCGACCAGCGTCAGATTTAGTTAAAACATGGTGGCGAAGTGACTGTTCCAAGAATCCAGGTCGTCGAGTCCTCTTCAAGCAGAAGGACGCCCATAAAATACTCGTCCATCTCACATTTCATCCAGCAGACTTCTCCGCGAAGCAGGTACATAGCAAAGGGATCGCCGATTCCTATCGTAATGTTAAGCATTGTGTCGAGCGTAAACTCTTGATTAGCCTTGAGTTGAAGCCCGCGGACGGAAAAAATCAACAGCTTCACAGGCGATATACATGCCAACCAGGTCAGGATCATCAAGACAGACATGCACAAAAAACCTTATTTTGTGCTCTATTCGTGGCTCCCTTCGTTTGTCCATCATGACCTCATATCTACTCAGAGCAGAGTCTTTACAGTAAC
>PBRQ01000051.1 GCA_002725995.1 Gammaproteobacteria bacterium
CTCATAATCCATTGGTCGAAGGTTCAAGTCCTTCCGGGCCCACCACTCAAGATGTATTCCAAGCAAATCAAAATAATTCTTACCTGCGCAGCGTGCACTGTCAGATGCTAGCAGTTTAACCCTAGGAACCGCACATGTACCTGGTTCCTTGGGTTGACCCCATTTAGAACCGCGGTGAGATGCAGGAAATTCAGTAGTGGAAGTCGGACTGAAGTCTCGCTCGCTGCACTTTACTCAGGTCCCAAGGCCACTTCTGCGTGCTCGCCGTGAATCCTATACAATCATTGATCGATAATATGTGATGGAGAAGGAAAAGTGACTGGTAACCGCCTGAAGCTGGCGATTGAAGTTGGTGGTTCTCTGCAGAACAATCTGGGTGCGATAATCGAGTGGGTGCAAAGCGCAGAGCGCCTTGGTGTGGAATCGGTCTGGTGCGGAGAGGCCTGGTGGGGTGATGCAGTTTCGCTGCTTGCCTATCTTGCCGGAAAGACAGAGCGTATCAGGCTTGGTACCGGCATCATGCAGACAACCACCCGCGTTCCTGCCATGACAGCTATGACGGCACTGTCATTGAACGACATTTCTGACGGTCGCTTTATTCTCGGCCTGGGTGCAAGTGGGCCACAGGTTGTTGAAGGTTTGCATGGTGTGGCCTATGAGGCGCCCCTGACTCGCATGCGGGAGACCATCGAAATTTGCCGGATGATCTTTGCTGGAGAAAGAGTTCGCTATGATGGCAAGGTCTTTCAGTTACCTCTGGCTGGCGGCGAAGGTAAGGCGCTGCGTGTTGCCCATGAGCCTGTGGAAATTCCCATCTACCTCGCGACCCTGGCGCCGAAAGCGCTGAAATATACCGGCGCTGCTGCTGATGGCTGGCTGGGCACATCCTTTTCCCCCAATCACCCGGACGCACATTTTTCTTTCATTGACGAGGGCCTCAACAAGGCCGGCCGTGCCATGACAGACATTGATCGCTGCGCATCCGTGCGAGTTGAGATTGGCGAAGATGTGGAGGAGATGATTGAGCGCCGAAGGAAAGGTGTGGCATTCAATATGGGTGGTATGGGTTCTGCTACTACAAATTTCTATAACGATGCGTTCAGGCGTGCCGGTTTTGAAGACGATGCAAAAGCAATTCAGTCCCTATGGGTTGCGGGAAAGCGCGATGAAGCCGCACAGCGGGTTCCCGATACCATGATTACACAGTTCCAGGCCATTGGTACGCGTGACATGGTGCGCGATCGCTTACAGACATACCAGGATTCAGGTATAAATACTATTAAACTCGGTCTGGACGGAGTGCAGCCTGGCGCGCCACGACTGGAATTGTTAGAGAATATTGCTGATCTCGTGGAGGGACTCTCATGAAACTATATATGGTGCCACTGGCACCCAACCCAACAAAAGTTATGCTATATATCGCGGAGCGGTCCGAGCTTGGTGTCGAGATGGACATTGAACAGGTCATGGTCAATACCGTTAAGGGGCGGCACAAAGAGCCAGAGCATATGGCCAGAAACCCATTTGGTACTTTGCCGGTGCTCGAGCTTGATGACGGAACCTATATCATTGAATCGCTGGCCATTGTTGAGTACCTGGAGGACAAATTCCCTGAGAACACTTTGCTGGGTGACAGCCCTGAAGAGAGAGGGAAGGCACGCGATATAGAACGTGTCGTCGATATTCGAGTTGCGATACCCATGGGCGGCTATGGGCATGCAAAAAATTCACCCCTCGGCTTGCCACCAAACCCGGAACTGGCTGACAAGATAGAGGCTGGCCTGCAGCCACCACTTGACTATCTTGAGACATTGCTTGGTGATGGTCGACCTTTGCTAACAGGAGACAAGGTTGCTATGGCGGATTGCACACTCGAGGCTTCCCTGCAGTTCATGCGCTTCGTTGAGGCAGATCTCTTTGGTGAACGGCCACTATTACGAGCCTGGGATGAGCGTTTCCGTGCGCGGCCTGCGGCGCAGAAAGTGCTCAAATGGTAGTTGCCGAATAAATTGTAGGCTATCCCTCCCAGGAATTCTCACTGCGATTTCGTTTCATCAATCCAGGCGAGAACCGATTTTTCGACCATCGGTAACGGCAGGCTGCCATTTTCCAGAATACGGCTATGAAACTGCTTGATATTGAATTGCTCACCGAGTTGTTCTTCAGCAAGATTCCGTAAACGCCTGATTTCAAGCATTCCCAACATGTAGGAGTTGGCCTGGCCAGGCCAGGAGATATATCGATTGATATCGTTCTGGATATCAATTTCGGCCCACGCTGTATTGTTCATCATGTAGTCAACGGACTGCTGGCGCGTCCAGCCTTTTGTATGGATGCCAGAGTCAATAACGAGCCTTGCCGCGCGTGCTGCCTGATCGGACAGGAGTCCCATTAGATCGAGTGGTCCGTTGTAGAGGTCGAGTTCCTGCGCAACACGTTCGGAGTAAAGTGCCCATCCTTCCCCAAAACCTGAATTCCATATGTAACGTGCAATCGGGTGCACCCTGTCGCCAAGTTCCAGGGCAATGGCGCCCTGCAAGTGATGCCCAGGGTAGGTCTCATGATACAAGGTCGATTGCTGCGTCGCCTGGGTCCTGCTCTCAGGCTTTTGCACAGCGATATAATAAATGCCGGGTCTGGTGCCATCTTCAGAGGACGAGTGATATTCGCCAACGCCACTTGCAGCGAATGCGGGGTAGGGTTTAATGATCACATCAGCTTTTGGTAAATGCCCGAAGATCGCAGTCATCTTTTCTCTGGCAATGGCCAAGGATTCAACCGAGTACGACAGTACGGCTTCTTCAGAGCGGAAAGTAAATTCCTTGTCCACGTTCACGCGACGTATGAACGTTTCAATTTTCTCATTATTATAGTGTTCTGCAAGAATTTGTAGCATCTCGGCGCGGATTTTGGCGATCTGGGTGAGACCCATTTTGTGGATCTCATCGGCGCTGGGATCAATGGTTGCAAATGAACGCACGAGCGTTGGGTAGCAGTCTGCACCATTCGGGTTGTAGCTCAAGGCAATTTCTGTCCGTGCCTGCTTCAGGTATTCATTCTCAATAAAACTGGCGAAGCGTTTTATCGCTGGCGTAATTTCTTCGACAAATATTTTCTCGACTGCCTGGTCAAACGCGTCATTTTTGGCACGTTTCCCCATGCCAAGAAAGGGATTGTTCTCCTTCAGCAGTGCGCGTACTTCCTCAGGGACCTTCTCAACCGTTATGCGCGGTGAACTGTAACCGAGCTGAAGACCCATTCGAAGATTGCCTATTTCAGTATCAATGAAGCCATCAACTTCACTCAGTCTTGCCAGGGACTGATTCTTCAGATCCTCAGTTTCAAGTGGCTGAATATCGAAAAGAAATGGTAGTTCGACATGCCACGCGGTTGTTGTACTTGTCTCCCAAAGCTCTTTGTGGCAAATCCGGCTCGCTTGTGCAGCAGCTAATTCTTCAAAGAGAAATCCGTAGGTCACCCAATCCCTGCTGCCAATAACCGCTGGCTCTCCGATTCCTCCAAGTTCCGCAAGCCACTCATCCTCGCGCTTTTGCCACTCGGCTAGCGCATCAAGTGAGTTGTCGAAAAGACGATCATGTCGTGCACCCTCTATTGAATAGCTGGTCGCTACCTCAGGATAGCGTTCAAGCATTGCTGCCAGGTATTCATCAGCGATGGTTTCTATTTCTCTTGGTGATTTCGCTGTTTGAGCTGGCTCAAAAGTCTGGCAGGAAGTTAGGAGCAGGGTAGAAAAGAGTAGAGTTCCAGGAAATCCTAATCGAGAGAGATTAAACAAGTAAGTTCTCCAAAGCGGGTGAATACTAATTATGACCCTAATTCTGCCAGAGATTGACCGCGGGAAATTTGAGCAATATCAACTATAAGTGAAGCATTAAGCTTCCACCTGATACCGGTTTTTTGGCCGCGAGATAGCTGGATATGTTGCGACAAAAAGCCTACCGGCAGCAATTGGGCGAAATATGTGGACAATGTTCAATGAGACATCCTGATAACAATGACAATAACTTGTAGGGGCAGGGCTTATGCGATATCTATTTTTTTGTATGGGGTGGTTTGTTACTTGGTATTCCTGGGCAGTTTCCTTTACGCAATCGGTTTTGTTGGTAACTTCATCGTTCCCAAGTCTATGGACACGGGTTCTGGTACACCATTCGTTGAAGCCTTAATAATTAACATCTTGTTGCTGGGCGTTTTCGCTGTTCAACATAGCGTGATGGCACGGCAGGGTTTCAAAAAGCAGTGGACGAAGATTATTCCTGCTCCCGTCGAGAGAAGCACTTATGTGCTAGCTTCAAGCCTGGCGCTGATACTTCTTTTCTGGCAGTGGCGCCCCATGGGTAGCGTGGTCTGGGATGTTTCAGGGTCCGGCTTGGGTACACTGCTTATCGGCATATCTTTCCTTGGCTGGCTGTTCGTTCTTGTTAGCACCTTTTTGATCGATCATTTCGAGCTGTTTGGATTGAGACAGGTTTATCTCAACCTCAAGGGTGAGGCGCAGCCTGACAGCGAATTTAAGAAACCAGTATTTTACGGCTTTGTCCGTCACCCTATTTACACTGGTTTCACCGTGGCCTTTTTTGCCACGCCCGTTATGACGACTGCGCACCTGTTGTTCGCAGTAGCCACTCTGGGGTATGTCCTGATCGGTATCTTTCTTGAGGAAAAGGATCTGGTTTCTGCCTTTGGCAGTGAATACGAAGACTACAAGTCCCAGGTCTCAATGATTGTTCCCCTGCCACCTAAGAAATCGAGCCAGTAGCGCCGTATCGCCCCAGATAATCCCGGTGTGAATATTGGTTTTGCATTCGATGAAGAAGAACGAAGGCAAGGAAGAAGACAAGGTCTATCACCCGGGTAAGTCATTCTTTGCAGCGGTGGTGATGTACTTTATCGACACCGTGATGATGAATCAGGGTGCGCTTGCATTCATACTTGTGATCATCATGGCTTTCTGGTGGCTGCCAAAATCAGTTTTCTTGCTGTTCAAGAAGAGGAGCCTGAGGGAGCCACTCTTTAAGATCGGGATCTACGGCCTCATGGCAGCCCTGGTATTTTCAACCAATATCATGAACAACAATATGGCGCGGCAAGGTGCCGAGGTTCTGGTTGACCGCATTAATCAATATCATGTGGACAAGGGGGTCTATCCTGAGACACTGCAGGACCTGGTCCCCGCTTATATAGAGGCAATACCCGCTGCTAAATATACGATGGTTTCTGGTGAGTTTATCTACATGAATGTTGATGAACATATTACGTTTTTCTATGTTCATTTCCCGCCATTTGGTCGACAGTTCTATAATTTTGACACCCAGGCATGGTTTTACCTGGACTAGTATCGACGGTTATACAGCATCCGGTTCTCTACAGGGTAGATATGGCATAAAAGCACCGCCACACACAGCCATGAATCAATTAGTTTTACAGTTGCTACAGATGCGCGTACGGTTGGCTTTCCAATTCCCAATTAGTATGAGAAGTTCCAATGAAAACTCAAATTACTGAACTCTTCGGTATCAAACACCCCATTATCCAGGGCGGCATGCACTTTGTCGGCCTCGCCGAAATGGCCGCCGCTGTTTCAAACGCGGGAGGCCTCGGCATTATCACGGCGTTAACGCAGCCGTCACCCGATGGCCTAGCGAAGGAAATTGCCCGGTGTAATGAAATGACTGATAAACCCATTGGTGTCAACCTGACTTTCCTGCCGGGTTTTGCCTCACCTGACTATCCCGGATATATCAAGGCTATCGCAGAAGGCGGTGTCAAGGTTGTCGAAACAGCCGGTCGGAGCCCAGAGGCCTATATGGATGAGCTCAAGGCAAACGACATTAAGGTTATCCACAAGTGCACTTCGGTTCGTCATTCGCTCAAGGCTGAAAGGATTGGCTGTGATGCGGTTAGCGTCGATGGATTCGAATGTGGTGGCCATCCCGGGGAAGATGACATACCCAATATGATACTGCTGCCGCGAGCTGCAGAAGAGTTGTCCGTACCATTTGTTGCATCTGGTGGCATGGGCAACGCAAATCAATTGGTAGCAGCACTTGCATTGGGTGCAGAGGGTATCAATATGGGTACCCGGTTTATCGCGACGAAGGAAGCGCCGGTACACCAGAATGTTAAGGACGCCATTATCGCTGCGAGTGAACTGGATACGCGCCTGATCATGCGACCACTAAGAAACACGGAGCGAGTGCTCAACAATGCTGCGGTCGAACAGATTGTCGCCATTGAGAAGGAAAAAGGCGATGCCATGGGTATCGAAGACATAGCTGAACATGTTGGTGGTGCTTATCCAAAAATTATGCAAGAAGGAACCATGGATGCTGGCGCCTGGAGCTGCGGTATGGTTGCTGGTCTTATTCATGACATACCGACCTGCCAGGAATTGATCGATCGAATCATGGGTGAAGCCGAAGCAACGATTGCCGGTCGCCTGGCGGCATTTGCCTCATAGGTGAATTCCACTGGTTATTCGGGTTCTGTGAAAGGTACGAACACTAACCGACGGTAACCTGTTGCAGGCATTTACCGAATAGAGGGAAAAGGGAGGAGGGATGATTAAGCTGGTGATGCCGATGAAGAAGCGGCCTGGTATGTCTACGGCTGAGTTTCGCGAATATTATGAAACGCACCATAGGGTGATTGGTGAAAAGTATCTCGCTGGATTTGCTTCCCGCTATTTCCGTCGTTTCCTCAACCCGCTACCGGACCGGTCCGGTAACCTGACCGATCCGGACTACGATGTCATTCTGGAAATCTGGTACCCGGACGAGGCAACCTTTCAGGCCTGCGGACAGAGGTTGAGTCAGCCGGAAATCGCAAGGGAGATAGCGGAAGATGAAGAGAAACTGTTTGATCTTTCCCAGATGCGCTCCTACCTGGTCGATGAATTTGAATCGGACCTGGAAGAAAAAGCCAAGTGATTTTGGGTTAGATGCTAAATACAATCCAGAACCAGCCCTAGGATAATCGAGGGATGATTGAGCTCTATACCGCGTCCACACCGAATGGCTGGAAGGCATCGGTGGCATTGGAGGAGCTTGGCCTGCCCTATACTGTGCATCCGATAAGCCTGGCTGATGGTGATCAGAAGACACCCGAATTCCTGAGAATCTGCCCTAACGGGCGCATACCGGCTTTGGTTGACGACGGCTTTGCAGTCTTTGAATCGGGGGCGATTCTGATTTACCTGGCCGAGAAAACGGGCAGACTGATGCCCGCAGATGTAAAAGGGCGCTCCCAGGTGATCCAGTGGTTAATGTTTCAGATGGCTGGTATCGGGCCTATGATGGGGCAAGCCAATGTATTCTTCCGAGCCATGGAGGAAAAGATCGAACCGGCTATATCACGTTACCAAAACGAAACTCTACGCCTGTTTGAAGTACTGGACGGCCAGCTTGCAAATTCAGAATGGCTCACTGCTGAATATTCAATTGCAGACATCGTCAACTGGTGTTGGGTCAGATTGTATTTCTGGTCAGGTGTGTCTATCGAGGGGCTCAGCCATTTACAGCGCTGGATGCAGAATATGGAAGAGCGGCCAGCCTGTCAGCGTGGTATTGCCATCCCTGAGCCATTAGATCTTCCAACGGATGAGGCAGGTGTGGAAATGGTCTCGCAGACATCACGTAAGATTCTGCAGCGATGATTTCTGTCTATTCGAGTTGATTTAGGCGCTGGTAGCCTTCGCCAAATGCTGTGGTCTCTATTCGGTCCCATACACAGATATTTTTCTATATACTCTGCATCGATCTCCTGATCTGCGAGAGAAGCCCATGAAGTTAAGAAACGGTCTAACCTATTCCCTTCTGTCGATTGTATTGCTGCCATGCCCAGGTTTTGCTGAACCCAATGCACTTTCTCAAGGGCTGGTTCAGGCTGATGGGCTGGGGACGGTCGATGTTGCGAAGACTCGAAACCTGATACAGGCAAAATTGCTGGCAAAAAGAGCTGCGATAGTCGACGCCCAGCGAAACTTGCTGGAAATGGTTGAAGGTGTTCGAGTGACCTCCGGAACAACCGTTAAAGATGCCCAGATTGAAAGCGATATAGTGGCCAACCGGGTGAAGGGACTTCTAAAAGGGGCATTCATTCTTAGCGAAAGGACTTCAAAGGAAGAGGGGACTTACCTTGCGGAAGTAACCCTCGGAATGTGTATCACTGCGGCGGTGCAGAAATGTGCGGCCAGACCAAATCTGGCTCAGGTGGTGTACGACGTGCTCCCCAAAACTGCAGAGAAGGATATTTTTAAGCCCAACGATAAGCTAGAGGGGATTGAATCAGGATTTTCAGGACTGATAGTCAATCTCTCAGATATCGAAGTTGAACCTCAGTTGTCGATGCGCCTCGTTACTCAGGAGGGTAAGGAGGTCTATGGCCCAGGACACTTTGACTCAGGGAGCGGATTAGACTGGCTGCATTGGGAAAAGACTTTAGTTGCTGCTAAGCAGTCTACTGTAGCCGGAGATAAGCCGCTATTTGTCACCGCATCGCAAACAAAAAATGACTCGGACATCATCCTGTCTGAAGAGGATGCGCTGAAGGTATATTCGGCAAACGAGAAAGGGGGAGATTTCCTCCGGAAGGGCAAAGTGATATTTGTCGTCAATTAGCATACCGCCGGGGCAGAAATTGAAAATACTAGTCTTAGCTTTCTTTCTAGGTATTGCTGCTTGGCCAGCCGCAGGGCAAGAAGACCCATTTGAAGCACTGGATAAGCTGCTGGAAGGTAACTTTGAAGATATTGATAGATCGCTCGAAGAGCAGTACCAGCTTATTGATGATGCCCTGGAGTCTGGTAATGCGCGACTGGCTGAGGAAATTATTTCTTTCTGGGGCCAGGATGAAACAAAGTTGCCCTCAAAGAAACAGTGGGTCGATTACTCACAGGATTTCCAGACCCGCCGAGTGATCGACTTTGAGGCAGGGATTGTGAAAGTGGAGCGACTTGTCAGCCAGGACGAATCCATTATAAAGGTAATCGATGATATCAATGAGGCCGCTAAGTCCGTTGCATCAGATAGCATGGTGGACTTGAGCGAGAAGGATCTCGCCCTGTCCTATGCCCGCGAATCACTAGCTGAGGATGGGATTGAGTTGTCGGAAGCGCCGGTCGGGTCCACAGCTCCTATCTTGGGAGAGGTCAGCTATAAGCTTGATTCTGCTCGATTGGAATCACTGGTTATCGCTGCTAGCGAAAACAGTGATGTAGCCAAGAGTGGCATGGCGGAAATCCAGGAAGCGGAAGAAAAGAAGCCGGCTGAACAATCCGTTCCTATCGAAAAGAAAATATCTGCCAGCGTCAAAAAGATAGACAATGGCAAGAAAGTTGTCAGGGTAGAGATTCCACTTCGACAAAATTACGATGCTGTTTTGGCCAACAAGTACGCTGTGGAAATATCACATGAGGCGGAAATTCAAAACCTTCCACCTTCATTATTGTTTGCAGTCATGGAGACTGAATCCAACTTCAACCCAAGGGCCAGGTCAGCAGTTCCTGCTTTTGGCCTAATGCAGCTAGTACCACGTTCTGGCGCTATGGATGCTTACGAATATGTCCACGGTGAAAAGGTATTGCTGGATCCAGAGTACCTGTACCAGGCGGACAATAATGTCGAATTGGGCGCCGCCTACCTTAGTGTTCTTCAAAACCGCTACCTGAAGCGCATTTCGAACCCTCTGACCAGGGAGTATTGCGCTATTGCCGCCTACAATACGGGCGCGGGAAATGTAGCGAGGTCCTTTGTTGGCACAAATAGCGTGCGAGCTGCCGTAGAAATTATCAACGGCATGACACCATCGGAGGTTTATGATCACCTGGAGCAGAAATTGCCGTATGAGGAAACACGCCGATATATCAAGAAGGTAACGAAAGCAAAAACCAAGTACGAGGACTACGATGATATTTAACAGGCGAGCTGAACGGCGGGCGGGCTTTTGTTTATCTTTGAATAAGGCTCAGGCCGGGGCACGAATTATGCAGTTTCTTGGAAGGATTCTCAGACCGAATTACAAGTTTCATCAGTTGATACTCATCTGCTTTGCAGTGGAAGTACCAGCATGCTTTGCCATTGTCGATGTCCAGGACAATTACTATACCCATTTTGACGCCGATACGGTCAGTGTCTTCTCCTTTGATTTCAAAGGGTCCAGTGGGAACGACGAGAGTAAGTCCGTCTCAATCGCTAATCACACTATCCATCGGGGTGAAAAGTCCACGATTCTGGCAATAGGCTCTTACACACAGGGTGATTCCAATGGAGTAGATACTTCCGATAACGGCTCAATTCATTTGCGTTATGTTCGACCACTAAGGGAGCCTCACGGTTTTGAAGTATTCACGCAGTATGGGCAAAACAGATTCATCAAGTTGGACCGGAGAACTCTAGCTGGTGTTGGCTACCGGTTTGAATGGAAGCAGGGTACGCCATCGGAGCGTGGCGTAATCGGCCTGGGCGTTATGCGGGAGCACGAGCGGTATGTGGGACTTGAAGAGGAACAGAAGCTCTGGCGTGGAAACTTGTACGTATCCTGGGCAACTCCCTTAACTTCGAACATCAGCATTAGTCTGACGGCCTACGCCCAGCCCGCATTTGAGGACACTTCCGATGTCAGGGTCATCAGCACGGTAATACTTAAAGCAGCGCTGACAGAGCGCCTTGGGGTTCGTTTTTCAGCTGAGTACAACCGAGACTCGGACCCGGAAGCCGGGCTCGAAAGCTCTAATTTTAACTACACATCTGGTTTGACCTATAGCTTCTCGAGAAAGTAGGAGGGTCGATTGGGGTTGGTCCTTTCCCGACGGGAATTTGCCTATTGAGCCTTTGACTCGCTCTGAGTGCAGGGAGCAGAACTGGACACCGAACCTTAGGGGAGGAGCTCAAATACAGTGAGATCCTCACTGGCGGCGGACTGCCGGGCAACCATTTTTGCCATCCAGGCCGAAGTTACTTCGTTGGTAACGTCTAGCGAACCGGTCACGACCGAGGTGTAAACCCAGTTGTATAGCACTGTTCGTCGATAGTCTTCCCATACATCGGAAGGCTCGAGTGGGTTAACACCTGCCCTCAGAAGCCCCTGGGTGTAGCGTTCGAGCAGTACCAATTCATGCTCGCGTCTCACCTCTGTTTTGGTACTTTGGCAAAGGAATAGCGCGACATCGAACATGCCTCGGCAGCGAAGCGGGCCCTGCCAGTCGATGACGACCACGGGGTGTTGATCGGGTCTTGTACCATAGAGCAGGTTCTCCATCCTGAAGTCACCATGACAAAGCGTCCTTGGCTGTGAGTTCCTGTCATGCTGGAGTTTCGGTATTGCTGACAGAAAAGCATCCTTCTGTCCCCTGGTAGGTTCTAATAAAAGGTCGCCGTATGTATCTACCATCTTATCCCAGCCCGACACGGCGAGGTCCAGCATGGTATCAGCGTGGTAACTGTCTGCTATGCCGGGAACCCACTCAAGTGTCTCCACCCTTCCCCAGAAAGCGCCGTGGAGCTTTGCCAACTCATCGATGGCAACCTCGGTCTGCTCTAGTGTTGCTCCAATGACCTGACTGCCCACTTCATAGTCACTGAGGTCCTCCATCAGTATCAGGAGGTTTTCACCATCTATCTGTGAGAAAAAAATTTCGGGGCCAACCGCCTCCGTTCTCGGGTCCATCTCAGCGTAGTACCGGGCTTCCCTTTCATATACGTTGTAGGAAAGGGCAATTTCTCGGTTGGTGGGATTGCTTGAAGCAAACTTGGCAACAATACTAGAGGGCAGGTTCGCTGGAGCATCCTCATAGGTGACACGCAGCTTGGCGATCTCAGCCATCATGCCGGCGCCTTCTGCCATAGGGCTGGCCTCGACTTCAGTTACCTGCCCGCCATCGGCGAGCAGACTTTCGGCAAGTAGCAGCGTCAGAAATTCGGGCGTCAGGCCGGCTGGAATACTGGGTAGTTTTACTTTTTGCATGTTGGCTGATGTGCTTCAGGTTTCATTTCATGCTGGATATTAAGTTGCATGGATCGGCTTCCCCGTGGTGTGCCAGAAACTATTGCCGGTGCAGCCGGCGTTTCTGGTTTCACTGAAGATTAGCATGCCCCGGAGTTTCTATCGAACCCAAGAAGTTCCACTGATGGCAAGCAGTCTCTACTAACTCCAGATAGTGGCTGAGGCAACTTAGTGATAGTGTCAGCATAGTGAGCAGTGCAATTTTTGTGAAATATTAGCTAGAATCTGTCCTACCGGTATCACCATGGGCTTTATGGTTGAGCTTGTGCTGCAGCAAATAGAGGACAATGGGGATGATGGAAGAAGAGCGACAACGCGAAGATATCGAAGCTCTGCTGGGAGAAGAGCAAGGTAACCTGATTGCCTTTGAGTTTACTTTGAGTCTGCCGAGCGGGCGCGAGTTGGACAGCAATGTTGGTGGTAAGCCAATGATATTTCAGGTGGGGGCGGGTGAGATGCTGCCGGCCCTGGAAGAAGAACTTAAGGACATGCAACCCGATGAAACGAAGAAGGTGGTTCTGCCTCCAGAACGAGCCTATGGTGATCATACACCAGCCGCTTTCAAGGAATTTCCATTGGAGGCTATCCCACCTGAAGCCAGACAGGTTGGCCGAAGAGTAGTATCAAATGGCCCCGATGGTACCGAACGGGAAGTCGATGTGGTCGAGATTCGCGATGATAAGGTGGTGCTGGACTTCAATCATGACCTGGCTGGAATGACGCTCCATTTTGATATCAAGGTTCTCGCAAATGATCCGGTGGTAACTTAGCAGGCCTTTAGGCATATATACGAATTGTTGCCAACAGGCTGAGGTCCGCGACCCTGAATAAGTGCACCAATTTTGCTGCTATTTCCCTTGGAAATTTGCTGGTCTTTTTTCCAGGAAAGACTTAATTCCCTCCTCACGGTCTTCAGTATTAAAGCTGTAGTCCTGCCCGAAAAACTCAAGACGGCTGTGGACTGCGAGACTTGTTTCCAAAGCTTGGTAGATCATCATCTTGGATATTCCGATGGCGATAGGCGGACCATCTGCAAGGTTTCTGGCCATCTCCTGAGTCGCTTCAGGGAGTTGCTCCTTTGATACCATCTGATTGATGAGGCCAATCTTTTCAGCTTCCTTTGCCTCGATCAGCTTGCCCATGAAAATCAGCTCACAGGCCTTTGCCGGACCTACAAGCTGCGTCAAGAGATAAGCTCCGGACGACTCAGGCGGGATCCCACGGCGAGTCCAGATGGCGCCAAATCCAGCTTCTTCCGAGGCGATTCGAATGTCACAGGCGAGCGCGATGCTAAGTCCCTGACCTACTGCATATCCATTTACTGAAGCGATGGTAGGCTTGTTCATGGTGCGGAAATTGTCGGCAAATCGCATCAGGCTTTCGGGGCCCCTGGCCAGTTTTGACAGGGGGGTCTGCCGCTCCCTGGTGCCGCTGGAATCTGCAGGTCTCTCCTTTACATCCTCGCCGGCACAAAAAGCACGACCCGCACCCGCCAGTACAAGTACCCTCGATCCCAGGTCACTCTTAACCTCTTCGATGGCCTTGTTCAATTCTTGGCCCATTTCGACGGTCAGGGCATTTAGTCTCTCTGGCCGATTTAGGGTGAGCGTGGCAATTCCATCCTGCCTATCCAGCTTAATGGTTTTGTAATCCGTCATTCCGTTCTCCAATTGATAGATGGTTGAAAGTCAGTCGTATAAGGACAGTACCCATTGAACCAGCATACACAGTACGGCCGTATGGATACACAATTCATGTTTCTCAACTTCCTTACTATGGCTGAAGAGGCAAAAGTTTCAATTGGTGCGTAGAATGTTTGGCAGTCGGCCGAGACAAGACCCTCAAGAACAATATGCGATGAGAGAAGGAACTGCTAATGGGCGAGTATGAATAACTGATCGGAATCATCTCAATGACGATGGGTGTCTCCTGGGCAAGCGGTATTAACCTCTATACAGCAATTCTCATGCTTGGGATTTCCGGGTTGACCGGCAGTATTGATTTGCCGCCTGGCCTGGAAGTGCTGTAAAACCCGCTAGTAATCATCGCAGCCGGGTTGATGTATGTCGTCGAATTCGCTGCGGACAAGATTCCGGGCGTCGATAGCACCTGGGATACCCTGCACACTTTTGTGCGCATTCCGGCAGGCGCCATGTTGGCCATGAGTACCGTCGGAGACGCAACGCCTGCGCTTGAACTCTCACCAGCCATCATGGGTGGAGGTCTGGCTGCGACCAGCCACGCAACTAAAAGCGGGCACGCGTCTGGCGGTGAACGCGTCACCAGAGCCTTTTACCAACTGGGGCCTGTCAATTACGGAAGATATCGCAGTGGTAGCCGGGCTCTGGGCAGCGCTGGCGCATCCATGGATATTTGTCGGATTGATGATCGTATTCCTGGCGCTGGCGATTTGGCTGTTACCAAAAATATGGCGGGCAGTGAAGTTTATGTTTCGCAAAATCGGTGAAATGTTGGGACTTGTCGACAAATCTTCGGCACCAGATCTGTCGCTGGGGAAAGCGTACGTCTCCTCGCCCGGCCCTGTATCCAGAGGTGTTGATTTCAAGGTGATACCCGCTCTTGAAACTGACGGGTCAGCAGCAGACTCCCCGGTGGATGAGATTGCCCGTCTTAAGAAGTTACTGGATGAGGGTGCAGTTAGTACTGAAGAATTTGAATTGCTCAAAAAACGGGTACTGGAGTCTTAGGTAGCCTTGATGTGAAACTAGTTCGACCAATTTTGGTGAGCAACGAATAAATAGCTTGTGCCATGGTTCCGTGGCCGGGCAGCCAGTGAAACGCAAGCTGCTATAATTATTCCGATTTGTGCTCACTTGAGTTGTATGAAATACCACTTTGATGTTCGAGGGACGGTACACCCGCTCCTGGTGTTGTCGGCTACATTGCTGGTTTATGTATTGATTATGCCGCGCTCCATTACGTTTGAGGATGCCGGCCTGTTTCAGATGGTGTGCCATCTGGATGGCATAGGGCATCCACCTGGGTACCCTCTGTTTACGAATCTATGCCAGCCATTTGTGCAGCTGTCGATTTTTTCGACGGACGTGTTCGCGGGGAATTTTTTGTCTGCGCTGTTTGCAGCGCTCAGTTGTTCGGTTCTTTTTTCCTGTTGTCTGTCTATTACTAAGGATGAACTGATTGCCGGCGTAGCAGCGCTCGCATACGGCTTCTCTGCGACTTTTTGGTCACAAGCAATCATTATAGAAGTGTATAGCCTCACGGTGCTGATGTTCCTCCTGTGCTGGCGATCGTTACTTTCCTTCACTCAAACGGGAAATATTCCATATCTTTACCTGGCGATAGTTGTTTATGGTGCCGGCGTTGCGAATCATTGGCCCTTGATGGTGTTGTCAACACCGGCGTTGCTGGTGACGGTTTTCCCGAGGCTCGATGCGATACTGTCCTCCTTGAAATCCCCGGGGTTTTGGCTGCGGTCAGTCATTGCTTTGCTGGTTGGCCTATCACCATATATTACAATTCTTTTGGCCAGGGATGCCGCGATTTCCGTCTATGGTGATGTAGACACTGCTACGGAGATGGGTCGCTATGTCTCGCGCTCCGCCTACAGTGATCAGCATGTTGTTGCCAGCAGTGTGGATCGCATGCGGTACATGTTGTGGTTGTTAGTTGAGAGCGCTACTCAATTTGGTACTGTCGGACTCCACCTGATGGTGATTGGTTTTGCCGTTTCCTTCAAGAAGTTGCCAACCTCTATCGCGATCAGCCTTGTGTTGATGTACGTGGGAAGCACTTATCTCCTCAACTTCCTGCTGAATTTCAGGTACGAAGCCTTTTGGCAGGCGATATTCAAACCTTATCCGGTTGTTAGCTACCTGGCGCTGTCTATCTGGTTAGCGTCGGGCACTCGGCTTATCGTTGACTGGCTAAGTGGTACAGGTACAAGGTCTGCCCGGCTAATGCCGTGGGTTGCGACTGCTATTGTTGTTTTGAGCGTATTGCTTGCAAACCTATACGATAACAACAGGCGAAACACCACTTGGGTGGAGCAGTATGGAAGAAGTGTGCTGGAATCATTGCCAAAGGATGCGGTGTTCTTTGCAAACGGTGATTTTGAAGTAGGCATTTTCGGGTTCCTGCATCTGGTGATGGGGGTGAGACCCGACATTGAACTACGCAGCTGGGACAATCTTGTTTTCTCCAACCGGCTAAGTTCACCATTCAGTTCCGATGATATCCAGCAAGCCAGGAGGAGTGAATTTCTTCAGGGGGTTAGGCGGCCGGTGTTTGGGTCAAGTGTGCCGCTTGCGCCTGTGGCACATCAGGGCGCTTATTATAGATATACTCCAGGAGTCGCGCCCTCTGTTGAGCGAAACCCGTCAATGGACCTGATGCTGGATCACCTGCTTGACCTCTATACGACAGGTTTGATAACAGATGCCTATGAGAATCATTTTGCCTATCATCAGCTCATGGGTTTTGCCCGGCAGTACGTCGAGTTGGCGATCACACATACGGACCTTAGCAAGGTAGAATTTGAACGCCTGGCGAGATCGCAATCAACTTTTCCCGACAAGCTTGTACTATTGGAAAGACTTCTTCGTCAGGGTCCAGAAAAAGATGGAAAAGTTATCCTCAGTGAAATTGCACATGCAGCAGAGGCACAGATTCCAGCGTTTGCTACCATTGAATCGCTTGCGGTTTTCTATGAATTTTATGGGCGAATTATGATGATGGAGCCAGCGGACAGCAAAAGGGCGATCAGGTATTTTGAGCAATCGATAGACACTTACCCGGTTCCTGAGAATACCAGTATTTGCCCGCTGCTAGACCTCTACCAGAAGAAAATGGAGCCAGACCGGGCCGAGAAACTGGGTCAGCATTTTCCGGGGCTAAACTGCAGATGATCTCAATAGTTGTACCAACCTACCGAGAAGCGGAGAATGTGCCAAAACTTGTGGCTGCGGTTGATCTGGTGATGGAAGGCGAGCAACTCGAGTATGAAATGTTGATCGTGGATGACAATTCCCCCGATGATATTGTTGAACTGGTTCAGGGCCTCGTTGACAGATATCCAATCAGATTGATTCAGCCAACTGGCCGAGAGAGAGATCTTTCTTTAGCTGTCATAGATGGTGTAATGGATGCAAGGTTTGACACGATTGTTGTAATGGATGCCGACCTGTCACATCCTCCAGAAATGATTCCAGAACTGGTGAAACCTATTGAGCAGGACGGATCAAGGTTTGTCGTGGGTAGCCGGTACACAGCAGGTGGGAGTTTTGATCGAGAGTGGAGTCTGTGGCGGTTTCTCAATTCCCATATTGCGACGATAATAGCCAAACCCCTGACCGAGTGCTCTGACCCCATGTCTGGCTTCGTTGCTTTCAATCGTGGTTTCGTTGACTTGGATGAGTTGAAACCCATTGGCTATAAAATTGGCCTTGAGCTTATGGTCAGAGGCAGGTTAACGAGTGTCGTCGAGGTAGCCATAGAGTTTAAGGATCGAACTATAGGCGCCAGCAAAATGAACCTGGCTCAGCAGTGGAAATACCTGAGGCACTTGCGGCGTCTTTATCTGCATCGCTTCAAGGGCTGGGCTGAATTCGTTCACTACGGTGCAGTCGGGGCAAGCGGATTCATTGTCGACATAGCCTTCTACTATCTGCTGCAGTTATTTGGGGTGGAGCATCGGGTTGCCAGGGCTCTCTCCTTCTGGCCAGCGGTAATTTGGAATTGGGCCCTGAATCGTATTGCCACCTTTAGTGAGCGTGAACGCAGACCTAAGGCAAGGCAATGGATTGAATTCGTGATGACGAGCCTCGTTGGTTTCTCGGTAAACTGGGGCATATATTTTGTGTTGACGACTGAAGTCGCTTTCTTTGACACCTATCGTTTGATTGCGCTAGTCGCCGGCATAGGTGCAGCGAGCCTGTTCAATTTTGCCGCCTCGACACTTTTTGTTTACAGTGAAAAACGTGCCCACTGATCACTGGAGATAAAGGTTGGCCTCCCAGAGCAAAGTAGCCCTTAAGAATCTTCGAATCTGGAATGGAATCGATGATGCCATTGATTCCGGTGTTGATACAGTCATGTTTGAAAATGGCGACCTGACATTTGTTGGTTCGTCTGAAGACCTATTAAAGGAATCTGTTTCTGTTGCAAGAGACATGGGCGGTCTGTACATGATTCCCGGGCTAATCGATGCGCACGTGCACCTGTGCCTTGATCCCCACATTAAAAACCCACTGGAGCAGGGCAAGTTGACCGATGGGGAACAGTTCCAGAAAATAGCTGATCGTGCACGAGCGATGCTGGCGGCCGGCATTACCAGTGCGCGAGATCTTGGAGGCGGTCGCTGGCTGGAGCTGAAGATTCGTGACCGTATCAGGCGAGGCGAATTAGTTGGTCCACGCCTGCTGTGCGCTGGGCAACCGATAACGACCCCCAGTGGGCATTGTCACTTCTGGGGTGGTGAGGCAAGTGATAGTGCTGACGCTATCAAGGTGCTGACGAGGCAGCTTGATCATGGGGTTGATCTGATAAAGGTCATGGCAACTGGCGGGAACATAACGCCCGGTAGCAAGCCAGTTGACGCTCAGTTTGATCAGGAAACACTTTCCATAATTGTAGGTGAAGCACACAAACAAGGCCTCAGGGTCGCTGCCCATTGTCATGGTACCGCTGGCATTAGCAACGCGGCAGCGGCCGGTATATCGACAATTGAACATTGTTCGTGGGTTGGCAGGGACGGCTGGGCAAAGGGGTTTGACCCGGAAGTATTAGCCTCGATCACCAGCCAGGGAATCTGGGTGTCGCCGACGATCAATTCGGGCTGGAAACGCTTCATGGGCAGCAATGAATATGCAGATCTGCTAGGCCAAAACTATGCCCGTATGCGTGAAGGTGGGGTTAAGCTGATTGCCTCAACGGATGCCGGGATTCCCAACGTACTGCATCACGATTTGCCGGCTGCACTTCCCGTCTTTGCAAAAATTGCTGGGTTAAAGGTGATTGAAACGCTCCGTTCGGCAACCAGCGACTGTGCCGAGGCGATCGGTCTTGGGGGAATCAGCGGGCAGATCAGCGAAGGTTACTCAGCAGATTTCGTTTTGTTCGAAGAAGATCCAACGTCAAATTTAGAGTTACTTGTCAAGCCGGTTCAGGTTTATAAGCAGGGAAAGCCTGCGTTAGCCGTTTAAATTCAAGCGGAATCCGTATACCAGACTGAAATGATAAACCCAGGCTGGGCATTGTCACTGTTATCGGTTAGATAGGCAGCTTGCTCGACAAAGTGAATGTCAACGCTACCCTTTACTTCCTGCAACCATTCGTTGATTTCAACCTCACTTTCATGAACCTGAGATACACGTTGTCGAAAGATTTTGACCCGCATTGTTCTCTCCCGTCACTACAGGCCTTAACTTTGGCCTATTAGATGCTTCTTATCAACTCTACCAGACTCTTCTATGATATTTTAGTGGATCAGTATTGGATGCAAGTTACATGTTGTTAGAAGATGCCAGCAGGCAGATTAGATGAATACTTTGAACTTAACCAGGCGGCTGGGCCCACTGTTGCCATTTCTTGGCTTTCTCCTGGTATCACTGACCTTTCTGAGCTTGTTCAGGCTGTCCTTGGCCTGGATGCACTGGGAGCGAGTCGGTGAATTGCATGTCCTGATACACATTCTGGTGCAGGGCCTCAGGATGGATGCCGTACTGCTGGCAATGGTGCTGGTTTTCCCGGTTTCTGCAACTTTGCTGTTGCCCGGTTTCATCATCGAATCCCCCTCATACCGGCTGATAATCAGTTTGTTTCTGGCCGTGTGGGGGATGCTATTTGCGCTGATGGAGTTTGCAACGCCGGTGTATATCAGTTTTTTTGACTCAAGGCCGGGTCGAATTTTCTTCGAGTATCTGAGCTACCCGAGGGAAGTAGGCCTGATGATGGTCAATGGGTTCTTGATCGAGTCCCTGTTGGTGACTGCGGCCACGGCCGGTTGCGTTGCTGCTCTCTGTCTTGGACTGTCCCGACTACAGAAGAGTCAGGGTCGTTGGTCCTATCCTATCCGCCTGGTCTCATATCCCCTGGTGCTGGCCCTGCTGGTTCTGGCTGGCAGATCAACGCTGGGTCATCGCCCGATCAATGCCAGCAGTGTCGCCTTTTCAAATGACCAGTTGCTGAACGAACTTGCGCTCAGCAGTACCTACACTCTGTTGAACGCGGTTTACGGGCTCAAGAATGAGGGGGATCCGGCAGCACTGTACCCTCAGATGTCACAGGTGGAAGTGCTGGAGCGAGTAAGAGAATCAACCTTTGTTGATGAGTCGGCGTTCAAACACCCGGATTTGCCAACGCTGCATAACGTTGCTGGTGGTCCAAAGAAGAAGGCAAAGAACATAGTGATCCTGCTGGAAGAAAGTATGGGTGCTCGTTTTATCGGGAAACTGGGTGGTCTGCCCCTGTCACCAGAATTGGACAAGTTAGCAGATGAAGGTATCTGGTTTTCGAATCTGTACGCAACGGGAATAAGATCAGCCCGCGGCATTGAGGCGGTGATAACAGGGTTTCCTCCATCGGCTTCCCGTAGCGTGTTGAAACTGGGTTTGGCTCAGCAGGGGTTCTACACGGTTGCCCAGACATTGAAAGAGAAGGGTTACAAAAACTATTTTATCTATGGGGGGGAAAGTCACTTTGACAATATGAGAGGGTTCCTTCTAAACAACGGCTTCGATGCTGTGATAGAAGAAAAGGACTTTACTCAATGGAAGTACAAAGGTTCATGGGGCGTGTCCGATGAAGATGTTTTCGATAAGGCGCATGAAGTTATTGAGGCGGAACAGCAACCGCTTTTTGCGCTGATATTCTCATCCTCGTTTCATAGTCCATTTGAGTTCCCTGATGGTCGTATTGAGCTTTATGATGAACATAAGTCCACCAAATTTAACGCGGTGAAATATGCTGACTATGCCATTGGCCACTTTTTTCGCATGGCGAAGCAGTCGAGCTACTGGGACGATACGATTTTTCTTGTCGTGGCAGATCATGACGAGCGACCCAGGGGGGCCTCACTGGTACCCGTCAGTAGTTACCATATTCCTGGGCTAATAGTAGGAGCCGGCATAGAACCGAGGGTCTACACCAAGGTGTCAAGCCAGGTTGACCTGTTACCAACTTTGTTCAACCTTGCCGGGATTAGTGCGCGAGTCCCCTTTATTGGGCAGGATATTTTTTCAAGACCGGATGGCTACCCGGGAAGGGCATTGATGCAGTTTGGCAATAATAATGCCTATATGGTGGGCGATCAGGTGGTGATTCACACACCGGGAAAGGAAGCGCTTCAGTTCGTCTATAAAGACAAACGTCTCAAACCCACCTCCCTTAACGTGCCACTCGCGAAGGATGCGCTAGCCATGGCATTGCTGCCTGGGCTGTTATACCAGAATCAATTGTATCGGCTGCCGGCTAAATAGGCCGAGAAGCTGTTTGCACGAATTTCCTAGTCTTGACCCGCCAACATTTTGACGAATTTCAGATGTAAGGAATGAATAGTCAGGTGCCTGATCTGACGTGGCTAGCGCCAGGGATGGCCGATGCCACAGAAGATTGGGTGCCTGACTATTCAGTCCGGTGCGCAACTAATGTCTATAAATCAGAGTACCTTTTTGTCAGATTAAGGCTAATTTAGTGATGATTGCTCAAGGCTGGTACGGATGCGATATCCCAGGTCCTGCCAAGATAGATAAACGGCGTATCGATCAGTGCAATAATCACTTTAATCAGATATTTGGCCAGCCCCAGCATAATAGCGGTTTGTAGGTCGACAATTCCCCACCAGACCACAAGTGAATAGACACAGGTGTCAATTGCTTGGGAGCACAGGGTGGAGACGTTGTTTCTTAGCCACAGGTGCTTCCCGTTTGTCTTCTCCTTAACATAGTGGAACATCCACACATCGAATGTCTGGCTTATATAGTAGGCGAGGAGGGAGCCGAAAACAAAACGTGGGGTGAAGTTGAAAAGCGTGTTGAAGGCATTGTGAACCTCGCGTGAGAAGTCAGCTGTTTTTGGCTCAGTGGACGGCAAGAACATTAAACTGATGGATATCATGACGACGATAATAATGCTGGTGAGAAATCCCAACTGCACCGCCGTATTCGCTGCCTTCTTGCCGTATTTCTCGCTAAGGAGATCGGTAGCAAAATAAATACCTGAGTAAAGAATGACACCCATGCTGGTCTGTAGATTCCCTACCAGGGGCAGCCAGATAATTGTCAGCTTCGGCCCCTGTAGATTTGCCAGCAGAATACCGAGAATCACACTCGCATAAAGCCCGTATTGGCCAAAAAATCGATATAGTAGCAGGGCGAAGGCAAGGTCCACGGTGATTGTCAGCAGCCACAGAATGCTTTGGTGGTCCGCGAAATAGGCGGCAAAAAGATCTGGAATCATTGTTGCAGGGCATATGGCATTTTTTTCAGTCTAACAGATGTCACTGCCCGTGGAGTTGGCAATTTGCCGAAGGCTACAGTAGTCTTCGACCTCGATGTAGGAGGAAGCTATTGATGGAAAATATGTTTGACTTAACGGGGAAGGTGGCGATTGTCACTGGGTCAACCAAGGGTATTGGCCGCGCCATCGCTGAGCAACTTGCGCTTCATGGGGCGAAGGTCGTTATTTCTAGTCGAAAAGCAGACGCCTGCGAAATAGTGACTAACGAAATAAATGAGGCGCTTGGCGACAAAAGAGCTATCACCATACCTTGTCATATAGGGTACAAGGAGCAGCTACAGGCGCTCATAGATGAGACAAGGAATCAACTTGGTAAAATCGATATTCTAGTATGCAATGCCGCCGTAAATCCTTTTTATGGGTCAATGGCAGACATACCCGACTCCGCCTTCGAAAAAATCCTGGACAGCAATGTCAAATCCAACCACTGGCTGTGTCAGATGGTCTTGCCGGAGATGGTAGAACGCAAAGACGGTGTCATCATGATCGTGTCTTCGGTTGGCGGGTTGCACGGCAGCCCGGTTCTGGGTACCTACGGCATTTCAAAGGCTGCAGATATGCAACTGGCTCGGAATATTGCCTGCGAGTATGGGCCCCACAATATTCGTGCCAACGCCATTGCACCCGGGTTGGTTCGCACCGATTTCGCCAAGGCCCTATGGGAAGATCCGGAGACCCTCAGAATGAGCACTGCTAACGCGTTTCTGAGACGTATTGGAGAGCCACAGGAAATTGGCGGTGTGGCTGTTTTCCTGGCCTCCAGTGCGGGCAGCTTTGTGACCGGGCAGACGTTAGCCGTAGACGGTGGTCGTTAAAAATACGGTAGGCCCTTTTCCGGAATAAAATTCGTATTGCGGTTAACATCATGCGCCTTGGGATAGTGGAATCATAGATAAGTGGAAAGATGAGATTTTCTGAAAATCTTTTCCGCCGGAACAGTTGCCGCCATGAGCGGTCAACTTGTGTTTCATCCTGATTCCTCCACACCGACTGCCGTGTCTGTGCCGCCTCAGTAAGAAGATATTGATACCAATGCCGTTGAACGGCTCAGTCAATTCAATATATGACCACACAGGCACCAAATTCTGAAGCGTTGCTCCGTGCATTCCGTCAACAGAGTATGTCGTTGCTGGCAGACTCCGGGAACATGAATGCTTATCTGCAGAAGATGCAGAATTTTGAAAATTCCCACTATGAAGATGTGTTTCTGGATGCTGACAGTTACAAAATCCTGGTTTCAAGTTTTAAGCGACTTGGCAGGGTGCAAAATCTGGTCTGGCATGGAAATTTTAATGTCCTCGGTTTCGATGAAATGCTGCACTACAGCAAACGCTATAGCAGTGTTGGCGCTTTTCCAAAATCAGAATCTGACTTTCTCGAGCTTATGTTCAGTTCCAATGCCAAAGAGTATGGTTTTTTGGCGATAAGGCCATCAGTGAACTGACTGCTGTGGTTCCCGCCAGGGACCGAAAGAAAATGCCCAGGGCTGGGCATTTTCTCTATCGTGGTGAATCAGATGCACTCTACAAGAAGGCTCGGCGGGATCTTGGCTCAAGTATCTTGCTGACCTCAGGTATCCGCAGCGTGGTAAAGCAGACACACTTATTTCTGGCAAAGACCATCCAGTCGAAAGGTAATCTATCTCGCGCCGCGCGAAGCCTTGCACCACCCGGTCACTCCTATCATGGGATTGGCGATTTTGATGTGGGCAAAGTTGGACTTGGCAGTAAGAACTTTACTTCCGAGTTCGCACAGACCAAAGAGTTTCAGAGGCTGGTTGATCTTGGTTATGTGGATATGCGCTATCCGCTGAACAATTTGCTTGGTGCTCGCTATGAACCCTGGCATATCAAGGTAGTTTAGCTCAGGTATCTAAAACAGTTTTCTCAAGCCAGCAATTCAAGTGCTGCAAGTGCCACGATCATCATACCGACTATAATGAGGGCTGCACCCGTTGCCCGCATAGATCTGTGTGGGGGGGTGATGGATTTTGCCGCCCTGTCTTCCTTTAGCATAAAGCGTAGTGCGGCTTTTTCTCGATCTGACAGGAGGGAGATGTATGCAGAACGGCCCTGCAACACCTCTGCACCATTGCTCATAAACATGACACTGGCCCAGATTGAAAATAGCTCCTCAACCCACAAATTTGAATTGAATGCCACGAGTATCAACAGTATGAGGAAAGCAAATGTCAGTTGTCCCACGTCAAAAATAAGTGCGGCTATGTCCAGACTTCTAGTGGCTGAAGGATCGTAAAGACTGACGTGCTTGAGGTGCATACCAGGTGAATAGAGTAGAAAGACGATGAGAAATACGAAGATAATGAAATTGGTCGTTGCGGTTGTCTTTTCAGAGAATGCAGGGGACAGGTCAAGAATGAAATTTAGAGGGACGAGTGATATCAAAGATGCGATACCCAGCAGGGAGGAGGCCGCTGACAGGGTAGTCAGGAATCTGGATGTTAACCTCTGCTGGCTGGCGAAGGAGAATAACTGTTCAAATGTCACGGAAACACAACCAATCATGATCAGCAGCAATGAAGCGTTGTAAAGTGTGCTGGCGGGTGAGTTAAGGTCAAAAGTGATCTCACTGATGCTGTAGATAACAGGCAGGTTGCTGCCAATAAATGTCACAGCAGGTGCGAGAAGGCTGGTAGCCTTAAACTGTCCTCCATGTCATGCAACAAGTGTGGACAGGGTGTTTGCCTGTTTCAGACTGATTCCAGCCGACGTTGCCAGGTCGTATACATTGGCTATTTTGGATACTTCCAACCGGTATCTGAGGATTCGCTCAGCACGCTTGGGGCCGATGCCTTTGAGCGTCTGCAGTTCATCGATGGTTGCCTGGTTGATTGGAATCAGAGAAGATGCTACGCCTAGTGACTGCTACCTATTGAAAAATTTTCGCCTATATTAGCACTAGTGCAAGCAGAATCTCCTTCAACCCAGAAATCATGGATATGGTAATGGAAGAAATTAAGTCATCTACGCGGATGCTCCTACTGAGCGCCATCATAATGTTAGTTATTTTGCTCACAGGACCACTTGGCTACAGGTTTGGTTTCGTTCCGCTTGAGCCCTCGATGATAAGTTTGTTGGTGGCTGTATTCGGCTCCCTGTTGGTGTTCATCGTTGCGATTGTATATACCGTAGTTGCCACTCGAAACAAACTCCCGAAGGATCGGAATCTACTGCTGCTTAGCATGGGAATCAGCCTGTTGCCGATAATTATTATGGCCCCACAGATGGTCAGTACGGGATCAGTTCCACCTATTCACGACATTACGACCGATACCGAAACACCGCCCGAGTTTAATGTGATATTGAAGCTCCGGGCTCATGCCATGAATGATGTAGCCTATGGATCAGAGCAGTTACCAGCCGAGGAACTGGCTGCGTTGCAACTGGCGGCATACCCCAGGGTAGTGCCGCTCGAAACAGAGCTTAGCATCGAAGCGGCCGTGTCGCGCGCGGAGATGGTACTCACGGATCAGGGTCTGGAAATCGTAGCAGTAGATTCAGATGCAGGCCTGGTTGAGGCTACCGCGACAACTTTCTGGTTTGGTTTTAAGGATGACCTTGTGGTGCGCGTGGAAGCGATTGAAAGCGGTTCGCGGGTTGATGTTCGATCAGTTTCTCGTGTTGGTCAGAGTGACGTTGGGCAAAACGCAAAAAGAATAGAGAAATTCCTGGCTGTATTTTAGGCGGGCTCTTAGGTAAGAAGTTTCTTGGTCAGTTCACTTACCTGTTGAGGATTTGCCTTGCCGCCCGTTTCTTTCATTACCTGCCCAACAAAAAAACCCAGCAACTTTGTTTTTCCCGATCGGTACTGTTCTGCCTGTTTTGGGTTGTTTGCAATAATGGCGCTGACGATTGGTTCTAGTTCATCGGTACCTGAAACCTGCTGCAGGTCATGAGAGGCAATAAAGTCGTCTGCACTTTCTGCCTGTCCAGACCAGAGTCCGTCAAATACGGTTTTTGCTATCGTTCCTGATATTGTTTTATCCCGGATTCGAGTAACTATGGAGCCTAGCTGTTCAGCGGACACCGGGGCCTCCTCCAGGGCGATACTTGCCTTATTCAGTTTGCTCAAGAGCTCAACTCGTACCCAGTTTGCGGCCAGCCGAGAGTCTCCACCCGTTGCAGCAACCCGTTCAAAGTAGTCTGCCAGCTGCGTCGTTGAGGTCAGAATAATCGCGTCTGCCTCCGGCAGATCGTGTTCCCGCTCAAATCTAATCCTTTTCTCTGATGGCAGTTCCGGCATCTTGTTACGAACATCCTGGATATAGGCCTCATCAATGAGCACAGGTAGCAGATCGGGTTCTGGAAAATAGCGGTAGTCATTTGCCGTTTCTTTGCTCCTCATCGGCCGGGTCTCATCCCTATCAGGGTCATAAAGCCGAGTTTCCTGGACTACGCGACCACCGGTTTCCAGGATCGCGACCTGCCGGTTGATTTCATGAATGATGGCGCGTTCAAGGAATCGAAAGGAGTTGATATTCTTGGTCTCTGTTCGTGTGCCCATCTCGGTCTCTCCAAAGCGCCTGATGGAAACATTGGCATCACAGCGCATGGAACCCTGGGACATTTCACCGTCTGAAACGTCAAGATAGGTCACAAGTTGATGTATGTACTTTGCGTAGGCCACTGCTTCTGCAACTGAGCGCATATCTGGTTCTGAGACGATTTCCAACAGAGGTGTCCCAGCCCTGTTCAGGTCGACACCCGTCATACCCTGGAAATCCTCGTGCAAAGACTTGCCCGCGTCTTCCTCGAGGTGTGCTCGTGTAATGTTTATTGTTTTTAGTTCGCCTGATTCAAGCATGATATCTGCGTGACCACCCAGAACAATAGGGTGGTCCATCTGCGTAATCTGGTATCCCTTGGGCAGGTCCGGATAGAAATAGTTCTTCCGGTCAAATACCGAGCGAGCTCCAATTTCTGCGCCTACGGCGAGGCCGAAGGCGATAGCTTTAGGGTAGACAGCTTCATTTACCACGGGCAGGACACCGGGCATACCAAGGTCAATGGCACATGCCTGGGTATTTGGTTCGGCACCAAAACGGGTGCTTGCACCGGAAAAAATCTTTGATTCGGTCAATAGCTGCACATGGACTTCCAGTCCTATTACGATCTCCCAGCCGTTCATGTTGTCTGCTGTGGTCATGCCGTGCCTCCTGCTGGAGGCGATAATTTGTGCCAATTGGTTTGTAGCTGATACTGGTGTGCCACGTTGAGAAGCCTGGCTTCATCGAGGTAGTTGCCAATTAGCTGTAAGCCGGTCGGTAAATGCCCGTGTATGCCCGCCGGGATGGAAATGGCGGGCAGTCCGGCAAGATTGGAGGAGATGGTGTAGATATCCTGAAGATACATGGCGACTTGGTCATCGGATTTCTCACCGATACGGAAAGCTGGCGTAGGAGCCGTTGGGCTCAGTAGTAGATCGACGGTTTTAAAAGCCTCCTGAAAATCATTTCTTATCAGCCGGCGCACCTGTTGAGCTTTCCGATAATATGCATCGTAATAACCCGTGGAGAGCGCAAATGCACCAACGAGTATCCGTTGCTTGACCTCATTGCCAAAGGCCTCACTCCTGGTGCGTTTATACAGGTCATCCAGGTCCTTTGGGTTTTCGCAGCGATGGCCGAAGCGAACGCCGTCGTAGCGGGAGAGGTTTGCCGAGCACTCAGCTGGCGCAATAACATAGTAGGCCGGAACTGCATAGCGGGTAGTGGATAAGCTGACTTCTGAAATAACCGCTCCCTGGGATTCAAGGACCGCCACCGCCTCCATAATGAGTTTCCCTGTGGTGGCATCAAGCCCTTCATCGAAATACTCCTGGCAAAGGCCGATTCGTAGGCCCTTGATGGGATTTGCAAGGGAATCCGTATAGCGCGGGACTCCGGCAGCAATACTGGTGGAATCTTTCGGGTCATGCCCTGCCATTACTTCCAGCATCAGGGCGGCATCTTCCGCTGTCTGAGTTATAGGTCCCGCCTGGTCAAGGCTGGAAGCGTAAGCGATTATGCCCCATCTGGATATTCGCCCATAGGTAGGCTTTATGCCGGTTACGCCGCAAAAGGAAGAGGGCTGGCGAATTGATCCCCCGGTATCAGTACCCGTGGATGCTGCACATAGCCCGGCAGCCACGGCGGCGGCAGAACCGCCGGAAGAACCACCGGGAACTCTTGTCCTGTCCCATGGGTTAAGAACAGGGCCGTAGTGGCTGTTTTCATTGGAGGAACCCATGGCAAATTCATCCTGGTTGGTTTTACCCAGCATGACCGCACCAGCCTGCTCCAGCTTCTCAACTACGGTTGCGCTGTAGGGCGCGATGAATTTATCGAGTATGAGCGAGCCAGCAGAGGTCCTGACTCCCCGGGTACAGAAGACATCCTTGTGGGCGATGGGAATTCCACTCAATGGGCCGGCGTGGCCCTTGCTCCGGTCGATATCAGACTTTTTTGCCCGTTCCAGGGCAATATTCCCAGTTACCGTGATAAAGGCGTTGATGTCCTGGGATGGTCCCTCCAGGCGGGATAGGTAGTGCCGGGTAAGCTCTTCTGCTGAAAATTCCCCGTTTTCCAGACCCAATCGCAATTCAGTGATTGTTCGCTCATGCAACATTAGTCAATCACCTTCGGTACCAGGTACAGCCCATCCTTGGTTTCTGGAGCAATATCCTGGTAGAGGCGCCGCTGATCATGTTCGGTGACAACATCGGGACGCAGTAATTGCGTGGCGTCTAGGGGATTTGCCATGGGCTCGATGCCGGCCGTGTCAGCTGATTGCATCTCTTCAACCAGGTCCAGAACCCGGCTCATTTTCTCCGATACGGCCGCCAGTTCACCATCCGGGATTTGCAACTGTGCCAGCTCGGCTATTTTCTCCACGACATCCCTTGTGACCTTCAAAACATTTCTCCCGGCTGTGTGATCTTTTTTTTCTGATCCGCATCAATGGGCGGACTAAAGGCGACGAATGCTAATGAGGTTTGCCTGGTTCTGCAACAGAAACACATTATTGACCGCTGCAGCACTAATTTTGCCCATAAATGGGAAAAGTGAGTCAGTCTTGAGTACATCGAAAAAATCTAAGAAGTTGTATAAAAAATGTAGTAAATGATAGAGTTACGGATGTTTTTGAAACCAAATAGTGAGATCGTCGACACCATGTGTGATACTCGGTGGGAACTATTGTCGATAATGACCCGAAGGGCCGTGCATGTTTAAGAAATTGCGCGGTCTGTTTTCCAATGACCTGTCCATAGATCTTGGTACAGCAAATACGCTTATTTACGTGCGTGAACAGGGCATCGTGCTGAATGAGCCTTCCGTCGTCGCAATTCGCAACAATAATAATCAAAAGAGTGTTGCGGCTGTTGGTGTTGACGCAAAAAGAATGCTTGGCCGTACTCCAGGAAATATCACAGCCATTAGACCACTGAAAGATGGTGTGATTGCTGATTTTCAGGTAACTGAAAAGATGCTCCAACACTTTATCAAAAAAGTTCACGAGAATAGTTTCATCAGGCCAAGTCCGCGCGTGCTTGTGTGCGTGCCTTGCCAATCAACTGAGGTCGAAAGGCGCGCCATAAGAGAGTCGGTTGTAAGTGCAGGTGCGCGTGATGTGAGATTGATAGAAGAACCAATGGCTGCCGCGATAGGAGCCGGGTTGCCCGTTCATGAGGCCGTCGGAACAATGGTGGTTGATATTGGTGGTGGCACTACCGAGATTGCAGTCATATCTTTGAACGGTGTTGTTTATGATAACTCTGTTCGTGTTGGTGGTGATAGGTTTGATGAATCGATAACAACTTATGTAAGGCGCACCCAGGGGAGTTTGATTGGCGACGCTACAGCCGAGAGAATAAAGCAGGAAATAGGGATGGCCTTTCCCTGTAATGAAGTGAAGGAGATCGATGTCAGGGGACGTAACCTGGCCGAAGGTGTGCCGAGAAGTTTTACACTGAACTGCAATGAAATTCTTGAAGCCTTGCAGGAGCCCCTGTCGGTTATCGTGCAGGCAGTAAAAGGGGCGCTGGAGCTGACGCCACCTGAATTGGCGTCAGATATTGCTGAAACTGGGCTCGTATTGACTGGAGGCGGTTCGCTGCTGCTGGGGCTGGACAGGTTGCTCGCTCACGAGACGGGGTTACCGGTAATTGTCGCAGAGGACCCGCTGACCTGTGTCGCCAGAGGTGGCGGTAAGGCGTTGGAAATAATGGATAATACAGGTGAGAGCGATCTTCTATCGATCCAGTAGATGGCTCCTGGTTTCAGGAGAGAGAGTTTTACCGGGTTTTGAAAAGTCGCAGCTTGGAGTAAATGGAATAGTTGTATATTGAAAGAACTAGCCGCTCGATATCTGAAACATGGCAGGGAGCTGTTTAGATTAAAACGTAAAGAGGTGTGGTAGGGGCTACCTAATTGTAACGAAACAGGACAGTCAATATTAAATCTCTATTTCTTGAAGAGACAACAACCGGATACAAGGCGTTAGGGTTTTGTATTTTATCGTCCATTCTTATTGTGGTTGATCATTTGTCCGGCTACCTTGATGATGTTCGTGCGGGGATGACTGTTGTCGTCACCCCATTGCTGATAGCTGCCGACATCCCTAGTCGAGAGGCGAAGGAAATCGGTGAAATATTCAGCTCTCGTGGAGATATGAGAGATTATATCCACGCCCTTGAGCAAGAGCTTATCCTCGCGAGAGCAAAGACTGAGAAAATGGCAGCTCTGACCGCAGAAAATAATCGTTTGCGTGACCTCCTAGGCTCAGCAGCAAAATTGCAGGACAACGTCCTCGTGGCTGAACTAATCAGCGTGGATCCTAACCCTGAAAAACAAGAGGTTGTCATCGATAAGGGCAGTGGTGATGGCGTTTTTGTGGGTCAACCTCTACTGGATGCGCAGGGGTTAATGGGGCAGGTAATATCGGTCAGCATGTTTACCAGTCGCGTGATGTTGATCAGCGATCAATCGCATTCAGTCCCTGTACAGGTTTCTCGAAGTAATCTAAGGTTGATTGCTCAGGGAACAGGCACCATACATCAGTTGGAGTTAATGCACGTTCAGGATACCGCCGATATTCGCCTGGGTGATCTGCTGGTGAGTTCAGGCTTAGGCAACAGATTCCCTGTTGGTTACCCTGTAGGCATAGTGGAGAAAGTTGAGCACGATCCTGGCCGCCCATTTGCTGTCGTAAAAGCAGTACCTAGCGCTTTACTGGACAGGAGCAGGCACGTATTACTGGTGTTTACAGAGGAAAGGTTAGCGAGGGTACCGGGAGGGAGGCAAAGTGGAAGCGGTGGCTGATCGAAGGGCGAATGGTCTGTGGGTCATTGTCGCCTCGTTTATGGTGGCGATGGTACTGGCAATCGTGCCAATACCGGATAGCGCACCTTTAGAAATAGCGTACTTGCGGCCGGAGTGGATTGTTCTGGTACTTCTTTACTGGGTGATGGCCATACCAAGCCGGGTTGGCATAATGATCGCCTGCCTCGTTGGATTGTTTACGGACGTGCTGCTAGGGAGCTTATTAGGACAGCACGCCATCGGGTACATTGCCGTTGCATACATTGCTGCCAGTTTGTACCAGAGGCTGCGGATGTTTTCCATTTGGCAGCAAAGCCTGGTGGTGTTCGCGGCGGTCGGATTGAATCAGTTAATTAATGTCTGGATAGAGAGTATTGCGGGACTCACGGAGTGGAATATCTGGTATTTGCTGGCATCTGTCACCAGTGCTTTGCTTTGGCCCTGGGTGTTTCTACTGCTACGTTACCTACGGCGCCGTTTTGATGTGAGCTAATTACCCTTCCAGATCAGGCATCAAAAAGTGGAGTCAGATGGTTGATCCTGCAAATCCTGGTATGTTGAAAACTGCCGTGTTCGTGGGCAGAGAATAAACATGCCAGAACTTATTCTAGCTTCAAGCTCGCCCCGTCGAGCAGATCTGCTGTCCCAAATTGGACTGGAATTTGAGGTAGTTGTACCAGAGGTCAGCGAGACGGTTCAAAAAAAGGAGCTGCCTGCTGACTATGTGGCGCGGATATCCAGGAAGAAGGCAGATAGTGTTGCGGCCTTCCTTGAGCAGGATACGGGTGCCCAAATCGCAGATAGGATCATATTGGCTGCTGACACAGCGGTTGTTGTCGATGGTGCTATCCTTGGCAAGCCCAGCGACAGGTCTGATGCAATAAGCATGTTGCAGCGACTGTCTGGTTCTACCCATCAGGTGATTACATCGGTAACGGTGCGGCTTGGAAGCAGGGTCGAGTCAGCGCAGGTGGAAACGATCGTTCAATTCAGAGTTATAAGGCCGGAGGAGTGCGTCCGGTACTGGGTTAGTGGTGAGCCTGCAGATAAGGCTGGAGCATATGGAATCCAGGGGCTGGGATCCATTTTCGTCGAGAAGCTCTGCGGCAGTTACAGTAATGTCGTTGGTTTGCCCCTGGCTGAAACCGCGTCCCTGCTGAGTGGGTTTGGGCTCGACTGTCTGCCGTTGGAACCACCGTCAGAACCACGACCCGCAGAAGAACAAAATTTGGACAAGGATGTAATTCAGCATGGCTGAAGAAATAATCATTAACGTTTCTCAACATGAATCGCGTGTTGCTGTGGTCGAACAAGGTCTGTTGCAGGAGATATTTATTGAGCGTTTCCATACCCGTGGAACCGTGGGGAATATCTATCATGGGAAAATAGTCAGGATATTGCCTGGCATGCAGAGTGCTTTTGTTGCGATAGGTCAGGAGAAAGCTGCCTTTATGCACATCACTGACCTGATTGACTCCCATAAGGTTCAGGCCAAGGAGCAGGGCTCAAACGCCTACCCTCCGATCCAGGAAGTTATACATGGGGGGCAGGAATTGCTGGTGCAGGTAACAAAAGAGCCCATTGGCACGAAAGGCGCGCGCATCACCAGGAATATCTCCCTTGCCTCCCGGTATCTTGTTTATATGCCGGATACTAATCATGTGGGTATTTCGCAAAGAATCGAAGATGAAGTGGAACGTGAACGCCTGAAGGGTCTGCTGGAACAAATACAAGGTGAAGGTGGCTTTATTGTACGCACAGCCTCGGAGGGCGTGCCTGAAGAAGAAATCAGCAAGGATGCCAGTTTGTTGCGCACCCGGTGGGCGAGTATTGTTGAAGATGGAAAAACATCGAAGGCGGGCACAATGGTTTATGAGGACTTACCTCTGCCGTTGAGGACTATGAGAGACATTATCAACCAGAATACGCAGCGAATTTTAGTCGATAGCGCCGATACATATGCGAGTTTGCAGTGTTTCTTAAAGGATTTCATTCCTGACAAGGAAGGTTGTCTTGAACTGGTTGCTAACGATGTGGCGCTGTTTGATGACCATAATCTTGAAGATCAAATTTCGCTGGCGCTTGATCGAAACTCCCCCCTGAAATCTGGTGGCTACCTGGTCATTGACCAGACAGAAGCCATGAGTACGATTGACGTTAATACAGGTGCTTTTGTTGGCCGCAAGGATTTAGAGGAGACGATATACAGAACCAATCTGGAAGCGGCTGCAGCCATTCCTCGCCAGCTCCGGCTCAGAAGCATTGGAGGTATCGTCATTCTGGATTTTATCGATATGGTTAATGAGGAGCACAAGCGGCAGGTGCTAAGAACACTCGAAAAGGGCCAGCAGTTGGATCGTGTTAAGTGGAGAATAACGCAGATCTCCGAACTGGGTCTTGTCGAAATGACACGAAAACGTACCCATGAAAGTTTATTAAAGATGATGTGCGAGCCCTGTGAAATATGCAGTGGGAGGGGGTTTATCAAATCAGCGGAAACCGTTTGCCTGGAGATTTTCAGGGAAATCCAACGCAATGTAGTTGATTTCAACGGCAGCGGTTGCCTGATTCTGGCGTCACAGTCGATAGTGGACAGACTGCTGGATGAGGAAGCCGCCTCCGTTAGCGAACTCAGTAGTGCGCTGGAGGCGCAAGTTAGATTCCAGGTCGAAACTAGCTACAGTCAGGAGCAGTTTGATGTTATTTTGACCTCGGATGGGAAGAAATAAGAACCCCACTATGTCTAAGCGCACCCAAGGAGTCCGTAGCCTGCAGAGATTAGTTTTCCGCGGACTTGTATTCACCGCCTTTGTCTGTCTGATTCTTACCGCCCTATTTGTCAGCGTCGGTCGTATTGCGGTCGGCGCTGCTGGTTTATACAAGGGCAATTTGAGTACGTTTCTGGAGACGTCCCTCAAAGTAGATGTAAGTATAGGAGGCCTGCAGAGTAGCTGGAGATACTTCGACCCCATAGTCACCGTCAACAAGCTGATTCTGGGTTCCGTGCTGGAGCCGGCTGTTGTCGTTGAGCGTGTTTCGTTTCGGGTCAGTACCTTTCTCAGCTTGATTGAAGCCAGCCCGGTTCTAACTGAGATTGACATTGGAGGGACAAGGCTCACCCTCGCGGAGGATGAAGAAGGTCGGTGGCGGGTCCTTGGCCTGCCATCAAGTGACAAGCCGTTTTATTTTGAACGGATACTTGACTCATCTGCTCATCTTGAATCTCTGACGATCACCAGTCTGGATCTTAGCCTTGACGGTCGAAAGGCCACCTACAAGGTTTCAAGCGAGGAGGGTTTCCCGCTTGAAGTATCCAGGAAAGGCCGCGTCAGGACCGTGTCTCTGCCAGTGCTTTTGCAAAAACTCGGCGACCAGGGGGAAGCCCAGAGAATTCGATTGCTGGGTGAGTACGAGGGAGACCTCAGAGTTGCAGAGGATTTTCGAGCAAGCCTTTATCTGGATACCACCCGTTTTTCGATTACTGACTTTTTGCCCGAAATTACTCTCAAGAATTTTAGACTGGCGTCGGCTGACACCCGCGGTGAATTCTGGCTGGCTTATGAAGATCAGGTATTCAGTCTATCCGGCGTCCTCCGATCGGAGTCAATTGAAATAGCCGACGGCACCGGGCGATTGAAGGTATTCGATCATGTTGACGCCAGGTTTGAGATTGCAGGCTCCCTGGCTAACGAGGATTTCCAGGCCTATTTCCCGAGCATTGGACTGGGTATCGCCGGTGCACCCCTATCGATTCATGATCTGAACCTGGTCGTTGAGAAGAGTGGAGATAGCTATGTGCTAGGTGGGAATGTTCCAAAGCTAGATCTGGCCGGGCTCCACAAATCACTTCTGGGCTTGAATAAGGAAATAGATTTAATACCGGATTCCACCTTTAAGGCCCTGACGGGAGTGAATCCACGGGGCGTATTGGAGGAGACCACTTTCTATTTGGACTATTCTGCCTCGGCACCTGATGTGAAACTGACCAGCAATATCAGGGATGTCAAGATCGATGCATATCTTGGTTCTCCTGCTATTGATGCCCTGAATGGCTTTGCTTCCCTGCATCCGGACAGAGGATATATAGACCTAAATAACACGGATTCAGATTTACACTTCACCTCCATGTTTCCGTCTAGCTGGCACTTTGACTCAACCCGGGGGAGGGTGAACTACCGTTATCAGGACGGAGCATTCCAACTCAGTAGTAGCGTGCTTGAACTGGTCAGCGAGGAGGTATCTGCCTTTGGTAAGTTTCATCTTAACCTGCCCAAAGGCCGTGAAAACAAAACCTGGGGTTTGGTGGTAGGCATTCGCGATATTAACTTGCTTGATGCTCCCAAGTATCTACCGAACACGCTTTCAGAAGACCTTAGCGTCTGGTTGACGGGGGCCGTTTTGGCCGGGCGAAGTTCTGAATCAGGCTTGATCTTTCATGGTTCTCTGTACAGAAATGCGCCGCGAATCAGGAAGGTTCATGAGATATTCCTGAAAGTTGAAGGTGCTGAACTTGACTACGATGCAAACTGGCCCCCAGTGTCTGAACTTGACGCAACCGTATATATCAATAATCGATACATAGATTCTGACGATTCCGCTGGGATCCTGATGGCTAGCCGCGTTGTTGATGCCGTGGTCACTGTGCCCGTCACTGCTGCCGGACAGGCTGATACGGTCGTCATTACAGGAAAGTTAAGTGGTCCCCTATCTGATGGGATTCGAATCTTGAATGAAAGCCCGCTGGCGCAGACAACGGGGCATATTGCTGAAGGCTGGAGTGGCACTGGGAAGATGAGAGCGACCGCTCACCTTGAAATACCCATCGGCAACCGGAAGGGGCAAGAACCCTATGCAGATGTTATGGCCCATCTAGGTGAAAACAACCTGACCATGTCGCAATTTGATTTGACAGCCTATGAAATAGACGGTGATGTCCGGTACGAAACCAAAACTGGCTTATCTTCTGCCAGCTTTAGTGCCAGGCTGTTTGATGAACCGGTTGTTGGGAGCATCTATAGCCTTATTGAAGATAAGACGGGTGAGATTACAGTTAAAGTTGATGGCCAGGTCGATATCGAGGACCTGTACGGCTGGTCAGATCAAGCATTGCTAACGAGAGCCAGTGGAATCTTGACCTATGAATCCGAAATTCATATTCCCTATGGCAGGTTTGCCGACAGGAGCTATGTCGAAGCGATATCGAACCTTCAGGGGGTTGTCATTGACATGCCTTCACCCCTTCAAAAAGTGTCCCCGGAAACGGAGGTAGACTTTCGCTACCGACAGACATTTATGGATTCTGGTTTTAGAGTGGGTCTGTCGCTCGGTAGTCAGGTAGAAAGCGCGATACAGGTTCGAGATGGCGTAGTCACCGGTGGAAGATTACATTTTGGCGGGAATATGACGGGGGCAATTGGGTACAACAGGGTGAATGTGACCGGCTCTATAGAACACATTGACTACGAAGAATGGGACGGATTCCTGGAAGCGCTCGATAACGTATCGGAGGTGTCAATTGAATCTGAAATGACAAATGCTCTTGATGATATTGTGCTTGATGTTGCCTTGCTAGATGTATTTTCGCTTGGGCTAGCGGATACAAAATTGAGAATTACCAGGCCGGAACGTGGTTGGCTGGTCGAGCTTGTGAACGCAGATTTAGCAGGGACGGTACTGGCAGGTGGTGGTGCCGAGCCTCTAAAGGTGCAGTTGGATTACCTGAGATTTTTTGCCGACGAAGGCAAAGTGGGCCAAGACCCCTTTGCTGATACTGACCCGGGGGAGATAGTCGCAGTCGATTTTTCTACCCGGGAGTTGGCTGTTGATGGTGTAAATTACGGCAGCTGGAAATTTGACTTTCGGCCTGGAGAAAAAGGAGCAACCTTTGAAAACCTGACGGCGGAAGTGAAGGGCATGTCGATTGTTGACCCTTCTCGCGTCCATTGGGGATTTGAAAATGGCGTTCATTCTTCTACATTCGATGGGGTTGCCCAGACAAATGACCTGGGTGCATCGCTGAAGCAGTGGGGATTTGCCTCAAGTATTGAAGGTGAGGATTTTAGATTTGCATCGACGGTAAATTGGGCGGGTTCGCCGGCGATGGTTGACTTGGATCGGGTTGCGGGGCCAGTTCATATTACCGGCAATAAGGGACGATTTGTGCAGGCTGAATCAGGTGCTGCTGCCCTCAAGCTGCTGGGTATTTTCGACTTTAATCAACTAGCTAAAAGATTCCGTTTTGACTTTTCTGATGTCGTGGATGAGGGCTACGCATTCGATGAGCTGGAAGGTACAGTTGTTTTTGGAGAGGGCAAGTTTGATATATCGGAACCCATTCTTATTAGTGGTCCTGGCAGCAATTTCAAAGTGGGCGGGACGGTTGACCTGGTAAGCGGAAAACTCGACAATGATATGATCGTGACACTGCCTGTAGGGAAAAACCTCCCATGGTACGCTGCCTATAGTGCCATCGTTACGGGGCCGCTAGCAGGGGCAACCGTATACATTGCCCAGAAGGTATTCGAAAACCAGATCGATCAAATGAGCAGCGCGAAATACCAGATAGGCGGCACCATCGATGACCCGGATATACAGTTCATATCCATCTTTGATGACAAAGTCAGGAAAACTGAGAATGCTGAAGCCAGTTCAGGAGGATAGGAGCCGTCAAGTGTGAGATGTCGTATTGCAGTGGTGCAGATGATAAGTTGCATGGATGTCGAGGCTAACCTCGTGGCTGTCTCAAGGTTGGCTGTTAAGGCGGCAGGAAACAATATACAAGCCATCTTTCTGCCGGAAAATTTTGCTGCGTTGGCAAATACCAATCCTCGACTCATTGGCATTGGTGAAGAGACATCCTCCGGGCCTGTTCGAAATTGCCTGTCCGAACTCGCCCGGGAGACCGGGTGCTGGATCTTCGCCGGGACCATGCCCGTCTCCGTACGCCCTGATGGCAGTCCGGTGTCGGCCCCCCGGGTTCGCGCGGCTTCGCTTGTTTACGACGATGAGGGCTGCGAGGTTGGGCGCTATGACAAAATGCATATGTTCGATGTTGATGTTGCTGACAGCCATAGACATTACCTTGAGTCGGACGGGTTTGAAGCGGGGACGGACATTCTCTGTATAGACAGTGTCATCGGCAAGATAGGCTTAAGTGTTTGTTATGACATCAGGTTCCCTGAGCTCTACCGGAAATTGTCTTCCCTCGGAGCAAGAAGTTTTGCGATTCCATCAGCGTTTACCGAAGTGACCGGAAGGGCTCATTTTGAAGTACTGATGCGCAGCAGAGCCATCGAGAATTTTTGTTTCACCATCGCTGCATGTCAGGGAGGGGAGCATGATTCCGGTAGAAAGACATTTGGCCATAGCATGGTCGTTGGCCCCTGGGGAGAAATACTCGCCCGGGCAACAACCGGAGAAGACATCCTTATCGCCGAATTGGACTTCGACAGGCAGAATGAAATTCGCAGGAATATGCTTGTACATTTGCAGCGAAAACTACCGGTTTAGTATTTTTTCTCAATGGTATGCGGAGTCCGCCAGGGCCTTCAGGAACTGGAATAGTTTGCGGTATTGAATCGGTGCCCCCTTGAGCTGATCATTGACCAATTTCTGGTGCTCCTGAATTGCTTTTCGAGTAAGTTGCTTCAACTGTTGTCGATCCATTGCCGGATAGATGGCTGCTATTTCATCCAGGGCTCCATAGTCGCCGGTGATAAGTTGTTCTCGCCATTGCTCAAGTTGATGGAACTGTCGGGCGTGTATCTTGCTGCTCGCGTCGTATCGAGCAATGAGGTTGCTTATGTCCTCGATTTCAATATTACGCAGCAACTTGCTGATGTAAGAGACCTGTCGTTTCCTGGCGTTACCCTTGGTGATTTTTCGGTACTCATGGATGGCATTGGTAATTGTCGTATCAGAAAGAGGTGAGAGCTGCTCGTCAGTCAACTTGACTAGTTTTTCAGCCAATGACCTCAGTTCCTGCACTTCCCTTTTCCTCTGGGATTTACTGATGAGATCACCGCCATCAAAGGCCTCTTCGTTTTCAGTCATCTTCGCCAAACTTGTCATTGATGAGCGCTTCGAGAGCGGCGCAGGCCTGCTCCTCATCTTCACCCTCTACCTGTAACTCTACATCCGTTCCCTTGGCGGCCTGAAGGAGCATCATTGACATGATACTTTTGCCATTAGCGGCTGCGTGTTCGTTTACAACGTTGATTGATGAGGAAAAAGCGATCGCCGTTCGCACGAACTGATTGGCAGATCTTGCATGCAAACCGAGCTTATTTTGAATTGTTACTGTTCTACTAATCACTGAAGATCAGAAGCCTGGTCAGATGTGGTTAACTTGTTTTACCTGAATCTTTCTCAATTCGCGATGCCTAATCTGTACATTATCCCATTGAGGGGTGAAATGGTGAAATAGTTTCAGGCAGGTGTAGACCGAACGGTGCTGGCCGCCGGTGCAGCCAATTGCAATCGTCATGTAACTTTTATTATTTTCCTTAAATCGCGGCAACCAGCTCTGTAAAAGGGTTGTAAGGTCCGTAAGCATCTCCCGAAAGTCATTCTGCTCATCCAGAAATTGCTGCACAGGTTCATCCAGACCCGTCATGTTCCTCAGGTTTTCCTTCCAGTGTGGGTTGGGCAGGCAGCGGACATCGAATACGATGTCGGCATCCACCGGCACACCATTCTTGTAGGCAAAGGATTGGAACAGCAGGGCAAATTCGTGTGCACGATGGGCGATTCGGGACTTAACCAGGTCACGCAATTCATGGATAGTCAGGTCCGTTGTGTCTATCGATAGATCAGCCATTCCTGAAATAGGGCTGAGCAGATTCCGTTCATAATCCAGTGCCTCCCTTAGGTCACGTTTGTGATCGCTTAAGGGGTGTTTGCGTCTGGTTTCACTAAACCGTTCAACCAGCGATGAACTTAAAGAGTCCAGGTATATGATCTTGGAGGTTACTAACGCCTCATCAAAGCTCAGCACGACCTCCGGGAATTCAACCAGGTCCTCGGCAATATTTCTGGCATCAATACCAACCGCGACATTCTGGATTGATTGATCACGAGTAAGCTGGTCGATGAGTGGTCGCAAAAGGGTAACAGGGAGGTTGTCGATACAATAGTGGCCGATATCTTCTAGTACATGGAGCGCTGTACTTTTACCAGACCCAGACCTGCCACTGATGATAGTGAGAGAAATCATATCATCTGGCATGCTCGATCAAAAAGTATCTGATTGTTCTGCGCACTTTTGAGGTTTGCCCTGTACTCTTCTGAGCCAAACTTCTTGGCCAACATTGCCATAGTTTTTAGGTGCTCATCTACTTCTTCCTCAGGAACGAGAAGGACGAACATGGTGTCTACAAGTTGATCATCGAGTGCGCCATAGTCAATGGGAGTATTGATGGTAAAAAGGGCGCCAACAATATCCTTGCAACCTTCAATTCGGCAGTGTGGAAGAGCAATCCCGTTTCCTAGAGCAGTGGGGCCAAGCTTTTCTCTCGCGATCAAGCTGTTGTATATATCAACGGCCCTAAGGTGCGGCATGTTTTCCGCAATCAGGATTGAGGCTTTTTCGATCGCAACCTTCTTGCTTCTGGTATCAAGACCGCAGAAGGTACGTTCAGGAGTTAGTATGGAATTAATATTCATTAAGAGCGGTGAATCACTGCCTATCTGGCTATTATAGCAACGGATTTTCGTCAAATAAATTGTTACTGCGGTAAAATCTTCCCAGTATAAAAACCGCGGCATAAATGCGCGGTTTAAGGACCGCAGTTTAAGAATACTGCAGGCGCTAACGAGCCACTGTTCGATGTTTTCGATCATTTATTTTTTCTTTTTTCTTGATGAGTTGCCTGTCAAGCTTGTCGGTCATCAAGTCAATTGCTGCATAAAGATCATCAGCTTCAGCCTCGGCATAAACTTCGCCACCGCTCGCCCGAATTGTCGATTCTGCTTTCTGGCGCTGTTTCTCTACGTTGAGTATGACGTTCATGTTAGTAATTCCGTCAAAATGTCTCTCAAGGCGTTCCAGTTTAGTGTCAACGTAGTTCTTTAGCGCCTCGGTAACTTCGATATGATGGCCACTAACGTTTATCTGCATATATGCTCTCCGTCGGTTATTGGTGTGTGCAACGAGTTGTTTAGCTGCTGATTGGACAAGACTATACCACTTGAAGCCCTACTATATTTGACCAGTAATTATACAAATGGTTCGCTTTTCAATTCTTGAAAAATCTGTTCTAAACCAACTGCTTACGTTCGTTCGAAGGGGGAATCATCAGCGCTTCGCGGTACTTGGCGATGGTCCTTCTGGCAACGTCAATGTTCTGATCGGCAAGCATGGTAGCAATCTTGCTGTCACTGAGTGGTTTTCTTGGATTTTCTTCCGCAACCAGCTTCTTTATTTGCGCCCGTATCGCGATTGAAGAAACCGCGTCTCCTGCATGGGTAGTGACATGGCTTGAAAAAAAGTACTTCAGTTCAAAAACCCCGGTCGGCGTGTGCATATATTTCTGCGTAGTTACCCTGGAAATTGTTGATTCGTGGAGGTCTACCGCTTCAGCAATATCATGCAGGACCAGTGGTTTCATTGCCTGCTCACCGTATTCAAGGAAGCCCCTCTGGTATTCTACAATTTTGGTGGCAACGCGAAGCAATGTGTCATTGCGCTGCTGAAGGCTCTTCATAAACCATCTTGCCTCCTGCAGTTGATTCTTCAGGTAGGTATTGCCACTACTGCCATCTGACCGTTTTATCATCGATGAGTATTCCGTATTGACCCGGATTCTCGGTGCTGATTTTGGGTTGAGTTCTACCACCCACCTACCATTCCTTTTGGTTACAATGACATCAGGGTCAACATATTCGGTATTACTGACGGCGATATCGTTTCCTGGTCTGGGGTTGAGGGTTTGTATCAGCGTGATGACGTTCTTAAGCTCCGGTTCCTTTAGGCGAGTTTTTCTTGATATGTGTGTGTAATCACGGTTCGCCAGGGACTTGATGTGCTGGTCAATCACAAGGATCGCCTCGTCTCTCCAGTCGGTATCTTTGGACATGTCCTTAAGCTGGATGAGCAGACATTCCCTTAGATCTCGAGCGGCGATTCCGATTGGATCGAGATGCTGGATGAGGTGAAGTACGGCCAGGATTTCATCCATCTCCAACCCAAGTTCCAGTGGTGCGCCTTCCAGAATATCTTCCAGGGGAATAGTTAAGACACCCTCGCTATCGAGCCCGTCTATGATTGACATAGCGATGTATCTGTCAGTGTCCGTCAAGTGCAACAGGTTGACCTGTTCCGACAGGTGACTCTGGATTGACACCCCATCGGAATTTCGAGTATCGATATAGTCCTCATCATTCTCATCCGGACCTGAGTAACTTGTAGGCAAGATAGATTCTTCGTAGACATCTTCCCAGACACTGTCGACGGGCAGTTCTTCAGCTATGTTGTCCGAGGAAATTTGGTCACTGGTATCCGGAATCACATCGCCGTCAACTTCTGGGTTCTTGGTAAAGCTAGCTTCCTCACCGGAGGTGGCCGTGTCGCCGTTTGCTTGCTCGGCTTCTGTATTGGTGTCGAGGTCAGTATCCGACGAGTTCTCGGCTTCTCCGGGTGGATCGAGAGACGACTCTTCATCTCCGCTTTGTTGATCGTCCGGGTTGAGCTCTTCGAGCATCAGGTTAGAGTCGAGGGCTTCTTGAATTTCCTGCTGTAGATCAAACGTAGAGAGTTGCAGAAGCCTAATGGCCTGCTGCAATTGTGGGGTCATCCTTAGCTGCTGGCCCAGTTTCAGGGTCAGCGCTGGTTTCATTGCCATGGACTTATGATACTCACGGGTCGAAACTAATAATACTTGTTAATGTATGAAAGCTGTGATTAATGCGAGCTGCCTAAAAGACAAGTATAAATCACATGCGGAAGTCTTGGCCCAGGTAGACCTGCTTTACATGGTCATCTGCCAGGATCTTTTCCGTTGCACCTTCAGCAATTATAAGACCTTCATTCATAATGTAGGCTTTTTCACAAATATCAAGCGTCTCCCTAACATTATGATCGGTTATTAGGATACCAATTCCGCGCTCAGAGAGCTGCGAGATAATAAGTTTGATATCGTTGACTGAAATAGGGTCAACCCCGGCAAAAGGCTCATCAAGCAGTATAAAGGCAGGTTCTGTCGCCAGTGCTCTGGCTATTTCGACTCGTCTCCGTTCTCCACCGCTTAGTGACATCCCGTGAATTGTCCGGAGATGGCCTATGTGGAACTCCTGCAGCAAAGATTCTAGCTTTTCCTGTCGGTCCGTCGCAGTCAGACTGGAGCGGGTCTCCAGTATCGCCATGATGTTATCTGACACGGACAGTTTACGGAATACGGATGCTTCCTGAGGAAGATAGCCGATCCCTATCCGTGCCCGCTGGTGCATCGGTTTGGGCGTAATGTCCAGTTGGTCAAAAAAGATCTTTCCCCTGTCACCGGGTATTGAACCAACAATCATATAAAAGCAGGTCGTCTTGCCTGCACCATTGGGTCCGAGCAGGCCAACAACCTGGCCGCTTCGCAGTGACAAAGTGACTTCCCTTACGACATGTTGTCCGCGGTAACTCTTTTGAAGGTTTTCTGCACGCAATACGTGATCAGTCTTAGACAATTATTTTGCCTTTGGGTTAATGATGACATCTATGCGGCCCTGTTGCCCGCCGCTCTTCAGGCTCATAATCCCCTGGGTAATGTCGTAGTAGACGAGTTCGCCAGTGAGGACATCCTTGGCTTGTCTCAGGGTTGCGTTGCCGGAAAGGTGGAGTCTTTCCTCCTGAACCAGATAGGTAATTTTCCTGGCATCAGCATAGACAAGGTCAGTGCTGTCGTCTGGAAGCTGTTCAAAATAGGCAAGATTCTTGGAGTTGGCATCCGTGCTGGCGATAATCTGGATTACTTCACTGTCGCTGGTAATAATTTCAACTTCATCAGCCTTTATTTGCAGGGTTCCCTGCTCAATTGAGACATTACCGCGATATACAGAGGAACCCTTCGCATCGTCCATGACGGCGGCGTCAGCCTGTATATGAAGGGGCTGTTCGCCGTCAGAGGTGAGGGCTCCCACCTTGACGCTCAATATAAGCATCCCAAGGAGAAGCAGAAGTATCGAACTGGTACGTGACATCACTGTAAATATCTAAGAGATTTGCATCTACTTTATCATCCCATGGACCTGAAAGTGCCAGGTTTTGTCATTCTTCAAGTGAGCCGACGAAAAAGCAAATTTTGGCGCATATCACAAAGCAGCACTAGTGCCGGGGAAATGATCGTTTGGGAAGGGGAACCCTGATACATGAAAAGGGACAAGAACTTGCTAGTCAGGTTGCCTCTTGAACGCCGGCAGGAAAATGGTATGCACCCGTTCAGTGGGAGTTGAATAGAAAACAAACTTGTCAAGCCGGAAAAAAGCCTTCATGCCGGCAGCAGAGGTTCGGCCGGAATTATCATCTATGTAAACCTTCTGGTCTGTTTCCGCATACTCCCTTTCCGGATAAATCGTAAGACTTTGGGTTCGGATATTGATGAAATGCCCTGCAGCAGATTGCTGAACTGCCAGTACGTTGTCCCAGAGCTCAACTATTTCTTCCCTGTAAACTGATGGAGAGAGCAGGCGGCCATTTTTGGCCTCGATGTCCCAGGGCACTGCTCCTGAGTCTGAGAACAGTTGCAAGTTTGGAAATATTAGAGAGGTTACGTCTGTTAGGGGAAAGTGGGTAAAACGATCTGCTTTTATCTTGTGCTGTAGTGTCCCCTCAGTATCAAATTGAGTGATAGTCGCATTAAGCATGTAGAGGTCTGGATCGTTCTGGCCCGGTGGTATTGTGGGCAATTCTTCATCAGCCTGTTCGAGGATTAGATTGGTGGCTATCCCAAGAATCAGAATTAAACTTGCAAGAATGGTCGCCCGATTGTTCACCTTGGCCTCTTTGCTGGCAATGGATGGAGGCTTGAGCCGGTACAACCAGCGTGCCTTTTACCGCATGGTTAGGCTGCCTGTGCGGTTTGATATAAGAAGATAATGTAACCCAGCCAGAGGCTGAACAGAAGTCCCCCTCGAATCCTGGATATCCCTGAATGGCCACCTAACTTGAAGGCGAACATGACCAGGAGCAAAGTCATACCTAACATCAGGCCATAATCCCTCCAGAGTGTGAGGGGTTCCAGTGTGCTGGGGGCGAAAATCGCCGGTATCGAGAGTACGGTGAGAATATTGAATATATTCGAGCCGACAATATTGCCAATAGCCAGGTCAGTCTGGCCTTTTAGTGCGCTTGTTAAGGAGACCACGAGCTCAGGAATGCTGGTTCCTACGGCTATCACGGTGAGGCCAATGACCAGTTCACTGACTCCTAGGTATTGGGCGATACCTATGGCAGCCCACACTAAAAGCTCTGAACTGAAGAGCAGGAATATCAGGCTCAGGAAGAGTTTAAGTATTGCCCGTTTTTCACTCATATCGGGAAATTCTTCGAGGTCTGATATTTCTGCCACCACTTCCATACTGGAGGAGCGTTTATGCTCTGCCCTTATTCGGTACAGGAAAACCAGCAGTGCTGATATCAGCAGCAGCCCGTCCCAAATACCAAGATATAAATCTACGAGGCAGACGCCAGCACAAACAGTGATGAAAACCAGGATAGGCAAATCATAGCGCAGGATGTCAACCCTGAAGCGCAAGGGAACAATGAGGGCTGTCGAGCCCAGCACCATTCCTATGTTCGCTATATTTGAACCAATAGCGTTTCCTACGGCAATCCCAGGTTCACCGTGGAAGGAGGATGATGCTGATACGAAAATTTCGGGAGCGGAGGTGCCAAGGGCGACAACCGTAATGCCGATAGTCATTGGTGTAATATTTAGGTTCCTGGCGGTCGCTACGGAACCCATCACAAACTGGTCGGCACTCCTAAACAAAATCAGAAACCCGATCAGTAGTGCGGCGCTATAGTAAAGCATACCCTCCTTATATGAATCTGGAAAAATAGGCAATCATTAAAAGGGGATTTATGGGTGTTTGCAAGGTGAAATCGCGCTCCGGCCCGGGAGGAATTTGTGGGCTGGTATAAGTGGCGCGTGGATGTTAGCTTTTAGCCGAGGTCTGTTGAAAAAAGAATATGTCTGACAGCCACATTATATTGGAAAAGGTCGTTTACCTGCGCGGACAGCGGTGTATTTTCGATGAGGTATCGATTGAGATTCCCCGCGGCAAAATAGTTGCCGTAATGGGGCCTAGTGGCGCTGGTAAAACGACGTTGCTCAAGCTTATCGGTGGTCAAATACAGCCGGAATCCGGAAGTGTCCGTGTGGATGGCTTAGAGATACCACGCTTGTCCAGAAAGCAATTGTTCGATGTCAGGAAGACCATGGGCATGATGTTTCAAAGTGGCGCGCTATTCTCTGACCTCAGTGTATTCGAGAATGTCGCATTCCCACTGCGGATTCATACTAACCTGCCAGACGACATGATCCGTGACCTGGTATTGCTCAAACTTCAATCCGTAGGGTTGAGGGGTGCGAGGCGATTGTTCCCCAGCGAATTATCCGGCGGTATGAGCCGAAGGGTGGCGCTGGCAAGGGCGATTGCGCTTGACCCTGAGATTATCATGTACGATGAACCATTTACTGGCCTTGACCCGATTGCTATGGGTGTAATCGTGGATTTGATTAAGACCCTCAATAGCGCCTATGGCACGACCAGCATCATTGTCTCCCACGATATTCCAGAAACAGCCGGTATTGCCGATATTATTTATATTATTTCAGGTGGCAAGGTCATTGGCAGTGGGTCACCTAAAGAACTGTTTGAACAAGACTCGCCCCGGGTGCATCAGTTCATCAAGGGGCTGCCGGATGGGCCGGTTCCTTTTCACTACCCTGCCGACGACTATGAGGAAGAATTGATGCGAGTTCCGGATGCTGAGCGCCTGTTCTGATGTTGTCTAGGCTTCGCCGAATTGGCCAGTACAGCCTCGTCGCGCTGGCAACGCTTGGCCGGGCTGGACACATCTGGTGGCAGGCCATTTGGAGGAGGCCGCGGTTGCGAAATTTGCCGCTTTTAATACGACAAATATACCAGTTGGGGGTTCTGTCGGTTCTCATTATTGCAATGTCCGGCTTTTCGATTGGTGCGGTCCTCGCGTTGCAGGGTTACAACCAGCTGGTCAAATATGGGTCTGAAAGTGCCCTTGGTCTCGGTGTTGCACTGGTGCTGGTGATGGAGATTGGCCCGGTGGTGTCAGGGTTGCTGTTCGCCGGCAGGGCGGGCTCAGCCGTTACCGCCGAGATTGGATTGATGAAGGCGACGGAACAATTGAGTAGTATGGAAATGATGGGCGTTGATCCACTCCAGCGCATCGTTGCTCCCCGGCTCTGGGCAGGATTTATCGTAATGCCGATCCTGGCTTTGATGTTTAGTATCATTGGGATCTGGGGTGCATCGCTCGTGGGAGTCGATTGGCTTGGTGTATATGAGGGTGCATTCTGGTCAGCTATGCAGGAAGGAGTAGATTTCAGAAGCCATGTGCTGAAGGGAATTATCAAGTCCGTCGTATTTGGTATTGTGGTGACCTGGATTGCCGTGTTCCAGGGTTACGATACAATTCCGACATCCGAGGGGATCGCAGCTGCGACTACGCGAACGGTCGTTTATTCCGCCGTGGCAGTTTTGGTTCTGGATTTTTTTCTAACCCTCGTGATGTTCAATTTTTAGCCGATAACCCTATGAAGGGAATCAACATCGGGAGACCAAAACCATGCAAATTCGATCAATAGAAATTATTGTTGGTACTTTTATGCTGGCTGGGATTGTTTCATTAATTGTCCTGGCGGTTCAGATCAGCGGTTTCAATGTTGGAACAGAAACTGGAACCTACAGTGTTTATGCTCGTTTTGAGAATATTAGTGGCCTCGTTATCAGATCAAAAGTAAGTATCGGTGGCGTCATGGTCGGCCAAGTTGCCGATATTGAGCTGGACCCAGACACTTACACGGCGTTGGTCAGGATGGAAATTGATGGCGATGTCGACACCATCAGTACGGACAGCACCGCGGCCATTCTCACCGATGGGTTGCTGGGGGGGAAATATATTGGTCTGATTCTTGGTGCTGAGGAAGAATATCTGACTGATGGCGACGTTGTGCTCGATACGCAGTCGGCGATCGTACTGGAAGAACTGATTGGCAAGTTCTTGCTAAAACAGTTCTGAAATCTATATAGCTGGAGCCTCGCAGATGGAGAAATTTCTAAAGTTGTTGGCGGTGGGATGGCTAGTCCTGGTGTTTTCTTCAGTCTTTGCAGCATCTACTTTAGCAGCAGGTGCGCCTGCTTCAGCACCAGATCCTACTGAGAGGGTGAAAGAAGTAACCGACAATTTGCTCAAGAAGCTAGTTGAGATCCAGCCCTATTACGAAAGTGATAGCGAAAGGTTTTTTAAGGAAATTGAAGCTTCACTGGCACCGTTTATTGACTTCAAAGGATTCTCCCGCGGTGTTATGGCGAAATACTACCGCCGCGCGAGCGACCAGCAGAAGGGTCAGTTTGCTGCAGTTTTCAAGTCGTCACTGATTCGCACCTATGCGACGGCCCTGGTCGAATTTGACAATCAACAGGTTGTTGTGAAGGCGAGTAGCGAGCTGCAGAAAAACCCAAAGAAGGCGCGTGTGGATCTCGAGGTGACGGGTAATGACGGTACTTTTTACCCGGTTGAATATAGCCTTGTACTGGTGGAAGGTGATTGGAAACTCCGTAATCTCGTCATTAACGGGATCAATATCGGTTTACAGTTCAGATCACAGTTTAGTTCCTTTATGCAGCAGCATAGAAATAACATCGATAAGGTAATAGAGAACTGGAAAGTTGATGGTTGAAGAACCTGAAGAACGAAAGCTGCTGCAATTATCCGGTGTGGTTGACTATGCCTCGGTGGTAGAGCAGAGGCAGCGACTCGCTGGCTTAATATCGGCAACTGCTTCGCACAAGCTGGTCATCGACCTGGGCGATATCAAGGTCCGTGGTGCCGTCGTGATTGCGCTTTTGATTTCACTGGTTCGTGAATCGAGGAAGGTTCAAAAAGAGCTGAGGTTTCAAAATTGTCCCGATCATCTGCGTGCAGTTGCCAGCGCCTGCGGTGTGGCTGATATTCTGCCACTGGACTAATCGGGTCGTGCAACACCGTGCTATGATTTGCGCACTTTTTGCTAATTTGGAATAGTTGTGAACCTGGATGATATCAGAGAGGTTTTGGATACGGCGTTCCCCGGCGGCAAGATTGAACTTGAGGCAGATGGAGACAGGCTAATGCTGGCGCTGGTTTCAGACAAATTTGAAGGCTTGAATAGAGTAAAACGTCAGCAACTCGTTTATTCACTGTTAAAAGACATGATCTCGTCGGGCGTGGTACATGCCATTACCATGCGTACCATCACCCCGCAAGAAGCGGAGTCATAGCAGGGTAAAAGTATGGATAAACTACTAATTCGTGGGGGCAAACGACTAGAGGGTGAAGTGCGCGCATCCGGTGCTAAAAACTCAGCTTTGAAAATGTTTGCCGCGGCATTGTTGGCCGATGGCCCGGTTGCAATATCCAATGTGCCGCATCTACGTGACATTACCACCATGATTGAACTACTGGGTTCCCTTGGTGTTGAAGTCGTCATCAATGAAAAGATGAATGTTGAAATTCATGCCAATACGATCAAGCGGTTTAGAGCGCCCTACGAACTGGTGAAGACAATGCGCGCGTCTTTTAACGTTCTCGGCCCCATGTTGGCCCACTATGGGCAGGCCGAGGTATCGCTTCCGGGTGGGTGTGCCATCGGGCCAAGACCGGTCGATCAACATCTGCTGGGTTTGGCGGCACTTGGCGCCAAGATTGAAATGGAAGAGGGATATGTAAACGCATCCATAGATGGCCGATTGCAGGGCGCTCACATTATTTTTGATATATGCACCGTTGGTGGAACCGAACACATCATGATGACTGCCACGCTTGCCGAAGGGCAGACGGTTCTTGAGAACTGTGCCCGGGAACCAGAAATAGTTGACCTGGCAGACTGTCTTAACGCCATGGGCGCCGATGTACAGGGGGCAGGAACCGACTGCATCACAATAAACGGAGTCGAGTCCCTGCGTGGATGCCAGCATCGGGTCATTGCAGACCGGGTTGAAACTGGGACATACCTTATTGCCGCGGCCGCTACCGGTGGCAAAGTAAAGATCAGGAATGCGAACCCAGAGCACCTGGAGGTGTTGATCAGTAAATTGCGTGAAGCGGGTGCAAAGATCTCAGTGGGTGATGACTGGATAGAACTGGATATGGAGGGCAGACGGCCGAAAGCGGTAAGCCTTGTTACCGCACCCTATCCTGCATTTCCGACGGACTTACAAGCTCAGATTATTGCTCTGAACTGTGTCGCTGAAGGCACCAGCACCATCAAGGAAACCATATTTGAAAACAGGTTCATGCATGTTCACGAGATGAATCGCATGGGTGCAAAAATAAGGCTGGAAGGAAACAATACGACCGCTATTGTTGAGGGGGTAGAGAACCTGACAGGCGCACCCGTCATGGCAAATGATTTGCGTGCTTCCGTCAGCCTAGTTATAGCTGGCCTTATAGCGCACGGGGACACGATAGTAGATCGGATTTATCATATCGACCGCGGCTACGAGCAGGTAGAGGAAAAACTTCGAAATATCGGCGCTGATATAAAACGGCTGGCTACAAGCTAGTTCCTGCAAAGGAACTAGCCCGCTCGATGTTAGACTTGGGACAAGAACAAGCTAGTTCTCGCTAAGGAACTAGCCTACTCGATGTTAGACTTGGGACAAGAACAAGCTAGTTCCCGCCGGCAAACCTAACGAATTGGAGACAAAACAGCTAAATCGCCACCCCCATGAGTAAACACATAACCATAGCCTTAACGAAAGGGCGGTCATTGCCCCTTTCCCTTGAACTGCTTTCGAAGGTTGGCATTGAGCCTGCCGAGGACATATCTAAATCCAGAAAGCTTGTATTCAATACCAACCGGGAGGACCTGAAACTCATGGTTCTGCGTGGCATGGATGTCGCTACCTATGTGGAGCATGGTATTGCTGACCTTGGCATATCAGGCAGGGATGTGCTGCTTGAGCATGGAGGCGATGGCTACTATGAACCGCTGGACCTCGGTCTTGCCAAGTGTCAGATAGCAGTTGCCGGGTTGGAAAACGAGGGCAAATTGCCACCACGAATCAAGGTAGCAACCAAGTTTGTAAATATCGCCAAACGCTACTATGCAGAAAAAGCGATCCAGGTTGATATCATCAAGCTGTATGGTGCAATGGAGCTGGCCCCCGTCACAGGACTAGCCCACAGAATCGTTGACATAGTAGAGACGGGAAACACCCTGAAAGCTAATGGGCTGATTACACTGGAAGTGATCGAAGAGATCAGCACTCGCTTGATCGTAAATAAACTATCGTTCAAAACCAGGTACGCAAGCGTTCAGCCCCTCATTGATGCGCTTGAAGAGGCGACGACATGATCCAGCGTTTGCGGACTAGTGATGAGGGGTTTGCAGAGAAACTTGCGAAAGTGTTGCAGGTTGATTCCTCCCAAACAGTAGAAATTCGCGACATTGTTGCCGGTATACTGGTCGAGGTCAGACAAGGTGGTGATGCAGCGCTGCTTGCCTTCACAAGCAAATTCGATGGATTTGAAGCAAGTACTATTGCTGAACTTGAAGTTTCGAAGGAGCGGTTGAGGAAGGCGTTCGAGAATATTGAGCCGCCGGTGAGAGATGCATTGCAGGCGTCTGCCGATCGTGTGCTGGCCTATCATCAGAAGCAACAGGATGCCCTCGGTGGTGGCGCATGGAGCTACGAGGATGAAAACGGGAATCAGTTCGGCCAGCTGGTCAGAGGGCTATCCCGGGTTGGTATTTATGCCCCCGGGGGTAAAGCATCCTATCCCTCCACAGTTATTATGACGGCGATCCCGGCAAAGGTTGCCGGCGTAAATGAAATCATACTGGTGGTTCCAACTCCCGGTGGAGAGGTCAATGAAACACTACTGGCTGCCGCCCACCTCGTCGGTGTAGACAGGGTGTTCACGATCGGCGGTGCCCAGGCTATAGCGGCTTTGGCTTACGGTACGGAAACCATCAGTAGAGTTGACAAGATAGTTGGCCCGGGCAACATTTATGTAGCTACTGCAAAGCAGATGGTATTCGGTGATGTCGGTATTGATATGGTAGCAGGGCCGTCAGAAGTCGTTATTATTGCCGATGACTCGGCGAACCTGGACTGGCTGGTGATGGACATGTTTGCCCAGGCTGAGCACGATGAGATGGCACAGGCGATTCTTGTCTCCTGGGATGATGAATTGCTCGACAGAGTCTCCGCCCTTGTTGAAAAAAGCCTGCAGGAAACGCCGCTTTCCAGAAAGGATATTATTCGCCAGTCCATAGTCAGTCGGGGCGCCTTGATCAAGGTTGGTAATGTTGAAGAAGCGATGCAGGTAGTAAATCAGATCGCCCCTGAACACCTTGAGATCCTCCTGCAAGACCCGGAGCCTGCATTGGGGATGGTACAAAATGCCGGTGCCATTTTTGTCGGCAATCAAAGTTCAGAGGTGGTGGGCGACTATACGGCCGGGCCGAGCCACGTGCTGCCAACGGCAGGCACTGCAAGGTTCGCATCACCTTTGGGTATATATGACTTCCAGGTCAGGAGCTCGCTGATTCGATGTAGTGAGGCGGGCGCTGTGAAGTTGAACCGGGATGCTGCAATTCTAGCCCGGGAAGAAGGCTTGGATGCGCACGCGGAATCAGCCGAATTCCGTGTACAAGGATAGTATGCCCGCGGTCTATGGATTCACTTGTAGGAAAAGGTCCGCTTCAGCAATACCAAGAGGCAATTGAAGACGACGATGTCCAGCAGGATGATGTGCAACTCCAGACCGTCAGACATCTCCAGACACTATATGAAGAACTGTTGGCACCGGCACCCAGGCCCAGATTCCTGGCGCGCTGGTTTCCCGGCACTGGAGCAGTAGGAACAAAACCTCCTAAGGGACTGTATTTGTGGGGAGGTGTGGGGCGCGGTAAAACCTATCTGATGGACCTGTTTTACGAATCTTTGCCAATGCGTGAAAAGTCGAGAACACATTTTCACCGTTTTATGAGGAGCGTGCATATCCGCTTGCGGGAACTGCAAGGCGAGAAGGATCCGCTGCAACAAGTCGCCCTTGAGTTTTCGAATCGTTACAGAATATTGTGTTTTGATGAGTTTTTTGTCAGTGATATAACCGATGCAATGATACTTGCGACTATTCTGGATGTGCTGTTGGCCCGTGGTGTGGTGCTGGTAGCCACGTCAAATGTAGAGCCGGCACATCTGTACGAGAATGGGCTACAGAGACGCAAATTCCTCCCCGCAATTGAGCTGATTGAAACCAATACAAGCGTGCTCAATGTTGATGGCGGCATCGACTATCGATTACGTGCGTTGGAAATGGCGGAAATCTATCACTTTCCCCTGGACGAGGCTGCCGACAAGGGGCTAATGGCCAGCTTTATGGCCATTAGCCCCGATGAGGGCATGGATGGTATTGAGTTGGATATAGAAAATCGCTCTATCAGGTCCCGGCGCTGTGGTGATGGTGTGGCATGGTTTGAATTTGATGATATCTGTGCCGGGCCGAGGAGCCAGAATGACTACATTGAGCTAGCCCGGATTTTCCAGACCATCCTGATCAGTAATGTCCCTTGTTTTGGCTACAAGACTGAAGACAAGGCGCGGCGGTTTATCAGCCTGGTTGATGAGCTTTATGATAGAAATGTGAAACTCATTCTCTCTGCCGCTGAGCCTGCCATTGCCCTGTATCAGGGGGAGTTGCTGGAATTTGAGTTTCAACGAACCCAGAGTCGTCTTCAGGAAATGCAATCCCATGAATACCTTGCCAGAGAGCACAAACCATAAAGGCTGCAGCCAGCCTGAATATAGGAGGAATTGTCCATTTTAGTGCCGGGATCAAGAAAAGGCGCCAGATGTGGGTTTTGCCATTGTTTCACTTGCGGTTCAGTTTGTGCTTAGGTAGACTTCGCGCTCCCCAAAATCCCCGATTTTAAACTTAGTGGTTGTACTGAAATGAAGACAATGAGTGCCAGAAAAGAAGATGTGAGACACGGCTGGTATATTATCGATGCTGCCGACAAGACACTGGGTCGGATCAGCACAGAAATAGCAAATCGGCTGCGAGGCATACATAAGCCTGAATATACGCCGCATGTGGATACGGGTGATTACATTGTCGTCGTCAACGCTGAGAAAGTGAGGGTAACGGGAAATAAGGCAAGCGGTAAGAACTACTACCATCACACAGGATTCCCGGGGGGCATAAAATCGATAAGCTTTGAAAAGTTGATCGAGAAGGCACCCGAGCGGGTAATTCAGATGGCAGTCAAGGGTATGATGCCAAAGAACAAGCTAGGTCGTTCGATGCTGAGTAAGCTAAAAGTTTATGCCGGTAATGAGCACCCTCATGCAGCGCAACAACCTCAACCTTTAGAGATTTAATAGGCCGATTTGAATGACGCAGTATTATGGAACTGGAAGACGAAAAGCCGCTAAAGCGCGGGTATTCCTGAATTCGGGTGTAGGCAGCATCCGGGTCAACAACCGCTCACTAGATGAGTACTTTGGCAGGGAAACTGCCCGCATGATTGTGCGTCAGCCACTGGAGTTGGTCGAGTTGACAGACAAGTTTGATATACATGTTACGGTTAACGGCGGTGGAGGTTTTGGCCAGGCGGGTGCGATCCGTCATGGTATCACCAGGGCCCTCATGGAATATGATGTGACACTTCGGCCGGCTTTACGCCAGGCTGGCTTTGTCAGTCGTGATTCCAGAGTTGTGGAGCGCAAGAAAGTTGGTTTGCGTAAAGCAAGAAAGCGGCCGCAATACTCAAAACGATAGAATCCGACCCAATGGGTGTCGGGACAAGCGCTTTCTGCGAGTGTCACTCCGCTGCGGCAGTGGCTAATAGGAATACTTACACTAAAGAGGTGAATAGATGGGGGTAGTTGTCAAGCACTCGTCAATGATTTTTTATTCTGATGGAAACGACCACTATAGTCAGCGTGTGCGTCTCGTATTAGCCGAGAAGGGTGTTGCAGTTGAGATCGTCGATGTAGAGCGTGGAAACTATCCGGAAGATCTCGCTGATCTGAACCCTTACAACAGTTTGCCAACCCTGGTTGATCGTGACCTGGCCCTGTACGAGTCGATGGTCATTATGGAATACCTTGATGAGCGATTTCCGCACCCACCCATGCTTCCCGTCTACCCGGTTGCACGTGCTCAGAGCCGGCTGTTTGTTTACCGAATTCAAAGAGACTGGTGTGGATATGTCGATACCATCGTCGCAGGTCGTTCAAAGGATACGGTTATCGACAGGGCTCGTAAAGAATTACGAGAGAGCCTGATAACAATCGCGCCGATATTCAAAGAGAAGCCCTTCTTTATGAGCGATGATTTTACCCTCGTTGATTGCTGTGTGGCCCCGATACTTTGGCGCTTATCGGTATTGGGCGTTGAATTACCGCCCAAGCATGGGAAACCCATGCTCGACTATATGGACAGGATATTTGAAAGGGATTCATTCCAGGCCAGCCTCTCTGAGGCCGAGTTGGACATGGGTGACTAAGAGCCAGGATTCATCACGAGGACTGGTTACTTTCTAGGAGAATATCTGATGGCCATGTCATCATCGGTACCGTACCTGCTTCGTGCCACCAACGAATGGATTCTCGACAATAAATACACCCCATACTTGATCGTAGATGCGACAGTTAGTGGCACAGTTGTACCAGCCGACTACGTGAAGGACGATCAGATTGTGTTGAACATCAGTACCGGTGTAATACGTGATCTTGTGATGAACAATGACTATGTCATGTTCAATGGTCGTTTTGACGGCATTGCCAAGGAAATAGTCGTCCCGATCGAAGCTGTCCTCGGCATTGTCGCCAAGGAAAATGGTGAAGGCATGTGGTTTTCGAAGGAAGACGGGGCCCCGGAACCGGAGCCGCCAAAGACGACTAGGAAGAAGGTTACACCGAGCCTTAAGGTCGTAAAATAGTCAGGAGCCGGGTAAGAACTAGTTAATATACTCAAAAACCTTGACGATCTTCTGCACACCATAGGTTTTGCGGGTAAGCTGAACCGCTGCTTCGGCTTCTTCTCTTGTCAGTAGACCCAGCAGGTAGACGATACCGTTTTCAGTGACAACTTTTATTCGATTGGCATCTGTTGCTGAAGACACTGCCATGGATGATTTGATCTTTGTTGTGAGCCAGTTGTCATTTGCCCGAGCGATTAGTGATGTTGGTCCTGCGACTTCCAGTTCATTGTGAACCTTTTTGATATTTCTCATTCCCTCAATTGCTTTCGATGCGATACCAACAAGTGTCTCAGTTGCAACCTGACCAGTAATAAGTATGGTTCCATTGAAGCTCGTGACATCAAGGTGCGCTTCATCAAGCTTGGGGTCAGCAGCCTTGATATTTCTTTTCGCCAATGATTCTTTTCGGCTGTCGTCCAGTCTGGTTCCAAAGGTACGCTTTCCATAGTCGTCTGTTTTTGGGCCGAAACTGGAGCAGCCCTGAAGGGACAAGCCTATAGCGAATATTAGGGGGAGAAATTTCATTTTACTCCAATACTTGAAATGAACATCCCTATCTTGCTGATAAGTTGCCCAACTTCAAGTTTTTAACTTGCAACTGGAAAGAATCAGACCCTGGAAAAGCTAACCATCCAATATGAAAGCTCTCTTGATCAAATTGATAGAGTGCCCCATTGAAATGACATCAAAACGACAGGGCATGTCACGACATTGTTTGTGGGTCGCGAGGAAGTGCTCGGCAGTTTGAGCAATTTTTCGGCTTTTCTTATGGGTTACCGTCTCTGCACCGGTTCTGCGAGAATTTTCCCTGCGATAGCGAACCTCGACAAAGGCCAGGGTTTCGTTGTTCTGGACGATAATATCTATCTCGCCGGCCTTCGTGCGGTAGTTGCTGACCATGAACTGACAGCCATTTGATTCAAGGTAGGCGAGAGCCTCTGACTCGGCCTGACTACCGCGGGCGGTGGTGGTAACCAGGAGGAGTGCCTAGCTGTTATCGAGAATAAAGGGTATGGCGACTACTGATCCGTTCTTAAACTGGGCCCACATCAGGTTCCTGATAATCGTATTGTTGCGAAGGGTCAGTACGCCGGTGGCACCAAACAGCCGTTCTCCAGGAATCTCTTTCAACTGCTGCAGTCGTGGATAGAGTCGGTATGCATCAATGCCAAGCGCGAAGAATGGAGCGAAGCCTGATCGAGAGGACTGCCAAAGTCTGAGAATTTCCTTTTGAATCTTGTCCGTGGATGCGAGCTTCCAGGGAATGTCACAGAAACGAATACCATTGAGGTCAATGGCATCAATCCTCGATTCACTGAATTCATGAACATGGGAACTGGCGTAGACGGGAATATCATCAGCGTAGAAAAAGGCCAGTGCCGGGTTAATGCCGCGTGCCTGAATGGGATTGGCCAGCAGAAAAATGAAATCAACATCCTGGCGACGCCTTGGCGTAAATTCAAATCGCTTGCCAATGATTCTGCGTAGTTCATTTGAACGCTTTTCGCTTTGATCTACCTTCAGCAATGCCTTTACGAGTTCAGAATAATCCCTTTGGTCGGCGAACCTGGCTTCCTCAACCATAATTCCGCCGAGGGCCTCCCAGCGATCCCGGAAAACTCCCAGGTTTCGATCTCCCCATTCGCCTTCTGGAGCGATTGCCAATGCCTTCAGGTGGCCCTCCCTGTAGACCTGCTCAGCGACCTGCACCATTTCATCTTCTGGTGCGAGCCCAAACTGGTACAGATCCGGGTTTCCCTCGCCTTTGATAGTCCGGTTGAGCGAGACCACCGGCACCGGCAGTTTGAGCCTGGAAAGAATGCTGACCTTGTCTCGATCCAGTGGACCGATGATGAGTTCTGCGCCATCAGATGCCACCTCAGCAACAAGATCCTTGATGTCTGTGGCAGAGGTGTCGTAAATCCTAATTGAAGTGGAAATGCGCCCCCTATCTTTTCCATATTCCCCCTTATCTTTTCCATATTCATAGTAGGCAGCGAGTATCCCGTCACGGATTGCCCTGCCAAATGGACCCAAGGTGCCCTGAGTGGGCAGCAATAGGGCTATCGCAGATGGCTGTTCTTTCACAATCCGGGACAACATTTGCAGGCTGGCAGGTAGTTGCGATGCTGCCGGGTGATGTGACCAGATTTTTTTCCAGTTGTTCAGTTCCTGGAGTTGTCGCAGGGGGTCACTCTCGTACTGCCTGGTCATAGCGGCGAGTGACAACCAGCCGCGCAAATCACTGGTGATTGCTTTTGTAGCATGATTTACAAGGCTGGTCGCGGGAAGGTGCAATAAAGATGAAAAAATGTGTTCGTGGTTGAGCCCTTTCTCCTCGGGTGCCAGCAGGTTATTGAAGTAGATTCGCTCCCTTGCGCTTGCGACGTAGCTCCGGCCTAGTCCGTAGGCCTCGGCCCTCAGCCTGCCGATCTTTATCTGGAGGTCCTGGGTTAGTGGTATCGCCTGTAGGTGCTTGTTATTGAGGAATGTGAGCGCCCGCTGCGGGGAAACCTCTGCAAGTGAAATCCGGGCGCTGGTAATCAGATAGTCACTTATGTATTCGGGGCTAAGGAATGGGTTCACAACCAGTGCGAGTATTCTTTTGGCCTGCTCAAGATCTCCTTTTTCAAGAGAAAGGGCTGCGGCCCTGATCCTGAGTTCAGTGGCCTTCCGGTCCTCGCTACGATCTGCTGTTATCAGTAGTGCGCTGATATCATTGGGAACACTGGCCTCGATGAACTTGTGTGGTGTCTCCTCGGTGGCTGGGTCTGTTTGTGGAGCAGCACAACCTGCGATGAGTAATACCCAAGCAATGGCGGTAAAGTGTTTAATTGGTTGCTCCTTAAACAATGGCGGTGTTTTGTGCTGAGTTGGGTATTATTCCATATTGTCCGATTATCTTCCTGCAAATGGAGTTGATCGTACCCAGAGTTCTTGTGGGAAAAAAGCGCTGAAATTTGTGCGCTTCGTCCCGAATCGTTGAAGACACATTGAAAAGGAATTGGTAGTGAGTATTTTGTACGTGGTGGCGACCCCCATCGGTAACCTGGAGGATATTACCGAACGAGCAAAGCGGATCCTGTCCGAGGTTGATCTCATTGCTGCAGAAGACACTCGTCATACGGCAATAGTACTAAACCACCTGAATGTCAAAACCCCATTGACCTCCTATCATGATCACAATGAATCTTCTGCCAGCCGTTCTCTGATTGATCAGATAAAAAGTGGAAAGGAAATTGCGCTGGTATCCGACGCTGGTACGCCATTAATTGCAGACCCTGGATATCGACTGGTCAAGCTGGCTCGAGAGGAAGGCGTGAAGGTCGTGCCGGTGCCAGGAGTATGCGCAGTTACTGCAGCCTTGTCAGTATCAGGCCTCCCCACGGACAAATTTGCCTACCATGGATTCCTGCCGGCGAAATCCAAGGCGTTGAAAGACTTTCTCAAGGAACTGACAAATGAACCCGGTACGCTTGTTTTCTATGAATCCCCACATCGGCTGGTTAAAACGGTGGCTATGTTTGAGCAGGTTTTTGGCTCGGACAGAATCCTTGTGGTGGCACGAGAGTTGACCAAAGCTTTTGAGCAGGTGAGTTATGGCACCATAGTGGAAGCACGGGAGCGAATTGAGTCGGGTGAAATTGTAATAAAGGGGGAATTTGTATTGTTGCTCCAGGGACGGCTCGAGGTAGATAGCCAATGGGATGAACGCAAGTTACTGGCTGAACTGCTGACCGACCTGCCGGTCAGCCGGGCGTCAGACCTTGCTTCAAGGTTGACCGGTCGACCGAAGAAAACCCTGTATAAGTTAGCCCTCTCGATGAAGGAAATCGACTAAAGAGCAGACTCCGGTGTGGGCCGATCCTAGTTACATGGATTTATAGCTACATGGATCTATAGTTAAAAAGATCCCGAGTTAGGAGGGTCTATGACCAGTTCGGTATTTAAATTCAGGTGAAAAGTGGCTAGGCTGGTACCTGAGAGTCGACCAGGTAATCGCTGTTGTCTTTTACAGATAGATAGCAGAGGAAAGTCCGGGCTCCAGAGGGCAGGGTGCCAGGTAACACCTGGGGGGCGTGAGCTCACGGCAAGTGCAACAGAAAATATACCGCCATATCAGAATCTGGTGTGGTAAGGGTGAAATGGTGCGGTAAGAGCGCACCGCGCCTGTGGTAACACAGCGTGGCAAGGTAAACCCCATCCGGAGCAAGACCAAATAGGAATCCAGATATTATGGCCCGTAATTGGGTTCGGGTAGGTCGCTATAGGTACAGGGTGACTTGTATCACAGATGAATGATTACCCATGACAGAACCCGGCTTATCGGTCGGCTCTCACCTTCAATCGCCTTATATTTCAAATCCATCGCTCTTTAAGGTCTATATATAACAAATCGGTCTAAACAGAAAGAAAGTTAAGGAACTACTTTAACTATCGAACATATCCCATTGTATTAAAATCTCTTCCCCAATAGGTCAAAGTTGATCCTCTAGTAACTCTCCTAAGTTATTGTGTTTTAAAGACAAATTGGTATTACCACTGCTTGACAAGGCATGTCCTCGTTTCTATTGTGAAGAAAAATAGTGGGTAAATGTGTTATTTTGTGGGAAACGCAGGCAGAAATTGTTGCTGATGATCGCCAGAAAATGACTTCTCGGTATCGAGTTGGTGGTGAAGGATGACAAGTCATCATGTTTAGGGGTGTAAGTAATGTCAATTTGGATGCCAAGGGCCGCTTAGCGGTCCCTACCCGTTATCGTGAGCTATTAGCCAACCATTGTAATGGGGAAATGGTTGTAACCATAGATACAGAAGAAAGATGTTTGCTGATTTATCCACGGCCTGAATGGGAAGACATCCAGCGGAAGGTCGAAGCGCTGCCGAGTTTCAATACAGCAACCAGGCGCGTGCAGCGCCTTCTTATCGGTCATGCGACCGATATCCCGATGGATGGCAGTGCGCGGATTCTGCTTACACCGCCCCTCCGGGCATATGCATTGCTTGAAAAGAAAGCGGTGCTGCTGGGGCAGGGCAACAAATTAGAACTCTGGAGTGAAGAAATCTGGGTAAATCGGCGTGACACCTGGCTTGAAGATCAATCTGGATTAGAGATTCCAGACGATCTCCAGACCTTGTCGCTATAGGAATCGAAGTGGATAACCATGAAACCGTGCTGCTAGATGAGGCAGTTGAGGCGCTGTTTCACAAACTAGACGGCAGCTATGTGGATTGTACTTATGGCCGGGGAGGGCATAGCCAGGAGATTGTGAATCGCATGAACAACCGGGGTCGGTTAATGGTCATCGATAAGGATAAGTCCGCCATTGCAGATGCGAAATCGAGGTTTAAGGATGATGACAGGGTCGTGGTGGTTCATGGGTCTTTCTCTCGGTTAGCGGACTACGTGAAGGACCACGACATGCTGCCACTGGATGGAATCCTGATGGACCTGGGCGTCTCGTCCCCGCAACTGGATGATCCGCTCAGAGGTTTCAGTTTCATGAAGGATGGTCCGCTTGACATGCGAATGGATCAGACCGTTGGAGATAGTGCATCTAATTGGCTTGCAATAGCTGGCGAGGACGAGATAACGGATGTATTAAGGCGTTATGGAGAAGAGAAATTTGCGAGAAGAATTGCGAGAAAAATAGTATCAATCAGACAGGACAAGAAGATAGAGACAACATCGAGCCTTGTTGAAATTATTGAGTCCGCGGTCCCAAAAAGAGAGAAAAACAAGCACCCTGCAACAAGGACTTTCCAGGCAGTACGAATACACGTTAATCAGGAATTGAAATCTCTGGAAGACTGTTTGCAAGATGTGGTGGATCTCCTGGTTTCCGGAGGGCGACTGGTCATAATTAGCTTTCATTCACTGGAAGATCGAATTGTGAAGCGTTTTATCAGGCGAATGGAAAAGGAAGACGACTATCCTGATCGATTTCCAATTAGAGCAGATGAAATTGAACATCAGCTGAAATTGGTCGGTAAACCAATACGGCCTGGTGATGAAGAGGTGAGAAGCAATCGGAGAGCGCGTAGTTCTATCATGCGAGTTGCGGAGAAGCTGTAGATGCTAGGGTCAAATCTTAGTGAAGAAATCATTGCCTGGGTGGCTCGCTCAGAACAGCTGTTGGTGGTTTTTGTTGTTGTTACTTTTCTAGCGTCGTCGATAGCAGTTGTCTATTCCTCCCATATGACCCGTCAGATGTATGGATCCCTGCAGACATTGCAGCACAGTCAGGATGACCTGGACAGCGAGTATGAAAAGTTGCTTTTAGAGCAAAGTGCATGGGCAGGGTACACCAGAGTAGACAAGTTGGCCCGGGAGAAATTGAATATGGCAGCACCACCAGCAGATGAGCTCGTGGTAGTAAAAGCCGGACACCATTACCTCACAGGGGGGCGGTGATGATAAGAATCAGTGTAGTGGTCACCCTTTTTGCGTTGCTGATCAGCTCGCTGTGTGCGCGACTGGTCTATCTGAATGTGATTGAGGGGGACTTTCTACAGGATCAAGGTGATGCGAGAACGATTCGTATGGAACGAATCACAGCTCATCGTGGAATGATCAGAGACCGTCGTGGTAAACCACTGGCGGTGAGCTCGCCTGTCATTTCATTGTGGGCGGATCCGGGAGAGCTTCCCAGCTCCAAAGAAGAGCTTACGCCTTTAGCCAAATCGTTGGGTGTTGCTCCCGATAGGTTCTTTTCCAAGATCAAGAAGGCAAGGTCGCGTGATTTCGTTTATCTTCGCCGTCACCTCGTGCCATCCAAGGCGCGGGAAATTCTAGAGATGAAAGTGCCAGGTGTTTACGGTGAACGAGAATACCACCGCTATTATCCGTCAAGTGAGGTCGGCGCACATATTGTCGGATTCACCAATATAGATGATAAGGGGCAGGAGGGAGTGGAGCTCTCGTTTGATGGGTGGCTTACGGGCATGCCAGGAAAGAAAAAGGTTCTTAAAAATCGCTATGGAGAAATAATTCGAGACATTGTTCCCGTTAGTGATGCGGTTCCAGGCAAGAGCCTTGATCTTAGTGTTGACCTTCGGTTGCAGTATCTGGCGTACCGCGAACTGAAGTCGGCTGTTACCCATTTCGAGGCAGCTTCAGGGACAGTAATAGTGCTGGATGTGAGAACTGGAAAGGTTCTTGCCATGGTCAACCAGCCATCATACAACCCGAACAACAGAGCCGATCTAGAATCAAAAATGATTCGCAACAGAGCCGTTACGGATGTCTTTGAGCCGGGTTCAACGATGAAACCCTTCACGGTGGCCGTAGCACTGTCTTCTGGCCAATATAAGCCGGCAACGGTTATTGACACAAATCCAGGCTTCCTGCGGGTTGGTTCGAAAACTATTAGAGATCCCAGTAACCGAGGGAAACTAGATCTTGGTGAAATCATTGCCAAGTCGAGCCAGGTTGGTATCAGCAAGCTGGCGTTGACTCTGAACGAGTACGAAGTCTGGGAAATGTTCCAGAAGGTTGGTTTTGGTCAGGGTACTGGCGTGGGTTTCCCCGGGGAAAGCAGTGGCTACCTGCCCAATCACAGGCGATGGAAAGATATCGAGCGAGTCACCTTCGCATACGGCTACGGGTTGACAGTAACGCCTCTGCAATTGGCGGCAGCCTACCTGACGATTGCATCTGGTGGACTTAGGCGTGACATCAGTCTGTTGCATTCCAGCGAGGCGTCAGAACCCCGCCTCTATTCAAATCATATTGCCGATCAGGTTAAGCAGATGCTTACACGAGTGGTGACTGAAGGAACCGGAAAGAAGGCGGCAATTGATTCTTACCATGTTGCAGGGAAAACGGGGACCGTGCGTAAGGTTGGGGAAAAAGGTTATGAGGATACCCAGCATATAGCCTTTTTTGCTGGCATGACTCCAGTGAAGGACCCAAGGCTAGTGGGGATCGTGCTAATCAATGAGCCGAAATCTAGGGCCTATGGTGGTGGTTCTATCGCTGCGCCCGTTTTTTCCAGGGTAATGGCGGGTGCCTTGAGGCTGCTCAATGTGCCACCAAACGATTTTGAAGAGGCAGCCTAGTTGAAAGTTATGTTAAGCGAACTCTTGCCAGGACATCAGGAGTTGCCGGAACTTCTAGTAGAAGGGATCACCAATGACAGCAGACTGGTGAATTCTGGTGATCTGTTTTTTGCCATGCCCGGGTTAAGGGTTGATGGGCGAAGTTATATCGCAGATGCCAAGGCAAGAAATGCTGCTGGAATTTTGTGTGAATCACCCGGGCCAGGAGTGGAGGTTGGAATTCCAGTTGTTGCGGTAAAAAATCTAAGGGCAAGTGTTGGTGATATAGCAGGCCGATTTTACGGTAACCCATCCGAAGATTTGCTTGTTGTTGCAATTACGGGAACTAACGGGAAGACATCGTGTTCTCATTTTATCGCCCAGGCGTTGTCAGGTTTGGGGGCAAGGTGTGGAGTCATCGGAACGATGGGTTATGGGGCGATAGTTGCTGGAAATGCAGCAAAAGGCGCGCAGTCTTTGTCTCTCAAAAATAGTGGGTCAGGAAAAGATTTAACAACACCAGATCCAATTGTATTGCAGGAATACCTCGCGAATCTTGTCAGTGATGCATGTTCAGCCGTTGCACTGGAAGCCTCATCTCACGGGCTTGAGCAGGGAAGGTTGAACGGGATTCAAATTGATGTGGCTGTGTTTACCAACATGACACGCGACCATCTTGACTATCACGCGGACTTTGAGAGTTACCAGAAATCTAAGCAACAACTGTTTGCCTGGGAGAGTCTCAAGACAGCCATAGTAAACCGGGATGATGAATTTGGGCGGCGGTTGTGTTCCTCTATTGGTAAAGGTGTCGAGGTCTTTTCTGTAAGTACCAGCAGTTCTGAAGCTGATATCAATGGTAAGGATATACAGTTTCATGATGATGGGTTGAGTTTTAGTGTTTGCTCTCCCTGGGGGGAGGCAAAGGTAAGAAGCACCCTGATGGGACGGTTCAACGTCCAAAACCTCCTTTCTACGCTTGGTGTGATTTGTTCACAGGGTTATGCCCTCGAGGAAGCGGTCAGTGTGATCTCGGAAATTGGCATGGTGAAGGGTCGGATGGAAGTTATTCGCAACCCGGGGCAGCCCACGGTGGTCATAGACTATGCCCATACACCGGATGCACTTGATAAGGCCTTGCAAGCCACTAAGGAGCACTGCCGCGGTGAACTGTGGTGTGTTTTTGGTTGTGGCGGGGACAGGGATACGGGAAAACGTCCACTGATGGGAGAAGTCGCTTCGACCCATGCGGGCCATGTGGTGATTACTGATGACAACCCAAGGAGTGAGTCATCCGCTGACATCGCCAGTGAAATTATCCGTGGGGTCGTGGCGGGTTCGCATGTGGAGGTCGAGACCGACAGGCGGTCCGCGATCTGGAACACACTTTCCAATGCAGGTTGTGGTGATGTTGTACTCATAGCAGGCAAGGGCCATGAAGAATACCAGGAAGTAGCAGGCAAAAGGCTGGCATTTAGCGACCATGAGGTTGTTGACGACTACGTTAGCGGCGGCCAGTGAGAAGGGGAATGTGGATAAGGGAAAATTCAAAATGATTGTCGGGCTGGGGGAAACAGGATACTCAGTTGCGAAGTACTTGCACTCGACGGGTGTGGACTTCGAGGTTGCAGACAGTGATGCAGCACCGAGCTGTCTGCCTGAACTACAAGCTCTTGTGCCTGATATTGAACTGCATACCCTTGAGTCCAGCTTGCTGATGAGTGCCGAAGAGATCATCTTAAGTCCAGGTGTCCCCCAGTCTATTCCGGTTCTAAGGGAGGCCAGGGCGAAAGGCATCAAGGTTACCGGAGATATTGCCATGTTTGGTGATCTTGCTGAGGCACCCATTGTTGCGATAACCGGCTCGAATGGAAAGAGCACAGTAACATCGTTGGTTGGCATGCTGGCATCCTCACAACTGAACGGCGTAAAAGTTGCCGGCAATATTGGAACACCCTGCCTCGATGTGCTCGAAGCGGGTGCTTTACTTTATATTCTGGAGGTTTCCAGCTTCCAGTTGGAAGTGGCAATGGAATTGCCTCTCAAGGTGGCTGCACTGCTGAACCTTTCCTCGGATCATATGGATCGTTACCTCAACGTTGAGGACTACTACGGGGTAAAGGGCAATATTTTTAACCGCTGCGAATGTGCTGTGGTGCCTCGAAGAGGCATCGTCTCATTCAATATCCCCACCGACGCTGTGTTCACGTTTGGAAGGGATGCGCCAGCGAATGACATGCAATTTGGGCTGGTAGGCACTAAAGAAGATCCAGTGTTGTCGCATGGGTCAAGAGAGTTGATAAGGGCCGCGGACCTGCCCTTAAAGAGCAAGCATGATATTCAAAATGCGCTGGCCGCACTCGCCATTGGCTATGCATCTGACCTTGAAATGGGGGCGATGATTGAGGATCTGCAAAAATTCAGGGGTCTCGCACACCGCTGTGAGTGGGTTGGTGATTTTGCCGGGGTCTCCTTCATCAACGATTCGAAGGCAACCAATATTGGAGCCAGCATTTCGGCCATCGAGGGATTTTCCAAGGGTAAGAATATTGTCTTGATTCTTGGCGGGGAAGGCAAGGGGGCTGATTTTGAGTTGATGATCCCAACGATCAAGAACTGCGTGAAGAAGGTGCTTGTTTTTGGCCGAGATGGGAAAGCTATTCGTGCCGTGCTTCACGGTGCCGCTTCCGTGGAGTTGGTCGATAATCTCGATGAAATTGTAGATGTAGCGATATCGAGTGCAGGTTGTGGAGATACTGTTTTGTTCTCTCCAGCCTGTGCGAGTTTTGACATGTTCGAAAGCTACTCGGCCCGTGGCAATGAATTCAAGCGTCTGCTTATGGAGAAGTTGTCATGAGCATGGCGCAAAAGACCCGGATAGCTACTGTTGGGAGGTGTCCGTTAGACTCGATTGTCGCGGGTGTCGCGTTACTGTTGCTGTTGTCTGGGCTTATTATGGTTGCATCAGCTTCAACTGAAGTTTCCGCAAAAATGTATGGCAGCCCTTTTCACTTGGTTACCAGGCACGCTGTCTATCTCTTCATGAGCGCGACGGTCGGTGCCCTTGTTTTACTGGTGCCGATGAACTTGTGGCAAAAGGCAGGAATTCCCCTCTTAGCACTTAGTTTTCTGCTTCTCATAGCCGTCTTCTTGCCAGGCATTGGCAAGGAAGTAAACGGTGCAGTGCGTTGGATCTCGCTTGGTTCCTTCACGCTTCAGGGATCTGAATTCGTCAAACTCTTTGTCATAGTCTACCTGGCTGGGTACCTGGTGCGACGAAAAGAAGAAGTGCAAACAAATTTTGCAGCCCTTCTGAAGCCGTTAGCAATTGTTGCGCCACTTGTTTTGCTGTTGCTCGGTCAGCCTGACTTTGGCGCCACGGTGGTTATCATGACCGCGTTCATGGGGGTGATATTCCTGGCCGGAATACAGATGCGGTATCTGTTGCCGGTAGTTTCAGTGTGTGTCGCTGCCATATCTGTCATTGCAACGCTCCAACCCTATAGGTTGGCAAGACTAACCGTGTTTACTGATCCCTGGGAGCACCAGTTTGGAGGTGGCTATCAGTTGACTCAGGCGCTGATTGCTTTTGGGCGTGGAGAGTGGTTTGGACTGGGGTTGGGTAACAGTATCCAGAAGCTCTTTTTCCTGCCGGAAGCTCACACTGATTTTCTATTTTCAATCATCGCTGAAGAGTTAGGGGTCGTTGGTGCTGCTACGATAATTATTCTGTTTGCATGCCTCATCATAAGAGCATTGTGGATAGGCTATCTCGCTCACAATCAAGGGGAGGACTTTCACTCACTGACGGCATACGGCATTGCCCTGTTGCTGGGGGTTCAAACGCTGGTAAATCTTGGCGTTAATCTTGGGATGTTACCCACCAAGGGGTTGACACTGCCCCTCATGAGTTATGGGGGGAACAGTCTAATCGTAAGCTGCATGCTGGTCGCAATATTGCTGCGGATTGAGTATGAATGTCGAACCGGTGTAGAGACCAGCGCTGCTCCAACGGCGAAAAGGAGTGGAAAACGTGGCTAGTCGACTCTCCCAGAACTTCCCCGAAGTGCCAGAAATGAGAAGAATACGTTGTATTCATTTTGTAGGTATCGGCGGTGCGGGAATGTGCGGTATTGCTGAAGTCCTGTTGAACCAGGGATACAAGGTTTCAGGGTCTGATCTGGTGAAATCAGCAGTAACGGAAAGGCTAAAGGTTCTTGGCGTAACAATATTTGTTCCCCATGACGAAGGTAATGTTGACCATGCGGACGTTGTGGTCAAGTCATCGGCAATCACAGAGAAGAATCCTGAGCTCATCCGGGCTCATGAGAAGCGTATCCCCGTCGTGCGGCGCGCAGAAATGTTGGGTGAACTCATGCGCTATCGTCATGGTATCGCGGTCGCGGGCACCCATGGCAAGACGACTAGCACCAGTTTGATAGCATCTATACTTGCCCAGGCAGGGCTGGATCCGACTTTCATAATTGGCGGATTGCTTAAGAGTGCGGAGAGTAACGGTCGTCTTGGTGGTAGTCGTTATCTCGTTGCGGAAGCGGATGAAAGTGATGCATCCTTCCTGCACCTACAACCAGTGGTTGTGGTTCTGACCAATATTGATCGGGACCATCTCAGCTACTATGACGGAAGCTTTGAGAAACTACAGGCCGCTTTCATAGAGTTCATCCATAACCTGCCGTTTTACGGGCTTTTGATAGCCTGTATCGATGACCCGGTAATCAATAAGCTCTTGCCTCAGATCAAGCGTTCAATTACCACCTATGGGTTCGATTCGAACGCTGATGTTTATGCATACAATATTCAACAGACGGGCACTGTTTCGACCTTCCAGGTCAGACGTTCAGGTCACGAGGAAGATATTGGAGTCACACTCAATCTTCCGGGCCGCCACAATATTCTGAATGCTCTTGCTGCTATCGCGGTGGCCAGTGATGAAGACGTATCTGACGAGGGTATCGAGAAAGGCCTGAGTAACTTCAAGGGTGTTGGCAGGCGGTTCGAAGTACATGGCAGTTTCACCGTTGATGATGGCAGTTTTCTCCTCGTTGATGATTATGGTCATCATCCCAGTGAGGTTAAGGCAACCATTGAAGCTGTCAGGGAAGGGTGGCCCGGTCATCGCCTTGTAATGGTCTACCAGCCGCATCGATACACTCGCACGTTTGAATTGTTTGATCAATTTGCTGATGTGCTGTCCAGGGTTGATCACCTCATTCTAACTGAAGTGTATTCCGCTGGTGAGGAGGTTATCCCAGGTGCTACTGGCAAGGACCTGTATCAGAGCCTAGGTGGTGACGACCATGTGGAAATTAACTTCGTTTCACTTATTGCAGATGTGCCGGCACGCCTGAATGAGATTGTTCAGGCTGATGATGTAGTTTTGACTCAGGGTGCAGGTGAAACAGCAAGGCTGGCTCAGGTCTTAAAATCTGACTGGGTCGAAAGGAGAGTTGAATGACTACTCGGCTAGCTCTCATTCTGCAGAATCCTAAAATCATCTTGTCTGTGCTCGCAACTTTTTTGATGGCCACTTCGATAGGCTTTGCTCTTGTTGAGTATGAAAGGGATGTTAACTACATATCGATCACGGGAAATGTGAGCGAGATGCAAAGGGACTCAGTTGTACAAACCTTGCTATCAATGAAAACTTCGATGTCAGATATTGAAAGCGTGAAACAGGTCCTCGCAGGGATTGGCTGGATCAAAGGAGCAGGTGTAGCTCTACGCTGGCCGGATGAACTGGTGGTCACTATTCGACCACAGCAGGCTATAGCCTATTGGAACGATGACGCCTTCATTAATAGTGAAGGGGCGGTCTTTGAAACAAAGTATCTGGTAGGCGGGGATTTACCGCAGCTTTATGGGCCTGTTGGTTCAGAGCAGGTCGTCATGGGACACTACCAGAGCCTGAATAGAGCATTGCTGAAATCTGGACACTTTATAGAAGTGCTCATGCTGAACGAGCGTGGGGCATTGGTGTTTGAGAACCAGCATGGTGTGCAAGTTTCCCTTGGCAGCGTCGATCTGAAACAAAGGTTGCAACGATTCCTCAAAGTGAGTGCCAGGGTTGAAGAACTTGAGAAGTCAGCACTAGGATTTGATACACGTTATACCAATGGTGTTGCAGTAAATTTTATCGAAGTTGAAAACTTCAAAATCGCAGAAACCCCTTAATTGCAGAGAGAATTGAACCTATGGCCAATGCAATCGGAAATGAAATGATAGTCGGTCTGGATATTGGAACCTCCAAAGTTGTTGCAATTGTCGGCGAGGTGGGGCCGGAAGGGGATCTCGAGATCGTCGGAATTGGGAGCCACTCATCCCGAGGGCTGAAGAAAGGGGTTGTGGTCAATATTGAATCTACGGTGCAGTCCATCCAGCGGGCAGTAGAGGAAGCGGAACTGATGGCGGGTTGCCAGATTCATTCTGTATTCGCTGGAATTGCCGGTAATCACATCCGCAGCCTGAATTCTCACGGGATTGTCGCCATCAGGGATCGGGAGGTGTTCCAACCCGATATCGAAAGGGTAATAGATGCAGCCCAGGCAGTAGCAATACCAGCGGACCAGAAAATACTGCATATCCTGCCGCAGGAGTACCTGGTTGATACCCAGGAAGGTGTCAAGGAACCGCTAGGAATGGCGGGCGTGAGACTGGAAGCGAAAGTGCACCTAGTTACCTGTGCGGTGAACGCAGAAAAGAATATTGAAAAGTGTATAAGACGCTGCGGACTCGAAGTAGAAGATATCATTCTCGAGCAGGTGGCCTCGGGTTCCGCGGTCCTTACGGAGGATGAAAAAGACCTCGGTGTGTGCCTGGTAGATATCGGTGGCGGTACTTCGGATATCGCTATATTCGCGAGTGGGGCTATCAGACATACAGCAGTAATTCCCATTGCAGGAGACCAGGTAACTAATGATATCGCCATGGCGTTGCGGACACCGACACAGAATGCCGAGGATCTGAAAATTAAATATGCCTGTGCCTTGGCTAGCTTGGCAGGTGAAAACGAGACGATTAAGGTTCCCAGTGTGGGTGACAGGTCAGACAGGGATTTGTCTCGTCAGGCGCTGGCGGAAGTAGTTGAGCCAAGGTACGACGAATTGTTCCACCTGATACGTGCAGAACTGAGGCGCAGTGGTTTTGAAGAACTTATCGCAGCTGGGATTGTTCTTACCGGTGGCACATCAAAAATGGAAGGTGTTGCGGAGCTCGCGGAAGAGATTTTCCACATGCCTATCAGTATTGGGAGGCCACATAGTGTTAGCGGTCTGGCCGATATCGTAAAAAACCCCATCTATTCTACTGCCGTCGGTTTATTGCAATACGGTGCGAAACAGCAGAATGACAATTTGGTACTGCCTGCGAATGTGGGTATGGAGACTGTGGTTGGGCGGGTCAAAAACTGGTTCATGGGGAGTTACTAAGAATGAATAAATACGTGGTTGTAAGGCAGTTTCTAATAATCAAAGAAAGTCAAAATAAACAAAATGGCCTGATCCTTAGGAGGGTGAGATATGTTTGAACTAGTTGATAGCGTGCCACAGAATGCTGTGATTAAGGTCATTGGTGTTGGTGGAGGCGGCGGCAACGCGGTCCAGCACATGCTGAAACGAGATATAGAAGGTGTGGATTTCGTGTGTGCCAATACGGATGCACAGGCTTTGCGAAATCTATCGGCAAAGACCCTGCTGCAGCTGGGTGCCAATATCACCAGAGGACTGGGAGCGGGGGCTAATCCAGTGATGGGAAAAGATGCCGCCCTGGAGGATGGTGATCGTATATCGGAGGCCCTCGCTGGTGCCGACATGGTGTTTATAACAGCGGGGATGGGTGGTGGTACCGGTACGGGAGCTGCACCCATTGTTGCGGAAATTGCCAGAGATCTTGGTATTTTGACGGTAGCGGTGGTTACTCAGCCTTTCTCCTTTGAGGGCAAGAAGCGCATGAAGGTCGCGATGGCCGGGATAGAGGAACTATCTCAGCACGTCGATTCACTTATAACCATTCCCAACGAGCGTTTACTCACGGTCATGGCGGAAGGCACTCCCCTGCTGGAAGCATTTGCTGCAGTGGACGATGTGCTATCTGGTGCAGTTCAGGGAATTGCTGACCTGATAATTCGTCCGGGTATGATTAATGTCGATTTTGCCGATGTGCGCACGGTTATGTCTGAAATGGGTATGGCCATGATGGGCAGCGGTAGCGCAGCAGGTGAAAGCAGGGCCCGGGAGGCAGCAGAGGCCGCAATTCGCAGCCCGCTCCTGGAAGATGTTGATTTTAACGGGGCTCGCGGAATTCTGGGGAATATTGCTGCTGGTGAAGATATCGCCTTGGGTGAATTCTCTGAGGTAGGCGGTGCTATCGAAGAGTTCTCTTCAGAGAACGCGACCGTCGTTATCGGCACGGTCATTGATCGCGACATGGGTGATGAGATGCGGGTTACGGTGGTGGCTACCGGGCTTGGTAATCCACATGAACGACCAGAGAAAATTCCCGATGAGGTAAAGAAGAAGATAGCGGGCGATGGTAACGTTGATTATGGGGATCTGGATAGACCAACAATCATTAGAAATGCGGTCCAGGAGGTAGAACAGGATCGGGATCTTGCAGACTCCAGAAACCTAGAATATCTAGACATTCCTGCCTTTCTGAGGCGTCAGGCGGACTAGAAGCGATTGCTTGGTGGAATTTGAGCGTTTTCTGCAACTAAACGGCAAAAATAGAGTCTCAACCATTGAGGTTGGGTCTTAAAATGGCCTCTCCAGGGGGATTCTGGTACTATTCGCGCCGCATTGGGGATAAGAACAATAATGATCAATCAAAGAACGCTCAAAAACGTTATTCGGGCGATTGGGGTCGGCTTACATACGGGGGAAAAGGTCTATTTGACCCTGCGGCCTGCGCCAGTTGATACAGGTATCGTATTCGTCCGGGTAGATGTCGACCCGGTAGTCGAAATTCCAGCTGCCACTGAATATGTGGGTGATACCACCCTTGCGACCACCCTGTTAAGGGATGGTCAGCGTATTTCGACCGTGGAACACCTGTTGTCAGCCCTCTCGGGACTGAGTATCGATAACGCCTATGTCGAAGTGAGTGGACCGGAGATGCCGATTATGGACGGCAGCGCGGCCACTTTTGTATTCCTTATCCAATCTGCAGGCATTGAAGAGCAGAATGCGCTGAAGAAATTTATCAGAATTACCAAGGAAGTTTCCGCTGGCAGCGAGAAAAGCCTGCGCTCTTACGGGCAACACGTGAGTATTCTTCCCTACGATGGTTTCAGGGTTAGTCATACCATCGTATACGACAATGCCGTTATCAGGCAGCAACAGGCCAGTATTGATTTCTCCACCACCTCATTTGTAAAGGAGGTCAGTCGAGCACGAACTTTTGGTCTGATGCAGGAATTTGAGCATCTGCGCGAACTTAACCTTGCGCAGGGGGGGAGCCTCGATAATGCGGTCGTGGTTGACGATTACAGGATTCTGAATGACGATGGCCTTCGCCATGAAGATGAATTTGTACGACACAAGATTCTTGATGCGATCGGTGATCTGTACCTGCTGGGCTACAGCGTTATTGGTGAATTTGTCGGTTACAAGTCTGGCCATACTGAAAACCATGCCTTGCGGAAGGAAATACTGAGAAGAACAGATGCGTGGGAAATCGTTACCTTTGAAGACCCTGAGCAGGTGCCATTCTCCTATGCTAGGCCGAAATTAGTAGACCAGCTATAGGGCTCTGCGCTATTTCCATCTATTTGACAATTTCATAAGGGCTTTGCGTAAGGCTTCATCTTCTATATATTGGGCCGCAGCAGCTAGTTGACGTGCATTTTCGGCGGAAGGGGGAATAGGTTGTCTCGTCGGGAGTTTGAATTCAGGATCTTCTGGGCGAACTGAGACTTTGATATTATCAATTTCGAACCGCAGGCCATGCTTCCGCGTAGCCATGATAATATTACGCCGTCGATATTTAAGTTGAGTAGCCGTGGCTGCAGAGCTAGTAATGAGGTGCAGAGTTTTATTGCGGATAGAAGCGACATGTACATTTGCAGGGGCATATTTCCGAACAAGAGATTGAATTGCCAGCAGATCACGGGATTGTGAATAGACCTTGTGCAGCGCCCCCTTGGGATTCCTGAGAATCTGGTCAAATTTCTTGGCTTTTGGAATTCTGGGCATATCCGGTTTTTGGGATCAGGCGCTTACAAACGAAGTAGTATGATAACTTAATTTTATGAAATTCATCATTGTTGAAAACAGATCCGGCAAAAACCGCTCCTTTACTGCGAACGGGCTGCTCATTGGGTTGGCTGTAGCAGGGCTGATCGGGATGCCATGTGTTGCGGGATACCTGGCCTATCGCCATGGGGTAGGCGAAGCGGGTTTGACCGGTGAAATGGTTGATAAATGGCGGGATGTCCTGAAGGAGCAGCGCCAGGATATTGAACATTCACAACGAAATGCCCGTGAGAATCTTGAGGCCTCAGCCCTGCGATTGGCGAAACTTCAGGCGCGGATTGTTCGCCTTGATGCGCTGGGTGAGCGCCTGACGACCGTGGCAAAACTGGATGAGGGAGAGTTTGACTTTTCCCAACCACCGGGACTTGGTGGGCCTGAGATGCTATACGAAGGTGCTGCCTATACCCCGACGGACTATTTGTGGGTTCTCAACCAACTCGCTGAAGATATAGATAGTCGTGAAGAGCAGTTGGGTGTATTGGAGACATTGCTGGTCAATCGCAAGATTCAAGGTGATGTATTTATTGCCGGTAGACCTATCAAGAAGGGTTGGATGTCGTCAAGATTTGGCCTACGTAATGACCCCATAACCGGAAAGCGCGCCTGGCACAACGGCGTTGATTTTGCCGGCAGTGAAGGGGACCCTGTGGTGACTGTAGCGGCTGGCGTAGTAGTGTTTGCCGGGCTGAGGAGTGGTTATGGGCAGATGGTTGAGTTGAACCATGGTGGTGGTTACGCGACACGGTATGGTCACCATAAGAAACTCAACGTCCAAGTAGGTGATATTGTCAAAAAAGGACAGGTTGTCGGCTTGATGGGAAGCAGTGGGCGTACAACTGGCCCACATGTGCATTTTGAAGTATTTAAAAACGGTCGTGTAGTCGATCCTTCTTCTTACATTCACCGCGCTAGCCGCTGATCCAGGGACCCTTTTCTGGCGGGGTTGCAGCTTTCTTGAACCGTCAATGCAGATATCGCCTGCACCCCTTGTAGAATATGTCTTCAGTAAAGATCATCTTCAGTAGAGATTACCTTCAGTAGAGATTACCTTCAGTAGAGATTACCTTCAGTAGAGATTAGTAATCATGGTTATGCCCTTCATCAGCAAGATCTTTGGCAGCAAAAACGAACGTGAACTCAAACGAATGCGCAAAATTGTCGTGCGCATCAATGCTTTCGAGGAAGAGTTTGAAAAGCTTGATGACGAAGCCATTAGCAACAAACGCTTGGAGTTCGCAAAAAGACTTGAAGCGGGGGAGACGCTCGAAGATATACTGCCAGAGGCTTTCGCCGTTGTCCGTGAGGCAGGAAAACGAACCCTAGAGCTGCGCCTGTTTGACGTACAAATGGTTGGCGGAATTACCCTGCACGAGGGTCGCATTGCTGAGATGCGGACTGGTGAAGGTAAAACCCTGGTCGCGACACTGGCGCTATACCTCAATGCGCTGACCTCCAAAGGGGTGCACCTGGTAACCGTCAATGACTATTTGGCAAAGTGGGGGCGGCAATGGATGGGCCCAGTGTATGAGGCACTCGGCATGACAGCGGGTGTCGTCTATTCCGGGCAACCCCTTGATGAAAAAAAATCTGCCTATCGCGCCGATATCACTTACGGTACGAACAACGAATTTGGATTTGACTACCTTCGGGACAACATGGCGTTTAGCTTGGAGGAGAAGGTCCAGAGGGAGTTGAATTACTCAATCGTGGATGAGGTGGATTCAATTCTTATTGATGAAGCACGCACACCACTCATTATTTCTGGAGGCGTTGAGAACACTTCTGATGTGTATAAGGCCATCAACCTGATCGTACCTCAGCTAGTACCGCAGGTGAAAACACCAGAGGATATTGCCAACGAGATAGAACCTCCCGGAGACTATTTCGTCGATGAAAAACAGCGCGATGTTGAGTTGACAGAAGAAGGTCACCAGAAGGTTGAAGAACTGCTCGTCAAAAAGGGTCTGCTTCAGGAAGGGGAGAGCCTTTACGGAACTTCGAACCTCACCTTGTTGCACCATGTTCACTCCTCATTGAAGGCGCATTGCCTGTTCCAGAATGATGTTGACTATATTGTTCAAGACAATGAAATCGTTATTGTTGATGAGCATACCGGTCGAACCATGCCTGGCAGACGATGGTCTGGTGGGATACATCAGGCCATCGAGGCAAAGGAAAAAGTAACCATCACCAACGAAAGTCAGACACTGGCATCTACGACTTTCCAGAACTATTTTCGAATTTACAGCAAACTTGCAGGAATGACGGGTACTGCTGACACGGAAGCATTTGAATTCAGACAAATCTACGGGCTTGATGTGGTGGTAATCCCAACAAACCTGCCTATGGTTCGTGACGATCTGAATGATCTCATTTTCATGACTCAGGAAGAAAAGTATGACGCCATTGTCGAAGAGATCACCACATGTCTCGAGAAGAATGCACCGGTCCTGGTAGGCACCGCGTCCATTGAGTCCTCTGAACTGCTGTCAAACCTACTTAACAAAAAGAAGATTAAACACAATGTGTTGAATGCCAAGTTTCATGAGCGGGAGGCAGAAATCATTGCCCAGGCTGGTCGGCCTGGAAGTTTGACAATCGCCACAAATATGGCAGGTAGAGGAACAGACATCATCCTGGGAGGAAGCTGGGAGGCTGAGATTGCGGAGCTTGAGAATGTGGATGATGCGAAGATAAACAGTATCAAGGCTGATTGGGAAAAAAGGCACGAGCAGGTAATTCAGGCAGGTGGTCTGCATGTCGTGGGTACTGAAAGACACGAAAGTCGGCGGATAGATAACCAGCTAAGAGGCCGATCTGGCAGACAGGGTGATCCGGGATATTCACGTTTTTATTTGTCCCTTGAAGACAACCTGATGCGAATATTTGCCTCGGACCGGGTTAGAGGGTTGATGCAGTCTCTTGGTATGGAGAAAGGTGAAGCCATAGAGCACAAAATGGTCACCAACGCTATAGAGAAGGCGCAGCGCAAGGTTGAAGGTAGAAACTTCGATATTCGCAAGCAGTTATTGGAGTATGATGACGTCGCAAATGATCAGCGACAAATGGTCTATGGTCAGCGCAAGGAACTGATGGAAACAGACGATATCTCCGAAACGATCAGCGTATTGTGGGAAGACGTTATCGATCAGGTCATTGATGGCTATATTCCGCCACAGAGCCTTGAAGAACAATGGGGTATTTCCGGGTTGGAGCAGGCCCTGCATACTGAATTTGGCGTGAGTTTACCCCTGCAAAAGTGGTTGGATGAAGATGAAACTCTGCATGAGGAAACTCTGAGAGAAAAAATTAGTGGTGAAGTCCGTGGCACCTATGAGGAGAAGGAGAAGCTGATTGGACCAGACATTCGCATGTTTGAAAAGCGCATCATGTTGGATATTGTCGATTCCTTATGGAAAGAGCACCTTGCTGCAATGGACTATTTGCGCCAGGGAATTCACCTTCGTGCATATGCTCAGAAACAGCCAAAGCAGGAATACAAGCGAGAAGCCTTCGAGTTGTTTGAAGACCTGCTTAACAATGTAAAGCTTGAAGTTATTCGGTTTCTTTCCAGAGTTCAGTTTCAAGCTTCCGAAGATGTTGAAGAAATGGACCGAAAGCGAAGGGAGGCAGCGGCAAAAAGCAAGCTAAACTTCCAAAAGGACAATAGCGGTTCAATGGGTGGCCCTGTGAGTGAACCTGAAAAATCGGATAGTGGCGGCTCACAGACCCCATTCGTTAGGCGTGATCGGAAAGTTGGCAGAAATGAGCCATGCCCTTGTGGTTCCGGAAAGAAGTACAAGACATGTCATGGAAACCTTGCCTGATGGCTGTGGGTGAGGTCGGGTTTGATTTTTGTGTTGTTGCGGGTGCAAGAATGGTTTCTACCCCCTGCGGCATCAAATCAGGCGGCGCTCACGATCTTGTCATGTTTGAGTTTGCCGAAGGCAGCGTTACCGCTGCTGTATATACCAAGAACCTGTTTGCAGCTGCTCCTGTCAATGTTGGAAGGAGCCACCTCCAGCAGACATCTCCAAGATATTTTCTTATCAATAGTGGTAATGCCAATGCAGCCACCGGTGATGAAGGCATCGCCGATTCACTGACCTGCTGCAAATCATTGTCCCAGCTAGCAGGCGTCAGAACTGAAGAGGTAATCCCATTTTCAACAGGGGTAATAGGGGAACGATTACCCGTGTCGCGGATTACGGATGCATTGCAGGATATGTTGCCACACCTCAGTGAGAGTAACTGGCTTGAGGCGGCACGAGGAATTATGACAACAGATACTCGCCCTAAAATCGTGTCCCGGCAAACGGAGATTCTTGGCGAGGAGATCACCATCACGGGTATCGCAAAAGGGTCCGGGATGATCCAGCCGAATATGGCCACGATGTTGTCCTATATCGCTACCGATGCTTTGCTCAGCCAGCAGACTGTGCAGGATATGTTAGTCAAGGCTACCGCCAGGTCATTCAATAGAATCACAGTTGATAGCGACACTTCCACTAACGATTCTTGTATGTTGACCGCGACGGGTGCATCAGGGGTCGATATCGATAAGGAGCCTTCCGCAGGGGGGGTGTTCTATGAAGCGCTGGAAGAACTGATGATTGAGTTGGCACAGGGAATCATTCGTGATGCTGAGGGAGCAACGAAATTTGTTGAGGTGCGAGTGATCAATGGAAGTGTTGAAAAGGATTGCCTAAACATAGCCTATGCCATCGCCAATTCACCCTTGATGAAAACAGCCATATTCGCAAGCGATGCTAATTGGGGTCGAATCGTGATGGCAATCGGTAAAGCCGATGCTGATATTGATGTTTCGAAGCTGGATGTCTATATCGGTGATGTGCAGCTAATGAGCAAAGGCGGGAAGGCATCGGATTATGAAGAATCCATGGGTGCTAACGCCATGTCCGGAGAAGAGATCAGCATTACAGTAGACCTGAATGCCGGTGACTTCAGTGAGACAGTATGGACCAGCGATCTCTCTCACGAGTATGTGCGCATAAATGCCGAGTATCGCACTTGACACAAAGGTAGGTTCACCCTGCAGGTCCAGAACAAACCCCGTCACCCTCGATCAATCCCCGTCGCCCTCGAGCAATCCCCGTCACTCTGAGCGCAGTCGAAGGGTCTCGCTTTTGTGATTTTGGACAGCGTAGATTTCTCCACTACGGTCGAAATGGGCTAGGGTTTCCCCACTGTTCCCTCGGCAGCTAACCCCGATCCAGGTCTGATGAAGTAACATCATCATGTTCGGCATCAGCCGGAATAGACCGCTTGCCGTCCGCCCATTCTCCCAGATCAATCAGGCGGCAACGGTCCGAACAAAAAGGTCTGTGGGTACTCGATGCAATCCATGCGACTGCTTTCTTGCATATTGGACATTTTACAATGACGTCAGCCATGGTTTGCTGCCAAGGAAAGGTAAGATGAATGGAGGTTTTCCACCTTGGGCTGAAGATTCTCAAGGGGGCCATCATTAACGATAACGTCATCTGCCCAGTCGAGTCGCTGTTGTCTTGTCGGCTGGGATCTGAGAATTGCCTTGATCTGCTCGACACTATTATTGTCACGGCTGACGGCGCGGCTTATTTGCTGTTCCTCCGGCGCGTCAACAAGCAACATTCTGTTGATCATTGGCGAGCGTCCAGCGCCCGCCGACAGTACAAGAATGGAGTAATCGGAGGCCGCGGTCTCAACGATCTGCTGCAGCTGCTGGACAATGGGTCCATGGGTCTGACGCTCAAGCCACTTGCGTTCTTCATCATTGCTAAAAACAATTTCTCGTAACCTCGCCCGGTCAATGTTGCCATCGTCGAGCAATACGGTTCTACCAAACCTTTCCCTTATAGCTTGATGTGCCGGCTTTCCGGGTTCTACTATGACTCGCGAAACAACATCCGCGTCAGCGATGACGATACCGAGTTCTGCAAATCCATCCGACACACTGGTTTTGCCGCTACCTATCCCACCCGTCAGGCCTACTACAAATTTTGTCATCTAAAGGCCTGTAAACTGCAGGTAAGACCGGGTTATCTGCTCTCCCCATATTAGTGCAATCCAACCTGCAACCGCGAGGCAGGGGCCGAATGAAAGTGGCTTCGCTTTGTCCCGGCCAAAACCAATAAGAATGCCACCGATCACGGTACCAGCCAGTGACGAGAGAATAATAATGAGAGGAATCAATTGCCAGCCCAGCCAGGCCCCCAGCATGGCGAGGAGTTTGAAGTCGCCATACCCCATACCATCCTTGCCTGTGACCAATTTGAAGATATGAAATACAGACCATAGACTGAGGTATCCCAGGCAGGCACCAATAAAGGCGTCCTGTAGATTCGTTATGAGACCGAAGTAGTTGACCACGAGGCCAAGCCACATCAGGGGCAAGGTAATATCGTCTGGTAGCAGCTGCGTATCGTAATCAATTAGAGATAGTGCAATCAGAGCCCAGGTAAGGACGCAGGCCCAGAGGCATACCGGGGTGGGGCCAAAGACCATGATGATGGCTACAGTCAAAATACCGGTCAACAGTTCTACTGCGGGGTACCGCCAGGATATGGATGCATCGCAGTGGGCGCATTTTCCCTTGAGAAAAATATAGCTCAGTATCGGGATGTTTTCCCAGGGTTTGATATCATTTTGACAACTGGGGCAATGTGAATTCGGCCAAACAAGATTAAAAACACGGTCTATAGGTTGCACTTTATTGCCAAGTATTTCATTGGCCTGCTGTTTCCAATCCTCCTCGATCATCAAGGGAAGACGATAAACAACAACATTGAGAAAACTGCCGATGATAGAGCCAAACATAAATGCAATGCCGGCTACGGCGGCAGGAAACTCATCCTGCATGAAAGAAAGATATTGGACAAAAGGATCTATCTTAATGTTCGCCGCCTATGGCGTCTCCCATGGAGAAGATAGGCAGGTACATGGCGATAATCAGGCCACCAATTACGACGCCTAGGAATGACATGATGATGGGTTCCATCAGACTGGTAAGCCCCTCTACAGCATTATCAACCAACTCTTCGTAATAGGTTGCCGCCTTATCGAGCATGGCATCAAGTGCACCAGATTCTTCGCCAATGGCAACCATCTGAATGACCATATTTGGGAAAACCTCAGTCTGCTTCATGGAATAGTTCAACTGAGTACCGCTGGACACATCATCCTTGATTTGCAGAATGGCTTCCTTGTACACGATGTTACCAGCGGCACCAGATACAGACTCGAGTGCGTCTACCAAAGGAACACCAGCTGCAAAAGTGGTAGATAAGGTTCTGGCGAATCTAGCTATACAGGATTTGTCGAGGATGTCACCAAGCACCGGCAGCTTTAACATCAGCCTTTCCTGCCCATCCTGTATTTTTACGGATCGTTTGTGAGCCTGCTTGTAGGCCGTCAGAATTGCACCGATAACCGCGATGATGATAAACCACCATTCAGTCATGAAACGGGACATGTTAACGACCATCTGCGTAAATTCAGGTAGCTCTGCCCCGAAACCGGCAAATATTTCCTCGAACTGGGGCACAACCTTTATCAGAAGGATGCCGGAAACGATGCTCGCTATCACCAGGATGGAAATGGGGTAGTTCATGGCACTCTTAATCTTGGCCTTGGTTGCCTCTGTTTTTTCCTTGTAGTCTGCGACTCGGGCCAGCATGGTCTCCAGGGTACCGGACTGCTCGCCTGCCTCGACCAGGTTACAAAAAAGTTCATCGAAATACTCAGGAGGCTGGTTGGATATCGCGTTTGCAAACGAATTACCAGCAGATACATCATCCCTGATCTTTAGAATCAGGTCTTTCATCATGGGGTTGTCCATGCCGTCAGCAACAATCTCAAAGGACTGAACCAGGGGTACACCCGCTTTCATCATGGTCGCAAGTTGCCGGGTGAAGAGAGCGATGTCTCCCGGCGTTACTTTCGCACCCAAACCAGCTAGGCTGAACCCACCACTTTTCTTTTTTACGGTCTTTGGATTAATTCCCTTCTTGCGCAGTTCAGCCTTTGCGACGTTGGCGTTCCTGCTTGTTATCTCGCCTTTAGTTTTGCGACCGGACTTGTCTTTCCCTTCCCACGCAAAAACCTGGTTCTCTGCTGCCATTGGTTAACCCTGCCTAGTGTCCACTGGTTACGCGGTTGATCTCCTCGAGGCCAGTTGCGCCTGATATTACCTTGCGCAGACCGGATTCGTAGATAGTGCCAAATCCTTCCCGTGTACTAACCTCACCTATCTCGATGGCATTGCCATCCTCCATGATAATCTTCTGGATTTCCTTGGTTACTCTCATAACCTCGTAAATGCCAACACGGCCTTTGTATCCGGAAGAACATTTACCGCAGCCATTAGGGACAAAGACGTCAAAGGGTGTCGCTAACTGTTCTTCCGTAAACCCTTCTTCGATAAGAGCAGTCTTGGGGACGTCCATTTTTTCTTTGCAGTCACACAGCCGCCTAGCCAGACGCTGTGCGACGATCAGGTTAACCGAGGTGGCAAGGTTAAATGCCGCCACACCCATATTGCGCAGTCGGGTCAGGGTCTCAGGGGCATTGTTTGTGTGCAGCGTGGACATAACCATGTGGCCGGTTTGTGCAGCTTTTACTGAGATTGATGCAGTTTCAAGGTCTCGAATCTCCCCTACCATAATTATGTCAGGGTCCTGCCGCAGGAAAGCTCTCAGTGCCTCCGAGAAGTCGAGGCCAACCTTTGCATTGACGGGACACTGGTTGATTCCTTCCAGGTTGATTTCAACCGGATCCTCAGCCGTTGAAATATTTAGTTCCGGCGTATTCAGGATATTCAAACCGGTATACAGGGATACGGTCTTGCCTGATCCGGTTGGACCGGTGACCAGGAACATACCCTGGGGCTTGTACAGGGCATCCATATACAGCTCTTTCTGGTCGTCCTCATAGCCGAGGGCGTCAATCCCCATCTTGGCTGAACTTGCGTCCAGAATCCTGAGTACCAGTTTCTCGCCAAAGAGTACCGGAAGTGTGTTGACGCGAAAATCAATGGATTTGGATTTGGAAATCTTCAGCTTGATACGACCATCCTGGGGAACCCGCCGCTCTGAAATGTCCATCTGAGACATGACTTTCAGACGTGCGGAAATCCGTGGGCTAAGATTAACGGGTGGCCTTGCAACCTCGTGCAGGACACCGTCAGTCCGAAATCGTACTCGATAAGCCTTTTCGAACGGCTCAAAATGGAGGTCAGAGGAACCACCCTTGATCGCGTCCATCAACATCTTATTAATGAAACGTACTACCGGAGTATCGTCGGCTACAGAACCTTCGTCTACATCATCCGGGCCGCCTTCTTCTTCGTCCACCGTCTCCAGGTCCAGGTCAATGTCATCATTACCCAGATCACTAAGACCATCACCTTCCTGGGATTCCAGGTAGCTTTCGATAAAGGAACTGAGTTTGTTCTCTTCTACCAGTACTTCTTCCGTCGTAATACCGGTCTGGAACTTTATCTCATCAAGCCCCTTACGATTTGTTGGGTCAGATACAGCGACAAAAAGTCTATTGCCCCTGTGAAATATGGGCATTGCGTGGTTTGCGCGTATGAGTTTGTCGTCAATGAGATTTTTCGGAATTGATTCAATATCAAGCGCCGCGATATCGATCAGTGGTGTGCCGAATTCCTCAGACGCGGAATTGGCGATATCCTTGGCGCTGACAAGGTCATTCTGTACCAGGTGGGTAACAAAGGGCACGCGATTTTTATTGGCCTCATCTGAAGCTTCTTTGGCGGCGGTATCTTCGAGCAAATCATCTTCAACCAGGCGTCGAGCGAGTCCGCTCAGTTGTATAGGGTTTGCAGCCATATTTGTCTAATCCTGATGGCAAATGAACGCATGAAGGCCTACATTACGCAGACACAGTTCACATTGAAAGTTTACATTTCGTCCTCCCGAGTGTCGATAGGCGAATCTATTCATTATGTACTCAAAATTGAGCCGGAAACAGGCTTGGGTGACAATTTATGTCACTTACTGACCTGTAAAGTGTTGCAGGTGGAGGGTACAATTGACCGGTCGAGTCACATTCTTCTGACAAACAGTAATTATTAGCTAGATTCTTGGTGGCATAACTATTGCGGGAGCATGCATCAGACTGAAACAAGTATTCGACATTCATTTATCGGCAGTCTTCATTTAAAACTTAGGAGTTAGCTCTATGACTAATAAACTACAACAAGGTTTTACCTTGATTGAGTTGATGATCGTGGTTGCGATTATCGGTATTCTCGCTGCGGTTGCCTTGCCTGCTTATCAGGATTACATCAAGACGGCCAACATGACCAAAGTAACTTCACACTACGAGGAAGCTGTGCGACTTGCACGTGCTACCTTTGTAAAAGGTAACACACAGACGGCACTCAGTCTGACCTCCACGGTTCCAACGGATGCGGCTGGCTGGATCGCTATTTTTAATCCAGGTAGTAATTTGGCTCCCGGCGGCGGGCAGGCATTCCTAGCTGCTGGTGCGAACGACGCACTTGGTGCTGTTGGCGTGAGTGGAGATGGTGATTCAGTAACGATCATCAAGCCTGCTTATCAAGATCTCTCCGGTGCCACTTCAGCGATATTTGGTTCTGCGGAGATGTAGTGATATTCAACTAAATTCAGTTGTTTAAGAGAACCGGGAGTGGCTTGCCTCTCCCGGTTTTTTATGGATGTTTCTTTTTTGAATTTGTAGGCTTTCGGTATACTGTATTATGGGCGGCAGTCAAGACGAGCAACATTCATGCAAATAAAAACTAGAGCACGTGGTTTTACCCTGATCGAACTGATGATTGCGGTGGGCATCATAGGCATCATAGCTGCAATCTCTTTCCCAATGTATGAGGACTATATCGTCAATGCTCGGACCGCTGCGATGAACAACAATATCCAGTCCATTCGCCTGTTTGAGGAAGATCGGAAACTCGAGTTCGGTGAATTTGTTGAAGGAGAATATGACCCTGCCAACCCGGATGCAGCAGGTTCTGGCGCCTGTGCTGATACCGGCACCTGTGGTTTGAAGACCCTGCTGGGTTGGGATCCGCGAACCGGAGCTGATGATGTAATTACCATTGCCGTCGCCTGTGTCGTGGTAGCGACGGCTCCAGAATGCACCAGGAATAGTGCGATCACCATAACCGCCACGCACGCCGAGGGTGGCGATTCTGTTGCAAAGACATTTTAACCAGCCGTACTTAAACCAGCCGTATGGTTTTGCAGTCAGTTTTTCACCACTGATACAGCATTCTTCAACCTTGGATCGGTATGTGGCCGGTTCCAGATCTGCCAATTTCAGTATGCTTGGGGTGGCCCACGAGATACAACCTGGACCATTCTAGTCACTGGACTCTGATCATGGCCTTGCTGAGGCAACTTGCCGAGGTAAACTGTTCGAGCATAAAAACTTACCCGTGGGCTGATTGACTTCATGGGATGTCGGATTAGACGTTGATGCTACACAACTTTCATACCCACACCTACCGATGCAAACATGCCGAGGGGGATGTTGAAGACTATTGCCGTGTTGCCGTCGAGCAGGGGATGTCGACCCTTGGTTTCACCGATCACACCGCTCTGCCTGATGATCGATGGGTCTCGCTGCGAATGTACTATGCGGAACTGCCCGAGTACTCCAGAGCAATCGACCAGGCCCGAATCGATTTCCCGTCTTTAAGGTTGCTGAAGGGTATGGAATGTGAATATATCCCCGAGTTTCATTCTTTTTACCAAGATGAATTGCTGGGGGAATTTCAATTTGACTATCTTATTGGAGGCGCGCACTTCTTCCCAGATCCGGGCGTAGATGAAGGAGCCTCCGAAGATGTCGATCGCTGGCTCAATACCTATGGCGGAACCAACACTTCAACTATGCTGCGTGCTTACTCGGACTATGTCATCGACATGATGCGAACTGGGTTGTTTGACTTTATCGCCCACCCCGATCTGTTTGGAAACTGCTATCTGGAGTGGGATTCAGATACCACGGCCTGCTCCAGAGACATACTCAGCGCGGCTGAAGAACTCAATGTAGGACTGGAGATTAATGCCCTTGGTTTGCGCAAGATTGCTTACAAGAAGGCAGACAATCCTTATCCCATGTATCCCTGGCGACCCTTCTGGGAGGAAGCAACCGATTTTGACGTTGAAGTCATCATCAACTCAGATGCCCATCGACCCGTAGATGTTCAAGCCAGAATGACGGAAGCTTTTGAAATTCAGCAAGATCTTGATCTTTCCTTGATGACTCCGGAATCGATTGGCAACCGAAACGCGAACTAGGTTGTAGCCTAATATGGGGTAAACATATCGGCTACAACCCATGCGAGCTATTTTACAGGTTGTCTACAATACTGCGTAGATTCTCACACTGGCTCAATCGTTCTTCCATTGTGTGCCCGACAAAGCCGACATTAAGTGAGGTGACACCCGACTCCTTCAATTCTGCAAGACGATCGCGGACAAAACCTTCTGGACCGATGAGGGATGTCTTGTCGAAAAATTCCTTCGGAATCGCAGCTTCAGCTTCAGCCTTCTTGCCGCTGAGGTACAGATCCTGAATTTCGGCAGCTTCTTTCTCATAGCCTGCCCTGCTGAAGATATCGTTGTAAAAGTTCTTACCCCGAGCACCCATACCACCAACATAAAGTGCGGTTTGTGGTCGTCCCATGTCCCGCAGGTGTTCAAGGCCTTCGCCAATACCTACACCACCGCCGGAAAAAATCTCCAACGGTGCGCGATTCGGGTCTCGTTTTGCCAGTCCCCTGGCCAGGGCGTCGCCCCAGATATTTTTTGCCTGTGACGCGACATAGAACGCCGGCAGCCAGCCGTCCGCGGCCTCAGCAGTGAGCTCAACACTCTTTTGCCCCAGTGATGCAATGGTAATGGGGATATCATTTCGCACCGGATGATTAATGAGTTTCAGAGGAATGCCAAGCCCTGTGCCCTGATCCTGACGCGACGGCACCTGATATATCTTGCCATCGTGTACCAGCTTTTCCTCACGCTTCCAGACCTTTCGGCAGATTTCTATGATCTCCCGGAGACGTGCTGTGGGCGAAGTAAAAGGAACTCCATGAAAGCCCTCCATCACCTGTGGACCTCCGGCGCCGAGACCCAGCATGGCGCGGCCATCCGAAAGAGAGTCCAGACCCGCCGCCGTCATGGCCAAAAGTGTGGGTGTTCTGGTATAGATAGGAATAATGCCCGAAGCTATGGTGAGTGATTTAGTTTTCGCAGCCAGGTAGCCCATGGCTGTTGGTGCGTCAAAGCTGTAGGCCTCGGGCACAAAAGCCACATCCAGACCTGCCTTCTCCAACTCGGCAATTTCTTCTGAGGCCTTCTTAAACCCAGCGGCGTAGCTCATTAGTGTTGCGATTCGCATATTTTCTTTTCACTCCTGATAAATAAATCTTCTTTGATACACCTATTCAGCCACAACAATGCGCAGGCAGGCAAGAGGCTCTCATGGCGAAGCGCGTCCTCTTGCATTGAATCAAAGCCAGGCCGTTGCACCAAGGACGGTTCCTTAAGGTATACTCCCGCCTCCCAACATATGCCGGAATAGCTCAGTTGGTAGAGCAGTTGCTTCGTAAGCAATTGGTCGGAGGTTCAAGTCCTCTTTCCGGCACCAGTAACCCATTGAATTACAACAATAAAATAGTGTAATAAATTTCTTCATATCTTGAGAATTTTTCTCGGTGCAACCCGAGCACATGTTGATATGAGTGTTGTTGTCTAAATTTGTTATCTGGAGTTCAAGCTTCAATGTCATTAGGTCTTGTAAAGTAGCTCATTGGCTGGGGTAGGAATAGAAGAGGTATTGTGGCCTAAACCGTTCTGCTGCCTTTCTGCTTTGAAATGGTAAGCGGCGCCTTTTGTGGTCTAGATCTTGAAATATTGGTTGGCAGATTACGGCCAGTACCGGAAGTCGTGAATCTCGACCTGCTCACACCAATTATATTCATCCAAATTCAACTTACGTCAGTGGATAACTGATAATTCATCATCGGACACTGAAGGTATTAAGAGGGTGAATGCTGGGATTTGGTAAAAAGTGCAGCTGATATTAGCTTGAGATAAAAGCTA
>PBRQ01000052.1 GCA_002725995.1 Gammaproteobacteria bacterium
GCGCCCGTCTTCACAAGTGGCTCCCACTTTGAGAGTTCTTGGCTTGCAAGTTCAGCATTTACTACCAGATTCTCTTCTTCTGCCCGCAGCGCTGCCAATGCCTGTCTATGTTGATTGAGTTGTTGATTGAGAATGGCAATGCTGGACCCAAATTCTTGTTGCCTGGAGTTATAAAGTTGGAGTTCATCTTCAATGATCTCTGCATGCTCTGGCGGGAATTTTTCGGGTGCCTCGAACGGGTGACCACTGATTTCAGCCTCCAGTCGCACAATTCTGGCCTGCAGTGCCTGGGAAGAGAGCACCCCCTCATCAAATGATGATGCAAAGCGCGTGTCATCCATGCGTATTAGACTCTGTTTTTTCTTCACCTGGTCACCGGCCTTGACCAGGATCTCTGCAAGTATTCCACCCTCAAGGTTCTGGATTACCTGGATTTGACTGGAAGGGATGACCTTGCCATTTGCGTGGGCAACCTCATCAAGCACAGCCAGATTTGCCCAGATAATCGCAATGATTAGAAAGATGGCGCTGGTCCACAGGATTGCGTGTACCGCGATGGGTGTTGACTCGACCTCGGCTGCATAGGTGTCGGGCATGAAGTCGATGTCTTCCTTCTTCACAATCACTGCTGTTCTCCGGAAAGCATTTTTACGATTTCATCCCTGGGGCCATCTGCTACCAACTGACCATTGTTCAGTACCAGCAGACGATCCACCAGCGACAGCATGGACGTCTTGTGAGTGACGAGGATCAGTGTTCTCGTTTCAGCGTATTTTTCGAAGCGATTTTTGAAAACAAGTTCGGTGCTGTTGTCCATTGCATTGCTAGGCTCGTCCAACAGCAGTATTGATGCACCGCTGACCATAGCGCGTGCAATGGCTATTCCCTGACGCTGTCCTCCGGATAGATTGCCGCCTCTTTCGGAAACGAGTAGATCGTATCCCTCGGGATGTTCGTTCAGAAAATCGCTGATACCGGCAAGATCGGCGGCGGCCAAAACAGATTCATCAGTGCTGAGTGGGGCACCGAGGACGATATTCTCCCTGACGGTGCCGCTGAAAAGGGTAACATCTTGCGGTACATAGCTGATATTTCTCCTTAGGTCAGTAGGGTCAATTTGCTTCAGGTCAGTACCACTCACCAGGATGCTGCCGTCAGAAAGGTCGTGAAAATTCATCATCAGTTTTTGCATCGTACTCTTTCCAGACCCCGTCTTGCCGATGATGCCGACCTTTTCACCCTCCCTGATAGAGAAGGAGATACCTTTTATCGCGGGTATCTGCTGGTCCGGGTAAGCAAAACTCACGTCCCTGAACTTTATATCGCCAGTTATATTCGGGCGGTGTAGGAACTTGCGGCCATCAGGTCTTTCAACCGGAAGTGTCATCAGCTGAGCGATGGCACCATATGATGCAATTGAATGATGGTATCGGGTCAGGATACTTGCGACTTGAGCCATTGGTGCCAGGCTCCTGCCAGTGAGAATGGTGCAGGCTATCAACCCACCGACAGACAATTTTCCGTCCAGGATTGAATAGACGCCAAGGATCACTATGGCAACGGTGCTCATTTGTTGTACAACCTGAGCGATATTAATGGTGGCTAGTGACAGGAGCCTTGATTTGAGGGCAAGTTTTGCGATTCTGGCATTAAACGATTCCCACCTCTGCTGCATAACACCCTCCGCCCTGGCGCTCTTTACCGCATCAAGGGCAGTGAGGGTTTCAATCAGCATTGCATGCTTTGCCGCTGCCTCGGTGAAAGTCTTGGTTATTAGTTCCTGCAGTGGTTTCTGAAAGATCATGCTGACGACTACGATCACGGGAATTGCAACCATCGGAACAACAGCAAGAATACCGCCAATGGCATAAATAAGGAGAACGAAAAGGAAAACAAATGGAAGGTCGATAACTGCAATCAGGGTTGTTGACGTAAAAAACTCACGGAAGCTGTCAAATTCCTGCAGGTTATTGGCGAAGCTTCCAACCCTGGCAGGTCGAGCACTAAATTTGATATCCATAACCTTGGAGAATGTCTTTGAGGAAAGTAGAATATCCGCTCTTTTTCCTGCCGTATCGATGAAATAGCCGCGCAGTGATTTCATCACAAGATCAAACATAAAGACGATGGCAACGCCGGATGCCAGAACCCAAAGTGTCTCTATAGCCTGGTTTGGTACCACCCTGTCATAGACATTCATAATAAACAGAGGTGTAACCAGTGCAAACAGGTTGACCAGAAAAGATGCGACCAGAACCTCGGCGTAGAGCCCGCGGGACCTTTTGATAGTGCTCCAGAACCAGTGGCTTCTGTTTGATTCATTAGCAGGGGACTCATGAACTGGTCTCAGAAACATGCAGCGGCCGCTATATCTTTCCCTGAGCGTATCGCGTGTCATGCTGTGAGCCTGCTTGGGCTCATCAGGAAACATCACCGAGACTTCACCGTTTTTCTGCGATAGTAGTATGCAACAGTTGCCATCCGTAAGAATCAGAGCTACGGGAAGGACCAGCGATGTAATATCGTAAAGGTCACGTTGCAGGTGGGCGGCATTAAACCCTGCGCGCTCCGCCGCACGCACGAACAGGTCAGGGGTGAGCAGTCCACCTTGAAGGGGCAGGCCTGCTACCAGACTTTCCGCTGAGAAAGGTTTGTGGTGCAGTCTCGTCAGTGCGACAAGAACGTCGAGCAGCGGATCCCGTACCTTGACGGTTTCCCCTGTGCTGCCGGCATTGGCAGTGGCGTCTTGCATCTTTTAACCTGGCTTTGAATCGGGTGCTACTATAGCATTTTGTTTGTCTGCCCGACTGCAACACTAGGGGTTATTCTGGTAAGGTCAGCCGGGTTCTTGGATAGTTGGTAGTTGATTTACCATGATTAGGGTATTTGTTTTCATCTTTATTCTCGTCAATGTGCAGTTAGTCTTTGCAACTGCGTTTGATGATGCTCAGTCTGCTGCACGAAACGGCCAATACAAGCAGGTCGTTACCATTTTGTCCGATGTCCTTGATACCGGTGACCTGGATTCATCCCAGGAGGTTATTGCCTATTCCAATCGTGGTATAGCCTATAGCCTGCTTAAAGCCTATGGTCTTGCAAAAGTAGACCTGCAAAAGGCTATTAAACTGGATCCCGACCACAAGCTCACACAGAATCATCTCGGTATTCTTGCCGAGCATGTTGAGGGTGACTATTCGGCCGCATTCAAGTGGTATGAAGGAGCGGCGTTGGCCGGTTTTCCGGCTAGCCAGGTAAACCTTGCCAACCTCTACAGGCTCGGCCTGGGTGTCGACAAGAACGACGACAAGGCGCTTAAATATTATTTAGGCGCGGCCGAGGGCGGCTATGCACTTGCCTTTGTCCCAATTGGTGTTATGTATATGGAAGGACGCGGAGTTAGCAGAAGCTACGCTGAGGGCATTCAATGGCTGTGCAAGGGAATAGACAATGGCATCGTCGAAGCCAACTATCATGTTGCCCAGGCTCTGGAGCAGGGGCACGGTGTGGAGCGTGACTTCAAGGAAGCTGCAAGGCTATATCACGTTGCCGCGATGCAGGGTCACGGGAAAGCGCAGAACTCACTAGGCTACTTGTATCGCAGGGGCGCCGGTGTTGAAAAGGACTTCATGGAGGCCGTAAAGTGGTACAGGCTAGCAGCGGACCAGGGTGTGAACCAGGCTGCCAACAGGTTGGCGTGGCTACTGGCAACCTGTCCAACCAGGGACGTCTGTAATGGAGATCTTGCGGTTGAGCTGGCAGAAACCGCGGTTCGTGAAAAAAACCGTCAGCAATCTTGATTCTCTCGCCGCTGCCTATGCAAGGGTTGGAGAATTCGACAAGGCGATCACGACGATTGGGCGAATCATGCAGATGAAGAATACCAGGCAATCAAAATATACTGGCTGGTTGGACCTGTATGAACAGGGAATCCCATACCAGCTTTAAGTTGGCAGTTGGTTTTTTCCGCTGGTGGACTTGGTCTCGATCGGCTGAAAGGCGATGAGAGTTCTTCAGGCATCGACCAGACGGACTGCGCTTTCTGAAAGGAATGCCTGAATGTTATCAGCCATTTGAAGAACCAGCCGTTGTCTGGATTCGAGTGCTCCCCAGGCATTGTGGGGAGTCACGATCAGGTTGTCCTTACACGCATTCGTAAGCAGATCACTTTCTGGTGGTGGTTCGGTTTCAAGGACATCAACCGCAGCGCCGGCAATAAGATTTGATGAGAGCGCCTGCAACAGGTCTGGCGCATTTACCAGACCACCGCGGGCGGTATTGATAAGAAAGGCAGACGGCTTCATTTTTGAGAGGTTGGAACTATTAATAAGATTTTCAGTTGTCGAGGTGAGTGGGCAATGCAGGCTAAGGTAGTCCACCTCTTGGATGAGTTCATCAAAAGGCAGTCGGTTAGGCAGTTGTTCACCATGTTTCTGTGCGATGAGAATCTTCATCCCAAAGGATTTTGCGACACTAGCCACGGCGCTGCCTAATTCACCAAAACCAACTATCCCAAGCGTTTTTCCACTCAATTCTGATATTGGATGATCAAGCAGGCAGAATACAGGGGCCTGCTGCCAAGCACCTGCTTTAACATCACGAATGTAGGCCGGCAGGTTTGTTGCCAGTGCCAGCATCAGGCTGATGGTATGCTGAACCACGGAAGGTGTAGCATAGGCCATCGCATTACAAACCGTGACATTCGCCTTTTTCGCGCTATCAAGATCAATATTATTGGTTCCCGTCGCCATCACACTAATCAACCTCAGCTTTCTCGCTGCGGAAAAGGTTTCGCTTGTAAGTGGGGTTTTGTTGCTGAGAACAATGCTGGCATCCCTAACCCGCTCTAGCGTTTCCCCTGGTCCGCTGGTTCCGTAGACCTGCCATTCATCCAGTAGATCTGTAACCGGCGATAAATCAATTTCGCCGAGGCTGTCTGCATCTAGAATCACGCCTTTCATTGGTCGTCACTTATTGCTTAATCAAGCGGACAATCATACGCTTTTTACTGCGCCAGGGGATGAGTCGGGAAAGTGGTGAGACAAGGCGAAATTACCTTAAATCACGGTTGATTTTGTGGTTCCAGCTGGACGCCGGCGAGCTGAACCCCCAGTGTTCCTATTGGTATACTGAAATTCATCCTCGAACCATCCTGAAGGATCTCAATATCAATATAGCTTCCGATCTCGCCTTGCAATGTGGCTGATCGAATATCCCTCCAACGCATGATTCTCTGGTCGTTGTAGGTGAGGATGATATCTTCACTCTGCAGGCCAATCATTTCAGCGGGTGATCCAGATAAGACTGATGTTACCTTCACTCGATTACTCTGACCGCTCGCAAAAAGATAATTATCGTATGCATCGTCGCCCGCCTCTGTGCGCAGCACCACTCCATTTTGATTCAGCTCCTCAAGTTCGTCAGCGTACTGTTGCCTGGCAGAACTATCTGCTCGCTCGATGAGGTTCCCCAGTTGCAGGCGGCGATAATCCTGCTGGCTGATTCGCTGCAATATGTCGTCCGCCCTATCCGTGATGATGCCCGCGGTTATCAGATTCTCCCTCGTTGAGGTCCCGGCACGATCAATAGGGGAGCGCCGTCGGCCTGTTTCCCCAGTACCCGCATCTTCATCAGTATTTTCAGGTGAAGACCAGGGTTTTCAGACCTGCTTGGCATGAGAACTGTTGACTCGATCTGGTGCAGACGTTCCTGTAACCGATCAAGCCTGGCAACTAAAGCTGCATCATTTTGCGGATTTACGGGTTCTGATGTGCGCACACCTGACTCCTCGTCGAGGGGTGAACCACGAAAGAAATAATGGCCAGCGACCCCGCCCAGGAACCCAACGGTCATGGACAGGATTATCGTAGCTATATGTATTTTCATGGCAGAACCCTCAGGTAATCATAGGTATTGATTACAGCTTGGATAGTTCACTCGCAGATTCAGAAATTATCAGGCTATGCCTTTGAAAATTTGTGCAGCCCTCATATGCCGAAACTCACACCAGGCTGGTGGAAAATAGGCCGTGGCGTTTCGCAGCACAGTTTGTGGTCGCGACTTCAAATAGACGTGACATAGTGGGCATGCTAACAAGCCCTCTATGTCGTCGGACAATCCGACTAGGCTAAGTCAGGGAAGTTTGTGGCAATGGCGTTGTTCCACTCTTCCGTGCGCTGCGTATGGGCTTCCAGAAGCTCGTCAACGTCTCCACTGATGCTGATGCTGACAATTTCGTCACCCTGTACTACAGCGTTGACGACATCCTGGTCAGCCGATGAATCAACCTGACCAAAGATAGAATGCATACCATCGAGGTGGGGTGTTGGCACGTGAGTAATGAAGAACTGGCTACCATTAGTACCAGGACCAGCATTTGCCATAGAGAGTTTGCCGGGTGCGTCGTGTATAAGAGAGGGGTCAAACTCGTCTTCGAACTGATATCCCGGACCGCCCGTGCCAGTGCCCGTAGGACATCCACCCTGAATCATAAACTGGCTGATGACTCGGTGAAAATTTAAACCATCATAGTATTTCTTGCCTGCAAGGTTGATAAAACTAGCGACCGTAACCGGTGCTTGTTCAGGGAACAGGGTGATGTTTATTAGTCCTTTGCTCGTTTCGATAACTGCGGAAATATTCAATGGTGATCCTTCTGGTAGTAAAAATTTGTAGTAGTAAAAGTTAGCAGTAGCAAAAATTAGTAGCGGTAAGGGTTAGCAGTAGCAAGAATCAGGTCGTGTTGGCACCGAACGTGGTCCGGTAATGAAATACTTACCGGCCTTTGACGTCAATGTAGTCTCTTTGCGTAGGACCGAGATAAAGTTGCCTCGGCCTGCCTATTTTGTATGGGGCTGACAGCATCTCATCCCAATGTGAGATCCAGCCAGGCATGCGACCAAGGGCAAACAAGGCGGTAAACATCGTCGTTGGGATACCCATTGCTTTAAATGTGATACCCGAGTAGAAATCAATATTTGGATAGAGCTTCCTATCAATGAAGTAGTTATCTTCCCTGGCAATTTTCTCTAGTTGCATGGCCACTTTGAGCAACGGGTCATTGTCTGCGCCCTGTTCATGCAATACGGCGTGGCAACTGGCCTGCATAACCGTGGCTCGCGGGTCAAAATTCTTGTACACCCGGTGGCCGAATCCCATTAGTCTGAATGGATCGTTTTTGTCCTTCGCCTTGTTAACGTACTCCTGCACCCTTGACTCGTCTCCAATTTCCTCCAGTACCCTCAGTACAGCTTCATTGGCACCGCCATGAGACGGCCCCCAAAGGGCAGCGATTCCAGCAGCTATCGCTGCGTATGGATCTGCTTCTGTTGAGCCGGCAAGGCGAACGGTTGATGTTGAAGCATTCTGTTCGTGGTCGGCGTGTAGGATAAATATCCTGTCCATTGCGTCAGAAAGTGTGGCACTGACGCTGGAGGGCTCCCCAGGTTCACCGAAGCACATGTTGAGAAAATTCTCTGCATAGCCTATTTCGGGATCGGGTTCAATGAATGGCACCCCAATGCTTTTTCGGTAGGTCATCGCGGCGAGGCTTGGTATCTTGGCAATAAGCTGCATTGCAGATTCACGACGATGTGCCGCATTGGATACGTCGAGATCGTCGTGATAGAGAGAAGCGAGTCCACCGATTGCTGCACATAGCATCGACATGGGGTGCGCGTCTTTCGTGAAACCATCGAAGATATGTTTGAACTGATCATCAATGGGCATGCGGGCATTGATGTCTTGGACAAAGCCCGATAGTTGGGTCTCGTCAGGCAACTCGCCATCCAGGAGCAGGTAGCAAACTTCCATGAAGCTGGACCCTTCGGCCAACTGTTCAATGGGATAGCCCCGGTAGGTGAGAATTCCCGCTTCACCGTCAATGTATGTGATGCGAGATTCGCAGCTTGCGGTGGAGAGAAACCCAGGGTCAAAGGTATAGATCCCCTCGGAAATCAGCCCACGAACGTCTACCACGTTTCGCCCCGCAGCGGCTTCGAGCACTGGCAAATCTATTGTCTTGCCATCAATGGTAATTTCAACTTTCTGCTTCATCTGGAAACTCCGCTGTATGCAGGACGCCCTAAAACGAGCAAACAACATTGCTAAAACTAATTACAGGGTGAGGGCTATATGAAAGCAAAAGACGTCCAACTTGTAAAGCTTGACTAATGGCAGCTTCAGCTTGAGCGGCATTTGTTTTTTATGTGTAAACTCTCTATTATTCCAGTTGTGGTGCGGCCTCTAGGTTAACCACTCGTATCAGCTTTCACCCTTAGAGAATATTTGTGAAGAAAGATTCTCGACCTATAAACGTCGGTATTTCAGATCTCCTGGTGTTCGGGTGGCCTTTGCCTGCGCTTACATCTATTACACATCGCATAAGTGGTATCGTCCTGTTCGTTGGTATTGGTTTCGCCCTGTATGGGCTTGATGTATCACTCGCATCTGAGTCTGGCTTTGCCGATTTACAGGCGATGATGGCATCCCCCATTGGCAAGTTCATTACCTGGGGTTTGGTATCCGCATTGGCCTATCACCTGGTGGCCGGTACAAAGCATCTGATGATGGACCTCGGTATTGGTGAGACACTTGAAGGTGGGCAGCGCGGGGCAAAACTCGTCATTCTCTTTTCAACAGCTTTAATTTTGCTTGCCGGCTACCTGATCATCTAGCATCACCGAAAGGAATCAAATGTCTACGCAGATAACAAATTTTAGCCGTAATGGTGTGTCGGACTGGCTAGTGCAGCGGGCTACGGCGGTCATTTGTGCGGTCTATGCAATTGTCCTAGTTGGCTACCTGCTCCTCACACCGGAAATAACCTATCAGCAATGGAAGGATCTGTTTTCCCATACGGGCATGCAGATATTTACCCTGATTACCCTACTGGCAATCTGTGCACATGCGTGGATCGGCATGTGGACGACGGGAACCGATTATCTTCGTGTCCACACCATGGGTGAGGGCGCAGACAGGGTAAGGTTCATTTATCAGATAATCTGCATCCTGGTCCTTTTTGTTTACCTTACATGGGGTTTTAAGATCCTCTGGGGGAGTGCGTGAGTAAAACACCAGTTCTGGATTTTGATGCCATCATCGTTGGTGGTGGTGGTGCGGGCATGCGGGCGGCGCTTCAGCTTGCAGAATCCGGTCGCAATACTGCCGTTATTTCCAAGGTCTTTCCAACCCGTTCACATACGGTTTCTGCCCAGGGCGGGATAACCTGTGCCATTGGCAGCGATGACCCCGAGGACAACTGGCTCTGGCATATGTATGACACGGTCAAGGGATCAGACTACATTGGCGACCAGGATGCTATCGAATATATGTGTAGTGTCGGACCCGAGGCAGTCTATGAGCTTGAACACATGGGGCTGCCCTTTTCGAGAACAGAATCTGGCAGAATTTATCAACGGCCATTCGGTGGCCAGTCCAAGGATTTTGGCAAGGGTGGCCAGGCCGCCAGGACATGCGCGGCCGCTGACAGAACCGGTCACGCACTGTTGCATACCCTATATCAGGGCAACCTGAAGGCGGGATCAGTCTTTTTTAGTGAATGGTTTGCCGTTGACTTGGTGAAGAATGCTAATGGCGCGATAGTGGGCGTGATGGCCATCTGCATGGATACCGGTGAGGTTTACTATATACGAGCGCGGGCAACAGTTCTGGCAACCGGTGGTGCCGGCAGAATTTACCAGTCCACGACCAACGCATTGATGAATACGGGTGATGGGCCAGGTATGAGCCTGCGAGCCGGGTTTGCTGTTCAGGATATCGAGATGTGGCAGTTTCACCCGACGGGTATCGCTGGAGCGGGTGTACTGGTAACTGAAGGGTGCCGTGGTGAGGGTGGTTATCTCATTAACAAGGACGGCGAACGCTTTATGGAGCGCTATGCGCCGAACGCCAAGGACCTGGCCGGCAGAGATGTCGTTGCGCGCAGCATGATTCTTGAGATTTTGGATGGCCGCGGAGCAGGTGAAAATGGCGACCATGTATATCTGAAGCTCGACCATCTGGGCGAGGAAATTCTGCATTCCCGTTTGCCTGGTATTGTGGAACTTTCAAGAACCTTTGCTCATGTTGATCCCGTTAAAGAACCGATCCCGGTTGAGCCAACATGTCACTATATGATGGGCGGCCTGCCAGCCAACATCCACGGTCAGGTAATCAGCCCGGATGTTGATGGCAATGATCAGATCGTGGATGGGCTCTACGCAGCCGGTGAAACCGCGTGTGTCTCGGTCCATGGTGCGAATCGCCTTGGCGGTAACTCTTTACTGGACCTGGTGGTATTCGGGCGAGCTGCCGGGTTGCATATCATTCAGGCACTCAGTGAAGGTGTGGATTCCCTAGATGCCTCCGAATCAGACCTGGATGCGGCGCTGGCGAGACTTCGTCGATGGGACGAGTCGGATACGGGTGGCGAGAGTGTTCCCAAATTGAAGAAAGAACTGCAGTCTTGCATGCAGCTGAATTTTGGTGTGTTCAGGAAAGAAGAGCCGATGCAGAAAGGCATCGAAAAACTCGCTGAGTTACGTGAACGTATAGCCAATGCGAGCTTGGGGGACAAGAGTTCCGCATTTAACACTGCCCGATTGGAAGCCCTTGAGTTGGATAATCTGCTCGAAGTGGCTGAAGCCACTGCTATCTGCGCTGAGGGGCGCAAAGAGAGCAGGGGAGCCCACGCCAGAGATGATTATCAGGATCGTGACGATGAGAACTGGTTAGTACATTCTATATACCAGCCTTCGAACAAGCAGTTGTCAAAAAGAAAGGTCAATATGGAGCCAAAGACGGTTCCCACTTTTGAGCCCATGACCAGGACTTATTAGGAATTCGGAGGTAACCAATGCTAGTGAGTCTGTATCGATATAATCCTGACAAGGACAGCGAACCTTATATGCAGGATATTGATCTTGAAGTTCCAGCCGGTAAAGATCTAATGGTGCTGGATGTACTGGAGCTGTTGAAGGAAGGCGATGCAACTGTTTCTTACCGTCGTTCATGCCGTGAGGGCGTATGCGGCTCCGACGGCATGAATATGAACGGTAAGAATGGCCTGGCCTGCATGACCCCAATTTCAGAGGTTGTAAAATCAGATAAGCTGACGCTGCGTCCACTCCCGGGGTTGCCGGTTATCCGAGATCTTGTGGTCGATATGGAGCAGTTCTACAACCAATATAAGAAAATAGACCCCTTCCTCATCAATGATGAGCTGCCACCGGGCAAGGAACGCCTACAATCACCAGAGGATCGCGAGAAACTAGACGGACTCTACGAGTGCATCCTTTGCGCCTGCTGCTCCACTTCCTGTCCCACATTCTGGTGGAATCCAGACAAGTTTATTGGCCCTGCAGGGCTCCTACAGGCCTATCGTTTCCTGGCTGACAGCAGGGATACAGCGACCGAAGAGCGCCTGTTAAAGCTTGAAGACCCTTTTAGTATCTTTCGCTGCCGTGGCATCATGAACTGTGTCAGCGTTTGCCCTAAGAACTTGAATCCGACCAAGGCTATTGGCCATATTCGGAATATGCTGCTGGAGAGGGCTGTATAGCGCCTTCGCATAGGGCGTCGAAATTATGTAGTATTCCTTTTTCTGAATCCCAATTCAGTCTCCAGAGAGATCATTATGGATGATAGCATCATGGAGCAAATGTGGCTTAGCGGCCATATTTCGGGCGGTAATGCTTCTTACGTGGAAGAACTCTACGAAGCCTACCTGAAAGATCCATCAGAAATACCGGATCAGTGGCGGAGCTACTTTGAGACCTTACCCGTAGTTGAAGGGGCTCTCGCGCCTGATATCTCCCACGCGACTGTACGCGATCACTTTCTCTTGCTTTCCAAGAACCAGTCACGGGTCGCCCCTGTTTCCGCCAGCAGTATTTCCAGCGAATACGAACGCAAACAATTTGCAGTAAGTGAATTGATAAATAGTTATCGGCGCGCAGGACATGGCAAGGCGAAACTTGACCCGCTGGAACTGGAAAATCAAAGCGCAGTAATGGCGCTCGAACTGGATTATCACCATCTGTCGGCAGCGGATCTTGATACTCGCTTTCAGACTGGCAACCTCTTTTTTGGTGATGCTGAAGCTTCGCTGCGGGAAATTGTTGAAGTACTAGAGAAAACCTACTGCGGTTCTATCGGTGCCGAATACATGCACATCATAGATGAAATTGAGCAGATGTGGGTACAACAAAGAATGGAAGGGGCAAGATCCAAGCCCTCGTTCGGAAATGGCATTAAGCGCCGTATACTTGATCGTTTGATCGCCGCTGAAGGCCTTGAGAAATACCTTGGCACCAAATACCCAGGGACGAAACGGTTTGGCCTTGAAGGTGGTGAAGCCTTTATCCCGTGCCTCGCTGAACTGATTCATCGTGCCGGGTCGGCTGGAGTAGTCGAATCAGTGATTGGAATGGCGCACCGCGGGCGGCTCAATGTACTGGTTAATTTGTTTGGCAAGGACCCTGCTGATCTTTTCGACGAGTTTGAAGGGCGCTATGAGCCAGGTACCGGTTCAGGTGACGTCAAATATCATCAGGGCTTCTCGTCCAATTTGATGACACCCGGTGGTGAAATGCATCTGGCGCTTGGGTTTAATCCCTCACATCTTGAAATTGGGGCACCGGTAATCGTGGGTTCGGTGCGAGCAAGAATGGATCGTCGAGAAGATGATGTAGGAGACAAGGTCCTGGCGATCAACGTGCACGGTGATGCAGCTTTTGCCGGGCAGGGTGTGGTCATGGAAACCTTCCAGATGTCACAGACAAGAGGGTTCTACTCTGGCGGCACCATACACGTCATAATAAACAACCAGATTGGCTATACCGTCAGTGAGCGGGAAGACGCGCGTTCAACGCGCCACTGCACCGAGATAGCCAAGATGGTGCAGGCGCCTGTATTCCATATTAATGGAGATGATCCGGAGGCTGTTCTATTTGTTTCCCAAATGGCGCTTGACTATCGAATGGAGTTCAAAAAGGACGTTGTGATTGATATCGTCTGTTATCGCCGGCGTGGACACAATGAGGGGGACGAGCCATCTATTACCCAGCCTGTCATGTACCAGCGAATCCGCAAGCACCCCACGACCATGGCGCTATATGCGCAGAAAGTGATTGCTGATGGCGCCATTGATGAAAAGGACTTTCAGTCGCGAATAGAGGCATATCGGAATCTACTCGATGAAGGTCACGCTGTTGCTTGGGATTACTTGAAGGAACCTGATGCCTCCTCATTCGTTGATTGGCAGCCTTACCTTGGTCATGAATGGGATGACGCGGTTGATACGACTTTCAATATCAAGGAATTTCAGTCTCTTGCCGGTAGCCTTGGCAAAATACCGGAGGGATTCGTCTTACAAAGGCAGGTTGCAAAAATTCTGGAAGATCGCAGAAAAATGGCAGCCGGTGCGCTGCCCATTAATTGGGGTTGTGCGGAGGTTTTGGCTTATGGAAGCCTATTAGCTCAAGGGTTCAAAATCAGGATTACGGGCCAGGACGTAGGAAGAGGGACCTTCTCTCATCGTCATGCCGTACTCCATGATCAAAAAGAAGGCGGAACTTTTACTCCCCTCAAGACTATTGGCGAAATGAAAAATCAGTTCGTGCTGTTTGACTCGCTTCTTTCTGAAGAAGCGGTGCTGGCATTTGAATATGGGTATTCTCAAACCAGTCCAAATACGATGGTAGTCTGGGAAGCGCAATTTGGAGATTTTGCGAATGGAGCACAGGTTGTCATTGACCAGTTCATTACCAGTGGCGAGCACAAGTGGGCTCGATTATCTGGGTTGGTCATGCTGCTTCCCCATGGTTACGAAGGGGCAGGCCCCGAGCATTCCTCAGCGAGGTTGGAGCGATACCTGCAATTGTGCGCTGAGCATAATATCCAGGTTTGTGTACCAACGACTCCTGCACAGATATTCCACCTGTTGCGCCGCCAGATGATCCGAAAGTATCGAACGCCACTAATTGTCATGACACCGAAAAGCCTACTTCGCCACAAGGAGGCAATTTCCGCACTGGAAGACCTGACAGATGGCAAATTCAACACGCTGTTGCTGGATGAGGTTAATCGCAACAAGGATCAGGTTAAACGTCTCGTTTTTTGTAGCGGCAAGGTGTTCTACGATCTGAAGAAAAGACAGCAAGAGGAAGAGCTAAACCATGTTGTGATTATACGGATCGAGCAGCTTTATCCTTTTCCAGAGCAGGACCTGAGCGAACTTATTAGTCAATATAAAGATGTAGAGGCTGCCATCTGGTGCCAGGAAGAACCCATGAACCAGGGGGCCTGGTACAGCAGTCAGCACCATCTCCGGAGAGTAATCACTGGTTGTATACCAGGGCTGTACTTGCAGTATGCTGGACGTGAATCTTCAGCTGCAGCTGCTGCTGGCTATATGTCGCTTCATATCCAACAACAGAATGAATTGGTGCACGAGGCCCTGTTTGGGAAAAGTGCTGAATAAGATTATGTGTTTATCGCTAGTTACGCGCTGAGGACTAGAAAATGATTGAAATCAAAACCCCTGAATTCCCAGAATCAATAGCGGATGGTGAGATCGCTACCTGGCATGTCAAAGTTGGTGAGAGTGTCCGGCGAGATCAAATCCTGGTCGATATTGAAACGGATAAAGTGGTAATTGAGGTTGTTGCACCAGCCGATGGTGTGCTGCAAAAAATTCTCAAGAAAGAGGGTGAAACAGTTTTTGCCGAAGAGGTTCTTGGTGAATTTGAAGCAGGCGACGTCTCGCTTCCTGATGCAGATGAAGATTTGGAAACGCCGGAAGATGGGGGGTCTTCGGCGACGGCACAGCTGGCAAGCCCCGCCGCAAGAAAAATAGCGGATGAAAACAAAATAGATGTTACTAGCGTGGCCGGTACGGGAAAGGGGGGAAGAGTCACTAAGGAGGACATTATCAAGGCGGTTGCAGCAGCCGAGCAGCAGACACCTGCGCCATCCCCAGCTAGTAAAGCAGAGAGCCTAGTGAATACTCCTTCTGTAGTTGCGGGTGAGAGGGTTGAGCGCCGTGTACCTATGACTCGGTTGCGCGCAAGCATTGCGAGAAGGCTGGTTGATGCACAGCAAAATGCTGCCATGTTAACGACCTTCAATGAGGTGGACATGCAAGCCATCATTGACCTTCGAAATAGGTATAAGGACGATTTTGAAAAAGCACATGGTGGCACACGCCTTGGCTTCATGTCCTTTTTTGTTCGCGCCAGTGTTGAAGCCTTGAAACGGTTCCCTGCAGTCAATGCCTCAATTGATGGAAATGATATTGTTTACCATGGTTATCAGGACATAGGTGTTGCGGTCGGTTCATCCAGAGGGCTGGTTGTCCCGGTCCTCCGTGAAGCGGATAGCTTAACGCTGGCTGAAATCGAGGAGCAGGTTCGTGGTTACGGTATAAAAGCAAGAGATGGGAAGCTGTCTATAGAAGATATGACCGGTGGCACTTTTACGATCTCAAATGGGGGTGTCTTCGGTTCACTTTTATCAACACCGATTCTCAATCCCCCTCAGACTGGCATCCTCGGGATGCACAAAATCCAGGAAAGACCGATGGCGGTCGACGGGGAAATTCTGATCAGGCCAATGATGTACTTGGCCATGTCTTATGACCATCGACTAATTGATGGCCAGGAGGCTGTTCGCTTTCTGGTTACCATCAAGGACTTTCTGGAAGAGCCAGCAAGGATCCTCCTGGATATTTGAACTATGCTCTGTCATCCACCCAAGGGCAGAGCTTCATATTTGGGATGTGCAGAAAATGAGATTTATAAGGAATAGATATGGCAACCAAATTTGATGTAATTGTAATTGGTGCAGGACCAGCGGGCTATCATGCCGCCATAAGAGCCGCGCAACTTGGACTTAGGACGGCTTGCGTTGAAAAGTGGCTGGGTAGTGACGATAAACCTGTCCTTGGCGGGACCTGCCTCAATGTCGGTTGCATCCCCTCAAAAACGTTGTTAGATGCATCGCACAAGTTCATCGACGCAAAGAATAATTTTGCGGAGATTGGCATCATATCTGATGGGCTGGAGATTAATGTGCCCCAGATGATGGCAAGAAAAAACAAAGTTGTGGATAACCTGACCAAAGGTGTGGCGGGACTATTCAAGGCAAATGGAGTGACAGTCTTTGAAGGCAGTGCGGTTTTGCACGCAGGTCGGTCAGTAGAAATCACTTCGCACAAGGGCGATAAGGCGTTGCTTCAGGCGGACCACATAGTGATAGCAACGGGTTCTGTCCCCGTAGAAATCCCCCCATGCCCGCTGACAGATGGATTGATTGTAGATTCGACAGGAGCGCTCGAATTAGATGCTGTCCCACAAAAACTCGGAGTGATAGGGGCGGGTGTTATTGGTCTTGAACTCGGTAGTGTCTGGAATAGGTTGGGGTCCGAAGTCATTGTGCTGGAAGCTCTGGAAGAGTTTCTACCGTTCGCGGACAGACAGGTAGTAAGAGAAGCGCTAAAACAACTTAAGAAACAGGGCATGGACATACGTCTGGGTACGCGGGTTACGGGCTCTGAAGTAAAAGGGAAAAAAGTAAAGGTTCTATATTCTGACGCCGAAGGGGACAAGTCCGAAACCTTTGATAAACTGGTGGTTGCGGTCGGTCGAAAACCCTACACCCAGGATCTGCTGGCTGCAGATAGTGGCGTAGCGCTGGATGAAAGGGGGTTTATATACGTCAATGACCTGTGTTCGACGGATGCGCCTGGAGTTTATGCGGTAGGTGATGTCGTTCGTGGCCCCATGCTTGCACACAAGGGTATGGAAGAAGGTATCATGGTTGCGGAACGAATAGCCGGCCAGAAACCGATGGTCAACTATGATTGTGTGCCGGCGGTGGTTTACACTCACCCGGAAATCGCATGGGTGGGCAAATCCGAGCAGGAACTCAAAGCCGATGGCGAAACCTATGTCGTAGGCAGTTTCCCCATGGCCGCCAGCGGACGTGCTTTGGCGGCCAATGATGCCGTTGGCTTGATCAAGGTCATTGCAGATAAGGAGACAGACCGTATTCTGGGCGTCCATATGATTGGTGCCCATGCTTCTGAACTCATCGCTGAGGCAGTTATTGCCATGGAGTTTGGTGCCAGCGCTGAGGACCTGAGTTTGACGATGTTTGCTCATCCAACCTTGTCCGAAGGGTTGCACGAGGCGGCTCTCGCTGTGTCTGGTCGCGCCATCCATGTAGCTAATCGGAAGCGCAAAAAGTAATTTTGACGTGGATGCCGACTTTCGTATCTGCTTTTTATGGCAACCAATTTTTATAAACTATTTTAATCAACTAAGTGTTAAGGATTTGAAGTTATGAATCTTCATGAGTATCAGGCTAAGCAGTTGTTTGCCGAATATGGGCTACCTGTTTCAAAGGGTAAGGCGGTGGACACCGCTGATGAAGCAGTAGGTGTCGCAGAAGAATTAGGCGGAGATAAGTGGGTCGTCAAGGTTCAGGTGCATGCGGGAGGACGCGGTAAAGCAGGTGGTGTGAAGGTTGTGTCCAGCGTTGATGAAATCCGCGCTTTTGCAGATCAACATATAGGCACGAACCTTGTGACATTCCAGACCGACGAGAAGGGTCAGCCTGTCAGCAAGATATTCGTCGAAGAGTGTGCTGATATAGCCACGGAATTATATCTGGGCGCGGTAATAGACCGCTCCAGCCATAGGATTACTTTCATGGCCTCAACGGAAGGTGGTGTTGAGATCGAGAAAGTAGCTCAGGAGACCCCGGAGAAAATACTTCAGGCGGAAATTGATCCTGCTGTGGGTGCATCTTCTTATCAGGGGCGTGACCTTGCTTTTCAGCTTGGACTTGAAGGTAAACAGGTTAACCAGTTTGCCAGGCTCTTTGTTTCATTGGCAAATATGTTCGAGGAATGTGATTTATCTCTGGTTGAGATCAACCCACTGGTCATCACCACTGCTGGTGATGTCCACTGCCTGGACGCGAAGGTCTCTGTCGATAGCAACGCGCTGTACCGGCAAAAGAAACTTGCTGCCATGCGCGACCATTCTCAGGAGGATGAGCGGGAGAACGAAGCCTCGGAATACGGCCTCAACTATGTTGCCCTTGAAGGCAATATTGGCTGTATGGTGAATGGCGCCGGATTGGCAATGGGTACGATGGACCTGGTTAAGCTGCGTGGTGGCCAGCCGGCAAACTTCCTTGATGTCGGAGGTGGTGCGACAAAAGAAGCTGTTTGTGAAGCGTTTAAGATAATACTGTCGGACAAGGCTGTGAAGGCGGTGCTTATCAACATATTTGGCGGCATTGTCCGGTGCGACATTATAGCGGAAGGAATAATCGGGGCTGTAAAAGAGGTGCATGTAGCGGTGCCGGTAATTGTGAGATTCGAAGGAAATAATGCGGATCTTGGTGTGAAAGCGCTTGATGATAGTGATGTGGATATTATTGCGGCATCGAGCCTGAGCGATGCGGCGCAAAAAGCAGTAGATGCAGCGGGAGGTGAGGCATGAGTGTATTGGTTGACAAGTCAACGAAGGTCATTTGTCAGGGATTTACCGGTTCCCAGGGAACACTTCATTCCGAACAGGCTATTGCATATGGAACTCAAGTCGTTGGTGGAGTGACCCCCGGCAAGGGTGGCCAGGAGCACCTGGGTTTACCCGTATTTAATACGATGCGAGAAGCAGTAGATGCAACGGGTGCCGATGCCTCAGTAATCTATGTACCTGCACCCTTTGCCAAGGACGGTATTCTTGAGGCTGCTGATGCAGGCATCAAGCTGATCGTATGTATCACTGAAGGAGTTCCAACGCTGGATATGCTGACTGCAAAGGCCAGCCTGAACAGCCGTGGGATCCGGCTGATAGGCCCGAATTGTCCGGGTATCATTACCCCCGGGGGATGTAAGATTGGCATTATGCCTGCTGACATACATCTGCCAGGAAGAGTCGGTGTTGTTTCAAGGTCTGGCACCCTGACCTACGAGGCGGTAAAGCAGACAACTGACCTCGGTTTTGGTCAGAGTACCTGTGTTGGTATTGGTGGAGACCCCATACCTGGCAGTAGCTTCATCGATATCCTGGGTCTGTTTGAGGAGGACCCGGAAACAGAAGCAATAGCCATGGTCGGCGAAATAGGTGGTACCGCCGAAGAAGAAGCGGCTGCCTTCATCAAGAAAAATGTTACCAAACCCGTTGTCGCATACATTGCTGGTGTGACCGCACCGCCGGGCAAGCGCATGGGGCATGCCGGAGCGATCATAGCCGGGGGTAAGGGTACAGCTGACGAGAAGTTTGCTGCCCTGCAGTCTGCTGGCGTGCATACGGTTGAAAGCCTGGCGGAAATCGGTAGCAAACTGCAGGAAGTCACGGGTTGGTCCTAAGACTCCCGAGGCTTTTAGACAAGGGGGTTACCGGCAGTATCGGCGTACCTATGTGAGGCTCAGGTCCGGACAGGAAACGGTCTGCACCATGGGTGGGTGTGCCTACCCTTGAAAATGCCTGTCATTGCCCCCAACTACCTAGTTCCCATATCAAATAAGTGAGCTTGGCCACGATTTTACAGTGCCAACAATATATCAGATATATGAAACAGGAACGGGAATTGCCTGTTGCAGATAAATAGTACGGCGGATGCCCGCCATGAACCAGATTATTGAGGATCTACATGTCAGTTGAAGCAAAAAAAGAAACAATGGGCTTTCAGTCAGAAGCGAAGCAACTTCTGCATTTGATGATTCATTCCCTCTATTCCAACAAGGAAATCTTCCTGAGGGAACTGGTATCCAACGCTGCAGATGCTATCGATAAGCTGCGATTTGAGAGCCTGGCGAACCCTGAACTGATCGGTGAAATTAGCGATTTCAATATCAGAATTGATGTAGACAAGGACAAAAAGACCGTGTCAATCAGCGACAATGGTATTGGTATGAGTCGAGATGATGTCATTAGTCAACTGGGCACGATTGCCAAATCCGGTACGGCCCAATTCCTGGACTCTCTTACGGGTGACCAGAAGAAAGATGCACAGTTGATCGGCCAGTTTGGCGTTGGCTTCTACTCGTCATTTATTGTTGCGGATAAAGTTACCGTGGACAGCCGCGTTGCAGGTTCAGATGAATCTGAAGCGGTTCGATGGGTTTCGGCCGGCGAGGCGGATTTTGAAGTGGAGAATATCTCGAAAGCTGAGCGGGGGACCACCGTAACCCTTCACCTCAAGGGTGATGAAGAGGAGTTTCTCGATAGCTGGCGTTTAAAAGGAATCGTCAAAAAGTATGCTGATCACGTATCCGTTCCCGTACTGATGAAAAAGGAACAGGTAGAAGGCAAGGAGGAGGGAGAGGAGAAGGCCGAGGAGGTTGCCGAGGACGAAGTTGTAAATACCGCCAAAGCCTTGTGGACCCGCTCACGAAGTGAAATTGAAGATGACGAATACCATGAATTCTACAAGCATGTATCTCATGATTTTCAGGACCCCCTGACTTGGAGCCACAACAAGGTCGAGGGCAAACTGGACTATACGAGCCTTATATACATTCCCGCCAAGGCGCCTTTTGATATGTGGCAGCGGGAGGCTCCGCGCGGACTCAAGCTCTATGTGCAGCGGGTATTCATCATGGATGAGGCTGAGCAATTTCTCCCACTCTATTTACGGTTCATCAAGGGGATCGTTGATTCCAATGATTTGTCCCTGAATGTATCGCGAGAACTGCTGCAAAAAGATCCAGCCATTGAATCCATGCGAAATGCACTGACTAAGCGTGCGCTGGATCTAATGGAGAAGCTGGCGAAAAAAGATGTGGAGAACTACCAGTCTTTCTGGGATGAGTTTGGTCAGGTGCTTAAGGAAGGCATCGCAGAGGATTTTGGTAACAAGGAAAAGATTTCAAAGCTCATGCGCTTTGCAACAACGCACAATGATTCAGATATTCAGAACCAGCCACTCGCTGATTACGTTAGCAGAATGAAAGATGGGCAGGACAAGATCTATTATGTAGCCGCAGAAAATTTCAATACAGCAATCCATAGTCCGCACCTGGAGGTATTCAAGCAGAAGGGTATTGAGGTGCTGGTACTGTATGATCGTATTGATGAGTGGTTGATGAGCCACATGATGGAGTTTGACGGCAAGCAGTTTCAGGATGTTGCCAAGGGCTCGCTCGATCTCGGTGACCTGGAAGATAAAAAAGAACAAGAGGATAAAACCAAGGTTGAGGAAGAATTCAAAGGGTTGATCGAGCGAATTTCCGAGGTCCTGGGTGAGAAGGTCGAAGAGGTGCGCATCACTCACAGGCTTACGGACTCACCAGCATGCCTAGTTGTTAATGAAGATGAGATGGGTATGCAGATGCGCCGTGTGCTGGAATCTGCAGGCCAGGAGGTGCCCAGTACCAAGCGGATTTTTGAGATCAATCCGGAACATCCCTTGCTGGAAAAGCTTAATGATGAACCCGATATGGACCGCTTCGATGACCTCACCCGGGTGATCTATGATCAGGCCACACTGGCTGAAGGGGGTCAGCTGGACGAACCGGCGAGCTATGTAAAAAGGTTGAACAGAATACTACTGGAATTGTCCGCTTGATCTTCAGCGCGAGGAACCCGTACTAGAGGTTTGAACCCTGCCTCTCCTGCTGCAGGGCACTTGTGCGGATCAGGCTCAAACGTTCAGCTGTTCCTGGATGGGAGCTGAGAAGGTCAGAAACAAGGCTGGTGCCATCTCCTTTTCTGCTTTCACCTTGAACTGCTTGCAGACGCTGGAGTATCTCCTCGAAGGATTTGACCGGAATCCCCTCCTGGAGAAATAGCGCAATAGCGTAGTCATCTGCCTCTCGTTCAAAATTTCTAGAATAGGAGGCGTCTATCAGCAGGTACCTTCAAGGGGGACCGTCACTTCCAGGTCATCATCCTGGACAAGTGACAGGCTTTCGAAATCGAAAACAGCATCATCTTTGATCACTTCCTTATCAAGAAGCTTGTCAAAGCAATGGTTCATATTGGTGACAAAGGCCATGAGGACTTTGTCCGTTTTTTCGCTTAATGCCAGAAAACCACCAATTTGATCTACAACGCCACGTTCGGCACCCCCTAGTGTTTCCACCACCAGGGCGTTGAGCGTCTTGACACTCGCTTTTTGGGTTTTTCGACTATTTACGGCACGATGCTGATCCGGGGGTATTACGAAGGCTAAAGATAGCCTGAAATCTGGGTGAAGTATAGAAATTGTCGGCCGGAATAAAGCTAAGTTTGTATATAAAATGTATATTTCATAGTAAGTTACATGAACTACTTGCCTCGACTTCTAGTTATTGCAGCATTTTTTGTTGTTGCCGGGAGCTGAATTGTATGTCGATGAAATTGGGGAAGGTAGGAAACAGTGGCTGATACAATAGCGTCAGGAAGTTGGGCAGGCTGAAATGGGATCAGGTGTTTAGTCAGATGGGCAAAGTTCTGCATGGTGGGCTGGCATGGATTGTCCTTTTGGTGGGCATGCTTGTACATGCATCATTGCAGGCTATGGAGCTTGCTCCTTACCCGGGTGTCGAAGTGGTGGAGTCAAGTGCTGAAATGCAGGTGATATCCAGGCGAATTATCCTGGGGTCCCTGAAGAAGATAAATAATGTTCTTGAGCCGGAACTGGTTGAGTTTGCTTTAGGAACGCGGCATGGAACTACCTATTTTTTCCCTCATGAAAGGCGGGTCGAGGAGGTCGCGGCCTTTTTCCGGGACCAGATGAGCCAATCCACAAGTATCCTGTTTGAATGCAAGGGGAGGGACTGTGGCAGCAGCAACTATTGGGCGAATACGGTCTATAACCGCCCGATCCTATACGGGCCCGAGCAGTATCAGCGCTACATGATTGGCCGATCAGTAGCCAGGGACCTGTATATTGCGGTTTACGTTGGTCAGCGTGGCACCAGAAAAATTTATGCACACATTGAAACTATCAGGGTTCCGGTCGAGTCCGTAGGGGGAAGTGAAGAAGAGATAACCGCTGAACTCAGGCTAAAGGGTCACTATGTGCTAACCCTGCCGAAATCCAGCAAGAATTTCGATTCCCTCCTTCAACCTATCGCCAGTTCAATGAAAAGTAACGGTAACATTCGGCTGACACTCGTGATACATGATGACTTGCATGATGGGGAAACCATTGAGCAAAGCTTGGAGCGAACATCTGGCCTTTCGCAATCAATTCGTGCGTCTCTGGTCTCAGCTGGAATCGAGCCAAGTCGACTATCTGCTTACGGTGTTGGCCCCCTGTCACCACGTGAAAAGCCGCCAGGCAAACACGGCAGCGCACTCCGACTGGAGTTACTTGTCATTGAGTGAGCTGATACGGGCCGGAGAACAAGCCTCTATTGATCGAGTTGCAGCAGGGAGAGGAACTCCATCCGCGTACTCTGGTTGTCGCGAAACTGACCCAGCATCACCGATGTTTTCATAGTGGAGTTTTGTTTTTCCACCCCACGCATCATCATGCACATGTGCTTCGCTTCAATGATAACGCTTACACCCGAAGCACTGGTTACATCATGGATTGCCTCGGCAATTTCCTTGGTTAGGTTTTCCTGGATCTGGAGCCTGCGGGCAAACATCTCAACGATGCGCGCTACCTTTGACAAGCCCAGCACCTTTCCCGTTGGCATATAGGCGACATGGCATTTACCTATAAAGGGCAGAAGGTGGTGCTCACACAGTGAGTAAAGTTCAATATCCTGCACGATGATCATCTCACTCGTATCGGATTTGAATAGCGCATCGTTAACTACCTGCTCCAATGTTAGTTGGTAGCCCTGGGTGAGGAATGCCATCGCGTCTGCAGCCCGCCTCGGTGTGTCACTCAAACCTTCGCGCTCGGGGTTATCTTCAATTTGCTGGATGATGGCTTTGTATGCTTCTTGCACGATTCTGATCGCTGTTCCTCTTTGGGGTGCTAACCCTAAGCTATTAGCCTATTAGGGTAAAGGCTCAACAGGTCGGTTCAATATAAAACCCCGTGACTTAAGGTTCCGTGGGTTTAATTCGGTATAATCGCCGGATCTGAGAGGAGGATCCCATGCCAGGAAGTAGTATCGGTAACATGTTCAAAGTGACAACCTTTGGCGAGAGCCATGGGCCGGCACTTGGATGTGTCGTGGATGGATGTCCTCCGGGGTTGGAGCTCTCAGCGTTAGACCTGCAGGTCGACCTGGATAGAAGGCGCCCTGGATCCTCCAAGTACAGTACCCAGCGCAAGGAGGCTGACCAGATCAAGATCCTGTCGGGTGTGTTTGAAGGTCAAACGACGGGTACTGCTATTGGACTTGTCATAGAGAACTCGGATCAGAAGTCTGGTGATTATGATGAGATTAAATCGCTGTTCAGGCCGGGACACGCTGATTATACCTATCACAAGAAATACGGAATACGTGACTATCGTGGCGGTGGGCGTGCTTCAGCAAGAGAAACAGCAATGCGCGTAGCTGCTGGCGGGATTGCCAAGAAGTACCTGAGCACCCGCTATGGCATAAGGGTGAAAGGGTATTTGGCCCAAATGGGCGGTATAGAGGTAGAGGAGGTCGATTGGGCCGTCATCGATGACAATCCGTTTTTTTGCCCTGATATCAGTAAGGTTCCCGAGATGGAAGCCCTTATCGATCAGTTACGGCAGGATGGCGATTCGGTTGGCGCTAAAATTACCCTGGTTGCCAGTGGGATGATGTCCGGTCTGGGTGAGCCAGTATTCAATAGGCTCGACGCCGATATCGCCGGTGCGATCATGGGCATTAATGCGGTGAAGGGCGTTGAGATCGGGTCCGGGTTTGAAAGCGTTACACAAAGAGGATCAGCACACCGCGATGAAATTATGCCTGACGGTTTCCTATCCAACAATGCGGGTGGCGTTCTGGGCGGCATATCGACCGGACAGGATATTATTGTGCATCTTGCCATGAAGCCAACATCAAGTATTACGCTGCCTGCGAAAACTATTGATACCCAGGGGAAGGCTGCAGAAATCACAACCAAGGGCAGACATGACCCCTGCGTTGGGGTACGCGCAACGCCAATTGCCGAGGCAATGCTTGCTATCGTCCTGATGGATCACCTTTTGAAGCATCGGTCCCAAAATATGGACGTTGTTACTGACCTGCCGGATTTTTAGTCACGGTCATCCGTGTCTCGGGTCGATCCTGCCAACCTTCGAAATCTGTATTTTCCAGCAGCAGGTCAATGAATGCGCGTCCGGCATTGGATACGCTACGCTGTACATGGTGTATCACGCCAAGGGTCCTTTCCATGGTGACATCCGGTACATCCAGAACGCAGGTCGTATCATCAAGCATGGAACGAGGTAGCACGCTCCAGCCCAGGCCAACTGAAATCAGCATTTTTATCGTTTCGAGATAGTTGGTGGACATGCCCACCTTTAGGGTGAGCCCCTTTTGATCAAACATCTGTTTCACGATTCTGCCGGTGAATGTACTCATGTCGGGTAGGACGGCCGAGTGTTCAGCGAGAGTTTCGACATAGATCCTGCCTGTGCCCGCAAGTGGATGATCGGTTGCACAGACAAAGGTTAGTTGGTCATGCCAGATTGGCATTGCCTTGAGACGTTCATGTCGGGTCGGCGAGAGTGTTATTACCCCCAGTTCAAGGTTCCCTTGAATAATTTCATCATGAGCCACTTCAGAGTCCATGAAATGCAGATCAAGTGATACGCTAGGATAGCGAGATGAATATTCCTTTAGTACATCCCCCAGTCGCCACAGGCCAATGTGATGACTCGTGGCCAGGGAAAGCCTTCCGGAAACAGTCCTGATCAGGTTTGATATTGCGCGTCCGGTGTCTTCCACCTTGGACAGTATTTCAGTCGCCCTTGGATAAAGCTCGCTACCTGCCTCGGTAAGGTTAACCGTACGGCCAGTGCGGTCAAAAACCTTTACCCCCAACTGGTTTTCAAGCAGAGCAATTCGTTTGCTGACCGCGGGTTGCGTCAGGTGCAGCCGGTCGGCTGCCAGCGAAAAGGATCCCTGATCCGCGATGATGACAAAGGCTCTGAGGCCATCAAATTCCATGCTTAAGTATTCCGTTCTTTTATTGAATTCATAAAAAATATGAATTTGCGTTATGCGACAGCTGATTCTAACATTCGTTCGCATATTTTGAGGAGAGAATGAAAAGTGGACCAATTTGATGTCGCTATTGTTGGCGCCACCGGTGCCGTTGGTGAGGTGATGCGTGAATTACTTGAGCAGCGAAGCTTCCCCGTGAGCAACCTTTATCTGCTGGCCAGCGAGAGGTCTGCGGGTACGAGGCTCCAGTTTGGAGGAAAGTCCGTGATCGTCGAGGATCTGTCTACATTCGATTTCAGCCAGGCACAAATTGGCTTGTTTTCTGCTGGCGGCAGCATTTCAGCAGAATATGCGCCCATTGCTGCTTCCGCGGGATGTGTCGTTATAGATAATACTTCGCAATTCCGGCGCAACGATGAAATTCCGCTGATTGTGCCGGAGGTCAACGCTCACAGGATTGGGGATCACAGCAAAACAAATATCATCGCCAACCCCAACTGCTCAACAATCCAGATGTTGGTTGCGCTAAAGCCCATCTATGACGCGGTCGGTATTGACCGTATTAATGTGAGCACCTACCAGGCCGTTTCGGGAGCCGGCAAGCGTGGCATTGAGGAACTGGCGGCCCAGACGGCGCGGCTGTTGAATGGCCAACCCATTGAAACCGACATTTTTCCCAAACAAATAGCCTTTAATGCACTGCCTCACATAGGTGATTTCAGTGGTAATGGTTACACCATCGAAGAGATGAAGATGGTGTGGGAGACCCACAAGATATTCGAGGATGAATCTATCCAGGTTAATCCCACCTGCGTCCGAGTACCTGTTTTCCATGGTCATTCCGAGGCGGTTCACATAGAAACCAGCGCCAGTTTGAGCGCCACGGACGCGAGAAGCCTGCTGGAAGGTGCCCCTGGTGTTATTGTCATTGATGACACGCTGGAAGGTAGTTACCCAACCCCCGTTTCGAATTCGGCAGGGGAAGATCCTGTCTACGTTGGCCGAATACGCCAAGACTTATCATCTGAGCGGGGTCTTAACCTTTGGATAGTCTCAGACAACCTGCGCAAAGGCGCTGCGCTCAACAGTATACAAATAGCTGAAGTTTTGATAAAACAGCTGTAATAAGCGATACTTAACGCAACTATTGGAGATCATTTCTAGGTTTTCCTGCTAGTTCTGAGGGGGTGTCGTAGGGTCTGCTGTGGCTCAGATTGAGTATCTCGTGGTGTCGGTTGGGGTAAAGAGAGGTAAAAAATGATTCAAAGGCTCTTGTTGCTCACTGTAGCTTTGGTTGCCCTATCCTGTGAGGCCGCGTTCGGACTTGGGCTGGGAGGACTTGAGCTTGATTCGGCTCTGAATCAAGAGTTTAAGGCTGAAATTGAGTTGACCAATACAGAGGGTCTGACGGTCGAGGAAATACTGCCGAATCTAGCTTCCCAGGATGACTTTGACCGGGTTGGGGTTGAAAGAAACTACATCCTCACAAATTTGCGATTTCGCGTTGTCCAAAATGATGAAGGTAAACTGGCTGTTCGAGTAACGAGCCAGAGACCGATCATCGAGCCGTTTCTCAATTTTATCGTCGAGGTTCTCTGGCCGAATGGTCGAATACTGCGCGAGTACACCGTGCTGCTCGACCCACCGGTCTTCGCGCCACCGGAGCAGGGTGTTGTACCAATCTCACCCAGTCAGACTTACCAGGGGTCAACCCAGGGAAGACCAGCCCAGGCTTCAACCCAGAGGAGGCCAATTCCACCCGCGCCTGCCAAAAAGCAGGAACGGGCACAGGAAGGCGAAAACAGTGATGATGAATATGGCATGACGGGTGCAGGAGATACTCTGTGGGAAATTGCCATGAAAACGAGACCTGACGATTCCGTCTCGATTCAACAGACCATGTTGGCACTTCAGAAGGCGAACCCAGAAGCCTTTATCAACAATAACGTCAACCTGCTGAAAGCTGGCTATGTGCTAAGAGTCCCTGATCGAAATGAGATAAGGCAGGAAACGAGCACATCAGCAAATGCTGAAGTAAGGCTGCAGAATCAGGAATTTGAAGACTATCGATCCGGCAGGGTAGCACAGCTCGACGCGACAAGAAGGAAATCCCGTGGCGATACCAGTAGCTCAGATCAGGAAGATGGAGAGTTAAGGCTTCTTGCTGCTGACCGAAGTCAGGGGCAGCGTTCTGGTGATAGTGCGGAGGCGCAAGCGCTGGAAAATGAACTTGCTGTAGCCCAGGAAGACCTTGACCGTGCCAGAAGGGCGAACACGGAACTGAATGTACGCCTGGACGACCTTGCAGGCGAGCGCGAAACACTGAATAAAATTGTAACTCTGAAGGATGATCAACTGGCAGCACTGCGTGCGCAGGTTCAGAAGATGCAGGAAGTTGGGGTTGATCCGGGATCCGTTGATCTGGGTGCACCTACTGCTACACCGTCAGAACCCGCTGCTCCTCAACAGCAGGGTTCGCTCCTCACGAATCCATTGGTACTTGGAGGGTTGGTGCTGTTGCTTCTAGTCGGGGCGGTAGGTGGTCTATTCTTCATGCGCAAGAAACAACAGGCTGCAGGTCTTGAAGAAGATGACTTCACCGGTTCGGCAATTGATGATGACCTGGCGGAGGTCGCTGAAGAAGAGCCCGAAGAGGAAGCAGAAAAGGAAGAGTCGGCTAAGGAGGAGGGCGAAGAGCTAGCACCACAAACATCAGATGCTATCAGTGAAGCTGAAATCTATATCACCTACGGTAGGTTTCCTCAGGCAATAACATTTCTGCAAAATGCTATCGAAGCAGAGCCCAAGCGAGCTGATATCCAGTTAAAGCTGCTCGAGGTGTATGTAACGACTGAGGATGCTACAGCATTCAACCTGCAACTCGATCAGTTGAAGGGGCTGGGTGATGACGATGCGGTCACCAAGGCAGAGGAAATGCAGGCGCAGATTCCCGGTGCCTCCGAAAATGCTGAGGCCGCCATGGAAGCGACGATCATCAGTTCTGAACCTATTGCGGCTGTGGAAGAGCTGGACAATGACGATGATGATGACTTCAGCTTTGACCTAGACGATGACGAGGGGATCAGCTTTGACCTAGACGATGACGAGGGGATCAGCCTTGACCTCGACGATAGTGAAGAACTTGACCTCGCAGAGGGTGACGACGATGCTATTAGCCTGGATAATGACGCGGAGATAGATCTGGGGGAGATAGACCTTGGTGATGATGACGATGGTGCACTCAGTCTAGGTCTGGATGAGGACGACGACTCGATCAGCCTTGATCTAGACGGCGATGATGCGCTCAGCCTAGATCTAGATGATGATCTCGAAGATCTCAACCTCGATGCTGATGCCAGTACAAACCTTGATTTGGCACGTGCATACATCGATATGGGCGACAAGGATGGTGCCAAGTCATTGCTTCAGAAAGTTATATCGGAAGGAACGGATGCCGATATTGAAGATGCCAATGAACTGATGGGAGAACTCGATTAATGCCCTGAGCCGAGTCGCGCTGGGTGTCTCCTACAATGGCGCTTCCTTTCATGGGTGGCAATCGCAAGCGGCAGGCGTGGCAACCATTCAGGATGCCGTCCAGGACTCCCTTAGTATTGTCGCAGATCATACGGTTACGCTAACCTGCGCCGGAAGAACGGATGCAGGTGTTCACGCAACCTCTCAGGTCGTCAACTTTGACACACATGCCTCGCGGGATACTAAGGCCTGGGTTCTAGGAACCAACGCCCATCTGCCAGATACAATTGCAGTCAATTGGGCGCGAGAAGTACCCTCAGAGTTTGATGCAAGGTTTTCAGCCGTGAGTCGGCGCTACCTTTACATCATCGTCAACAACCGAAACCGGTCAGGTCTGATGTCCGAGTTGGCAACGCGGGAGCACCGTCATCTTGATGCTGCCCTGATGAATGAATCAGCACAGGCACTTGTCGGTGAAAATGATTTCTCATCTTTCAGGGCGGCAAGTTGTCAGTCCAGGACCGCGGCACGAAACGTTCAGCATGTCAGGGTTGCTCGCTCGGGTGAACTCGTCGTGATTGACATAGCAGCAAATGCATTCCTGCACCATATGGTCAGGAATATCGCAGGTGTGATGCTTGACATCGGGGCGGGTGAAAAACCGGCATCCTGGGCAGGTGAACTGCTGGTCCTGCGCGACCGAACCAGGGCAGGTGTAACCGCTTCTCCCAAAGGCCTCTACCTGATACAGGTAGACTATCCTGACTATAGTGAGGTGCCAAAAGGAGCACAGCTACCACACTTTCTCGGTGCCCTGCCAATCTCCAACTGATTGGACACCAGTCGATTAGAGGCTGCGTACCTTCTCATGTTAAACTCTGCGGCCTTCAAATATACCTAATATGAAACGCACCAGAATCAAAATTTGCGGCATAACGAATAGTCGTGATGCCGAATTTGCAGTGGCATGTGAAGTCGATGCTCTGGGTTTTAACCTGTATAAAAAAAGCCCGAGATGTATCGATGCGATCGCTGCCAACAGTATTATCGAGCAGTTACCGCCATTTGTGATCTCAGTTGGCCTGTTTGTTAATCATCCAGCCGACGAGGTTCGCCATGCAATTTCAGAATCTTCATTCGACCTCCTGCAATTTCACGGTGATGAGACGGACGACTACTGCATGTCTTTTGGTAAGCCCTTCATCAAGGCCATTAGACTTAAAGTGCCTTCAGAACTGGAAATGCAGGTGAGTGCATTTCCCCATGCCAGAGGTGTGTTACTTGATGCCTATGTAGAAGGTGAATATGGCGGTACCGGTGAGTCAATCGACTGGGCAGACATCCCTGATACAAATATACCCGTTGTCCTGGCTGGTGGCTTGAATGTCATCAATGTAGGCCTGGCTATTGAACAGGTCGCACCATTTGCAGTTGATGTGAGCAGCGGTGTTGAATCCGAGAAAGGCGTTAAGGATCACAAAAAAATCGCCAGGTTTGTTCAGGCGGTACGCAAAGCTGATAGTGAGGCAAGTAATGACAAATGAAAGTGTTCAGGATGACGACGGTGTGAATGAACAAATCTCATCATTTCCTGATGATACTGGCCATTTTGGGGTCTACGGTGGACGGTTCGTTTCCGAGATCCTGATGCAGGCACTCGAAGAGCTGAATAATGAGTATGAGAGACTAAGGCATGACGAGGCATTTCAGGCCGAACTTAAAAGTGACATGTCTCATTATGTTGGTCGTGCGTCACCGCTCTACTTTGCACAAAGACTAACAGACATGGCCGGTGGGGCAAAAATATATCTGAAGCGCGAAGACCTGAACCATACGGGGGCCCATAAAATCAACAACTGTATTGGGCAGGCCCTGCTTGCCAAATACATGGGGAAGCCGAGAATCATAGCCGAAACCGGCGCCGGTCAGCATGGCGTTGCCTCGGCTACCGTCGCAGCGCGATTTGGTCTTACCTGCCAGGTCTACATGGGGAGTGAAGATATTGAACGCCAGAGCCTCAACGTATACAGGATGAAATTACTGGGAGCGGATGTGGTGCCGGTAACGTCCGGTTCCCGGACACTGAAGGATGCCCTGAGTGAGGCCATGCGTGATTGGGTCACCAATGTTGATGATACACATTACATTATTGGTACCGTTGCGGGACCGCACCCGTATCCAAAGCTCGTTCGTGATTTCCAGTCTGTCATTGGCAGAGAAACAAAAGCGCAATTTGCCGATATACACGGAGGGTTGCCCGATGCACTGGTAGCCTGTGTCGGCGGCGGATCAAATGCCATGGGTATTTTCTATCCATTTCTTGAAGATGCATCGGTCCGCCTTGTTGGGGTTGAAGCTGCTGGCATGGGGTTGGAAACGGGGGAGCATGCGGCACCACTCACAGCAGGGAATGTGGGCGTGCTACATGGCAACCGAACCTATCTTATGCAGGATGCTGATGGCCAGATCATTGATACTCATTCGGTGTCTGCGGGTCTCGACTACCCGGGGGTAGGCCCGGAGCATGCCTGGTTAAAAGATATCAAGCGGGCTGAGTATGTTGCTGTAACGGATGAGCAGGCCCTTGAAGCGTTTCGATCTCTGAACCTGCTGGAAGGAATCCTGCCTGCACTTGAATCAGCCCATGCGGTGGCTTATGGGATTGAGCTTGCGAAGAGCATGGATAGAGAAAAGGCGATTGTCATTAATCTCTCGGGGCGAGGCGATAAGGACATACCAACAATGGCGAAAATTGACGGTATCACCATTACCTGAGGGTCGAGAATTGAGTAGGTTAACGATAAAAGTAGAAGCAAATCAGACCGCCGGACGAAAAAGCCTGGTGGCTTATATCGTTGCCGGTGATCCGGTCAAGGATCTGACGGTCAAGTTAATGCATGCGATGGTTGATGCTGGTGTCGATATTATTGAACTCGGCTTTCCCTTCTCGGACCCGGAGGCTGAAGGGCCCGTAATCCAACTGGCCCATGAAAGAGCCCTGAAGCACGGCACCTCGCTGCGAGATGTTTTGTTGATGGTGGAGGAGTTTCGTCAGGGGGATACGGACACACCGGTCATCCTGATGGGCTATCTCAATCCAATCGAGTTGATGGGCTATGAGGCGTTCTGCGTTTTCGCCTCAAGCACCGGGGTCGATGGCACCATAATTGTCAACCTGCCACCAGAGGAATCAGGTGTATTTTCAAGCCACCTTGAGAATCATGATATTGATTCTGTTTATCTTCTTGCGCCAACCACGACGGATAAGCGGGCAGCCTATGTCACCGCCCAGAGCAGAGGGTTCGTCTATTATGTCTCACTCAAGGGGACAACCGGGGCATCGAATTTAGATGTCACTGATGTTGGTGAAAAACTCTCCCGCTTCAGAGAAATTAGCTCACTCCCGGTTATGGTGGGCTTTGGTATCAAAGATGCTGCGACGGCTGCAGAGGTCGCTCAAATCTCTGATGGCGTTGTGGTTGGTTCCGCTATCGTCAACCTGATTGCGAAGCATGAGAATGAGCTTGGTAGCGTGATCCCTGATGTCACGGAATTACTCGGTGGAATTAGAAAAAGCCTGGACAAAATATAGTGTGCAGGGTGACCGCATGTGACACTGGATGAATGGCTCCATCGAATTGAAAACCTGCATCCCGTCAAGTGGGACCTCGGTATTGAGCGGGTTGGAGAGGTAGCGAAACGGCTGGCCGTCGTTAAACCGGCGCCGCTTGTTTTTCTTGTCGCGGGTACGAATGGCAAAGGTTCAACTTCTGAATACCTGGAACAATTTTGTCTGCATCAGGGCAAGCGAGTTGGCAAGGCCACTTCTCCCCACCTGCTGAAGTTTAACGAGAGGATTGTTGTTGATGGCAAGCCCGCTCCTGATAACGAAATATGCGCGGCCTTCGCAGCCATAGAGCAGGCACGCGATGAAATCTCGCTCACCTTCTTTGAATTTGCTGCGCTCGCCGCACTTTTAATCTTCAGGGAACAGCAGGTGGAGGTAGCGGTTCTGGAAGTTGGTTTGGGCGGCCGCCTTGATGCGATGAACCTGGTAGAGCCAGATGTCAGTGTGATTACCAAGATTGCTATGGATCATGAAGCCTGGCTGGGCAGTACCCTGGATGAGATAGCCGCCGAAAAAGCGGGCGTAATGCGAGCCGGGAAGCCCTGCGTGATCGCGGAATCTGCACCACCGAATTCAATTCGCCTAAGCGCTTCTGAGAAGGCCTGTAGGCTATTCCTCAATGGGGATCATTTTGCCCTCAGCGCCGATACTGCCAGATGCACGTCGATGACAGGAGAGAGCCTGCACTTTGATAAACCTGGTAATGGTTATCTGCCCGCCGATAGTGCTGCCGCCGCTATGCAGGCGCTGGTGTGTGCCGGACTCCATTTTGACGAGACCAATCTGCAGGAGGTTTTGCGGGAAACCAGGTTGCCGGGCCGCCTGCAGTGGCTGGAGGGCGAAAGGCAGGTATTGCTTGATGTAGCTCACAACCCTAATGCGGCTGAATATCTGAAGTCCTACCTGCAGTCCCTTGAAGGCAATGATCGCGTGCATGCGGTGGTAGCCATGTATGCAGACAAGGATTGCGAGGGTGTTTTCTCCATGCTAAGCGCCTGCGTTGACCACTGGCATCTGGCAAGCATGGATGAAGCACGCGGTGCGACTGCGCAAGAGCTTCGTAACCGCCTATCTGCATCATCTGGGTCCGCAGTGAGCACGTATGATAAAATACCGGACGCCTTCAGAGGTGCTCTGGCAATGGCGGGAAAAGATGATCTGGTTCTGGTTTTTGGATCCTTCCCGCTGGTTGCAACAGTGCTGCAGTTGGCCGTCACAAAGTAAACCACCGGACAAGACATTTGGATGCAAGGTTAAAACAGAGGCTGGTGGGGGCGTGCATCTTAACCTCCGTGGCGGTCATCGTACTGCCCATGCTCATGGATGGTTCAACTGAAGACAGGGCGCGGGTAATGGCCAGTATCCCGGAAGCGCCAGATATCGATGTAAAAAAACTGTCAGTGAAGGACCTTCGCCTTAAAATGGAGCGGATGGAGCGCGCCAGCGCTACACAGCTACCCCTTGAGGTTGTTGACGAGAGTACTTACGCTGCAGGTGCTGATTTCACCCTTGATAAGAACAGTTTGCCCGTAAGCTGGAGCCTGCAGTTGGGAAGTTTCAGGAACAGGGTAAATGCCATCAAGTTGCGTGCCAGATTGAGAGATGCTGAACATCGAAGTTATATACTCTATGAAAAAACAAGCAAAGGTGAAACATACCGTGTATTCGTCGGGCCAATGGTGAAAAAGAGTGCATTACAGGCACTGCAAGGTAAGATTGAGACGAGTTTGAAGCTTAAGGGTCAGATTGTGCGCTATAGGGTTGAGGATGACGCAGGTCAGTTGGGTGGGTAATTGAATTTTCTTGCGACGGTCGACTGGCTAATTGTTGCCATCCTCGCGGTTTCCACACTGATAAGCATCAGGCGTGGGTTTGTGAAGGAAGCGCTTTCTGTGGTCACCTGGACCGCGGCGATTATTATTTCAAGGCTATTTGCCAGCCAGGTATCAACGCTGCTTGTGGGTGCCATCGAAATGTCCTCATTACGCCTGGGTGCCGCCTATGCCATGCTCTTTGCCGGCACCCTGATCGTCGGTGGGTTGCTGAACAGCCTGGTCAGTGAGGTCATTAAAATGACAGGGCTTGGTGGAACCGATAAATTTTTTGGCATGTTTTTTGGATTTGCCAGGGGGAGTATCGTTATCCTTGTTGTGGTAGCAGGGTTATACTATCTGGCACCTGTGCAAGAAGATTCCTGGTGGAAAGAATCGGTGTTGCTTCCACATGTCGTTAGTACCATCGAATGGCTTGGCCCCATATTATGGGAACAGGGTGAACAGCTCATTGAATTGACTAGTGTGAGGGGAATCTGACTATGTGCGGTATCGTTGGGATGGTGGGTAAAAAGGATGTCAATTATGACCTCTATGATGCCATAACCGTGTTGCAACACCGGGGACAGGACGCCGCAGGTATCGTGACCTGTGATGGTGATCGACTGCATCTTCGTAAACATAATGGACTTGTACGTGATGTTTTCAGGCAGGCCCATATGGACAGCCTGGTTGGTGCGATGGGCATTGCACATGTTCGTTACCCCACGGCTGGATCCGCGAGTTCCGCTGAAGCACAACCCATGTATGTCAACTCACCATTTGGAATATGCTTAGCCCACAATGGCAACCTAACCAATGATGATGAACTGAATGAAGACCTGTTCCGATCTGACCGGCGACATATTAATACCGGCTCAGACTCTGAAGTCCTGTTAAACGTTTTTTCCCATGAGCTGCACGATATTTCGGGGATGCGACCAAAGCCTGACGATATTTTTGAGGCGATAGAACGTGTCCATGAACGTGTAATTGGCGCATATGCCGTCGTTGCCCTTATTACGGGACACGGTATCGTAGGGTTTCGTGACCCATGCGGCATCAGGCCGCTGATATACGGCAAAAGAGAAGGCGATGCTGCAACCGAGTACATGATTGCCTCAGAAAGTGTGGCACTAAATGCTTTGGGGTTTGAAGTTATCGACGATATAGCGCCAGGTGAAGCCATCTATATTCAGTCCAACGGCAAGGTACATCGCAGGCAGTGTGCGGCCGAAACAACTTACAGCCCCTGTATATTTGAACATGTGTATCTTGCCCGACCGGATTCAATCATCGATGGTGTTTCCGTTTACAAGGCTCGTCTTAAGATGGGCGATAAGCTGGCGGATAAGATTTTGAGAATACACCCTGATCACGATATCGATGTTGTCATTCCAATTCCTGATACCAGTTGCACAGCGGCATTGCCGCTCGCCCACAGGTTGAACGTCAAGTACAGGGAAGGGCTGGTTAAGAATCGCTACATTGGTCGGACTTTCATCATGCCTGATCAAGTGGAGCGCCAGAAATCGGTACGGCGAAAATTCAGCACGGTTGAGCTTGAATTTCAGGGGAAAAATGTACTCCTGGTCGACGACTCCATTGTTCGTGGTACCACCTCACGGCAAATCGTACAGATGGCCAGGGATGCCGGGGCAAATAAGGTCTACCTCGTATCTGCAGCACCGCCAGTACGTTTCCCTAATGTTTACGGCATTGACATGCCTGATACGAAGGAGTTTGTAGCGCACAACCAGACGGTTGAGGAAATTGCTGACTATATTGGTGCTGACTGGTTGATCTATCAGGATTTGGAAGACCTGATTGACTGTGCCAGTGGAATCAATTCGAAGATTGACAGGTTTGACACCTCCGTCTTTGATGCTGACTATGTTACTGGCGGCGTAGATGACCTATATCTGGCCCGACTTGAGTCGCGGCGAAATGATGACGCGAAGGCGATGAGAAATGGTGCGAATGTGGAAGTGATTGAGCTCCACAACCAGGCTTGAGAAAACGCTAAAAGTGCCAGCTATCCTTGAGAAAACTATTGCGCACGTTGGGTCTGTGCTTCTGGGTAAGGAACACCATATTAAGTTGGCACTGACCTGCCTTCTGTCCCGTGGTCACCTTCTCATCGAAGATCTGCCTGGCATGGGCAAAACAACCATGTCCCATACCCTCGCCAAGGTATTGAATCTCAGCTATAACCGCATCCAGTTTACCAGTGACCTTTTGCCAGCAGATATTTTGGGTGTCTCTATTTATGAAAAGGATGCCAGCAATTTCAAGTTTCATCCTGGACCGATCTTCAGTCAGCTGGTACTTGCAGACGAAATCAATCGTACTACGCCAAAAAGTCAGAGTGCACTGCTTGAAGCAATGGAAGAGCGTCAAGTGACCATTGAAGGTCAGACGCGACCACTGCCTGCACCGTTTTTTGTTATCGCTACGCAAAACTCAAACACCCAGGCGGGGACATTTCCCCTGCCGGAATCGCAACTCGATCGGTTTCTGATGAGAATTGAACTGGGGTACCCGGATGCAGCAGCAGAGCGAGTCCTTCTCAAGGGGGAGGATCGGCGTGCTGTACTCGAGCGGCTGGAGCCCACGATGACTGTCCAGCAGTTGCAGGAATTACAGGTTGAGGCGGAGCAGGTCGTGGCCTCTGAGGCGGTACTTGATTATATTCAGCGGCTGGTTCAGCACACGCGTCAGGCTCCTGAGTTTGCCTACGGCCTGTCACCCAGGGGAGCGCTGGCTTTGCTAGCCTGTTCGCGCGCCTGGGCTTTCATTGAAAATCGCAGTCATGTCGTGCCGGAGGATGTTCAGGCGGTGCTTCCCTCCGTCGTTGAACACAGGTTGAGAGAGGCGGCAGACTTCTCTGGACATGGTGGTACGGCACTTGCGCAGCGACTGCTCACTAAGGTGGACGTGATAGGCTAGGTAGGCTCCCTAAATGACCAGCAGCGCAAATACACCTGATTCCACCGTTTGGCCATCCATAAGGTTCAGACGCTGGCTGGACAGGCGGATGCCGCCCGCCAGCGCCATCACGCTGGATCGGAAAAAGATTTTCATATTGCCCACCAAGGAAGGGATTCTCTTCAGCTTCCTGATTGTGTTCATGGTGCTTGCTGGTATTAACTATCAGAACAGCCTCATCTTCGTGCTTGCTTTTCTGCTAGCGAGCCTATTTATGGTCAGCATCCTGCACACTTATCGCAACCTCTCGGGACTAACGATCATGGCCAGTAGCACGCTGCCTGCTTTTGCGGGAGAGGACGCAGAGTTTACGCTCGTGCTAAGCCGATTAGGTGCGCGCACCTTTGAGGCTTTACTACTGGGATGGAATCCTGAACTGCTTCAGGGGGCAGACCTCCTCGAAGAGGAAGAGGTAAAAGTCAAATTATTTGTGGAAACCCGTATTCGTGGCGTCATGAACCCGGGGCGAATGTTAATCCAGACTTACTACCCAGTGGGTTTGTTTCGAGCCTGGTCCTGGCTTGATCTTGATATGCAAACTATCGTGTATCCAAGGCCGGTTCCAGCTGGGGCAATTCCGTTTGCACAGGCGAGTAGCAACGATGGTGAACTGATACAGCGGGAAGGCGTTGATGACTTCTATGGTCTTCGTGACTACCAGCAGGGTGATCCGCTGAAGCATGTTGCATGGAAGTCCTATGCGCGAACAAGTGAGCTTTTAACCAAGCAGTTTGCAGCCTTTGCAGATAGAAGAGTCTGGCTGGAGTGGGACTTTTTCCCCGGTATGGACAGGGAGGCAAGACTAAGCAGGCTCTGTTACTGGGTATTAAAATTTGATGCCGGCAATGACGAATACGGGCTCCGTTTGCCGGGTATAGAACTGGCACCCGGTCGTGGCCATGAGCATCGCGAGGAAATGCTGAAAACCCTTGCATTGTTTGAAATTGAGCAGGGCTCATGACCGGATTCCAGGTTCCAAGGAACAGCCTTGCCTGGATGCTGGTAGCGCAGATGGCGGTAATCGTGCCGCACTTCTCACGTCTGCCGTACCTCACTATTGCGCTGTGCTTTTTTTGTGTCCTGTGGCGAGTGATGGTCTACCAGGGGCGCTGGTCCTATCCAGGGAAGTGGATCAAAGTGCTGTTTATTTTCTTTGGCACGGTTGGGCTTGGCTTTGGGTACGGCACCTTTCTGGGTCTTGACCCATGGGTCGGTCTACTCATTATGATGTTTGTCCTCAAGCTATTGGAGATGCACCACAAAAGAGATGGTTACGTGGTTATTCTCCTCGGCTACTTTGTCGCGGTGACTCAATTTCTTTACGAGCAGGGCATACCCTCCACCCTGTATATATTTGTGTGCGTGATCATGATCACCGCTGCTTTGATCGGCCTGAATCAAACCCGCTCCCACCTTCGGCCAGTACAGACTTTCAAGAAGGCCACTGTCTTGCTGGTACAATCCCTGCCGCTGATGATTGTGCTGTTTGTATTGTTTCCCCGGATCTCGCCTCTCTGGACCGTGCCTATGCAATCAAGTGTCGCCAGGACCGGGGTCACGGACACCATGACGCCAGGGAATATCGCCTTGCTTACCCAGTCTGATGAGCTGGCATTCAGAGCAACATTTGCCGGTGAAGTACCGCCCCTGAGCAAGCTATACTGGCGGGGCCTTGTGCTTTCACGATTTGATGGGGAGTCCTGGACGCAGGAACTTCCAGCTCTTTATGGAAGGATCTATCGGCCGGATCAGCCGCCGACCAGCTGGCAAGACAAGATGGAACTGTTAGGAGAGGAAGTTAGATACAGTATCCTGTTGGAGCCAACCAGCCAAAACTGGCTTTTCAGCCTGACTATGCCGGAGGGGACAAATAAGGAAGGCATAGGACTCGTCCGAGACTTCCGCTTCTATTCCTTTCGTGAGATCAGGTCGAAACTCCGCTATGAGCTGACATCGCACCTGAACTACAGAATTGATCGGGACCTACATGACTTCTGGCGATACCGTTATACCCTGCTGCCGGAGGAAGGGAATCCAAGGGCAAAACGCCTGGCTGAATCGATCTGGGAACGGTCACCGAACAAGCGAGACTATATTCGCAATATCCTGCGCAGGTTCAACCTGGAAGAGTTCGTTTATACCCTCAAACCGCCTGTTCTGGGAGACCACTCAGTTGATGAATTCCTCCTGGATAGTAAACGTGGATTTTGTGAGCATTATGCCGGTAGTTTTGTCTTCCTGATGCGTGCGGTTGGCATCCCTGCCCGTGTCGTGGTGGGGTACCAGGGAGGTGAGTACAACCGAATAGGCAACTATGTCGAGGTCAGGCAGTTTGATGCCCATGCCTGGACTGAAGTCTGGCAGGAAGGGCAGGGCTGGGTAAGGGTCGATCCCACATCGGCGGTTGCACCAGAGAGAATCGAGAGCGGCCTTGAATTCGCTGTTAAAGATGAAGATACATTCCTCTCCAATCTGCCTCTTTCCTGGATGAAATACCGTCAAACCCTGTGGCTGACTGAAATCCGTTTGCAGCTAAGCGCCCTTGGCTACTATTGGGACAGGTGGGTAGTTGGCTATACGCCGAGTGTGCAAATGAGTTTACTCGCCCGGTACTTTGGTGATCTCGACCGGAAGTGGCTGGGCATGGTAATGCTGAGCGGCTTCTTTAGCCTGTTGGGGGTTGTGGCAATTTTTGTCCTTGGCAAACGAAGCCATGCCCTGCTGCGGCCAATAGACAGGGAGTACCTGAGGTTTTGTCAGTTGATGGCAAGGCAGGGGTTACCGAGATCCGTCGGTGAAGGGCCACTAGATTTTGCCGCGCGGGTCGCGCAAGCGCGCCCGGACCTGGCGCCGGCGATGAAGCAGGTTACCGATACCTATATCCGTCTGAACTATGCGGAGGATCAACCGGAAAAAACCAAATCGCTTCGAAAAGCGATCAGAGTTTACCGGTTCAGGAATCTGGTTACTGAAGCCTAGTTGCTTAGGCTTAGCTAATTAGGCCTTACTACTCAGACCTGAACGGCACTTACTTAAGCCGTTAACCATATTTTTGTCACCCTGAGAGGAGCGGCGAAGACCGCGAAGTCGAAGGGTCTCGCTTTTGGGCTGCTGGCAGAGATTTCTCCACTTCGGTCCCTTCGGCTCCGTCGCGCGCGACTCCGGTTGGTCGCTTAGGGCAGGCGAAATGACAGGGCTAGTGTGGTTAAGTAAGTGCCATTCTACTCAGACCCTTTTACTGAGATCTGGCTATTATCTGGTCTGCCGCTTCCCGGAACGATGCTATTTGATCAAAGTTTAGGTATCGATAAAGCTCATCTGCCATCGTGTCCAGGTTTTTGGCAAACTCCATGTATTCTTCCGGGCTCGGTAGTTTCCCCAGGATGCTTGATACCGCCGCTAGCTCCGCTGAAGCAAGGTATACATCGGCGCCGTCGCCCAGACGATTTGGGAAGTTTCTGGTCGAAGTGGATACGCAGGTTGATTTAGCCGCAATCCTGGCCTGGTTACCCATGCAAAGGGAACAGCCAGGCATCTCCGTCCGGGCACCTGCCTGAGCGAATACGTTATAAACACCTTCTTCCATGAGTTGCTGTTTGTCCATTTTGGTGGGTGGGCAAATCCACAGTCTTGATGACACCGCCTTCGCCTGACTAAGCATGTTAGCGGCGGCACGAAAATGTCCTATGTTCGTCATGCAGGAGCCGATGAACACCTCATCTATTTGAGCACCGCTCACCTCGGATAGGGGTTTGACGTCATCCGGGTCGTTGGGGCAGGCAAGTAGTGGTTCTTTAATTTCATTGAGATCAATTTCAATGATTTCAAAGTATTCGGCGTCGGCATCCGGCTCGATTAGCACCGGGTCCTTGAGCCATTCTTCCATTGTTGCCACACGGCGTTCAATGGTCCGGGTATCTCCATATCCTTCACTGATCATCCACTTGAGCAATGTCACATTTGATGTGATGTACTCAACAATAGGCACCTGATTCAGGCGAATGCTACAGCCGCCGGCAGATCTTTCAGCGGATGCATCGCTTAGTTCAAAGGCTTGTTCAACCTTTAGGTCGGGCAAACCTTCAATCTCCAGGATTCTGCCTGAAAATACATTTTTCTTTCCTTCCTTGGCGACCGTCAGCAAGCCTCGCTGGATTGCAGCGTAGGGAATTGCGTTAACCAGGTCCCTGAGAGTAATACCGGGCTGTATTTCTCCCTTGAAGCGCACCAGTACCGATTCAGGCATATCCAGTGGCATTACACCAATAGCCGCGGCAAAGGCAACCAGCCCAGAACCCGCAGGAAAACTGATGCCGAGGGGAAAGCGCGTGTGAGAGTCACCACCAGTCCCCACCGTATCCGGCAGTAACATCCGGTTCAGCCAGGAGTGAATGATGCCATCGCCAGGCCTGAGTGCTACACCACCGCGTGTTTCAATAAAGTCCGGCAGGTTGTGCTGGGTATCGATATCCACGGGCTTCGGATAGGCGGCCGTATGGCAGAAAGACTGCATCACCAGGTCTGCTGAAAACCCCAGACAGGCAAGTTCCTTTAACTCATCGCGGGTCATGGGCCCCGTCGTATCCTGGGAACCCACAGTGGTCATGCGCGGTTCACAATAGGTGCCTGGGCGAATGCCACTCACGCCGCAAGCCTTGCCGACTATCTTCTGGGCAAGCGTAAAGCCCTTGCTAGATTCTTCTGCGGGAACGGGTAGACGAAAAATAGCAGATGGACCCATGTCCAGCGCTTCCCGTGCACGCTCGGTGAGCCCGCGACCGATTATAAGTGGAATCCTGCCGCCGGCCTGAACTTCATCGAGCAATACTTCCGTAGCTAGTTCAAACTCGGTGAGTGTTTCACCTGTCTCGTCGTTCGTGATTTTACCTTCATAGGGGTAGATGGAAATAACATCGCCCATATTTAACTTTGAGATGTCGCATTCGATCGGCAGGGCGCCGGCATCTTCCATGGTATTAAAGAAAATTGGAGCGATTTTACCGCCGAGAACAACGCCGCCATCCCGCTTGTTTGGAATATGGGGAATATCATCGCCCATGTGCCAGAGCACGGAATTGGTTGCTGATTTCCGCGATGAGCCGGTACCAACAACATCGCCTACGTAGGCAAGGGAGTTACCCTTGTTTTTTAACTGATCGATAGTCTGTAGCGGATCATCCATTGTTTTCGACAGCATTTCGGTCGCATGCAGCGGGATGTCCGGCCTGCTCCAGGCGGCCCCAGCCGGGGACAGATCATCCGTATTGGTTTCACCTTCAACCATGAAAACTGTCATGGTAATTTTTTCCGCAACCTTGTTCCGGTCAGTAAACCACTCGGCATTAGCCCAGGATTTCAGCACCGATTTGGCATAGTTGTTTGTCGCTGATTTTTCGACAACATCATGAAATGCGTCGAACATCAGGAGTGTTCCGGATAGTGCACCGGCCGCCGTTTCAGCGACGGCATCATCATCAAGCAGTTCGATTAGCGGGCCGATATTGTAGCCACCCAGCATCGTCCCAAGGAGGGTGGTCGCCAGTGTCCTGTCGATCACCGGAGAAGTCTTTTGTCCCTTCGCAACCTCTGTTAGAAAGCCAGCCTTAACACAAGCTGCATCGTCAACGCCTGCCGGGACCCGATTTGAGATAAGGTCCAGAACAAAGGCCTCTTCTCCTGCCGGTGGTGCCTGCAATAGTTCTACTAGCGCTTCGACCTGTTCGGCTGATAGGGGCAGGGGGTCAATTCCAATCTCGGCTCTTTCGGCGACATGTTGTCGATATGCTTCAAGCACGCTTAAATCCTCGTATTTTATCTGATTTCGTCAGGGCTCCCGGCATCGCGAGATACCCCGAAAAGGGGCGCACAGTCTACCCTATCGCAGGGGCAAAATAAAGAAATTGAAAGGGCCTTGTGCTCGTAAGGTTATGAATATCAACGGTTTTTTGGCTGAAAGTTGTATGATAATTCTATGATGAGAAGCAGGCAGGGCGCCCAGCTATCGGCTAGGAGTCTATCTCGAATGAGATGAGATCCTGGTTTTTGCCATCAAGTTTCAGATACCAGCCAGATTCACCCCAATCTCCTAGTACGATCCGCCGCGCGGGGTTGCCCTCAATCAGCAAATCGTGAACCGCTGGCCTGTGGGTATGTCCATGTATCAGCAGTTGGACGCCGTTTTCAGCCATCACCCGGGTCACTTCATCAGGCGTGACATCCATGATATCCACCGCCGTCTCGCGAGTGTGTTCTTTACTCTGTTTACGTGCATCCTTTGCTATTGCGGTGCGTTCAGCGAGAGGCTTCGCCAGTAATTCCTGCTGCACGCTAGGCTGCCTGAGGTGGTTTCGAACCTTGATGTAGTCTTCATCTCGCGTGCAGAGGCTATCACCATGCATTAACAGTATCGATTCTCCCGCATATTCGATTATCGTCGGGTCCGGCAGCAGTTCCAGGCCGGATTGATCGCAGAATGTCTGCCCCAGCAGGAAATCCCTGTTGCCATGGATAATATATTTTGGAATTTGGATATCGCCTAGTATCTGGATAATTTCAGCGTTAAAGGGCGTTATATCATCGTCCCCGAGCCAAACCTCGAACAGGTCACCGAGAATAAAGAGCTTTTCAGCCAGGGGCACCTGCTGGTGCAGGAACGATTTGAAGCCCCGGGTTATGCCTTCACTGTTTTCATCCAAGTGCAGGTCAGAAATAAACAGGTAGCTCATTTGTCTCTCAATTTCGTATCTCTAATTGACTGAACGAACCACGGTTCAGTAGAATGCGCCCCTCTCGACAATCCACGAAACAGGCATCTAGTCGGGAGAGATTGTGGCGCCATTATCTGGTGCTTATATCTGTGTCTGCAACTGTCAATTGAATCGGGGTATAGCGCAGTCTGGTAGCGCGCCTGCTTTGGGAGCAGGATGTCGGGAGTTCAAATCTCTCTACCCCGACCAATACCTTAGC